>NZ_JBIUWE010000002.1:0-531579 GCF_044743275.1 Glutamicibacter sp. NPDC087661
AGGATGAAACCGGTAACGGTGCCGGCTAGCAGCACCGTCAGCACGATGCCCAACCCGAGATAGTGCCCGCGGCGGCGGCCGACCAGTCCAGCTTCGGTGACCAACTTCTTGACGTGGAAGAAACTTTGAGGATCACCGGGTTTAACGGTGGGTGCTGGAACGTCCAGCAGAGAACTGCGAGGCAAATATAATCCTTGATTGAAAGAGCTCGCTGCGTCGTGAACAATAAATTACCCGACCGAGCCTATTACCCCCATTCTACTCAGGTTCACGGCCGCTCTCGCTGTTCTTCCGCTGTCAGATTCTGCTCTTTCACATATTTCTTTGAGTTCTATCCAGCTTTGAGAGCCAGTGACGCTGCGATGCGTGTGAGCGCTTCCTCGTTGCCGATCTGCAGCAGCTCAGCGATCATCGCGACCATTGCTTCACCTAGCCGTGCAAGGATCGCCACGGCTTGCGTGTTGCCTCCTTCCAGCTCGGAGGCGATGATCAGGAAGGCTTCTCGGTCTTGGCGGACCAGTGATGTCAGTAGTGCGATACCTAGTGCTGCTTCAGGGCTGTTGCCCATGAGATATTCCCATCGATGAAGATAAATTCGGATGTTTCTTCCGTACACGCGGCGCAACGTCGGCAGCATCTTGAGCCTAGCAGGGTATTGAGGGAGCAGCTTCTCGTTATACAGCGCCTGCCAAGCGCCCAGCGCTGGAGCCCGAATAATCGATCGCAGTAGGGCCCATGGAGCAACTGTAGTAACTCTGTGAAACTTCCAGTGCCTCTGAAGTGCCCGGGCCCACTGCTTCAAAGCTGTGATATTAGTGGCTTAGGGGCATGACTCTCCTTGATTAGCGAGCACGGACCTGACGACCAGTGCGGCCCTGAAAGTTCGTTATTAGAAAGTGCGAGCGAGTGATTGATGCCAAGTAATTGGTCCCTTGCTGGAGTAGCAGACGGGCCTACTCGATACTAAAGTGGCAACGCGACAGCCCTAGGGAACCTGTTTTTCATCTTGGGGAAATGAACGAGTCGACACCTAGCAGTTGGGTGTGGATATGGAGCAAAAGATTCTGGACCGGGTTTGTTGTCAGAGGTGCGAGCAACTTCTGGGCGCCAGTATTGTCGGCAGTTTTACACGGCATGACCTGCTTACTTGCCAGATTGAATGTGCCAATAAGAGTGGGCGGCGACAGGTGCTCCCTGACGACTCCGGTAAGTTCTGCCTCTAATCGGTTGCCATCATGATCCCAACCCAATCCCGGTCGCAGCTCCCACTGGCTATGGAAAAGCTGGGACAAGACATCATGTCGAGATTGGCCGGCCGACAGCCCTATGTTCCTCAGGGATAAGGTGCTGTCGAGAACATAGCTGGGGAGCACGATCAGGGGCTACCTTGGCTTTTCCTCCCAATGGTGGTTATATCCCGGGGATGCTGGCACGATCATCCTACTGCCACTATTGCTGACCGTGCGATCAGCGTGAACGAAGGAGCATCATGCATCTGCCCGTACCCCGCGGAGACCTGTCCCAAGCGCTGAACAATGCGTTGCTGTGCAACCCCTCGGAGGAATACGCGGCCTATCTGGCAACGGTCGCAAGAGATCGGTTGGCTGCGGCTTCGGATGTGCTGGATGACGGGGACCTGCAGCTGAGCCTTTTCGTGCTCTACGAACTGCACTATCGGGGATTCGAAGAAGTCGATGACCGCTGGGAATGGGACCCCGGGCTCATTTCGCTTCGGGCCCGGATCGAGGAGGGTTTCGAGCAAGCGCTGCGCGAGGCGGCAGGCCCGATTCCAAGCGTGGAACCCAGCTCCGCGAAGGTGGCCCAAGCCCTGTTCGAGCTCGCAGCTGATGATGCTGGACCGTCGGTCTCGAAATTCATCCAGCGCAAGGCCACTGCCGGCCAAGCACGCGAATTCCTGATACTGAAGTCGATTTACCAGCTCAAGGAAGCTGATCCGCATACTTGGGCGATTCCGAAACTCGAGGGCCGGGCAAAAGCCGCCATGGTGGAGATCCAGGCTGATGAATACGGAAATGGGCAGCTGCCGCGAATGCATAGCGAGCTGTTCAGACAGACCATGAAGGGCCTGGGGTTGCGTGATGATTTCGGCGCGTACGTGGACCGCATTCCGGCGGTGACGCTGGCGGCAGTGAACATGATTTCGCTCTTCGGCATGCACCGGCGCCTGCGGGGAGCCATCACTGGCCACCTGGCACTGTACGAGATGACTTCCTCAATACCCCAGGCGGCTTATGCCCGCGGGTTCCGGCGCCTGGGATATGAATCCCCGGTGACCGATTACTTCGATGAGCATGTGGAAGCTGATGCGGTCCATGAGCAAATCGCCGGCCGCGACCTGGCGGGCGGACTGGCTGAAGACGAACCGGATCTGGTGCCCGACATACTCTTCGGAGCCCAAGCCGCGGCAGCTGTTGACGCGTTGGCCGGCGCAAAGTACCTGGACGCGTGGGAAGCTGGCAGATCAGCACTGCATGCCGGAGCGGGGGCAGTGGTATGAGCGAGGGGCGCAGCGCTTCGGAAGCCGCCATGATTACCGTTTGCCCGCAGGGCCCCTTGCTGCTCAGGGGAGATTTTGAAATCGTGGATGCCGAGGGGCAATCCATCGAGGCCCGGAAAGGGCCCGTCGCGCTATGCCGCTGCGGGGGCTCTGCCATCAAGCCTTTTTGCGATGGCACGCACAAGCTCATGAAGTTCGAGCGCCCGAAGTAGGGCACTGGATCCTGAAATGGGCTATTGCGCATCTGGTCCGCAGCGGGCTCTTGCGCATCCGGGACCTGCAGCGTTTGATGCCGTTCGCCGAGCTGCCTGCGCGGACGCGGGAATGCGGCTAGTTGGTGGATCCCGGGTGGCGCGATCCCAGCCGCCTGGAATGCAGTTGCGGCAAGCCTGTCTAGGGCTTGGCCGTCAAGCTGGCGCCTAGGGATTCCAAAGCGCCAGGGACGACGGAGTAGTACGCCCACACCCCGCGCTTTTCGCGGTGCAGGATTCCGGCCTCCACCAGGATTTTCAGGTGGTGCGATACCGTCGGCTGCTTGAGGCCCAATGGTTCGGGCAGGTCGCAGACGCACGTCTCGGCCGATTCGCTGCCGGAGACGATGGATAGGATGCGCAGGCGGTTGGGATCGCCCAGGGCCTTGAAGCGCAGCGCCAACGCTTCGGCCTGCCCAGCATTGAGGATTGCCTCGCCTTGGGATGGCGTGCAGCAGGCGTCGGCTGCCGGTGCTGGGGAAGTTCCTCCGGCAGGATTCACGGTGGCTGTGCTCACGGACCTTGGCTCTTTTCTTGGCTGGCGCCAGAGATTGACAAACGTCGATATGTTTCATCATACTCAAAACATCGACAATCGTCGATGCCTATTCTTGGAGTGATGAATCAGTGGCACCCGCGCCTGCGCTAGACACTGCCCCCGTGGCGGCAAAACTTTCCTTCCTGGACCGCTACCTGGCCCTGTGGATCCTGCTGGCCATGGGCGTCGGCTTGGGTCTGGGCCGCATCTTCCCTCAGCTGGGCGAGCTGCTGGACCGCTTCACCGTGGCCGGGGTCTCGGTACCCATCGCCATCGGCCTGCTGGTCATGATGTATCCGGTGCTGGCCAAGGTCCGCTACAACGAAACCGGCCGCGTGCTGGCCGACAAGAAGCTGATGATCACCTCGCTGGCGATCAATTGGGTCTTGGCCCCGGCGTTCATGTTCGTCCTGGCCTGGGTATTCCTGGCAGACCTGCCCGAATACCGCACCGGCCTGATCATTGTGGGCCTGGCCCGCTGCATCGCCATGGTGTTCATCTGGAATGATCTGGCCTGCGGGGACCGGGAAGCGGCCGCGGTGCTGGTGGCCATCAACTCGGTCTTCCAGGTCATCGCCTTCGGTGCCCTGGGCTGGTTCTACCTGCAGCTGCTGCCATCGTGGCTGGGGCTGGAAACCACCAGCGCCGAGTTCTCCATTGCCGCCATCACCGCCTCGGTCCTGGTCTTCCTGGGCATTCCGCTGGTGGCCGGCTACCTGACCCGCACCCTGGGCGAAAAGGCCAAGGGCCGCGACTGGTACGAGAGAAAATTCCTGCCGAAAATCGGGCCGTGGGCACTGTACGGGCTGCTGTTCACCATCGTGCTGCTCTTCGCATTGCAGGGCGATAACATCATCTCCAAGCCCCTGGATGTGCTGCGCATGGCGATTCCGCTGCTGATCTACTTCGTGGTGGTCTTCGGCGCCGGAATGCTCATCGGCCACTGGCTGAAGCTGGGCTACCCGCGCACCACCACCTTGGCGTTCACTGCCGCCGGCAACAACTTCGAGCTGGCCATCGCGGTAGCCATCGCCACCTTCGGTGCCACCAGCGGCCAGGCCCTGGCCGGCGTGGTCGGTCCGCTGATCGAGGTGCCGATCCTGGTTGCCTTGGTCTACGTGGCCCTGTGGTCCCGGAAATTCTTCCCAGCTGTAAGCACTTCCACTACTTCTTCCTAAGGACAACACCCATGACTGCTG
Source organism: Glutamicibacter sp. NPDC087661 (assembly GCF_044743275.1). NCBI lineage: Bacteria > Bacillati > Actinomycetota > Actinomycetes > Micrococcales > Micrococcaceae > Glutamicibacter > Glutamicibacter sp. NPDC087661. Next base: position 4,507 of record NZ_JBIUWE010000002.1, read on the forward strand.
CCGAAAAGCCTTCGGTTCTCTTTGTCTGCGTGCACAACGCAGGGCGTTCCCAGATGGCCGCGGCCTTCCTCTCCCACCTCTCCGGAGGGCGCATCGAGGTCCGCTCGGCCGGTTCCGCCCCAGCCGACTCGGTCAACCCGGCCGCCGTGGAAGCCATGAAAGAAGTCGGCATCGACATGTCCTTGGAAATCCCCAAGGTGCTGACCACCCAAGCCGTGAAGGACTCCGATGTGGTGATCACCATGGGCTGCGGAGATGCCTGCCCATTCTTCCCGGGCAAGCGCTATGAAGATTGGAAGCTGGAAGACCCCGCAGGGCAGGGCATTGACGGTGTGCGGCCAATCCGTGATGAAATCCGTGCCCGGATTGAGAACCTCATCGCCGACCTGCTGCCAGCCAGCTAGGCGCAGACCGTCTCCAGAATTCCAGCAGCCAAGGAGAAACCCATGCAGGAGAACCTTCCAGTCATCGTCATCGGCGCCGGCCCCATCGGCCTTGCCACCGCCGCCCACCTGCGCGAACGAGGGCAGGAAGTGCTTGTCCTGGAAGCTGGGGACAGCGCAGGCGCCGCAATAGCCCAGTGGTCCCACATCAAGCTCTTCTCCCCATGGCGCTTCAATATCGATGCGGCCTCCCGCCGGCTGCTGGAAACCCCCAGCGAGGGATACGCCGGAGGCTGGGAAGCACCGCGGATCACCAAGCTTCCCACCGGCGCGGAGTTGGTCAGCGAATATCTCCAACCGCTGGCCGCCCACCCCCAACTGTCACCGCGCATCCGCTACGGCCACCGCGTGGCGAAAATCAGCCGCGTGCTGGCCGACGGCCGCGGTGCCGACAAGGCACGCACCGCGCACCGCGATGAAGCCCCGTTCCTGGTGCGCACCGAAACTCCTGGCGGCCCGGTGGATCTTCTCGGCCGTGCCGTGGTTGATGCCAGTGGCACCTGGAACCAGCCAAGCCCGGTAGGCCGGGCCGGAATCCAGGCCATCGGCGAAGCGCAGGCGCGCGAGCGCGGCTTCCTCATCTGCGGGCTGCCTGATCCGCTGGGCGCCGATGAGCAGGAGCTCGCGGGCAAGAAATTGCTGGTGCTTGGCGCCGGGCATTCGGCGGCGAATACCGTCATTGCCCTGGGCCGGTTGCAGAAGAAGTTCCCGGACACCCGGATCCTCTGGGGCCTGCGCGGGGCGGCCAACCCGATCCGGCTCTACGGTGGCGGAGCTGCTGACCAGCTTCCAGCCCGGGGCCAGCTGGGCACGTCGCTGCGCCGGCTGGTGGAGAACGGCAACGTGGAACTGCTGGAAAATGTCTCCGTCGCTTCGATGAGCGCGGGGGAGCGGCTGTCCGTATCGTTGGCTGACGGACGGGAGCTGGGCGTCGACCGCATCATCGCGGCCACCGGTTTCCGCCCGGATCTGCAGATGCTCTCCGAACTGCGCCTGGACCTGGATGAATGCGTTGAAGCCCCGCGCCAGCTCGGGCCATTGATCGACCCGGAATTCCACAGCTGCGGAACGGTCAGTGCACATGGCGAAAAGCAGTTGGCGCACCCGGAAAAGAACTTCTACATCGTTGGAATGAAGAGCTATGGACGGGCTCCGACGTTCCTGATGGCTACCGGCTACGAGCAGGTGCGCTCCATTGCCGCTGGCTTGTCCGGCGATGCCGACGGGGCGGGCCGGGTTGAACTGGATCTGCCGGAAACCGGGGTCTGCTCCACGGATCTGGGCGGTTCCTGCGATGCCCCCGCGGCCAGCGACACCGCCTGCGGAACCGAGCCCGCCGAAGCTGCCAGCTGCTGCACCTCGCCGCAGCCGGTGAGCCTGGGATTGGCCACGGGAACACTGCACGGCAACAGCGAAGTGGCCGCCCAGTAAGCCAGCTTGGGCAAGGGGCGATCGCCACGGAAACTCGATGGAGCCAAGGGGCAACGCGGCATAAGTCGCGCTGCCCCTTGGCTCCATTTTTCCCTCCAGGCCCGGGATAGGACCGCGTATCAGCTCACAGGGACCGGTGTGTTCCTGGCCGCCGGATCCTGCTGGGCTGCCGTGCCTCGGGTACCGGCACGCTGCGGGGCCGGCATTCCGGCGAGCGCCACCGCGCACACGGAAGTGAGCACCAGTGCGGTAGCCGGGGCGATGGCAGTCCACGGAGCCCGCTCGACATAGCCGATGCCTTCGGCCAGCAGCAGGCCCCACTCCGGGGTGGGCGGCTGCGCCCCGAGCCCGAGGAATCCGAGGGCAGCCAAAGCCAGTGCCACCCCGGGCAGCCGCAGCATCCCGTGCCTCAGCAAGGCCGGAAGCACCGCGGGCAGCAGATGCTGGACCCAGATCCGGCCGCGCGGCACCCCGGAGAGCGGAAGCCAGCGGATATGCGGCATGGCCCGGGCTTCGTCGAGCAGCGAGGCAGCATGCGTGGCCAGCGGAGGCCAGCTTACCCAGAGCACGGCCAGCGCCGCACCGCCGACCGAGGGGCCCAGCAGGGCCGCGATGACCACCCCGGCCAGAATCGGCGGAGTCGCGTTGGCGATTACCGCCGGCCCGCGCGAGATCTCGCCTGCTGCCGCTAGCAGCAGGCCGATCAGGATTGCGCAGGCCACGATTCCCAGCGCCGGGCCTACCGTGCCCAAGGTTCCGTGGGCCACGCGGGCCAGCAGATCCCGTCCGCTGGAATCGGCGCCGAATGGCAAACCGGCCCCCGGGGCTTGCAGCCTTTGGAAGGCGAGGGTGTAGGGGTCGCGCGGCAGGCCGAAAGCCAGAATGGCCAGCAGTGCGGTGCAGGTGATCGCCGCCGTCCAGCGCTGGATCCTGCCGTTGCCGCGCGCCTCGGGCGGGGCTGGCAGCGATCCTGCGGGCAGGGTGCCGCCGCGCAGCGCGCGCCGGGCCGCTGCGGTGAGCATTCCGATCAGCAGCGCCGATCCCGCCATCAGCAGCAGCCCGGCCTGCAGGGCGGGAATATCCTGCGCATTGGCCGCCCCGAGCAGATAGCGGCCAAGTCCGGGCACCGCGAAGACCTGCTCTACGGCCACGGCGCCGCCGAGCAAGCCGATGAACACCAAGCCGAGCTGGTCGATGACCGCCGCGGCGGCCCGGCGCAGCACCCCGGAGAGGATGGCAGGGGCCGGAGCCCCGGCCAGGTGCCAGATCCCGGCCCAGCGTTCGGCGGCCACCGAGGCGATGGCATCGGCCAGCAGCCGGCCCAGCAATCCGCCGGCCGGGATGCCCAGGGCCAGCGCGGGCAGGATCGCGGTGTCCAACCCGGTCCACCCGTAGGGCGGAAGCCATTGCAGCTGCACCGCCACCAGTACCAGCAGCAAGCTGGCCAGCAGGAATTCGGGCAAGGCGGTCAGTGCCACGCCCAGCGGCCCGGATCCTGAATGCTGCCGGTTGCGCAGCACGCGCAGCGCGGCGGGCAGCACCAGGGCGAAGGCCACGGCGAGCGCGATGATGGTGGCGAAGGCGGTGAGCGTGGCGGAGACCGACAGGGCCCGCCAGGCGCCGGGAGCGATTTCTGCCCCGCTGACCCAGGAGCTGCCCAGATCCCCGTGCAGCACCCCGGACCACCAGTGCAGGCTGGTGGCCAGCGGGCCCTGGTCCAGGCCCAGCTGCGCGCGCACGGAGGCCAACGCCTGCTCGGTGGGTTCCAGTTCGGCATAGCGTGCGCGCAGCACCGCGGCGGCCGGGTCCGTGCGCGAAAGCCAGGGCAGCGCGCCGGCTACCAGCAGCAGGGCCAGCGCGCTGAGCAGGCAGGACGCGAAGGACGGCCAGGAGAGGCGCCGCGCCTTCAGGGCGAACCACTTCATCAGCGTTGCGGCTCCTGATCGCTGTCCAGTCGGGTCTGCGCAGTGATCAGCTCGCGTTCGCGCGGATCCTGCGCGGCATCGCGCACGGCGGGACCCTCGCCCTGGATCACGCGTTCGTGCAGCAGCGCGATGGCCGCGTCGGTGCCCAGGATCCGGGCTTCGGCCAGCATGATCTGCTGCTGGCGCTGTTCCCCGGCTTCGGTTTCCGAGGCCCGGGCGATGGCCTGGTCCACGTCCTTGTCGCAGAGCTGGGCGATGGCGAAGCCGCCTTCGCAGGTGAAGTCGGAGGCGAAGTACGCAACCGGGTCCCCGGAATCAAGCACGGTGGCGCGCGAGAGGATGAAGGCATCGAAAGCGCCGTCCAGTGCGTCGGCCTCGATGTACTGGTATTCGCGCACATCCTGCTTCACGATGAATCCGGCCGCTTCCAGCTGCTGCTCCAGGATCACCGCGACTTCTGGCAGTTCGGCGCGGTCGGTGAAGGTGCCCAGGGTGATTTCCACGTCCTTGACCTTGGCTGGTTCGGCACGCTGGGCCAGCAGCTGCCGGTATTCTCCAGAATCGCGCAGCCCGGCGGCGTAGGGCAGGGCCGGGCCGAGCAGGCCCTCGGCTATATCGGCGCGGTTCTCGTACACCGATTCCACGATGGCCGCCCGGTCGATGGCTTCGCGGGCCGCGGCGCGCACCGCCGGGTCGGCGAACGGGCCCTTTTCGGTGTTCAGGTACAGCGTGTTGGTGCGCGGCATCGGTACTTCGGTGAGCAGCTCCTGGTCCACCGTGGCGGCCTGCCCGGCGGGGATGGCCTCGATGACATCTGCTTCCGAGGTGCGCAGCGCGGCGGCGCGGGCGGTGCCATCGGGCACGAACTTCACGTCGATGCCCGAGGCTGCGGCCTTTTCGCCCCAGTAGCCCTCGTACCGGTCCAGGGTGGCCCCGGAAATCCCGTCTACGTCCACGATCTGGAAGGGGCCGGTGCCGTGGCCGGCCGGATCCACCCCGTTGGCGGTGTAGGCTTCGGCGGCGAAGATGGCCAGCTGCGGGCTGGAGAGCCGCTGGGGCAGCAGCGGGTCGGGATCCGCGGTGGTGATCCGCAGTCCGTGCTCCCCGCGCACCGCGACCTTCAATGCGGTTCCGTTCAGGATGCGCGGCACCGGGGTCGAGTCGATGGCCCGCTGCAAGGAGTTCGCCACCGTTTGGGCGGTCAGCGGCTGGCCGTTGTGGAAGCTGACGCCTTCGCGGATCTCGAAGTCCCAGGCAAGCTCGCCGCTGCGTTCCCAGCTGGTAGCCAATGCCGGCTGGGCGTCCCCGGACGCGTCGAGATTGACCAGGGTTTCGGCGGTGGACCAGCGCGAGAGCTTGAACGCGTCGTCGCTGAGCGGGCTGAGCCCGGAGCGGGGCGGCTGCATGTGGGCTACGGAGATGCGGTCGGTGCTTCCGGCCTGCTCGGCGGCCGCGGAGAAGCAGCCGCTGAGGGCAAGTGCCCCGGCCAGCGGGATGGTGAGCAAAGCCAGGGTCTTGGGGCGGGGTCGATTCATGGGTGCGAGGTCCTTGGGGATGGGTGATCCGTGATGGGTGATCAGCTGGTGGGCGGGTTATCGGGACGGTGGGCGGATGGCGATGGTGCGCGAGCATTGCGCGGCCAGCTGCGGGTCATGGGTGATCAGCAGCAAGGCAATGCCCGAGTTGGCGGCGGTGGAGAGCAGCTGGCCGGCGACTGCCTGGGCGGTGTCCGGATCCAGGGCGCTGGTCGGCTCGTCCGCCACCAGCACCGAGGGGTTCACTGCCACGGCGCGGGCCAGCGCGGCCCGCTGCAACTGTCCTCCGGAGAGCTGGTGCGGGCGCCGATCCAGCAGTGCCGTGTCGAATTGCGCCAGCTCGGCAGCCCGGTCGATGCCCGTTCCGGGGCCGGCTGGGGGACCCAGCCGGTGGATGGCCTGCTGCAGCGAGGTGCGGATGCTCCAGCGCGGCACGAAGGCGGCGGCAGGATCCTGGGGCACGCCCTGGACCAGCCGGCGGCGTGCTGGCGCGTGGCTGCGCTTCGGTGCGCTCCAGTGCTGGCCCAGCACGCGGATTTCTCCGGAGTCCGGCAGTTCCAGGCCCAGCACGATGTCGGCCAGGGTGGATTTGCCGGCGCCGGATGGCCCGGTGACGGCCACCGATTCGCCCGGAGCCAGCGTGAAGCCAAGGGGCTCCAGGACCAGTCGGCGGGCTGCGCCGTGCCCGCGCAGTGCGCTGAGCGCGGATACTTCCAATGCGGGGATGCTCAAGCCGGTACCCGTTCCAGCCGGGGCGCGCGGGTGCTGGCGATCTTCCCGGAGTCCAGGACCAGGTGCCGGGTGGCCAGCGCCTGGGCAACTGCCGCGTCGTGGGTGACCAGCACCAGGGCCTGTTGCTGGCCCAGCAGGGTGCCCAGCAGTTCCAGGATGAGGTCCCGGGCGGTGTGGTCCAGGGCGCTGGTCGGTTCATCGGCAAGGATCACCGGGGCCTGGCTGAGCACGGCCAGGGCTATGGCGGCGCGCTGTGCTTGCCCTCCGGAGAGTTCTGCGGGACGTCGTGCGAGCAGTTGCGGATCGCCCAGCCCGGCGTCTTGCAGGATGCCGCGGACTTGCTGCGCGCTGGCGCCGGTGGCCTTGCGCAGTTGCCGTCCCAGCGGCAGCAGCGGATGCAGGGCGTCCTGGCCGCGCTGCGGGATGTAGCCGATGCGCGTTGATCCGGGAGTGCGGGTTCCGGTGAATTCCAGTCCGGGTGCCCAGTTCCCGGTGATCATCGACAGCAGCAGCGACTTGCCAGCACCCGACGGGCCGGTGATGACCACGCGCTCGCCGGGAAGAAGCATGAACTCCTCGACGTCGAGCAGCGGGCTGGCGGCGCCGGGCAGTCCCAGGCGCGCGTTACGCAGGCACAAGGCCGGGCTGGGCGGCAGTGGGGCGCGGGGCTGGCGGGCGAGCCCGGGCTCTTCAAGAGTCATAATGAGAATCATTATCACTTAAGTTTTCTCGGCAGCGCAAATCAGCCTGCGGAATCGGCAAGGCGGCCGTGGCGGGCCGCGGCTGCTGGCCAAGCTGGGTGAATTCGCCTAATTTTTCGTGGCCGTACCGAACCTCGGCGCTTGTGCATACCGTGGAATCAGGGTGCGGCAGCAAACTGAGCAAGAGGAGAAAGCGATGATGGAGTCGTTATGGCAGGCGAAGCGTTCTTCCGGTGGAGCCGACCAATTCCAGCCGGGCGCAACCCATGACGCCATCGTCGTGTGCCCTGGGCTCACCGGGTCCGCTACGCAGGACCTCGCTGCCATTGACTCGAGGACTGGCACCGGAGGGGACTAGGTGTCTGGAAAAGCAATTCGACGCCCACGGCGCCCGCCGAGTATTCATCGGCTGTAACCAAGGAATGATTTCGGAAAGTGCAGGGATGATGATTCACTGGAATTTCAAGTACACCCGCCGTTCACCTTGGACCCCAGGAGAAGTTTTGCGAACCACCGGACCTGCCCGGCCACCTCTGCCTCGAACCGCCGCTTTCACCGCGATTGCCAGCATGGGCCTGGTCCTGCTGCTTTCGGGCTGCGGGTCGGACTACCCGCTGGGAGAAGAGCAGCGCAAGGCCGCTGAATCGAATAGCTCTAGCCTCCAAGGCACGCTGACCGGCGGCGGATCCACCGCGCAGAATTCCGCCATGAATGCCTGGACCACCGAATTCTCCACCATGCACCCCCAGGTCCAGGTGCAGTACGCCTCGGTGGGCTCCGGCGCCGGACGCGCCGGGCTCCTGGCAGGCGGCACCGAATTCGCCGGATCCGACGCTTACCTGAAGGAAGAGGAAGTCCAGCGCTCCATCGAGACCTGCGGCCCGCAGGGCGCGATCAATATCCCGGCGTATATTTCCCCGATCAGCATCGCCTTCAACCTGCCGGGCATCAAGGAATTGAACATGGATGCCCCAACGATCGCCAGGATCTTCTCCGGTGAGATCCGCTCCTGGCAGGACCCGGCCATCGCCCAGCTGAACCCGCAGGTGCAGCTGCCCGACCTGCCGATCACCGGGGTGGCGCGCGCCGACGATTCTGGCACGACCGAGAACTTCACCGAGTACCTGCATGCGGTAGCTCCCGAAGCCTGGCCGCACGAGCCGGATGGCGGCTGGCCGGACGCCACCGGCTTGGAGAAGGCCCAGGGCAATGCCGGTGTGGTGACCACCGTGACCCGCGCCGTGGGCGCGGTTACCTATGCCGATGACTCCCTGGTGGATAAGTCGCTGGGCAAGGTGAAGCTGAAGGTCGGCGAGGAATTCGTGGCAGTCAGCGGGGAATCAGCGGCCAAGGCAGTGGCCGAATCGGAACGGGTCCACGGTCGCGGTGAGCACGATATCGCCCTGGAGCTGGACCGCAAGACCACCGCCGCCGGCGCGTACCCGATGGTGCTGGTCTCCTACCTGCTGTTCTGCAGCGGCTACGAGGATCCGCAGACCGTGGAACTGGCCAAGACCTTCGGCCAGTACGTCGTCAGCGACCAGGGGCAGAAGACAGCGTCCGACTCGGCCAAGAGCGCACCGATGCCGCAGCAGCTGGCCGAAGATGCCCGCGAAGCCATCGATTCGATCACCGCGCGTTCCTGATTCGGGCGAACAGCCCTGCTGCATCCATCCGCAGGAAGGATGCAGCAGGGCTAGCTATGCAGCAGTCTTGGCCGCCGCGCGGTACGCGCGATTTCGCGACCCGAGCAGCGCCGCGCCGATGACCGCGGCCAGCAGCGAACCGCACAGCACCCCGACCTTCACGTACTGCGCTTCCTCGCCGCCCTGGCCGAAGGCCAGCTCGCCGACCAGCAGGGAGACGGTGAAGCCGATGCCTGCCACGAAGGACAGCCCCAGCACATCAGGCCATTTGATGCTGCCATCCAGCTTGATTCCCGGAAGCCTGGTGACCAGGAAGGTGGCGGCGGTGATGCCCATCGACTTGCCCAGCACCAGGCCGGCAATGATGCCCAGTGCCACCGGGCTGGCCAGCGCTTCGCCCAGTCCGGACAGGCCGCCGACCGGAACACCGGCAGCGAAGAAGGCGAACACCGGAATGGCGATGATGGATGAGGGAATGGACCACCGGTCCGCGAAGTGGGCGGCCAGGCCTTCGTGGATCACTTCGCCCTGCTCGGTGCTCCCGGTGCGCACATGCGCCCGCTGGGTGGCAATCACCGGAACCATGAAGCCCAGCAGCACGCCGGCCACCGTGGCGTGGATTCCCGAGGCATGCACCAATGCCCAGACGGTGGCGCCGAGCGGGATCAGGACCCACCAGGCGCGGACCCCGCGCTGCACTGCCAGCGCGAATGCCGCCAGTGGCAGCAGCGCGAGGAGCAGCGGCAGCCAGGCCAGGTCATCGGTGTAGAAAATGGCGATGATGGAAATGGCCAGCAGGTCATCGACCACCGCCAGCGTGAGCAGGAAGGTGCGCAGGGCAGGGGGCAGGAACTTGCCCACCACTGCGATCACGGCGATCGCGAAGGCGATATCAGTGGCTGCGGGGATTGCCCAGCCGTTGATGGCGGAGCTTCCCGATGCGGAGATGACAAGGACGTAGAACAGTGCCGGCAGCGCGACGCCGCCTACGGCTGCGGCCACCGGAACGATCGCCGTGCGCGGATTGCGCAATTTGCCGACAACGAATTCTTCCTTGAGTTCCAAGCCGACAACGAAGAAGAAGATGGCGAGCAGGCCGTCAGCGGCCCAGGCTCCGACCGAGAGATTCAAGTGCAGGGACTCGGGGCCGAAACGGAAGTCGCGCAACCCCTCGTACCATGGGGCTGCAGGGGAATTGGCCAGGACCAAGGCGGCGAGGGTGGCGCAGAGCAGCAGCAGCCCGCCCATCGAGTCCTGCTTGAGGGTTTGGCGGATTCCACGCCACAGGGCGTGGGGTGCTTGGCGGGATACGCCAGTTGAGGGGTATGGCAAAGTAACGGGTCTTTCTGGGATCCGGGAAAAGGGCACGAGGGCGCGCGGAATCCACAGGAGAAAAACCAGGAATCGGGACCGCGCAACTAATGGCGCGGTGGCGGGCAGCCGGCGATCTCGCCGTGGGCGTTGGTTCCCCAGGAACTCAACCACCCATTGGTGCCGCTGGCTAGCTTGGTCAGCAGTTTTCCCTTGGGGAAAACGGCAGCGAGAAGCCGCTGCGCATGCGTTGAGACAACCAGAGCCATGCTTCCAGTCTACAGACCAGCGATGCATTGGCCTAACCCGTGACGGCCCGGCTGCCGTGGGCCCGACGCTAATGCATCAGGCTGGCGAACATCTTCAAGCGCACCGCCTTGGCGGTGGCCATGTGCGCCTGGATGAGTCCGCTGGCCTTGGCGCTGTCGCGCTCGCGGATGTTCTCCACGATGCGCTGGTGCTCCTCCAGCGCTTCGGTCCACCGCGAGCCAACCGAGAGCGTGGATGTAGGGGCATGGATCTGGTGGGTGGCCAGGCGCTCCAGCAGATCCTCCAGCACCGGGTTGTGCGCGGCGCGCCAGAGCGCGCGGTGGAACTCGATGTTGGTGGCCAAGCGGGTGGCGTCATCTGGTTCGGACAGTGCGCGGTCCCGGTCAACCAGGGCCTGCAGACGCATGAGGTCCACTTCGGTGCGCACCGAGGCGGCTTCCTGGGCGGCCTGGCCCTCGAGCAGGATGCGCAGGTCGTAGACCTGCATGATCTGCTCGGGGTCGATTTCCTTGACGAAAAGACCGCGGGCGCGGCGTTCCAGCAACCCTTCATGAAGCAGGCGGGTCAGGGCTTCGCGCACCGGGGTGCGGGAAACTCCAAAGCGTTCTGCCAGGGCGACCTCGCGCAGGGCATCCCCGGGCTGGAATGCGCCTTGCAGCAAGTCGTCCTTGAGCTGGGCATGGATTGAATCCGAATCGAGCTTGGCCATGATCCCCATTCTCGTCTAAGGCTGGATGGCGGGTAAAACCATTGTTCCGCCAGTACAGGCGTACTGGCGGAACAATGGGATTTAGTACTTAGGCAAGGTTACCGGCACGCCGGCCGAAGACCACACCGGCAGCCAGGCCGGAACCGCCCGGGTAGTTGGCCGAGAACAGGCCGCCGAGCATTTCGCCGCAGACGTACAGGCCTTGGATGATCTCGCCGTTCTCGTCCAGCACCTGGCCGTCGGTGTTGCCCTTCAGGCCACCGAAGGTGAAGGTGATGCCGCAGGTGACCGGGTAGGCGTAGAACGGGCCGGTCTCAAGCGGGTTGGCCCAGTTGCTCTTAGGCGGAGTTACCTTCGCGGCGCGTCCATCGAGCACGTTCGGGTCGTAGGCGATGGAGGTGTCGATGGAAGCATTGAATTCCGAGACGGTCTTGGATAGCGCCGCTGGATCCACGCCGATCTTCTGCGCCAATTCCTCAACGGTGTCGGCGATGACCTCGGAGATCTCCGGCATCTCGTACTCTTCGGCGCGCAGCATCGGACGCAGCGAAGCGTCGAAGACCTGGTAGGCGATGGAGTCCGGCTGCTGCAGGATCACCTTGCCGTACTTGGCGTAGGTCAGGTTGCGGAAGTCCGCGCCTTCATCCAGGAAGCGCTCGCCGCGGTTGTTCACGATGATCCCCAACGGGTAGGACTGGCGGGTCAGGCGGTTGGTCAGCTCGCGGTTGGATTCGTTCTTCGGGGTCAGCGCGTCCCATTGGACCGAGTGGCAGGTGCTCCAGTCCCCGCCCTTGGCGGCGCCGATTTCCAGGCCGGCGGCCAGCATCTCGCCATTGTTGAATGGGGTGCCGCGGACCTTGGCGTTCTGCCAGCCTTCGCCCAGGTGCTCCTGACGCCATTGCGGGCTGGATTCGAAGCCGCCAGCGCCGAGGATGACCGACTCGGCGCGCAGTTCCTGCTCTTCGCCGTTGGCGCGGACCTTGACGCCCACCACCTTGCCCTCTTCCACGATCAGGCCGTAGACGTCCTGCTCGAAACGGACTTCGGTGCCCAGCTTCTGGGCTACTTCCAGGTGGTCCTTCATCAGGCCTTCGCCGCCGTCGACGTTGCCCACGTGCAGGCCGCCCCAGAACAGGTAGCCGCCCTCGGGGGTCTTGTAGGTCTGGCGTTCGTACATCAGGCGGTACTTCAGGCCCAGGGATTTGAGCCAGCGCAGGCCGGGAGCTGCTTCCTTGACCAGGACCTCGGTCATTTCCTTGTCGTTGCGGCCCTCGGTCACCTTGGCGATGTCGCCGGCGTAGTCGGCCTCGGAGTAGGGCGGAACTTCGGAGAGCGGGTGGCGCTCATCGAATTCGACCAGGTCCTGCAGGTCTTCCAGGCCGTTGTGCGCGATGCGGGTTGCACCTGCGGTGTAGTAGCTGTTGCCACCGAACTGGTCACGGGGTGCCTTCTCCAGGAGCAGTACCTTGCGGCCGCGGGTCACTGCCGCGTGCGCTGCGGTGAAGGCAGCGTTGCCGCCGCCGACCACGATGACGTCTGCGACGTTGGCAGCGGTTTCCTGAGCATGGGTTGTCATGGGATGACCTTTCGGAAATGAAGACGTGGGAAAACGTGGATCCGAAATTAGTGTATACACTAATGTGCATTAAAAGCCAGTGGAGTGCAGGAAATTCAGCTGACCCACGAATACCGGTGCTCGGGACGGCCTGCCGAACCGTAGCGCGGACGCAGCTGGGCCTTGCCCGCCGTGACCAGGAAGTCCAGGTAACGCCGGGCGCTGACCCGGGAGATCCCGCAAATTTCGGCAACCTCCAAGGAAGACAGGGTGCCATCCGGATGGCCCGGTGCGCTGCGCAAGGCTTCTCCGACCAGTGCCATGGTGGGCGCGGTGAAGCCCTTGGGCAATCGTTCGGTCTGGGCGCCGGTGACGGCCCCGGGTGCCAGTTCGAGGACTTCGGGGATCCTGGCATCCCCTCGTCCACTGGCGGCCTGGAGCAGCTGGTCGATCTCGGCCTGGCCCAGCTCGTCGATCTGCTCCTCTGGCTGCGCCACCGCTCCGGGCTGCTCCGAAACGCGCTGGGCATAGAGCGCCAGACGCTGCTTGAACTCGTCCACGGTGAAGGGCTTGACCAGGTAATCCTCGACGCCGTGGCCCACTGCTTGGCGCACCGCATCGCGTTCATTGTTGGCGGTAATCATGATGACATGCGCGTCGGACCCAGCTGCGCGCAGCTGGGCCAAGACTTCCAGCCCGGTCAGATCCGGCAGGTGCACATCGAGCAAGACCAGATCCACCTGCCCGGATTGCACAAAGGGAACCACGCCGGAACCGCGCTCCAGCACGCCGACCACTTCAAAATGCTCCATGCCCTGCAGGTAGCGGCGATGCAGCCCGGCCACTGCGAAGTCGTCATCGACCACGAGTGTCTTAATCATTGAAGTAATCTCCTTGCGCGGGAACGGGAATGCTCTGCTTAACCATAGGTCGCTTCGACGGAGGCCAGGCGACGATGACCTCGGCTCCGCCCAGATCACTGGACCCGAACTTCAGCACGCCACCGCGCCGGGTCCGGATGCGGTCAACCAGGGCCAAGCCGATGCCCCGTCCGTGGACTGCTCCCGGCGCCCCGGTTTTGCTGCTGTAGCCAAGCTGCACCAGGCGGGCCGCGTCGCCTTCCTTGATGCCCGGGCCGGAATCGCTGACCGCGATGCGCATGCCGGTGGGCCCGGCGTTCAAGTGCAATGACACCACGCCGCCATCGCCGGCAGCCTCGATGGCGTTGGCCAGCAGGTTCGAGGCGACGGTGATGGCATCGTCGTCAATTACGGTTCCGGGCACCACTGCGGAGAACGGGTGCAGTTCCAGCCGGACCCCGGCTTCGCTGGCCACGGCCTGCTTGGCAACGAATAGCGCTGACAGGGTGGGGTCGCCCAGGTGCGTTTCCGGATGCTCGCCGCGAGCGCCGGAGAAACGCTGGATATGCTCCTTGGCTTCTTCGTATTCGCCGATGGACATCAGCCCCGAGAGCAGGTGCAAGCGGTTGGTGAATTCGTGGGCCTGGGCGCGCAGCGTATCGGCCAAGGACCTCTGGCCGCGCAACTCGCGCAAGGTCTCTTCCAGCTCGGTATGGTCGGTCAAGGTCAGGGTGCGTCCATAGTGCTTGGGTCCCAGCATCGCCTCGCGGCGGGTGGCAATCAGCACACGCTCTCCGGAAAGCACGTTCTGCACCGATTCGGCCTCGGGGGAGTCGCTGCGCAGCAGGTCCACCAGGCTCTGGTCCAGGACCTCTTCGGCTTGCTGGCCCACAGTGTCTTCGGGAAGATCCAGCAGCCGGCGCGCTTCTCCGTTGACCAAGGTGAGCCGGCCATTGCCATCCACGCCCAGTACGCCATCGCTGACTCCGTAGAGCACCGCCTGCTGCGCCTGCTTCAGCGAATCCACCTCGTCAGGATCAACCCGGTAGATCCTGCGGATGGCCCGTTCGACCAGCGCGGCCGCGAGGCTGCCGATGGCCACGGCCAGGATAATCCACGGTGCGAACGCCCAGACGATATCAACCAGGCTGGCGCGCACCTTGCTTTGCAGGATGCCCACGGAGATGGTGCCAACGATCTTCCCCTCATCGAAGACCGGTTGCTTCACCCGCAGGGTGACGCCGAGGGGGCCTTCCTCCACGCCCCTGAAGGTTTCGCCGTTGCGGATGGATTCATGATCCGAGGAAACCGGCTGGCCGATGGACCCGGGATCGGGGTGGGCCACGCGGATGCCGTTCAAATCGGCAATGGTCACATAGTCCACTCCGGATGCCGATTCGGCCAGGTGGGCCAGCGGGGCGACGACTTCGGCTGCGTTTCCGGGATCTTTTGCCAGCGCGTGGCCAATCGGGGCCAGCTGGGCCGTTTCCTCGGCCACCAGGGCGACGCGGCTGAAAGCGCTGTCCTCCACCCGGTTGATCTCGAAGCGCATCACGATCACCGAAACTGCCAGCAGCGTGATCAGCACGATGGCTAATTGCAGGAACAGGATGCGAACGCGGAAGCGCTGGCTGTTCTTTATCCATTGCATGGTGGACCCGCTTGCTCCCGTTGTTTTTATTTTCTTAATTGCCCGTTATGACCAGAACCGCATTCCCGGTGTGTTTCGGCTCACTTTGACTGCACACTGGGAAGGGCCGCACCGGGAATCGGTGAGGTGAATCACTAACAATGAGGTTACGGAAAATGGTGAGCAAACGCATCTTGAGCCGGTCCCTGTACGGCGTTGTCGTCGTGGCGGTAGCGGGACTCGCATTCACCAACGCGGCAGCGTCGGGCGGAGAGTCCTCGGCGCGGAACAAGTTGGTCATCATGGCACCTGCCTCGCCCGGCGGCGGCTGGGACGGCTTCGCCCGTGAAGCCCAGCAGGCACTGAAGTCCATCGGCGCAGTGAACAACGTGCAGGTCACGAACATCCCGGGAGCTGGCGGCACCATCGGCTTGAGCCAATTCGTGCAGATGACCGGGCGCCACGACATGCTCATGGCCACCGGCGGGGTGATGATCGGCGCAATCGAGCTGGCCAACTCCGAAGCCACCATGAAGGACGTGGAGCTGGTCGCGCGCATGTCTGATGACTACGCGGTGCTGGTAGTGCCGGCCAAGTCCGAGATCAAGACCCTGGACGAGTTCATCGCGGCCTGGAAGAAGGACCCGGGGAAAACCTCGATTGCCGGCGGTTCGCTGGGTTCGATTGACCACCTGCTCACCGGTGCGGTGGCCCAGGAAGTGGGCATCGACCCGTCCAAGGCCAACTACATCGCCTACTCCGGCGGCGGCGAGGCACTGACCTCGATGCTGGCAGGCACCACCGTTGGCGGCATGTCCGGCTATAACGAAGTAGCTGACCAGATCGAGGCCGGAAACCTGCGGGCGCTGGCCATCTCCTCGGAAGAACGGCTGCCGGGGGTCGACGTCCCGACCTTCAAGGAACAGGGAGTTGACGCGGTCATGGCCAACTGGCGCGGCTTCGTCGGTGCCCCGGGCATCACCGAAGAGGACAAGCAGGTCTTCGTGGACATGGTCCACGAAATCCATGAATCCGAGCAGTGGAAAGATGCGCTGGAGCGCAATAACTGGACCGACAGCTTCATGATCGGCAAGGAATTCGAAGACTACGTGGACAGCGAAATCGAAGTCACGGAACAAATCGTCAAGGGACTGGGACTATGAGCATTCAAGCACCCCAAGCAACAGAGGGCAACGGCATCGGCACCCGCCGTAACGCCGCCCCTGCCCAGAGCTTCTTCAGCGGGCGCAGCGAACTGGTCGTCCCGGCTCTGGTGCTGGCCCTGGCGCTCTTCCTGACTTGGCAGACCGCCACCATGGAAGTACTGGGCAAGTCGGTCCCCGGCCCGCAGTTCTTCCCGACCATTGTGTGCGTGCTGCTCTACGGCGTGGTCATCGCTCACACCATCCAGATTTTCCGCTCCCCGCGCGGCGGCGCAGCCGCGCCGGCCGCGGAAGAAAAGCAGTACAAGACCCAGTCGGACTGGAAGACCATGGGCATGGTGGTTGCCGGCGTCGTCGGCTTCATCTTGATCCTGCCTTATGCCGGCTGGATCCTCAGCGCGGCAGCCCTGTTCTGGGTCGTTGCCCGCGCACTGGGCAGCAAGAAAGCGCTATTCGACGTGAGCATTGCACTGCTCTTCTCTTGCGTGATCCAGCTGGCTTTCAACGCCGGACTGGGATTGAACCTCCCTGCGGGATTCTTGGAAGGACTGCTCTAGATGGAACAGATCAATCTGCTGCTTGAGGGATTCTCAAACGCACTGACCCCAATGAACTTGCTGTGGGTGCTGCTTGGCGCCCTGCTGGGCACCGCCGTAGGCGTGCTGCCCGGCCTGGGCTCGGCAATGGCCGTGGCGCTGCTGCTGCCTATTACCTTCTCGCTGGATCCCACCGCGGCATTCATCATGTTCGCCGGCGTCTACTACGGCGGGCTGTTCGGCGACTCCACCTCCGGCATCCTGCTCAATACGCCGGGCAATTCCTCGGCGATCGCCTCGACCTTCGAAGGCCACCGGATGGCCCGCAACGGCCTGGCCGCCAAGGCCCTGGCAACTGCGGCCATGGGCGCCTTCATTGGCGGCCTGCTGGCCACCACCGTCGTGGTGTTCTTCGCCCCGACCCTGGTCAAGCTGGCCACCGCTTTCGGTCCGGCTGAATACTTCGCGTTGGCGGTCTTCGCCTTCCTTGCAATCTCCTCGGTAGTCTCCGATTCGATCGTCAAGGGCCTGGTGGCCCTGGGCATCGGACTGGTCTTGGCCATGGTCGGGGTGGATGGGCCTTCGGGAACCATCCGCTACACCCTGGGCCTGCCGCAGCTCTTCGACGGCATCTCCATTGTGGTGATCACCGTGGGCCTGCTGGCCCTGGGCGAAGTGCTGCACATTGCCTCGCGCATCCACCGCGATCCGGAAGCTGTGAAAATCAAGCCAAGCGGCCGTCCGCGCCTGCACCGCCACGACATCAAGAAGGCCCTGCCGGCATGGCTGCGCGGTACCGCTTTCGGCCTGCCTTTCGGCATCATCCCTGCTGGCGGTTCCGAGGTGCCGACCTTCTTGGCCTACGGCACCGAAAAGCGCCTGGCCAAGCGCCGCGGCGATATCGAATTCGGCCAGATCGGTTCCATCCGAGGCGTGGCTGCTCCGGAGGCCGCTGGCAACGCCACCGCCGGCACCGCCATGGGCGCCTTGCTGGCCCTGGGCCTGCCCACCAGTGCTACCGCGGCCATCATGATCGCCGCCTTCCAGCAGTACGGCATGCAGCCAGGCCCGCTGCTGTTCGAACGCAGCGGCCCCATGGTGTGGACCCTGCTGGCCTCGCTGTTCATCGGACTAGTGATCCTGCTGGTCATGAACATGCAGTTCGCGGTGCTGTGGGCCAAGCTGCTGCTGGTCCCGCGCCACTACCTGTACGCAGGCATTACCGTGCTCTCGGTCCTCGGCGTCTACGCCATCAGCGCCGCGCTGCTGGATCTGTGGATCCTGCTGGGTGTGGGACTGGTTGGATTCGTGATGCGACGCTACGAGATCCCCTTGGCTCCGGTTCTGATTGCAGTGATCCTCGGCCCGCTGGCCGAAACAGAACTGCGCCGTGCACTGACCGTCTCGGAAGGCGACGCGGGCATCCTGGTTTCCAGCGGAATCACGATTACCCTGTACTCGATCCTCGCACTGACGCTGGCATTCACCGCCTACAAGCACGTGCGTGCTAGCAAGAAGGCCAAGGAAGACGCCGAGCTGATCAACGCCTGATCATCTGCTTCCCAGCACAGCAGGCCTTGCCGCCTCCACCGCGGCAAGGCCTGCTGTGCGCGTTCAAGGCGCATGGCAGCGCGGCGAAAGCCCGATCCGAAGCCGGCGGCTGGATGCTTCCTGACTGCGGCTTGCCTGCGGTAGCTGCCCAGAGCACAGTGGGCTGTGGACGATGAAAGGAGCATGAATATGCCAGACCTAGCAGGCAAGAAAGTACTTGCGGCAGTATCCAACCGCGGAGTCGAGCAGGATGAGCTGAAGAAGCCGGTGGAGCACTTGCGCCAAGCCGGTGCGGAAGTGGTGATCGCGGCCCCGGAGGCCGGCCAGGTCAAGTCGCTGGTCGGCGATTGGGATCTGGGGGAGGTCTTCGAAGCCAGTGAAGCGCTGGCAGCAGTGAACGAGCAGGATTTCGATCTGCTGCTGATCCCCGGCGGAACGCTGAATGCCGACCACCTCCGCTTGGATGCCGATGCCCAGCGCATTGCCAAGTCCTTTGCCGGTTCGGGCCGGCCGATCGCTTCCATCTGCCATGGGCCATGGCTGCTGGTGGAAACCGGATTGGCCACGGGCAAGACCTTGACCTCATACACTTCGATCAAGTCCGATGTCGTCAATGCCGGCGGCACCTGGAAGGACGAACAGGTTTTCCGCTGCCCGGCAAGCGGCTTCGTGCTGATTACCTCGCGCAATCCAGGCGACCTTGATGCGTTCAACAGCGCCATTGCCGCGGAGCTCAGCTCCTAGCAATTGGCCGCCAGCCGGCCAAGCCGCCGTCGAAGCCAGCCTTCCGGACGGCGGCTTCGCTGCGCTGGGGCCAAAGCCCGCCATCCGGGGCCTTGGCGAACCAGTGGCACGCCACTACGTTGTGGTTGTCGCGTATTCTCCCACCTGTGGAGGCAGGAACATGGCTGCAGATTATGACGAAGTTCGTCCGGATTTCGCCGCGGCGTCCGAGAAGACGCTCAAGGACGTGCAACAAGCCGATGCCCCCGACGCGAAGAGCGATGCGGCCGAGCTTGAAGAAACCGACCTTTCCGATGGCGTGGAGCTCCCTGGTGCTATCGTCGAGGAAGAGCTGAGCGTTGAAGTCCTCCCGCAAGCAGCGGATGAGTTCCTTTGCGCCAGTTGCTTCACTATCCGCCATCGCAGCCAAGCCGTGCAGAAGACTGGCCTAGGCGTCATCTGCCGCGACTGCGCCAGCGAACTCGCCTAGAATCCCGGAATCCTGGGATTCCCGGCGTCCGGCGATCTTGGCGTTCCAAGGAATTGGGTATGGCGATGACGCTGAGGACTTTGCCATGGACTGCATGGACAGAGCGGGCACCCCGGCATGCCGGGGTGCCCGCCTCAGCAATTGAGCATCTGGTCAAGCCGCGTGCGGGTCCCGATGCTGTCCGGTCGCCTTGCGGGAGAGGAGCAATCCCAAGATGATCATGAGCGCACCGAGCCCCAGATGCAGCCAGTTATCGGCATCGTTCAGCGGGATGAAGTTGGCGGCGCTGTCGAAATCAATGACCAGCCCGTAGACCCACAGGGCCAGGTAGATGATTCCGCCGCCAATGAGGTAGCTGCGGGCAGCAGGCACGGTTCGCGCCATCAGGTAGCCGGCAACACCGAAGAGCAGATGCACGGCATTGTGCAGGTACGAGACCTGGAAGATTCCCAGCAGCTTGGCTTCAGAGTGGTGGCCGGCACCAGAGAGCGATCCGTAGTTGGTGGTGATTCCCGGAATGAATCCGAGGACACCGACCAGGAAGAACACGATGCCGACCGCCAGCGCGGCCTTTTGCACCATCGGACGTGTTGCTATGACAGGATCTTTTGGATGTTCCATGATCTTGCTCCTTCATTCTGGCTGTTGCGATCGGAAGGAAACGTTGGCCCGGCATGCTGGCCGCCGTCATGCTAGCCACGCTAGGGGATTGCCGACTGGATGGCACGGGAATCTTCCAGTACCTAGGGAACGTCCAGCAACGGCGGTGCGTGGATCGGGGCGGAACCCGGCACCCGCCGGAATCCGCCCCGATCACCGCTGCGTGCAGGTTCAGCTCCTGCGCAAAGCCAGCGCGCCAGCGCTAGCGGGTTTGCCGGCCGCCTTCCCAGCCCTCGGCCTGCACCTGTTCCTTGCGCAACTGCGCTTCGAGGCGTTCCTCCTCGATGACTGTTTCCTTTTCCAGGCTGACCCGCTCAACTGGCTCAACAGTCTTCTCCACGACGGGGCGTTCCTCATGCAAGGTCACCTCCTGCTCGTCTTCAGCCAATTCTCCGCTGGTGCCGGCGGCTTCGGCATCCGTGATGGGCTCGCGCTCAAGCCGCACTTCCTCATGGCTCACCGGCACCGTGGTGGCCACATCCTCGGTGACCACGTGCTTGCGCAGGCGTACCTTGCCGGTTTCCACGCTTTCGGTTCCCACATGCAGCCGCTCCTCGGAACGGATGGCAGAGGCCTGGGAGGTGCCGGCCACCGGATCGCGCACGTCTTCCCGTGAATACTCGGCGCGGGCATCGGTCTCCGGGACGCCGGGCTGCACGGCGGTCTGGTCCGCTTCCTGGTACGACAGGCTGTAGTAGTGGTAGAGCTCCTGCTCCTGCTCTGGGGTGAGCTGGCCCTCCGGATCGATGTTCGGGGCGTCCTTGACGGTCTGCTTGTTATAGGGCACCGAGAGCGTATCGCCGGCGACGGTTGCCTGGCTGAGCGGAACGAAGCTCTCGGAGAGGCCGAGGAGGCCCGTGCGGACGGTCGCCCATTCCGGCTGCCCGCTGCGGTCGTCAAGGAAAATCTGGCCGAATTTGCCGATCTTCTGGCCGTCGGGTCCAATGACGGTGCCGCCAATTGCGCTGAGTTCCTGAAGTTGTTCTGTGCTGATCATGGGTCTGTCCTCCTGCTGCGTTCGACTTCGGATCAATCCAGTCATTCCAGTCCGGCTGGCCAGTGGCCGGCCGGCTGAAGCTGCGCCTCCAAGTGGGCGTGACGGCCCGCAGCTTGGCTTCTTGCAGTGCTTTGCCGAGCCGCGGTGATTAGAGCGTGGCACACTTTGCAAGCCCTTGCGCCGGGGCTTGTGCTTGCATGGCCGCAAGCTCAGTAGCAGCTGTGAAAAGCGGTCAGCAGGTGCCCGGGGCAGCTATCGGGCGTAGGGCGAGGCGGGTGAACGGGCGCCTGAGAATAGCCGCGTCCGCAACTGCTGCGAAGCTGGAAAATCGCTGGGTTTCCTGCCGGGAACGGCCGTCCCTGGCCAGCTGCCGTCTAATGTTCAGTTCGTATTGCTGCCCAAGGAAGGCGAACCAGCATCCATGACCAGGACCTTTGGGATCGAAGAGGAATTCTTCCTCGTGGATCCGGAAACTGCCGCCCCGGTGCCGATGGCCGATGAACTCAGCGCCCAGCTGCTTGGCCTCGATCTGCCTGGCACCACGGTCCACCGCGAACTTCTGGCCAGCCAGCTGGAAATCGTCACCGGAATCTGCACCTCTGCGCAAGAAGCCGTGGAAGCGCTGGTGCGGCGGCGCGCCGCCATTGAGCGGATCTGCCGCGAACACCAGGTGCTTCCCTTTGCTTCGGGAACGGCGCTGGGGCTCCCGAGTACTACGGAGTTCACCAAGGGCCAGCGCTACGCAACGATCCACGAGTTCGTCCCGGGGATCGCCCGCGAGCATTTCATCAACGGACTGCACATCCATGTGCATGTCCCGGATGCCGCCGCCGGAGTCCGGGCGCTGAATGCCTTGCGCGGCTGGTTGCCGCTGATTGCGGGAATGGGCGCGAACTCTCCCATCTGGAACGGGGAGCCGACCGGCTTCGCGTCGTGGCGGACGGTGCACTACCGCAGATGGTCTGCGGCAGGCATCCCGCCGGCTTTTGCGACAGCGCAGGAATACCAGCAGCGCATTGAGGACATGATCACCTCCGGGGCGTTGCTTGATCCGGGACATATCGGCTGGTTCGCCCGCTTGTCGGTGAACCATCCGACCATTGAAGTCCGGGCGGCGGACACGCAGATGGCAGCCGGCGAATCCGTGGCCCTGGCTTTGCTCATCCGGGCCATTGTGGATACTGCCTCGGCAACACAGAACCCCGCCAGCACGGCAGCGTCCGAGGTTCTCGACCTGGGCCTGTGGCAAGCGGCCAAGTCGGGAGTGGAAGGCACCTATGTCGATAGCGAATCCAGGACTCCCGTGCCTGCCAAGGCCATGATGAAGCGGGTGCTCGATTACGCGGGCCGGCACTTGCAGCGCAATGGCGATGAACAGTTCGTGGCCGATTACCTGGACTCGCTCGCGAATCTCGGCAATGGTGCCACGCGCCAACTCGAGAGCTGGAACCAGGGCGGGACGAAGCAGGTCGTGGCTGATGCCGCCAAGCTGTTCGCGCAAGCCTGACAGGTTTTTGCAGGAGCAACGCGAACAACCAGGGGAGCGGCGCGCATGGAGAAATACCGCTTGTAGCGGGTTCGGCAGAGGCCTACTATCAAGGCAGGGAGTCGATCCTGCATGAACGGCCAGCACTGGGGTGCTGGGGCGGAGGAAAGTGATTCCTGCATACTCGCAACATCGAGGGGGAACCATGAGCACTCCAGCTGCAGTACCCGGGCGCATGACCAAGGAGCAGAAACGCGTCGCGGGAGCGACCATGGTGGGCACCACCGTGGAGTGGTACGACTACTTCATCTACGCCAATGCGGCGGCCCTGGTCCTGGCCCCGCAATTCTTCACTCCCGCCGAAGCGTCGCTGGGCTCCATCATCGCTTTCGCCACCGTCGGCATCAGCTTCCTCTTCCGCCCGTTGGGCGCGATCGTGATGGGCCGGGTGGGCGACAAGTACGGCCGCCGAGCGGTGCTGATCATTACCCTGGTCCTGATGGGCGTCGGCACCACATTGGTGGGCTTGCTGCCCACCTATGCGAGCATCGGCATCTGGGCTCCGATTCTCCTGATCTTCCTGCGCATCGTCCAGGGCTTCTCCGCCGGCGGCGAGTGGGGCGGTGCGGCATTGATGGCAGTGGAGCACGCGCCGGATCATGCCCGCGGCAAATTCGGTGCCTTCCCGCAGCTCGGCGTACCGGCCGGCATGCTGCTGGCCTCCGCGGTCAGCGCCATTATCGCCGCCGCTCTCTCCCCGGAGCAGTTCATGGCCTGGGGCTGGCGCATCCCGTTCCTGCTCAGCTTCGTGCTGATCCTCATCGGCTACTACATCCGCCAGCGCGTGGAGGAATCACCGGTCTTCGAGGAGATGGCCCGGACCAAGCAGACCGAGTCGGCCCCGCTGTCCACGCTGTTCAGCAAGCACCCCAAGAAGGTCATCCAGGCGACGCTGGTCTTCATGGGCAACAACACTGCCGGGTACATGCTCACCGGCGGCTTCATCCTGGGCTATGCAACGAACAAGCTGGAACTGCAGGCTGGCGACATCCTGAACATCATCACCATCGGCTCGCTGGCCTGGCTGATCTCCACCTGGATCGGCGGAGTGGTCTCGGACCGCATTGGCCGCAAGAAGATGTTCATCATCGGCTGGGTGCTGTTGCTGGCCTGGCTCTTCCCGCTGTTCCTGCTCATCGAAACCCGGAACCTGGCCTGGGTCACCGTGTCCCTGGTGGTCTTCGGCGCTTTCATGGGCTTCTCCTACGGTCCGTTGCCGGCGCTGTATGCCGAGTTGTTCCCGGCCCGCATCCGCCTGAGCGGTTCCTCGATCAGCTACGCCCTGGGCTCGGTGATCGGTGGCGCGTTCGCCCCGACCATTGCCGCGGCGCTGGTGGGCCAGTTCAATACCACTGTGGCGGTCTCGACTTACCTGTTCATCTGGGTGGGCGCTTCGCTGATCGCAACCCTGACCTTGAAGGATCGCACCGGAGCGGACTTGTATCCGCAGGAGGGCATCGCCGGAGAATCGGGAGGCCACACAGAAGAAGCCGGGCCCGAGCATTTATGAGGTCTGATGGCGATAGGGCAACTAGCTGCCCGTAACATCTGCGATACAAACTGCTGATATCTTGTCGCTCATGACGTTGTCCATTGAACCCGCAGACTTCGAGGATCCCTCCCTGAGAGCCTTCCTCGAAGCCCACCTTGCTGACATGGCGCCGCAGTCGCCGCTGGAGTCCCAGCATGCCTTGGACTTGGCTGCGCTACGCCAGCCAACCGTCCGGCTCTGGACAGCGCAGAAGGACCAGCGCATCGTGGGCACTTGCGCGTTGGGGGTATTGGAGCCGGGCCACGAGGAGCTCAAGAGCATGCGGACGGACCCGGACTTCCGCGGGCAAGGCGTCGCTTCCCGGTTGCTGCTCCATGCGCTGGAGGATGCAGCAGAGCGCAAGCTATCGCGCGTATCCCTTGAAACGGGAGCGATGGAGTTCTTCGCACCTGCACGCGCGCTGTACCGAAAGCACGGCTTCCAGCAATGCCAGCCCTTCGGTTCCTATCTGGAGGACCCCAACAGCATCTTCATGACCCGGATCCTTGAACTGGACTAACTCTTGGGCAAGGCTGGAGCGCTGGCGAGGACTGGCTGAATCTAACTTGCTTGCCGACTGTCCATCAGCCCGCCACTTCCGGAGGGTTCCTAGCAGTGGTGGGCTGATGGATTGCTTAATATGATCGTCAGGAGACAGCTGGCTCGGGGTGGCTGGTCGGGGTGTGGACGATATCGAAGTAGACATCGGTCTTTTCAGGATCTGGGAAGACGCGGTAGGTGAATTCTTCACCGGCGAGCGTGACGATCTGCGAATCGCGGGTGAACAGCACCTTGCCAGCGTCATCCTTGGCGACGATGCTGCGGGTCTTGCCATCGTCGCTGACGGTCCAATCGCCCTGCATCTTGGGAGAGTCATCCAGGTTGTACATGTCGAAGGTGCCATCGGCGCGGAAGTAGGCGTTGCCCACGAAGTTGCTGACATCCTTGTCGGAGAGCTCCACTGCTTCGCCCTGGGCATCCGTGGCACCGGTGGTTTCCCATGCGGTGGAGGACAGGATCTCGGACGGGGTCATGGTGCCGGTGGCTGCTGCTGCGCCCTGCGTGGCTTCGGCGGTGCTGCCTGCGTTGGCCTGCCCGGCCTCGACACCGGAGGTGCACCCGGCCAGCAGCCCGATGGCCAAGGATACGCCGCCCAGCGACATGAGCAGCTTGGAGGTATTGATGTGCTTCTTCATGGGTTCTGCCTCGATTCACAAAAGATGATGTCCACTAAGGCCCGGTGGGGCTTGGTGATAAATCAATCTTGTCGTTTCAAGCCAGCAAAGACATCGGCCATCAAGCTGGGACTGGCGGCCTGGTGGATGAGTCTTCCAGCGCCTTGCGGTACCTAGCGCATGCCCTCCCGGCGGAGGGCGGTGGTGATCGCCTCGACGCGTGTTTCCACGCCCAGCTTGGCATAGATATGGGCCAGGTGGGTCTTGACCGTAGCTTCCGAGATGAACAGCCGCTGGCTCAGCTCCTTATTGCCAAGCCCGTCGACCAGCAGGCTGAGCAATTCCGCCTCGCGGGGAGTCAGTGCCTCGTCGGGGTTGCGCAGCCTGCGGAAGAGCTTGGAGGCCACCGGGGCGCTCATCACGCTCTTTCCATTGGAGGCACCGCGCACGGCGCTGAAGATCTCCTCCGGAGCGGCATCCTTGAGCAGGTAGCCCATGGCGCCGGCATCCACGGCCCGCACGATATCGGCATCTGAATCATAGGTGGTGAACACCAGCACCGCCTGCTTGGCGTTGCGCTGGCGGATTTCCTTGATCGCGTCGATGCCGTCCATGCCCGCGCCCATGGCCAAATCCATGACCACAACATCGGGGGAAAGATTTTCAAGGATCCGCAGGGCGGCCTCGCCGGAGCCGGCCTCGGCGATGACCTCGATATCCGGCTGGGTATCAAGCAGCGCCTTCAGGCCGCTGCGGACCACGAGATGGTCATCGACCAAAAGCACCGAAATTGTTTTCATGAGATGTTCTCCTCGCTGGGGATCTGCGCGGCGATGACGGTCCCGGAACCCGGGGTGCTTTCCACCGAGAATTCCCCGCCTAGTTGTTCCACGCGCTGCCTCATGGCGCGCAACCCGTAGCCGCCGGACTGGGAGGGGGCCTGGAGCTTCTCCGGGGTGAAGCCCCGGCCGTTGTCATGGATGTCCAAGGTGACGGTGTCCTGGAGGAAACCGATAGTGACGGTGGCCTGTTCTGCCCCGGAATGAAGTTTCACATTGGCGGCGGCGCTTTGCACCACGCGCAGCAGGGCATGGCGGACCTCGGGGGATACTGCGCGCTCGGTGCCCACGACATGCAGCTGGAGATCCGGGAGGTAGGTGGCCGCGGCTTCGCGGAGCACCTCGGGCAGCGGACCGGCATCAGTGGCAGGCGAAGCCAAGTCGTGGACCAGTCGCCGGGTTTCCATGAGGTTCTGCCGGAGCAATTCGCTGGCCTGGCGGACTTCATCCTGCGAGGCCGCGGTAGGCCAAATCCGGTTGGCCGCTTCGAGCAGCAGCAGGCTGCTGGCCAAGCCCTGGGTCACCGTGTCATGGATTTCCCGGGAGACCCGTGCCCGTTCGGTGATGATCCCGGCGCGGCGCTCGCTGGCCGCGAGCTGCAGCTGCGCACTGGAGATCTCCTGGTTCAGCCGGCGCTGCTCCGCCGCATCCTGTTCCATCCTGTCGAAGATCAGGGTCAGCATTGCCCCGATGGCGATGGGCCCGAGCAGCATCACGATGTCCTTGTCGTCGCTGAACCTGAACCAGCTCACTGCCGCGGCCAGGATGGCCAGCCCGCCGGCCAGGTACCCGGCCAATCCGCGCAGCGTCCTGCGGCACAGGAAGAAGAGTCCGAAGGAGCACCAGGCGAAACTCGGTGCGAGGAGCACCAGAACGGAGGAAGTCGCTACCAGCACGATGACCCACCGGCCCTGGCCCGTTCCTCGGTTCACCAGGAATGCAGTGACCAGATAGAGCGCGCAGACCACGCCGGCGAGCACCATAATCCAGAGATTTTCCACCGGATCATGGCGCAGGACGTAGCGGATGAGTGCGGTGAACATGAGCACGGCAAAGCCGACATGCACCAGGGTGTCGATGTTGGCTCGTGGCGCAAGCATGAATTTAGGGGGAGCAGTAGCGGTAGGAATGGCAAGACCTTTGTCGTGATGTAGATGCTTTCCCCATGGTAGGACCTGGGACAGGTTTTGTGCTCCGCCTTCTGGATGGTTTTCATCGCATATCGGACGATGCCCGCAGCAGCCGTGGTGCTGGATGATGGGAGGAAGCCCGTTTTCCGGACTACGGGAGATCCCCAGCAAGGAGCGCTCATGAGCAAGAACCAGAACCCATCAACTGCCACGGAGATCAAAGCTACTGGCCATGGAAGAAGGGCCTTGGGCATTGGAGCACTGTCTCTTGCGGGTTTGGCTGTTCTCGCGGGGTGTTCCATGGCAGCGCCTGAAGCTAAACTCGTGGGTCCTCCGGCACCGTCCAGTACCGAATCCGCATCCCCAGAAACCACGGCACCGGAAGCGAGCCTCACCGCCGTGGAGCAGGATGAATTGGATCAGCGGCTGATCCGCGCGGCCAAGGACGATGACGTGGAACTGGTGCGGGAACTGATTGCCGCCGGTGGGGACGTCAATGCCAAGGATGATCTTGAGGATTCGACCTTTCTCTATGCCGGGGCCGAGGGTTTCAACGAGGTTCTGGAACTAGCGCTGGAGAACGGGGCGGACGTTGAAAGCCTCAACCGCTATGGAGGGACCGCGCTCATTCCGGCCAGCGAGCACGGCCATGTGGAGACCGTGAAGATGCTCATCGAGGCAGGTGTTCCGCTTGACCATGTGAACAATCCGGGATGGACCGCGCTGCAAGAAGCCGTCTTGCTTGGCGATGGAGGGCCAAACCAGCAAGAGGCCGCCAGGCTGCTGCTGGCCGCCGGGGCGGATCCGGGGATCACCGACCCGCAGGGGCGCACCGCCCTGGAGAATGCGCGCCGGCTCGGATTCGACGAGCTGGCCGAAGCCATCGCCGCGCATCAGTAGTTCCCCGGTGCAAGATTGAGCCGATCGCCGTGCTGCCTGGCGGGGTGGCTACTAGTCGTTCATCCTGAGTTTCCTCACGAGTACGGCAGTCTCGTAATTCGTTGTCACTTTCCGGTGTTTGAGTATTGGTGATCTCGAAATCGAGGACACTCGCACCGTTCTAAAGGGTCCGCCTCCTGCGCCACCCCGCACTGGTTCCCATGAACCTGCTCGGCCTCGCAGTCCTGGCCCTCACGGGTTGCCAAGCCGCAGCTACGGTGGCGGCTGCCTATTGCCGCTGCATTGCGATCAAGAATGGAAAAGGTACCGCACGCATCGATCTGGATGCCGGCGCCGGCTTGGATTCCTTGGCAGAAGTAACGTACGGCCAACTGGTCGAAGCATCCACGACTGCGATAGTGCGCTGCTTGCTTCCAAGCGTAGCTGGTTCGCGTCGAGAGCCACAGTGAAGTGCACTGAGCGGGGCCATGGGGATTGAAGAAATCAGCATGACCCGGTCATCATTCAACGAGTGAGCCGGGTTCCGCGGTTCAATGCTTGGAGCTGACTAAAGCTGAGACTACGGCTGCCCCTAATTCTGCGGTTGACGCTTTGCCGCCCATATCCGGTGTAAGCACTGCTTGCCCTTGGGACAGCACGGACTCCATGGCATCGGTAATAGCAGTGGCGGCTTTGGTTTCACCTAGGTGATCCAACATCATGGCAGCGCACCAGATTTGTCCGACAGGGTTGGCAATCCCCTTGCCGGCAATATCGGGTGCTGAGCCGTGCACGGGCTCAAACAAGCTCGGATATTTGCGTTCCGGATTGATGTTCCCGCTGGGTGCGATGCCGATGGTTCCGGTGCAGGCAGGTCCCAAATCGGAGAGAATGTCGCCAAAGAGATTACTGGCGACAACGACGTCGAACCACTCGGGATGCATAACGAAATTGGCAGCCAGAATATCAATGTGGAACTTATCGACGTTTACGTCGGGATATGCGTAAGACATCTCCTGAACACGTTCGTCCCAGTACGGCATGGTGATAGAAATTCCGTTGCTCTTCGTCGCCGAGGTCAGATGCTTCTTCGGACGGCTTTGGGCCAGCTCGAATGCATACTTGAGAATTCGGTCTACTCCCGTGCGGCTCATGACGGTTTCCTGCATGACGATTTCACGGTCGGTTCCGTCGAAGAGCTTTCCGCCGATACTGGAGTATTCGCCCTCGGTGTTCTCCCGCACGACATAGAAATCTACGTCCCCGGGCTTAGGAGTAGCCAACGGACTAGGCACACCCTCCAGAAGCTTGACTGGCCGCAGGCTCACGTACTGGTCGAAATGTCGCCTGAACTGCAGGAGGCTTCCCCAAAGCGAAACATGGTCGGGAACGACGTCCGGCCAGCCAACTGCTCCGAAGAAGATGGTGTCGAATCTATTGAGCTGTTCGAACCAGTTTTCCGGCAGCATTTTGCCATGCTGGCTGTAGTAGTTTGCTGATGCGAAATCGTAGTGCTCGTATTCGAGATTGAAGTCGAATATTTCTGCAGCGGCATCCAGGACACGCAGGCCCTCCGGTACCACTTCGGTTCCGATTCCGTCGCCAGGAATGACAGCGACGCGATGAATTTTTGACATGATTTTCCAATCTGCTTGTTGCATGGGGCAGAACACTGCTAGTTGACAGGATGATCCGGTTGGCGGTCGGCCAAGACGTCGATGACTGCCTGGGCGGCGATCATCCCGGCGCGTAATCGAGCTTCCACGGTCTGCCCTGCCAGATGGGATGTGATTATCAGATTTTCCAGTCCCCGAAGGGGGCTGGAATCCGTCATTGGTTCGTGGTCGAGAACGTCGAGCGCGGCACCTGCAATCGTGCCATTGCTAAGTGCGGCAGCCAGAGCGGACTCATTGATCAGCGATCCACGTGCAGTATTGATGATGATCGCCGAATCCTTCATCAGCTCAAACTTCGCCTCATCGACAAGCGGGCCAGTACCGCTTGCACGAGAATGCAGGGATAGATAATCGGCGGACTTGAACACTGTATCGAGGTCGGTGAAGCTAATTTCCCTATCTGAGCTGCTCGGATGTGCTGTGCTTACCAAGACTTTCATGCCCAGTGCGAGTCCCAGCTTTGCTGTGGCCTGCCCGCTCGGCCCGTACCCGATAATGCCCAAGGTTGCTCCATGCAATTCGTGGCCCGCTTTGCGTGGCCACTGCCCTAGCCGAACTGCGCTGGTGACATTCGCCAAATGTCGTGCTGACATGATGAGAAGGCCGATGGCCATTTCAGCGACGGAATAATGATTGCTGCCTGGAGCGTTGCAGACTCGTACCCCATAGTGGCTTGCGGCTTGGACATCAATGGAGTCGTAGCCGACGCCGCTGCGGGCCAGTACCTTGAGGCTGGGTGCTGAAGCCAGCATGTCTCGGGTAATTGGTTCACTGGCAATAATTGCGGCGTCAAAACCGGTGAGCAAGGACATCTGCTGAGTAGTATCGCGCTTCGATTCAAACGGGGCGAAAGTTGTTTCGTGACCGTGCTGCTTGAGCAAATTGTCGATGTCGTCGTTGGGGCGAAGGTAGTCCGTGGTGATTAGCACGCGGCCCATGATTAGTGGTTCTCCATCTTTGAAAGTAAAAATTGATATTCATTGCAAGTCTGAACGTTGGGAATACAACTTCGGGACCCCGGCAGGGCGGCTGCCGGGAATCAATAGTTTCACGGCAGCAGCCCTGCCCCAGTGGCGGTCTGAGAATCATCTGATACTCGTGGCCCGCCATGGGCTTACTGGAAGTCAGCTGGAACGGACATCAGATCGATACCCCACAACACAGGAAGTAGGTAAAGAGCGGCGATGACAATCAGGGCCAACGCGATGAAGTTGAGCCACATTCCAACTCTGACCATTTCGGTGATCTTCACTTTTCCGGTGGCGTACAAGATCGCATTTGGTGGAGTGCCAACGGGAAGCATGAACGCGCAGTTGGCAGCCATAGCGCAAGGGACCATCAACGCATATGGGTGAATTCCCAGTGCCAGCGCGAAAGCTGCCATAACGGGGAGGATCATCGTTGCAGTGGCGGCGTTCGAGGTGATTTCGGTCAGGAAGAGGACAAGAGCGGTTGCCAAGATGATGATGACCACTACATTGGCACCGTCGAGCACGCGCAGCTGGTCACCGATCCAACTCGACAGGCCACTTTCGACAAAGCCTGCGGCAATGGCTAGGCCACCGCCGAACAGCAGGAGGATTCCCCACGGGATCTTCCTCGAATCATCCCAGTTCAAGATCTTCGGTTGCTCGGCCTGCCGTGTGGGAAGCATGAATAGCACCACTGTCGCCATGATGGCGATAATGCCGTCGCTGATTCCCGGCAATAAGTCTTCCCAGATGAATGAACGGGTGACCCACAAGAAGGCAGCTCCGAGGAAGATCGACATGACAGCCTTTTCTTCGCGTGACATGCCACCCAGTGCATTGCGTTCGCTTTTAATGAGTTCCGCACCGCCTGGAAGATGCTTGAATTTCACTTTGAAGGCCACACGGGTCAAGTAGAACCAGGTGAAAGCCAGAAGCAGGATAACGATAGGGATTCCGAAGAGCATCCAACCGCCGAAGGAAACTGATTGGTCAAAAAGCTCGCCTGAAGTTGCGGCGAAAATGGCCAGTGGTGGTGTGCCAATGAGGGTGCCGAGGCCACCGAGAGTAGCCGCGTAGGCAATACCGAAAACTATGGATTTCTCGAATTTCGACAAATCTGCAGCATGCTCACCGCCACGAAGGGAACGCGCGGCCTGATAGGCGACCGCCAAGCCCACGGGGATCATCATCATTGTTGCCGCTGTATTGGAAACCCACATCGACAAGAATGCTGTTGCCACCATGAAACCGAGAACAATGCGTTTAGGGCTGGTGCCGATTGCTGAGACAATCGCCAGGGCGATGCGCTGGTGCAAATTCCACTTCTCCATTGCGATCGCCAAGGAGAACCCGCCAATGAACAAGAAGATAATGTCATTGCCGTATGCGGAGACAACCAGATCCCCGTCCAGGCCACCCGTCAGGGGAAGGAGCACCACTGGCAAGAGGGAGGTAACTGGAATGGGTATGGCCTCAGTGATCCACCAGGTGGCGACCCAAAGCGTCACGGCAAGTACCGCTTGGCCTTGCGGCGAAAGGCCTTCGGGGGAGAAGAAGAACATTGCCACGATGAACAACAGGGGTCCGAGAATCAGGCCGACAATGCGTGAAGGCGTATAACCGGGGCCGGGGCCTTCGGGGTTGGCGTTGGCACCAGGAAGCAGGTCGGTACTCTTTGCTGGGGCGTCGTCGCCCTGCAGGAGCTGCGCGGCCTGATTACTCATGACAAGTTGGGATTCAGCGCGGTGCCGGAATTTGGGAAGGGATAGCAGGCTTTTGGTCTGTCGGTGCGAGTTCCATAGGCTTCCCCAGAGGGAATGCAGAGTAGGATTTTCCATGGCGGCACTTTCTAAGATTGGTTGTTAGAAGGGTATGACGAATAGGCCGAACTTTGCGTAAAGGTTCCCGGAATGCGGGAGAGCTGATGGGGCAGCTGAAAACGAAACGGAGCCGCGTACCGAGAACGGGAGTGGCCAGGCTGCGTTCAGAGGGGCACTAGAGCGTGCAGGAAAAACTTAATTCGAGAAGAACTGGGGGCGGCGATTCCCGTAGACCCGGATGGCAACGGGAATCGCCGTTGATTAGTGAGCTAGAACCGGCTGCTTAGTGTGCAAAGCACGCAGGAGCTCGTAGAACTCTGCCTTGCCTTCGAGCCCGATACCTGGCAGTTCGCCGGGTGCCACTCGGCTGTTGACGATGACTGCGTCGTCGGTGAAGCCGCCGGTGGGCTGGAACTCGCCCGGGTAGGATTCGTTGCCGCCGAGCTTGAGGGCTGCGGCGATGTGCAGGGAGAACTGGTGCCCGCCGTGCGGAATGCAGCGGCGTGAGGACCAGCCGTGCTGGGCCAGCATGTCCTGGATCCGTCGGTATTCGGTTAGTCCGTAGCTCAGCGCTGGGTCCACCTGGATGTAGTCGCGATCCGGGCGCATTCCGCCGTGGCGGATCAAGTTGCGGGCGTCTTGGAGGGAGAAGAGATTCTCCCCGGTGGCGATGGGGTTCTTGTAGTTCTCGGACAGCGTGGCGTTCAGCGAGTAGTCCAACGGATCGCCGACTTCTTCGTACCAGAACAGATTGTACTTATCGATGGCCTTGCCGTATTCCAGCGCGGTTTCGAGATCGAATTTTCCGTTGACATCCACCATCAGGCGGGTTCCGTCACCATCGAGGACTTCCAAGACAGCTTCGATGCGCTTGATGTCATCGGCGAGGTCAGTGCCACCGATTTTCATCTTGACGATGTCGTAGCCTGCGTCCAGGAATCCGCGCATCTCGTTCTGCAGGTCTTCCAGTGTCTTGCCCGGGGCATAGTAGCCGCCGGCGGCGTAGACAAAGACGTCTTCATCCGGGTTGCCATCGCCGTAATGATCGGAGATCCACCGGTATAGAGGCACTCCGGCGATCTTCGCGGCCAAGTCATGCAGTGCCATATCCGCTACGCCCACCGCAACCGAGCGCTCGCCGTGGCCGCCGGGCTTTTCATTGCCCATCATGATGTCCCAAGCCTTCTCGGGGGACAGCTCATCTGCATCGTCCAGTAGATCCTCAGGTGCGGCATTGAGCAGTCGTGGAATCATGCGTTCTTCGAGGATCGCCGTGGCGTTATAGCGTCCATTGGAATTGAATCCATAACCAACCAGCGGTTTTCCGTCAACGATGACGTCGCTGACGAGTGCAAGAATCGTGCAGTCCATTTTGCTGAAGTCGATGTATGCGTTGCGCATGGACGAGCTGATAGGGATAGTTCCGGTGTGTGCAGAGACAATTTTCACGATGTTTCCTTCTCTCGGGAGTTCCGCTTATAAGGCTCTTATAAGAGTCTTATAAGATATTTAGGTACACTATACTGAAAGTGATGCGGGGCACAACCCCTGAGTCCATATAAGAACAAGTAGGGAAAAATGAGTGCAACGAGTACCTTCAGCAGCAAGGGTGCTATGGCATACAGCGAATTGCGCCGCCGGATTGTCTCAGGCGAATTGAAGCCAAGCTCGCGTCTATCGCAGTACGACCTCGCTGAAGAGATGGGCATGAGTATCACCCCATTGCGCGAAGCGATCAGGCAGCTGGCCAGTGAGGACTGGGTGGAGATGGATACGCACCGCGATGTTCGCGTGTCGCCTATGAGTGGTTCTGAGGCTCGTCAGCTGCTTGAAGTTCGCCTTTCAATGGAGCCGGCAGCGACACAACTCGCGGCGCTGCGTCGTACTGACCGTGATATTGAGGAAATGAAGAGAACTGCAGCCGAGCTCCTGCCCGTAACGCGTACCTGGGGTGAGGAAGCGGTCGCTGCGCACCGGGCGTTTCATCGTGCAATTTATGTCGCGTCGCATAATGACGTCATGATCCGGCTGCTCGATGACCTATGGGATAAGACTGACAGGTATCGCCGCGTGGGACTGGAGCTGCCGGCCGGAAATGAGCCAAGAACACTCGATCTAAACCAGCACTACGAGATTCTCGATCTGGTGATTGCCGGCGACGCTATGAGTGCTGCTGAACTGTCTCATGCCCACATCGTCAATAGCCTGACCGCTGCCGTGACCGGCGCATTGGAAGATCGCGAATACCGCATTTCCGGCGAGGTCCCGCAGTCACTGTGGGGTCCGTCAAATGTTGGAAATATCTGATCGAAATTGCTGGCTCACCTGTGAGTCGCGTAAGTCGTGATCTGCGCTGGCAATAATCGTCGGAGGGGTAATGAGTGCTTGCGCTTGTGCCTGCGCGGCAGCTGCGTCGGCTGACCGCGGATGGCAATGCCCAATAAAGTGAGATAGAAAAACGCTGACGTAGGCGTAGTTTGCCGCATCATTGCTTGCGGCAGGCATCCGATGCCAGCTGGTGCTTCAAGGTGTTGGAATTCTCCACTGTAGTGAAGGCAGCAGGCATGGCTTGCGGTATCGCGTGCCCTCGGGCCAACCGCGAAGTGGATTCGGCTACTCGTGAACGGATCTGGTTTAAGTGCTGTCGAGAATCCCACCGGGCGCCGCGGATGCAAGTCGTGCGACCGACTGGCTGCAATTCTCGAGCGCACGGCCTTTGGGCCTCCGCTACCCGCCGCAGTGGAGCTGTTTGCGTTATTTGGCGCGGGGGATGCTCCACTAAGAGCCATCCGTTGGTGATGCACCTGATTGAACGCCCGAGGTGAACGGTGCGAATTAGTGGCCGGCCTAGGCAGGCCCACCGACGACCCCGCGCTGGACAATAACTTCTTGAACTGGCACGATTGTGCGCCGATGGGCCGGAATATCGGAGGGCTGCGCAGAATGCGGCAGGAGGTTAACCCAGCACTCCTACCGCATTCCGCGTTTATGATTCTGGGATCAACCTGCCAGTGGCCGGGGTTTGACCAGCACCAGGATCACGGCGCCGAGCACGGCGGTGAGACCGCCAAAAACCAGAGCGGTTTGCACGCCCGCACCATCAACCAGGAGCCCGCCCAGGAATGCACCGAGGGCGACCGCCACCTGGAACACCCCTGTTTGGAGCCCACCGATGCTCTCGAGGCGGTCCGGTTCGGCTCGTGCTAGCCAGGCCGAGAAGATGGTAGGCAGAGCGCCGAAACCGGCTCCCCAGAGTGCGGCGGCGACGAAGAGCAGACCGGTGCTGCTGCCGAGCTGGGCGAAGCCGATCATTGCTAGACCGAGCAGCAGCGGGAAGATCAGCGAAGCGCCGCGCAGCATGCGGTCAGCCAGCGGCCCGGCGACCACGTTGCCGCCCACGATTCCCAGACCGTACACCAGCAGCAGGGCCGCGAGTTGCTCCGGATCCAGTCCGCCCAACCCGGTGGCTGCAGGGCGGATGTAGGTGAAGCCAGCGAAGTGCCCGGCACCCATCAGGGCCAGGGTGAACAGGCAGATGGCAATCAGCCGGGAACGCAGGGTCTGCCCCAGTGCTCGGAAGCCTCCCGAAGGGCCGGCCAGGACCGATGGTAGGGTGACTGCCTGGATGATGACCGCGAGGATGCTCACGCCGGCGGCCAGCACGAATACCGCGCGCCAGCCCCACACCTCGCCGAGCAGCGTGCCCAGCGGGACGGCGGCAACGGTGGCCAGCGAGACGCCGAGGTTCACGACCGTCAAGCCCAGTCCGAGCTTCGCGGGCGGAACCAGCCTCGCGGTGATCGAGATCGCCAGCGACCAGAAGCCGCCAATCGCGATGCCCAGCAGGACGCGGGCCGCGAGCAGGACCGGGTAAGCCGGGGCGAACGCCACCAGCAGGTTGGAAGCCACTGCAAGGGCCGAGAGGATGATCATCAGGCGCCGACGGTCCATTTGCGGGATCAGGACGGGAATGAGCAGGCCGGAAACCGCTGCGACGACGGCGGTGATGGCGACGGACTGGCCGGCCAGGCCCTCTGTCACCGACAGATCCGCGGCAACCCGGGAGAGCAGGCTTGTCGGCAGGAATTCGGCCATCACGAGGGCGAAGACGCCCACGCCCAGCG
This sequence comes from Glutamicibacter sp. NPDC087661, assembly GCF_044743275.1. NCBI lineage: Bacteria > Bacillati > Actinomycetota > Actinomycetes > Micrococcales > Micrococcaceae > Glutamicibacter > Glutamicibacter sp. NPDC087661. The sequence continues at coordinate 41,066 of NZ_JBIUWE010000002.1, forward strand.
AGGCTACCGCCGCCCATGATGCGCTCTGCGCCGGGGCTGGATTGCCGGAGGATGATCGGCCGCCGACTTCCTGTATTGCTGTCGATTCGTGAGGAGTCACTCGTTATTCTTCCTGGCTTGTAGGGTGAAGTGTGGCGTCTGCCGCGTCAGCTGTAGCAGGCGCGGTTGATCGCGACGAGGAACTTGCCATCCGGGGTGCCTCCGGCGGCGATGTAGCCGCCGATGGCCTCCATGGCCAGATCCCGGCGCTGCGGCACGCGCTCCTTGTCCGCGGCTGCCAGGAAGGCGGGCATCGCCTCGCGCGTACGATCCGTGCAGTAGACCGGTGCGCCGGGTTGCTGGCGCCAGGACTCGGCGAGGACCCCGGCATCGACGGCATCGAAGCCGGTTTCTTCGACCAGGGACATCGCGAGGCTCCGGTGGTCCTCACGGTCGGCCGCCACCGGAATGGCCGCCCGGTCCGTATGGCCCGCCTCGGTGGCTTTCGTATTGAAGGACTGGGAGGTGATGGCATTCCAGGCTTTGGCAACGGGGCGGCCGAACAACTGGGATGACCAGACGCTCTCAGGTTGCCCGGCTTCAAAGGCGGGGATTATGCCGTCACGGAACGGGTAGTAGTTGGAGGTGTCGATGACCACCGCGGATCCGGGGGCGCGCCGGACGTAGGCGGCGATGTCCTTGTTGCGGTTCATCGGAACCGAAAGGATCAGGACATCAACGCCGTTGGCAACTTCGTCGGCGTTGACCGCTCGCGCACCGGCGCTCAAGGCCGCGGCGGGGATGGTCTGCGGGCCGCGGGAATTCGCGATGGTGACGCTGTGTCCGTGGCGGCTGAGCCGCCGGGCGATGGTCGAGCCGATCGAGCCGGCGCCGATGATTCCGATTTCCATAATTCTCCTTTGCGGGATCTGTGCTTCTCAATTCTCAACCTTGCCATTGATGTGAAGGTCAAGTCCCGAGTCTGCGAATGTGACCAAAACGTGGTGCTACCAGCGAAGTTCGCGGAATTTGCCTTGGAAGTACAGCAACGGTTCAGTGTGGCCGCTAGGTGAGGTTCCCACCTCTGTCACACGCCCGAGCACAATGCAGTGGTCCCCGGCATCGTGCTCGGCGAAGATGGTGCAGTCCAGCCACGCCAGGGTGCCATCGAGGATCGGGTTTCCCCGTACCGCGGTGCTCCATTGGATGCCATCCCATTTGTCTCCGCCTTTTCGAGCGAACTGATTGGCGACTGCCCCCTGCCCGCTCGAGAGCACGTTGACCGCGAAGCTTCCGGTGTCGCGGATCCGCGGATAGCTGGCGGAGGTTTTCATCACGCTGAAGGACACCAGCGGCGGATCGATGGAGACGCTGTAGAACGATTGGCAGGTGAACCCGACGGGCCCGTGGCTATCGTGGCCGGTGATGACCGTGATGCCAGGGGCAAAGCTGCCGACGGTACTGCGGAATATATCCTGGTCAATTTCGTGGATGTGGTTGCCCTCGGTGGCACTCATTGCGCAGGGTTCGCCAGTCGGGTATCCAGGCCGTACTGGGCCGGGGCGCCGAGGTGCTCGCGCAGCGTACTGCCTTCGTAGTCCTCGTGGTACAGGCCGCGCTGCTGGAGCAGCGGGATAACCTCGTCGACGAAGGTATCGATTCCGTCCTCGTAGACATCTATGGATACCCAGAAGCCGTCGCAGGCGCCCGCCTCGAACCACTGCTGCATGTGATCCGCAGTGACCGACGCTGGACCAACAGGAGTGGGGTGGTAATCGATAACTCCGTGGGCCAAAACCTCACGCAGTGTCCACCCTTCACGTGCCACCTCGAGAGCACGTGGGGCACGTGGGTCGAAGGGGCTGGGCTGGGCACGCTCCAATTGGGCGCTCCGCAGCGGCTCGTCGAGCTGGCTCTCATCGAGAGCCAGCCCCAGCATGGAGCCCAGATAAGGAACCAGAGCCACGGCGGCTCGATCGCCCAAGGCAACTCGGCGATCCACGGCGGCTCGTTTGGTGGCGCCGATGGCCGGCATGACTCCGGCGATGAACTTCACCTCGTCGGGGTTGCGTCCGGCCTTGCGCGCCGCCTCCCGGACGGCTTCACGCTGGGCGCGCGCTTCCTCGATGGTGAACACGGCGCCGATGACGGCGCTGGCGTACCGGCCGGCAATCTCCAGGCCGTTTGCACCTCCGCCGGCCGAGAAGATCACCGGTTGCCCCTGCTCCGAGGGCGGGATGGGCAGCGGCCCGCGGGAGGCGACATATTCACCTTGCAGGTTGACGGCATTGATCTTCGCTGGATCGATGAACTGGGCGTTCGCTTTGTCCTTGATCCAGGCATCCTGCTGCCAGCTGCCCCAGAGCGCCTGGGTGATCTGGATGCTCTCGTGCGCCCGCTGGTAGCGTTGCGGCCGGGGTGCTATTTCCTGCCCGAAGTTCGCGGCAGAGGCAGGGTCGCTGGTGGTCACGGCGTTCCATCCGGCGCGGCCGTGGCTCATCACGTCCAGGGCCTTGAACTGGCGGGCGAGGTTGTAGGGCTCGTTGAAGGTCGTGGATCCGGTGGCCACCAGGCCGATGCGCTCGGTCGCGCGGGCGATGGCGGCCAGGGTCAGCACCGGTTCAAGGGTCAGCATTGGCGCCTCCTGCATCCCATCCGCCTTATAGGCCAGGAAGTCGGGCAGGAACAGGAACGCGAACTTGCCGCGTTCGGCCGCCTGGGCGTAGCGCACGTGTGCGTCGAAATCGGCGTAGTTGGCCGGGTCCACGCCGGTGCCACGCCAGGCCGCGCCATGGGTTCCGAACCCGTTGCCCAGCTGCATACCGAGAATCATTTGGGAAGTTGACATGGGTGTTCCATTTCTGGCCCTCATGCGGGCCTTGGGCAGTTAATGGGTGTAAATACCGGGGTTGCTGCGACCGCGAACGACAGGTTCTGCGGCCGGATGCAGTAGTGAGTCGTGGTCTTGCCCACGAAGAGGGTTCTCCTGGGGAAAGTCGGGGCGAGAATGCTCGTCGCATCGAGGATCGCGCGGATGAGCCGTGGGGCTTCTTGCGCAGCGCAAGGCAGTACAAGCAATAGCCATGGCGCGGGCTTCCGCCCGGCCAAAGGGCGCTGCGTTCAACGCGGGGTCCGGGCGTAACGCGGCGGACGCCGTCGCTATCGGCGTCATCAGTTATATGGGACCGGAGAGTCGACTCGTTCGGGTGCGGAAGCGCGCCCCATGACTGCGCGGGCGCGACGGAAGCCCGTGCAGAGGCTGCTCGAAAACGGCTACCGCCGGCGGTCGAAGGTGGGTAGGAGGAAATCACCTACCCATTGTGCAACCCTCTCACCAATGTCAAGGTCAAATCGGGAGCCTTGCTACGACGCTTTTCGGTCCGAGGTGGCGCCTTCCTGGGCGCTGGATGCGGCCTCCAGCGCCTGGATATAGCGGGTGATCGCATCCCGGTTCTGGGACAGGACATCGATCTTTTCTGTCATCCGGTCCCGTTCGCGTTGCAGGACCACGAGAAGTCCCGGATCCGGATCGTCGACAACGACCGTTTGCGGCTGGTTCAGGCAAGGCAGGATGAGGCTGATGATCCGCGTCGGGATGCCAGCGTCGAGGAGTCCGCGGATCTTCCCAACCCGGTCCACCAGGTATTCGTCATATTCCCGGTAGCCGTTGCTCAGGCGGCGTGGTGTCACCAAGCCTTGCTCCTCGTAGTAGCGCAGCATTCGGGCTGGCACCCCGGATTTCTGTTCCAGTTCTCCAATGCGCAAGAAGCATCCTTTGTTGGTGGCGGCGGAAGCCTGATCTGAGTATCACACCAGTGTAAAGGTTGAGTTTGGCGTTGGCTATCGGCTGGAAGGAAAGAACTTTCATGAAGATCGGTGCGGGCCGGCTTGTCTCGGGCTGGCTTCCCCGTCCCGGCTAGGTGCATTGTGCAGACTGGAGGCCGCTATGCGATCCAGCAGTCGCGTGCAGTTACCGCGTGTTGCCTGCAACCCGAGGGGAGTCCTGCTGCTATGTGTTGCGAGAGTTGAAGCCGCTTGGTTGGAGTTTGCGATTGCCATGTCGCTGGCTGGAAACAAACCCGAGCGTGCGTTTCTGCGGGCGAAGCCTGCCGGCAATGGACCTTGGCTGGCAGCTCTGGGTTCCGGTCATTTTGAACTGCGAACCAGCTCTTCGGCGGACGCTACACTGAAGCCCAATCCGAATTCGGGGGCCAAGTTCTCGGCTTAGGAGAAGACCGGGATGAGCCTCACTGACTGGGACGTTTCATCCGGCAGCCCTCGGGCCGTTGCCCGCCGATTAATTGGGGATGCTGGAGCACATCGAGCTGGCAGAAGGGCGTTGGCAAAGAAATAGTAGGCACGAGTGCTCCCCAGAACTGGACAATCAGTTGCCAGCTTCTGGGGAGCATTTCGCTATTTACAGCGGGGTCACGTAGGCTCCAGCGATGCCGCCGTCCACCAGGAACTGGCTCGCGGTGATGAAGGAGGAATCATCGGAAGCAAGGAAGGCTACCGAGGCCGCCAGCTCATCCGGTTCTGCGAAGCGACCTAGCGGCACATGGATCAAGCGACGTGCTGCTCGCTCCGGGTCCTTGGCGAAGAGCTCCTTTAGCAGCGGGGTATTTACCGGGCCGGGGCAAAGCGCATTGACCCGGATGCCCTGCCGGGCGAACTCGACACCGAGTTCGCGGCTCATGGAAAGCACCCCGCCCTTGGAAGCCGAGTAGCTGATCTGGCTGGTCGCCGCACCCATGACAGCGACGAAGGACGCGGTGTTGATGATGGAGCCCTGGCCCTGTTCCTGCATGTACGGCAGCACGTGCTTGCAGCAGTAGTACACGCTGGTCAGGTTGACCTCCTGGACCTTGCGCCAGGCATCGATGCCGGTATCCAGGATGGAAGCGTCGTCTGCCGGGGAAATCCCCGCGTTGTTGAATGCGATATCCACCGAGCCGTAGGTCGACTTGGCTGTGGCGAACAGGTTCTTGACGTCTTCCTCATTGGTGACATCGGTGCGGACGAAAAGCCCGCCGACTTCTTCGGCGGCTTTCTGGCCGATTTCCTCGGCGCAGATATCGCCAATAACCACCTTGGCGCCTTCATGGGCCAGGCGCTTGGCCGTAGCCAGGCCGATGCCGGAGGCTCCGCCGGTAATAGTGGCGACTCGTCCGGCAAGCCGATTGGTGACCAAGCCGTTGTATGGGGCAGTTTCGCTCATCTGATGGTTCTCCTTGCTAGTGATTTGTTTTAGTTGGATGATGCTTTGCGATAAATCAGCTTTCGGTGTCAATGAAGACGTTCTTGACCTCGCTGAAGGCTTCGAGAGCATCTGGTCCCAGCTCGCGGCCGAGTCCGGATTTCTTGTAGCCGCCGAAAGGAGTGGAATAGCGCACCGAGGAATGGGAGTTCACCGACAGGTTCCCGGCCTCGACTGCGCGGGCCACGCGCAGGGCGCGGCCCACATCCCGGGTCCAGATGGATCCGGAGAGCCCGTACTCCGAGTCATTGGCAATGCGGATGGCATCGGCCTCGTCCTCGAATGGGATTACCGCAACGATCGGGCCGAAAATCTCTTCGCGCAGGATCCGGTCCTGCGGATCTTCGGGAACCACGACCGTAGGCGGGAACCAGTAACCCTCGCCCTGGGGGATCTTTCCCTGGTAGGCGATATCGCTGCGGGGGTTTCCCTGTTCATCGAGCAGGAACGAAGACACCGTTTTCAATTGCTTGGCGGAGACCAAAGGGCCCATCACCGTAGCTTCGTCGCTCGGATCCCCGACAGTAACCGCCGCGACGGCCTGGGTGAATCGCTCCATGAACGCATCCAGAACGCTGCGCTGCACCAGGATCCGGGAGCGTGCGCAGCAGTCCTGTCCGGCGTTGTCGAAGACACCGCCCGGTGCCTGGGCGGCTGCCTTGTCGAGGTCGGCATCGGCGAAGATGATATTGGCGCTCTTGCCGCCCAGCTCCAGGGTGACACGCTTCAGCTGGTCCGCGCATCCGCGCATGATGCCCTGGCCCACTTGGGTGGAACCGGTGAAAACAACCTTGCGGACGTCGGGATGGGTGACAAAGCGCTCGCCGACTACCGAGCCCTTGCCCGGGATGACGGTGAAGACACCCTCGGGGATACCGACCTCGCGGGCCAACTCGCCCAGGCGGATGGCGGTCAAGGGTGTCAGTTCCGCTGGCTTGAGCACGACAGTATTGCCCGCGGCCAGTGCTGGGGCGAACCCCCACGCCGCGATCGGCATGGGGAAATTCCATGGAACGATGATCCCAACGACACCCAGCGGTTCGTGGAAGGTAACGTTCACTCCGCCTGCGACGGGAATCTGCTTGCCGAAGTTCCGTTCCGGGGCTGCTGCGTAGTAGTTCAGCACATCCCTGACGTTTCCGGCCTCCCAGCGGGCGTTGCCGATGGTGTGCCCGGCATTGAGCACTTCCAGCTGGGCCAGATTCTCCAGATCGCGGTCTACTGCGGCCGCGAATCTGCGCAGCAGCGCGGCGCGCTCAGCAGGAGCGACCTGGCTCCAGGCGGGAAAAGCCTCGGAGGCCCGGGCAATTGCGGCATCCGCCTGCGCGGTATCAGCCAGCGCGACGTCCTGGACTGCTTGCCCAGTCGCCGGGTTGATCACGGTAAAGGTGTCTTTCACTGCGGTATCAGTGCTCATAGCGCTTCCTGTGGTGTCGAAATAGATTTGCTGGTGGCGTAGTCATGCGCAGCCTGGATGAAAGCCTGCATGAGCCGGATATCTTCCAAGTTCTCTTCCGGGTGGAATTGCGTGCCCAGAACCCAGCCTCGGGCCTGCGGCATTTCAACGATTTCCACCGTCCCGTCGCTGGCGCGGGCGGTGACCTCAAGGCCTTTGGCTACCTCCTGCAGGGACTGGTGGTGGTAGCACGGAGCACTGGCCTGGTTGCCCAGGATCTGCTCCGCCAGAGAACCCTGCGCGGTGGTGAAATCCACTGTGCCGAAGACCCCGGGAGCTGGCTGGTACTTTTCGGCAGCATCCGGAAGGACATCGGGCAGGTGCTGGTTCAGGGTTCCGCCCTGCTGCACGTTGAGCACCTGGGCGCCACGGCAGATGGCGAACAGCGGAACGGCCCGCTCCAGCGCGGCGGCGGCCAAAGCCATGTCGTGCAGGTCCCGCTCCGGCTGTGCCGCCGTGCGCGGGTGCGGTTGATGCCCGTAGTTGGCAGGATCCACATCCACGCCGCCAAACAGGGTGAGTTAGAGTAGATAAGCTATCGAATAACTGAAAATAGCGCGTAGCTGATAATATTCAGTTGATTGACATGACCGCCGAGTGTTCACGGCTCGGATCGGAGGACGAAGTGTTTGACCTAGCCTGCTCAGACGCTTTTCTCACGCCAAAGTACTGCCTTTACGTCAACTCTAAGTCATGACATTGATTGATCAGAAAATTCATCGGATTACCTATTCGCGAAATTGGAAAAATGAACATCAGCTCAAAAGTGCCGAATAGTGCGAGTTGGTACGGCTGTTCCGGCTACTGGGTACCGCTCCATTCCTCCGATCGGGTACTCCGATAACGGGTTGCTGGTACTGCCGGCGGTCTGATGAACGCCACTACCGATCAGGCCAACAACTTCACGCCGCTTTCCGGGTCGTTCAGCAGGCGTGCTTCCAGATACCCAGGCGTGAAGACTCAATCTACCTCTGCTGCGGTGCGTGGGCTGAGCCCAGCCCCTCGCAAAGGCAGCTCGTGGGAACACGCTTCGGGCCTGCCTTCACAGGGCGCGGGGACATCCGGTGTGCGACCATTGCGCCTGGGTTACCTCGGCGAAACGACTTGCGATGTCGTCAGCGAGGCAAATCGAGTTCGCTGAGGAGACTCAACGAGGCAGTATGGACATTCCATGTCTTGTGTAGTGCAGCAGTGGCCGGGGTGGTGTTCTATAGGCCGCGCTGCATTCGATGCTTACTTGTTGTCGCAGGAAGCACAGTGCGTCAATGGCATTCTTACAGTTCCATGAGGGTGGAATAACGGTACCAACACGCTGGAACTGAAGTACCTTCAACCCCTATTCGGCAAAAGAATAGAAAAGTCGATCGTCATATCCATTACTTGAAATTCAAATTTTTTTAGATACATATATTTCTGTCCTCCAATGCTGGACCACCTGGTACAGAATGAACCTGCGAATAGTGAGAATTCGACTCTTCCGTGGTTCTGCAGAATTAACAAACGATGGATTGAAATTAGGTTTTCGACGCAGCAGATTTAAGGAAGGCCTCTCCAACACGCTGGGCTAGTAAAGGTGGTACTGCATTCCCAACTTGTTTTGCTTTGTGCGAGATACCTCCAAAGAATCGAAAGGTTGGGGGAAACGTTTGCAATAGAGCTGCTTCACGGACGCTGAGAGCCCTGTCTTGTTCGGGATGGCCAAAACGACCATTCGAATAACTGATGCATTTTGTGGTCAGCCCGGATGCAAGACGGTCCCACGCGAGCCGACCGTACACATCACTATGTCCCAGGTGAGTTCGATGGCATTCAAGCATTAATTCCTCAGGCCACGATTCCCGCCCTTTTCCTTCGGCAGTTGCCTTTATTCTTTCGAGGTTTTTTTGCGAGAGATTCGCGGATTGATGATCTGGATCATCTTCGCATTGCTCTCCCGCTGCAATTGGAGGCAGAGAACCAATCGCATCTCGAACGGTAACTAAAGGCTGTAGTAAGTCGCCGTGAGTTGGTTGAGGGATTGAGATCTCGGTATAAAGAGAAGCCATCAACATGAGCCGTTTTCGCGTTTGAGGAACACCAAAATCACTGGATTTTACTACTCGATATTCAATATTGTATCCATTGTCCAATAGGCCTCTTACGAATAACGCAAAAGGACCATTGTCTAAATCAGCTTTTTGTATTCCTGGAACGTTTTCTACGAAAACAAAAGCAGGTTTGATGCCTTGTATGAACTTCAAAAAATGCAAAAGCAAGCCGCGACGAGGATCCGAGGAATCCGAATACTGCTGTTGTTTGGAGAAAGGTTGGCATGGCGCGCAGCCAGCGAAAAGAGTCCGTTCTGGAACACCAACAATCGCTTTCACCTCGTCAACCATCAAATCATTTATATCTTTTTCTAAAAATAAAGCATCAGGGAAATTCTGCCGAAAGGTTGTTGCTGCCGATGGATCATTGTCGATTCCAGCAAGAACTTCGAAACCAGCTGCTTCGAACCCGGAGCTAGTCCCGCCACATCCGGAGAAAAAGTCAACAACCTTATATTTGTCGATGCTTCCAAGGTTTTTCATGTATAAACTTTCAGGACAGAAATTCTTTTATAGTCTCCATGAGGTCAAAGAACTCCTTGGTGTCCTTAACATCTCTAATATGCATTCTTTGCGCTGACAAAATATCTTCACTAGACAAATCTTCAGCAGTTCGGTCAATAAAGATATCTAATGCACGTTTTACCCAAATATCCTTATTTGACTTATTCGCAAAATTTTCTCTGTTTAATGACTTAATATTGAATGCGGCCTCAGCCAAAAAAATTTCAGGGGTTTGGAAAGGGAGGTATTTAACATTTGAGCGTATCCATTGTATTATCTCTTTTCCATTTGTTAGTGACTCTCGCTTTCCTTGCGCGCCGCCACTGAATGTCAGGAGGCTGTTTGTAATAGAAAGCCGACTTAACTCTAGTTCAACCTTGCTATCGCTTAGCTCATCTAGCTTCCTCGGGAGGCGTTTGAGATTAGCTGGTATTTCATGCGGTTCCCGAGGCCAAGTACTGACCCACTCAATGCTCTTCATTATATCGCAGTCCGAAGTGCAAGCATGAGTGTTCGTGCTAACGTGTTCGGGCTGCACGAAATCTTCGCTTGTATTGAGACCTACATAGTATTCTTCCGTTGAACTATTGAGTATAAATTTTTCCTGGTCACCATCAAGTATGACGAGGCTCTTATTATTGGAACGCGCAAGCAGAGGCACGAATTTTCCCATAATGGAATCAGCACCGCCGAGCGGTCGGACCTCTGCTTTACCGTAACCAGGGCCGATACATTTAATTGCAAACTCAACGATGGCTTGCGCGAGTTTATCCTCAACATAAATTACCTTACTTGGTACATCCAACCCCAAGACTCTAAAGGCTTCATCGGGCACGCAGGACTGTGACAACAGTTCAGTAAGGTTGGTCGCAGGATTATTGCTCAGAACCTTGATTGCGTCACTCGGGAGATCTCGTATTATTTCGTTAGAATGCGTTGCCAATACAAACTGAATCTTATTCTTAACACATTGTTGCGAGATAAATTCCATAAGTTTATGCTGAGCACCTGGGTGGAGTGAGACCTCCGGTTCGTCTAAGATTATTAAGGAATTTTTGGGTGCAGAAATAATCTCCCGTACAAGCATTACTACCGCATACTCTCCACTACCAGCAAAAGCTTCCGTGTAGTCCTGATTGGGGGAATGAAGGCGGATGGTGTGACCTTCCATCCCATAGAGTGAATGCTTAAGTGAATCGATTTGAGAATATTTTTTCTGAAGTATTTTCTCAATAGCAGCCACCTCTTCCGCGGAAAAAGTGACGGGCCGTTCCACCACTCTCTCTAACTTATAGTATATGAAATTGCTTAAGTTTTCATCGAAAATTTTGGATACTTTCTCAGCGCGAGTTCGCAGGAAATCCTTACGTTTAAGGGTTGTCTCATATTTTCCGTTGTAATTAAAGTGGTAAAATAAATCAAAGGCAGGTATATCTTTTCTGAAGTCAATATATTTCACGTTTTTGTCGATGGCTTTCCATCTGGTTTTCACGCGAAAATCTAAATCGGCTTCTTCGGTATCACCAATATCCGGCATTCGCTCCATTTGGTCATCAGGGCCTGTTAATGGGCGGGAGGGTTCCCAGATATCAGGATTGCCAGTTCTTGATATTCTAGATTTGACGGATTCGACTAGTCTGTTACTGCCTGCATTATAGCCATGGATGTAACGGTAGCGTTGTGAAGGTGAGATTGGGTCCAGGGATGTTGTGAACCAATAATTTCCAAGACTAACCTGATCGGGGCAGGCTTCAATGGCTCGAAGGATTGATGTTTTACTTGCACCATTGGGTCCTACTATGGCTGTAATGGGATGGGTGAATTCAATCTTTGTGTTAGGGGTTATATTCTTATAAAGAGGGAACCTGATATGCCTGAGGTACGGCTCATAGTTCCCCTTTTTTAATTCGTTTTTAATTTTATCGTGAATATTCAATGTACTGTAATCCTGAAATTCAAGGCTGGATGACTTTGCTTGTTTGTCTTCTGTAACAAGCTAATGCTCAATATAGATGATTTGCAAGTATCGTCTGGAGATTCAATGAGATATTACCTTCCCTTCGAAATTTTAGACCGTATTAGCTTAAACGTATTCCGGAAAGCAGGTGGTGCGCCACGGTCCGGATAAAGCCGAGGGCATCACGAGAATGAAAATTCCTGCGTGAACACTGTAGTTTGCTCCCCTTGATGAACAATGCCACCTACTATCCCCAGATCTGATCTCCACACGACAGCACGTCACCGAAACCCGCGCGGTCATAGAATGCAAAGTTTTCCAGGACTAGAGTTACGCCACCGTCATCATTGCCCTAACCCCGGTGCATCAGTGGATAGGACCAGCATGAATGCTGGGCATGGTGTTCAGCAGACGCAGTTGGCAGCGCATGTGTATCGAAAGTGAAGCATGCGTGCGCGATTCGGATAGCACCCGGAAATCTTCACCTCGCGGGCCCAATAGCTGCACGGGGCACCGAAGATCCGATACAACCGATAACCGACCAGCGTAGAAGACGCGTCCTTGGGGCGGCCCAGCCCGCTCCAGAGTCATTCCGGGTATCACGGCATGGAAGCGTCTGCGGGAAGCTTCGCCTGTCGACCCAACCGCGTTGGGCTTGACCGGCTGAGACTTGCTCATCTTCGGCTTTCGTCTCAATGCTTCGCATTGCCGACCAGAAGCCGAGAGAATGCCGCAGCTTGCCCATGGTGGTCGCCATGAGCCCGGTTCGGAGGACTTTGCCCGCGCATCGTATCCAATGGACTTTTCGTGCTTCGGGCCAGCTCTGCTCGGGTTGCATTGATGCGCTACCCGATCGTTACATCAGTGCTATCCGATGGGCGCACAGGTGCTTCCAAATACGTCTGCTGTACAGCATGGTCCATGGACGGTCGAAGCAGGTTTTTAATTCCTGTCTGCAACACCGGGAGCATGCCTGGCGTGCCGGGGTGCAGATTGTTGCGACGGACGGGACCGCCGGGTTCAAGACCGCGGCGGTGGAATAGCTGCTACTAGTGGTGGAAGGGCTGGATCCGTTCCACATGGTGAAGCTGGTAGGGACTGCGTTGGAGAAAGCCTGACATCGATTCAAATTTGAGACCCTGACCCGGCGGGACCGGAGCAAGGAACCGTTGTCTCGGGTACCAAAGACGCTGCAGATCGGTGACGAACTGCTCAACGACGGGGAATGCTAGCTGGAGGCGTGGTTTGCTGTACTAAGCCATTAAGTAGTTGAAGCGACGTGGCAGGTGCAGCAGCGCTTGGTGGCCGATTGCCAGGCTCCCCGCTACAGGTGGGGAAAGAACGGTTGTGGGAATTGACCCATGGCTGGCAGCGGTCTTGCCTCAGGATTCAATCGAGTTGACGGCATTGGTGACAACGTTGACGAAGCGGGCTTTGGATATTTTGGCGTATTTTGGTCATGTGGGTTCGTCGATCGAGCCGAACGAGGTGATCATTGGGCGGTTGGAGAATCTTGGCGGTTCGGCTTTGGGATTCAGAATCCTCGCGAATTTCATAGTGAGATCCCTGTTGAAGCCTGGCGGGTTAGACCGGTATTGCACCACTAATTTTGAAGAACTCTCAAAGCTTCCAATCTTTGGCTAGCCTGATCATCTAATTGCGATAGTCCCAACCGTTCAGATCTCGCCGGATACATACACGGCGTAGTCCTTACTTGCGCGCGGACCTGTTGCATAGTCAAATACTAAATGTCGTCTTTTCTGAGGCTCAATGAAATATTGAGGTGTGTTGGGAGGTAATTCGTGGATCTCGTCCGTCTTCTAGTTGACTGCGACACCGGCATAGATGATGCCTTGGCGCTGGCCCATCTCTGCTCGCTCGAGCATGTCTGGATAGAGGCTGTTACAAGTACCCCGGGCAACGTCGAAGTCGAGCAGGTCGCTGCGAACAATCGCGCACTACTTACGCTCTGCGGAAAGTCGGACATTCCTGTGCTCATTGGCGTACGCGAGCCCCTAGAGGTCCCCCTAGTGACGACGCCGGAAACCCACGGGCCACAAGGTGTTGGCTATGCAACGCTCCCAGACCCGGAATCCTCTGTGTTGGAGGGTGCCGATGCCATCGATTATTGGATCGACGCTGCACGGAGCAACTCGGGCGAACTGACTGTACTTCTGACCGCGCCACTGACCAACTTCGCTCTGGCACTTCGCCGCGAACCACGCCTCCCCTGGATGCTGCGCAAGGTAGTGATCATGGGCGGCGCCTTCTACTACCAAGGCAACACCACGCCTACCGCTGAGTGGAACACTCACGTGGACCCGCATGCGGCAAAGGAGGTCTTTGCTGCTTACACGGCTGCCGCTGAACAAGGATTGGACTCTTCGAAGTTGCCGATCGTCTGTTCGCTGGACACCACGGAACGCTTCGAAATGCAGCCGGACTTCCTGACGAAGCTCTCCGAAGAAGCTGGATGCGCTGAACCAGAGATCGTCCAGGCTAGCGACCCGGAAGGGACCCTGAGCAAGTCCTCCAATCCGCTGGTGCGTTACCTCTCCGACGCCCTGCGGTTCTACTTCGAATTCCACAGGCACTACGACCAGGGCTATATCGCCCACGTGCACGACTACTTTGCCGCTGGCGTTGCCGCGGGAACCCTCGATTATGAAACCCGCCCCGCAACGGTGGACGTTGAGACAGAATCACAATTGCTCTTTGGTACAACCGTGGCCGATTTCCGCGGGCTGTGGGGCAAGCCGGCGAATGCCCAGGTGGTTGTGGCAAATGATCCTGAGGCAGGGTTTGCCGAGCTGGTCCAGCGTGTCGGTGCGCTGGCAAGGAAACTCAACGAGAATTCCTGAGCACAGGCAGGTGGGCTAGAATCGTCTACCGGGTCGAGGTGACATAGACCCGCCATTCGCGCGTTGCGGGAGCAATCCTGCGCGCAGCCAAACTCGTATCCCCAGGATTGCCTCATCATGTCACCGAACCTTCTTTTGCCCGAAGCATCAGCGACCCAGCTCCTGCGCCGCAGGGTGCTCGGCGCCGCTGGAACCCTGCTGCTCGTGGGAACCTACCTGTTCCTGGTCATCACCCAACCCGCGGGAATCGTCGAGGGCTTGGGACAGGGAGTTGCCTTGGCAACTTTCGCCGCCTACCTGACTGCAGCCGTCCTGCTGCTGCTCGCTGTGCTGCCGGATCTGCCGGTCTCCGCTCTGACGCTGATCCCGGTCGCGCTGGCACTGAACATCATCCTGGGCCAATTCGTCGGGTCCGTCATGGTCCCGCTCTACCTGGATTCCATCGGTACTGTTCTCGTGGGCTTCCTGGCCGGCCGCCGTGCTGGTGCCGCCACCGGCGTGCTCAGCACGCTGATCTGGTCGCTGTTTGCCCCCACCGTCTTGCCATTTGCTGCCGGAGCCGCGCTGGTCGGTTTCCTTGCGGGAACCGTCGCTCGCTACGGCGCTTTGCGCCGGCCATATCTGGCCCCAATCGCGGGCCTGGTTTCCGGTGTACTGGTTGGCGTAGTCTCTTCCCCGGTGGCTGCCTTCGTCTACGGCGGCACCTCGGGAGTCGGTACCGGCGCAGTGGTTGCGGCCTTCCGCTCCATGGGTGATTCGCTGCTCTCCGCAGTCACCAAGCAGGCCCTGATCTCCGACCCAGGAGACAAGGCAATTGTCTTCCTCATCGCAGCGCTGTTGGTCTTCGCTTTGCCGAAGCGCCTGAGCAGTTCTTTCGAATTCATCCGCCGCTACAAGGTGCTGGGCAAGAGCGGAAACGAGTAGGCCACTAATGAAGCGCCGCATCGCTGACCTGCATCCTTTTACCGTGCTTTGCCTAGCCGTGCTCACCATTTCGGTGGCCACAGCTGCCAGCCGCTGGTGGCTGACCTGTGCGGTGATAGTCCTTTGCCTTGTCATTGGCGCGGTTGCGGGCAAGGCCCGTAAACTCGCGGCGCTCAGCGGTGCCATCATGCTTCCTACTCTCCTGTCCTTGCTGATGATCCATGGACTGGCTTCGCAGGAAACTTCGGCGGTGATCGCGGCCTGGGGACCAATCAGCTTGACGCTTGGGGGAGTGGAGATCGCCATGGCCCTGGCTTTGCGTACCGCCGTGCTGGTGGTGGCCGGTTTGCTTTGCGGTTTGCTGATCGACAAGCACCAGTTGGTGGCAGCCATCGATTTGTCTCCGGCTCCGCCGCAGGCGGGATACCTATTGGCATCCACGCTGTTCCTTCTTCCGCAGATGATGGAAAAGCAGCATGCCATCGGCGAAGCCCAGGCCTTGCGGAAGGCAGGAACCGGCCGTGGCTTGGCCGGTTGGCTGCAGCGCCTGAGGCTGCGAGCCGTGCCGCTGGTGCTCTCCTCGGTGCAAGAGGCCCATGACCGCTCGGTGCATCTGGCGGCACGCGGTTTTCCCGCCCGTGGTGAGCACAGCAGGTTGCGCCTAGTCGCCGACTCGCAGATACAGCGGGGCGTCCGCTGGGTTGCCCTGCTGTGTTCGGTGCTGGTGCCGGTAGCGATTCTGGTGCCTATCGGGGGAGCCTCATGATGGACATGGAGCACCGTGCATGTGCCGGGATCACGGCGGTGCTGCACCTCAGGCTGGAAAGCTTCCGCTACTCCGAGGCGCACTCCGAGACCTTGCGCGAGATCGAGATGGAATTCTCCCCGGGGTCCCTGACTGTCATTGCAGGGGATTCGGGATCCGGGAAGTCTACGCTGGGCGGAGTACTAGCTGGCATGCTGCCGCGGCCGGGAGCCGACCAGTGCGAGGGAACGGTCACCCTGGCGGGGCAACGGATCGATTATTCTCCGGAGCATTCGCCGCGAATCGACATAGCTGGCTGGGCCAGCCATGTGGGATTGCTGCCCCAGGATGCCAGCCTCTACCTTTCGAGGATTCGCCAGACGGTTGCCGAAGAGCTGGTCTTCGCCCGGGAAAACGAAGGAATGCCACGCGAACAGATGACAGAGCTCATCACCCAGCTCTCAACGCGGCTGTCCTTGGAACATCTGCTGGAACGCGACCCCGCCAAGCTTTCAGGAGGCCAGGAACACCTGGTCGCACTGGCCGCGTTGTCCGCAGCGAAACCGTCCATCATCGTGCTCGATGAACCGCTGGCCGGATTGGATTCCAAGGCAACTAAGGCAGTGACCTCGATGATCACGAAACTGCGCGCCGAAGGCACCGCGATTGTGGTGCTGAGCCGGACAACTGAATCATGGGAAGCCGAAGCGGATGCTCTGTGGAACTTGGCGGACGGAACTTTGCGGCCTGCATCTGAAGGTGCTGGAAGTACTGCGTTGCCTTCCAAGCCAAGAAGACCATCCATCGCAGCAGCAAAGCCCCTGCTGGACTTTGCCGGCGTGCAACTCGGATACAAAGGCGCCAGCGCCCCGGTCATCTCCAACCTTGACCTCGAAGTCCGTGCCGGTGAATGCGTGGGGCTGGCCGGCGCCAACGGTACGGGCAAGACGACACTGCTCAAAGCCGCAGCAGGGCTAATCAAGCCAACTGCCGGAAAAGTGCGGGTGGCAGGTGATGCTGGGATGCTCCTGCAGAACCCTTCGGACCAGCTTTTCGAGCGTACAGTTGCCCGGGAGGTCTCCTTTGGCCTTCCCAAGAAGAGCATCCAACGTGACCGCGTGCCGTTGGTGCTTGCACAGCTGGGTCTGGAATCCTTTGCGCAGACCCATCCTTATGAGCTGCCGGCTTCGGCCCGCCGGCTCGTTGCCTTGGCCACCGTTTTGGTGCGCGAACCGCAGCTGCTCCTCCTTGACGAGCCAACCGAAGCGCTGGACTCGGCGGGGCTTCACTGCCTGCACGGGGCCATCGATTCCGTACTCGAACGCGGGGGAGCGGTGCTGTTCTCCTCCCACGATGAGCGGTTCATGTCGTCCACCGCGCACAGGGTGCACCAGCTGTCGTAGCAATTTTTCTGCTGCGGGATAGGCGCCCGCGTCTGGGCCAAGCCTATTCCCGGTGCGCTCCAAGGTAATCAAGTCTCTGCGCCATGCACGCCGTACGGTGAATTCACACCCTTCTGCCCCGGTGGATTGTGGGTACTCGTCTATTCGGTCAGCCATTATTGCACCTCGCGAGCTGAGTCATCATTCCGGCCGTGCAAGGAATTGGTCCCCAAACCAAGGTAAAAACGCAGTCGTAGGTCAGCTCATCGAGAGAACTGCTCCGACTGCTCCGACTGCTCCGCTGGCTCCTCCTCGCACCAACATTCTCTTGGCGTCACCAGATTTCATGCCTTCAATCCCTCGCCTACGCGAAGTGACGTGGAGGAATCCGAAGCGGCTGGCTTTTGCTGCAAAGCCCACCTGCGAGCTTGCTTGTCACAATTGCCGATCCATGTGAAATAGAACTCCTTTACCGCTTGACGGTGTGGCCTTCGACACCCTAGTCTGTGATCACTGAATAAACACATAGTTCATCTAGTGAACACATTGAAGGGATTCAACATGACAAAGGAGATGCGCGTTTTCGCGTTCGACTTCAACGGCCCGGCGCATCTTTCCGCTGGCACATGGCGCCATCCGAAGGACCGGGGTGGTGAATACAAGTCGCTCGGCTACTGGGTCGAGTACGCGAAACTCCTCGAAGCTGCCTGCTTTGACGGGATTTTCTTTGCCGACAACGACGGCTATCACGAGACCTACAAGGGCTCGGTGAATGATTCCCTGAAGGACGGCGCGCAGATCCCGGCCAATGATCCTTCATACCTTATTCCGGCCATGGCCGCGGTAACCAAGCACCTGAGCTTCGGCGTCACCTCCTCCACCGCCTACGACGCCCCGTACAAGCTGGCCCGCAAGTTCTCCACTCTGGATCACCTGACCGATGGCCGAGTGGGATGGAACGTCGTCACCTCTTATACCAACAGCGCAGCGCGGAACATCGCCGGGCTCGAAGCCGCCGAAGCCCATGACGACCGCTACGCCCGCGCCGAGGAATTCATCACAGTGGCCATGAAGCTCTGGGAGACTTCGTGGGACGAAGACGCAGTGCTGCGCGATGCCGCGACCTCCACCTACGTGGACCCCAGTCGCGTGCACAATATCGAACACCAGGGCGAGCACTTCAGCGTTCCGGGCATCCACCTGTGCGAACCCTCGCCGCAGCGCACACCGGTGATCTTCCAAGCCGGCGGATCCCCGCGCGGCGTGGCCCTGGCCGCCAAGACAGCCGAGGCTGTCTTCCTGAACGCGATGACCAAGGAAGCGCTGAAGAAGCAGGTCGACGGGCTGAAGGCCAAGGCGCTGGAATTCGGGCGCAACCCGGAGAACATCGCCACCTTGCAGATGATCACCGTCATCAGCGCTGCCACCGATGAAGAAGCGCAGGCCAAATACGAGGAGTACCTCAAGCTGGTCTCCTACGACGGGGCCATGGCCCGCTACAGCAGCTGGGCCGGGGTGGACTTGTCGGCCTTCGACCCGGATGTCCCGCTGAAGGACATCGATACGAACGCCGGGCAGACCATGCTGAACTTCTTCCTGAAAATGGACCCGTCCAAGGACTGGACCACCCGTGACATCGCCGAGTACATCGGCATCGGCGGCACCTCGCCGGTCATCGTGGGCGGACCGGAAACCTGCGCGGATGAGCTAATTTCCTGGATGGAGCAGACCGGGGCCAGCGGCTTCAACCTGGCCAATGCCATCAAGTTCCAGGACATCAAGGACTTCGCCGAATTCGTCGTTCCCGAACTGCAGCGCCGAGGCGCCATGCGCACCTCCTTCGCCGGGTCCACCCTGCGCGAGACGCTCTTCGGAGAAGGCAACGCCCGGCTGCCCCTGGACCACCCAGGCGCAGCACTGAACCAGCAGACCACCGCACAAGCCAGCTAGGAGTTCCCCATGTCCATCATTGTGACCCCGCAGAACACGGGGATTGATCCGGCCGAATACCGCAAGGTCTTCGGCGCCCTGCCCACCGGCGTCACCGCCATCACCGGCATGACCGCCGCCGGCAAGCCCATGGGCTTCGTCGTGGGAACCTTCATGTCCCTGTCGCTGGAACCGCCACTGGTCACCTTCTGCGTCGACAAGGGCTCGAGCACCTGGCCGACCCTGCGCTCCCTGGGCCGCTTCACCGCGAACATCCTGTCCACCGAGCAGCTTCCGGTCAGCCGGGCGCTCTCCCGCAAGGGCGTGGACAAGTTCGAGGGCATCGACTACGAGATCGGTGCCAACGGCACCCCGCGCATCGCCGGGGCCTCGGCCTGGATCGACTGCGAAGTGCTTTCGGAAGTCGTCGCCGGAGACCACTACATGATTGTCGGCGGAGTGGAAACCATGGAAGCCACAGAGCGCGAAGCGCTGCTCTTCCGCGGCGGAAAATTCGGAGATTTCAACCTTTGGCCGGCACCGGCCCCAATTGCAAAGGCCTAGCATCATGGCATCAATCCTGGAACGCATCACCTCCGCCTGGACCGAGGCGTGGAGCAAGGGCAATACCGCGGCTTTTGCGGATCTGGTATCCGAAGACTACGTGCGCTACTCCAAGACCGGCGAAGAGCGCATCGATGACCTGTTGAACCAGATCACCGAATCCCACCAGGCCTTCAGCGACTTCAACATGGAAATCCTGCGGGCCATCGAGGACGACAACCTGGCAGCAATCCACTGGCGCAGCACCGGGGTGCACACCGGCGAATTCATGGGCGTCCCGCCGACCGGCCGCACGGTGACCGTGACCGGCGCGACCTTCATCAGCCACTGCGATGGCAAGGTCACCGAAGAATCGGTGGTCTGGGATCCACGCGAAATGCTTTCGGCCATGAGCATCTGGCATCTGGGCGACCAGCGGATCAAGAAGTAGCAAGCAGCAGCGACGGGGCGGCAGGCAAGCCGCCGCCCCGTCTGCCCAAGACATTCCGGCGGCCCGCGCCGCCCGAGGTGAGGATGGAGATCCCTTTGCCAATCAACATTACCCAGACTGCCCAGCGCCTGATTTCCGCCAAGGAATCACGCCAGCCATTGGAAAGCCTGATCGATCATTCCGCAGGCCCCACGGTGGCCGATGCCTTCCGCGTGCAGCAGGAGATCATCCGGCTGAATGTCGAAGCGGGAGACAGCATCTCCGGCTTCAAGCTGGGCAACATCGCCAAGGCCATGCAGAGCAAGTTCGGGGTGGATGAACCGGACTACGGCTACCTGCTGGCCAGCCAGTTCTACCCGGAGAACCTGCCGATCAGCGCCGCCGACTTCATCGAGCCTTTCATTGAGCTTGAACCTGGCTTCGTGCTGAAGAAGGACCTGGGCGGCAAGCATGTCACCGCAGCGGACGTCATGGCCGCCACCGACTTCGTGGTGCCCGCACTGGAAATCATCGACTCCCGGATTAAGGACTGGAAGATCGGCCTGTTCGACACCCTGGCCGATAACGGTTCGGTGGGAGGGGTGATTCTCGGCGGGCAGCCGCGCAAGCTCTCCGAGGTCAATCTCGCGAACCAGCCCGGTTGCATTGAATTCGACGGCCAAGAAGTGGCCCGCGGGAACACCAACGCCATCCACGGCAATCCGGTATCGGCCATCGCCTGGCTATGCCGGCGCATCGCAGAATACGGAATCACCCTGAAGGCCGGCCAATTCATTCTGCCAGGCAGTTGCCTGGCTGCCGAGAAGATGGTTCCCGGCACATCGATCACCGGCCGCTTCGAAGGCTGGGGAGAAATCTCCTTCGACTACACGCCGGAATCCAGTTCCGTAACGCATTCCTGAACCGAAACACAGAGTAGAAAAGAGCTTGAAAATGGCCGTGAGCATTGCGCCAACTACCGAAAACACCAGCACCGAGCAGCTGGAAGGCTATCTGGCCGCTGCGCAGGACAGCTTCGGCACCTGGGCCGCAACCAGCCCGGCTCAGCGAGCCGGAATCCTGGACGCCGTGGGCGATGCGCTGGATGCCGCCGCAGACCAGCTGGTTCCGGTAGCCATGGCCGAGACCAACCTGCCCGAGCCGCGTCTTCGCGGGGAACTGAAGCGCACCACCTTCCAGCTGCGCTTCTTCGGGGAACTGCTGCGCGATGGCGGATACCTCGACGCGCGCATCGACCATGCCGATGCGCAGTGGCCCATGGGAGCCGCCCGCCCGGATCTGCGGCGCACCCGCATTCCGCTCGGTCCGGTCGTGGTCTTCGCGGCCAGCAACTTCCCCTTCGCCTTCTCGGTGGCCGGCGGCGACAGCGCCTCGGCGCTGGCGGCTGGCAACCCGGTCATCGTCAAGGCGCACCATGGGCATCTTCAACTCTCGCGGCTCACCGCCCAGGTGGTCAACGAGGCCTTGGCCGGGGCTGGCGCGCCAGACGGGCTATTCCAGGTCGTCTTCGGAACCGAAGCCGGGCGCACCGTCCTGCTGGATCCGCGGATCAAGGCCGCAGGATTCACCGGTTCCATCCCCGGGGGCCGGGCCCTGATGGACCTGGCTGTTTCCCGCGATGAACCAATTCCCTTCTACGGGGAGCTGGGCAGCAACAACCCGGTGTTCGTCACCGAGCAGGCTGCCAGCGTACGCGGCGAGCAGATCGTCGCCGATTTCATCGGCTCCTTCACCACCAGCGCCGGCCAGCTGTGCACCAAGCCCGGAACGCTGTTCATCCCGCGCGGCTCGGGCTTGCGCCCGTTGCTGTCCGAGGCCGCGCTCCCGGCCGGGGCCGGGCTGCTGAACCAGCGCATCCGCGAAGGCTACGGGCAGGTGCTGGACCAGCTGTCCGCGCACCCCGGTGTCGAGGTGCTCGCGCAGGGCGGCGAACCGCTGGGCGAGCAGCCATCGCCCACCTTGCTGATCACCGGCATCGACGAGCTGCTGGCAGATCCGCAGGCCTTGCAGGCCGAGTGCTTCGGGCCGACCGCACTGGTCGTGGAATACGACTCCGAGCAGCAGCTGGTGGCTGCGGCGCAGACCTTCGAGGGCCAGCTGACCGCAACCATCCACGGCGAAGAAGGCGACCGCGTCCAAGAGCTGGTCGCGGTGCTGGCGAACAAGGCCGGACGCGTGCTGTGGAACCAGTGGCCCACCGGGGTTTCGGTGACCTACGCCCAGCAGCATGGCGGCCCCTACCCGGCCACCACCGCGGTGGGGACCACCTCGGTCGGTGCCGCCGCCATCGAGCGGTTCGTGCGCCCGGTGGCCTACCAGAACTTCCCGCAGCATCTGCTCCCGGCACAGCTGCAGGATGCCAACCCGGACAGCGTTCCGCAGCTGGTCAACGGCCAGCCGCGCGGCCGCTGACCGGAACCGCGAAGTACCACCAGGAGGGAAGAGCCCATGCATGCCATTGAAGGAATCGTCGAGCACGGAGACGCCCGCGGGCGAGAACTCGGCTTCCGCACCGCGAATATCCCCATGCTGCAAGATGACCAGCTCGATGGCGTGTGGGGTGCCGAAGTGCAGCTGCCCGATGGGCGCCAGGTGCCTGCCTGCGTGTCCATCGGCCGGCGCGCCACGTTCTACCGCACCGGCGGGCAGGTGCTGCTCGAAGCGCATCTGCTCGACTTCTCCGGGGACCTCTACGGTCAGCACCTGGTGGTGCGCCTACTGGAATTCCAGCGCCCGCAAGTTGAATATGCGGATGCTGGAACCCTGGTGGAGCAGCTGCATCGGGATGTGGCCGAGACGCGACGCGCGGCACAGCTGCGGGAAAGCGTCCTTGCATGAGCGGGATCGCAATGGCGCCCCCGGCTGCGCCGCCGTCCTGGGCGGTGCAGCGGGTGGCGACCGTCATTGAACGCCAGGGCATCCCGGTGCCGATCCGCGATGCCAAGCGCAT
Organism: Glutamicibacter sp. NPDC087661; assembly: GCF_044743275.1. Lineage (NCBI taxonomy): Bacteria > Bacillati > Actinomycetota > Actinomycetes > Micrococcales > Micrococcaceae > Glutamicibacter > Glutamicibacter sp. NPDC087661. The sequence continues at coordinate 64,091 of NZ_JBIUWE010000002.1, forward strand.
CGCGCAAAAAGCCGGGGTGAGCAAGAGCCTGGCCCGCCGTTGCATCCACTACATGGACAGCGGGAAGTAGCTTCCTGCAGCGACCGGGCGCGCTGGAGTGGGCCCCTGGCTCCCAGGCGCTGGACGCCGCGGCACTGACGCGCCGTCGGCAAAATTCCTGGTACCTTCTCCAACTAAGCCGCGCGAATCTCCGCGGGATCATCCCGCTGTCTCGCGCGGCTTTGTGGCGCTGCCTTGGTGCCCTCGTGCCGCTATGGGCCCGGTCATATGGGCAATGCTCCTGCGCCGTCGCGGGTTTAATCCGGGACATTTCTGCGCAACGCCCAGGGCGGCAAAAATCATCTCAGTCTCCTTGTCAGCTCCGTTCGTGCAGCTGAACTCCTTGAATTTCCGGGCCCCGGAGCTGGGTCCGACGATGAAATGTTTTGCTGAATGTGTTGTGCATCACCGGAGTGTCGTGTTCACTAGATAACTAGCATGATCATCTGGTGAACGTTATGAAGTTCTTGTTTCGCTATTACAAGTGAAAATTCCACAGCAGTTCATGCGCAGCGAGAGCATCAGATCTCGAAACCAATTCCCGGCAGGAAAGAGAATACGATGAGCGAATCATCGAGAATGCAGCGTCCCGCGTTGCCCAAGGTATCGCGCAGGCTCCGCGCCGATGACTGCATTGTCGTCGACAAGAAGGAATTGCGCCGCGCACAGATCGGCGCGGGCATTGGCAATTTCATCGAATGGTATGACATCGGGGTCTACGGCTATCTGGCAGTGACCATGACCGCGGTCTTCACCGAAGGCATGGACCAGAGCATGGGCCTGCTGGTGACGCTGTTCGGTTTCGCCGTGTCCTTCATCGTCCGCCCGCTGGGCGGAATGATCCTGGGCCCGCTCGGGGACAAGATCGGCCGGCGCAAGGTCATGTTCTTCACCATCGCCCTGATGGCCGGAGCCACCACGCTGATTGGCTTGCTTCCCACCGCTGGGCAGGTCGGCCTGTGGGTGATCGTCCCGCTGTACCTGCTCAAGATGCTGCAGGGCTTCTCCACCGGCGGCGAATACTCCGGCGCCGCAACCTACGTGGCCGAGTTCTCCCCGGATGACCGCCGCGGATTCATGACCTCCCTGCTGAACTCGGGATCGATGCTCGGCTTCGCTGCCGGTGCGGCAGTTGTCGCTGCCACCTCCGCGATCACCACCTCGGCGTGGGGCGAGAATGCGATGCTCGCCGGCGGCTGGCGCATTCCGTTCCTGGTGGCACTGCCGCTGGGCATCGTGGCGATTTCGCTGCGCAGCAAGATCCCGGAATCCCCGACCTTCGAAGCGGCCCGCGAGGCTGCCGAGGTCGGCGAGGTCCATCCAATGTTCGTCCGCCACAATCTGCCGAACATCTTCCGCCACTACTGGCCGCAGATCCTCATCGGCTGCGCCTTGATCGCCGCGGACGGCACCTCCGGATATATGCTCACCAGCTACATGCCCACCTATCTCGAAGCGGAAATCGGCTCGCCAGCGGTGCATACCGCGGTGGCAGCTGTGGTGGTGCTGGTCCTCCAGGCAGTGCTGATCCCCGTGATAGCCAACTGGTCGGACAAGATCGGTCGGCGGCCGATCTACATGATCGCGACCATCGGCAACCTGGTCCTACTGGTGCCGGCCTTCGCGCTGATGCATGTTGGCACGATGTGGTCGCTGTACCTCTCGCTGTTCATGGTGGCCCTGCCCAGCGCGTTCTTCCTGGCCATGACCGGAGCTGTCATGTCCGAGCTGTTCCCCACCGCTTCGCGGTACGGCGGAATGGGAGTCACACACAACCTGTCGATCTCCATTTTCGGCGGAACCACGCCGCTGGTCAGCCAGATCCTGGTGAACACCACCGGCAACCACTTCGCACCGGCCTACTACATCATGTTCTTCTCGGTCATCGCGCTTTTTGCCACCTTCAAGCTGCGCGAGACGGCATCCCGTCCGCTGCTCGGTTCGGCGCCCGTGGTGCGCACGCGCGAAGAAGCGCTCGCCTTGGCCAATGGGCAGGATGAAAATGAGCTGCTGGATACCTCCACCATGCTTCTCGCCCCGGTGCCAGCCCGAGCTCCAGAAACGAGCAGCTAGAATCGAAAAGCATTGCAGCAACCGCCCGGTGGGCGTTCCCGACGGAGGGAACGCGTATCGGGCGGTTCGCGTTGCGGGGGCCTATCCGCTGTAGTTGGTGCGTGCTGATTCGGTCTGTGTGATGGGCCAGGCTTTGCGTGCGAGGTAGAAATCAGAGATATCCACGACTTTGCGCACGCTGCGCCCGGTCAGCAATTCGGCTTGCTTGATGCGGTAAGCCAAGGTCTGCCGGTGGATGCCCAAGAAATTCGCGGTGTGCTGCCATTGCAGGTCGCGGTCCAGCAAGGCGAAAAGGGAATCCCGGTACACGGCTACCTGGTTGCTGGAGCCTGCCAGCGGGCCGAGCACCATGCTGACGATTCGCTCGGCTTCCGAGGCGGATCGGGCCAGCAGTGACACCTGCAGTCCGGAGAATTCAACGAGTTCTCCGGGCCGGGGTTCAGAAGGAATCGCCCCCTGCGCTTCTTGCGCCGCGCCTTCGAGGTCCGCGAAGCGCTGCTGCGGTGAGCTTAGTCCGAAAGTGGCCTGCAATTCGCTGGCGATCGTCCGTAGCACCGGAAGATCCTTCTCGCGCACTACGGCGATGGAGTTGTTCTTCCACGACGTGGCTAGCGGCATCAACCCGTGCAAGGACAGGGACATCGCCACGGCATCGAGCAGCTTTCCCGGGGCGCAGGCGACCCGGAATCCGGGCTCCCCAGCGATCCATGCACCGCCATCGATATCCTGTTCGCCCAGCTTGCCGGCCAGGCCCAGCCGCAGGGAAGTTTCGGCCGCGGCGACGGCATTGCCGGCATCCTGGAGCAGCGAATTGGCATCGACCGCGAGGATCTGCTTGAGGTGCACCAGCAGCAGGGCATCCAGTTGCGCGTCGGCCGGGACGAGCAATTGGGTGGGGCGGATGGTGGACAGGGAGTGGCGGCGATGCGCATTCGTGGGCAGTGTGCCGATCACTGGGCATCCGGTCATCGTGTCCTGGACAGCAATGTCCACCGAGCACAGCTTTTCCACCCAGTCGCCGCTGCGCTTGCCCTTCCGGTTCTGCGATCCGGCTTCCTGGTACATCCGGGAAAGTAGCAGGACCGAGCGGTTCAGCTGGTTGGTGGTCACGGCGGCCACTGTCCGGGCGATCACCACGAAGGGGGTTTGCGGTCCGGTGGACAGCACCGGGAAGGTCAGTTCATCGGCCGCCTGCAGCATCTCGCGTGTGAGCTCGGGTGCGAGCCCATCCTGGCCAATGATCAGCCCTGCAATCCCCGCAGCATCCGCCTTGCGGACGAAATCGGCCTGCTCTTGGGCTTCCGCGGGGATATTCAGGCCCAGGGACATCAATAGTTCCTCGTTACCCAGCCAGCGCCACGGCTCAGCGGATTCGCTGGTCTGCGCCCAGCGCACGATGCGTCCAAGGCCTGACTGGCCGGCGATCACCTTGGTATCCAAGGCCGGATCAGAAATGAGTTTGGCGATCGTGAGCAGTTCCGCCATCTTTTCTCCAGGGTTTTGTGCGCAGTGATGAAAATAGTATGAATATCATACATCCGCATAAGTGATCTCCGGGATGCCGCACCATACAGTGGCTACCAGTACACGACTGGCACATGAAAAGGACCGGAAAACCATGGACAACACTTACGACTCAGATGTCATCATCATCGGCGCCGGCCTGGCCGGACTGACCGCCGCCCGCGAACTGGGCGCAGCCGACTACTCGGTCACCGTGCTCGAAGCGCGCGACCGCATGGGCGGCCGCCTCTACACCGAGGACCGCCTGGGCAAGCACCTGGAGCTGGGCGGAAACTGGCTGCACTGGACCCAGCCGCACGTGTGGGCCGAGGTCACCCGCTACGGACTGCGCGCGGGCCGCGGCCCGAAGTCCGAGGAGACCTTCTGGTATGCCGATGGCAAGGTGCAGCGCGGGGACCTGGCCGGCTTCATGGACCTGATCGACCACGGCATGCACGCCCTGGTAGGCGAAAGCGGAAAGCTCCTGCCGCGCCCCGACTTGGTCTCCAATGACGATCAGTTCGCGCAGGCCGATCAGCTGACCTTGCAGCAGGCCCTTGACCGCCTGGATCTGAGCGATGACGAGCGGCAGGCCAATGAAGCGGCCTGGGTGGGGCATTGCAATGGGCCGCTGGACCAGGTCGGCTTCAGCGCAGCGATCCGCTGGACCGCGGCCACCTCCGGAGCATGGCGCGTCATGCATGAGGCCAGCGCCGTTTACCGGCTGGAAGATGGCAATGACCAGCTGGTCAAGGCCATTGCATCCGACGTTCCCGGAGAGATCCGCCTGAATGCGCCAGTGGCCTCGATTGCCCACGATGAGCAGGGCGCCACCGTGGTACTGGCAAGCGGCGAGAGCTTGCGCGCTCGCCGGGTCATTGTCACCGTTCCGCTGAACATCCTGCACGAGCTGGATATCCAGCCTGCGCTGTCGCCGGTCAAGCGCGAGGTGAGCCAGGCAGGTACCGCATCACAGGGGCTCAAGCTCTGGATCCGGGTGAAGGGTCCGATCAAGCCATTCTTCGCGTACTCCACGCAGGAGCACCCGCTCTCGGTGGTACGCACGGAATTCGTGGGCGAAGAGGATGCAGTTCTGGTCTCCTTCGGCGCCGACGCCTCACGCTTGGACATCACCAGTATCGAGGACGTGCAGGAAGCGCTGCGTGCCTGGCGCGATGACCTGGAAGTCCTGGAAATCGCGGCCCACGACTGGAACGCGGATCCCTACGCCAAGGAAACCTGGCTCATCCACCGGCCGCAGGCCTACACCACGGGCCAAGCCGAGCTGCAGCGTGCCGAAGGGGCAGTGCACCTGGCCGGCAGCGACCTGGCCAACCTTTGGGCCGGCTTCTTCGACGGTGCTATCGAGAGCGGGTTGCGGGTATCCCGTGAGGTGCGCGCCGCACTCGAAGGGTAATCGGGCCTTGGCTCGATTTATGGGCAGAGTGTTCACCCTGCGGTCAACCGGCTAGGCTGAATAGAAGACTATTCGAAAGGCTGGTTCCCCTCCATGGGAGAAACAAGTGGAAAATCCTCTGGCGGCATGGCGGCAAACCGGTCGGTTTCACGGGCAATCGCGGTGCTGCGCGCCCTTGCCGCCAGGGGGGAACCCTTGACGGTCACGGAGATCGCCAAGCAGATCGGCTTGGCCCGGGCCACGGTCTTCCGCCTCTTGCTGACCCTGGAAGAAGAAGGGTTCGTCGACCGCCAGGACACGCACTACACCCTCGGCTGGGATCTGGCCCGCATTGCCCAGGACGTTGATCCCACACCGGGGTTGCTATCCAGGGTCAGTGACGTGGTAGTGGAGATCGCCGACATGCTCAACGAAACGGTGACGCTGAGCGTGCGCCACGGGAAGTACGACCTGGATCTCGTGCAGCAAGCGTCTCCGCGCGCCATTGGAATGTCGATGACCGAGCTGCAGGGCCAGCGCTGGCCATTGCATGCCTCGGCTACCGGAAAGCTGCTCCTTTCCGAACTGGATAAGGAATCGATCCGCATTGCTACCGGAAGCAAGCTGGAAAAGCTGACGAGCCAAACGATCACCACATGGAAAGCCTTGGACGCCGAGCTGGATCAGATTCGCGAACGCGGCTGGGCAAGCACCATTGACGAGCTGGAAGTGGGAATCATTTCCGTGGCGGTCCCGATCCGCGGCGCTGGCAACGATCTCATCGGAATGCTCGCCTACATGGCACCGCGCCACCGCGTGGACACCGAAAAGCTGGAAATGCAGAAGATCGAGGGCCTGCTTGAAGGCGCCAAGATGGTACGCCGACGCATCGTTTCGATGACCGGGGAATAGGTCCGGGCAATGCTGGCGTGCAGCAACCTGCGTCGCCTGGTTGGCTCTGCGGAGCAGTGACTGAGCTCATAGACCTTTGATTGACACGTCATCGACTTTCGAGATGGATCGGAGTAGCGTCCAAGGTATGAGGCCAACGGAAATCCCGTGACCATCTTGAAACGGAAAGTGGGTCCATCATGGCTCAGTATGATGTAGCAGATCGTTCGGCAGTAGTCACCGGCGCCGGTTCGGGCATCGGCCAGGCTATCGCCATCCTCTTAGCCGCCAACGGAACCAAAGTGGTGGTCCAGGACCTCAATGCCGAGGCCGCGGGCGCTACCGTGGAAACCATCAAGGCCGCAGGCGGAGAAGCTGTAGCTGTTGCAGGAGATGCCAGCTCTTCGGCTGTCATCGACGAAACCATCAAGGCCGCCAACGCCATGGCTCCATTGAAGATCGGCGTCAACAACGCAGGCATCGGCGGCCGCGCCGCCAAGGTGGGCGAGCTGACCGACGAGGACTGGGACAAGGTCATCTCCGTGAACCTCAACGCCGTCTTCCGCGGAACCCGCGCCCAGGCCAACGCCATGAGCGAGAACGGGGGAGGGTCCATCGTGAACATGGCCTCGATCCTCGGCTCGGTGGGCTTCGCCGGCAGCTCCGCCTACGTTTCCACGAAGCATGCCGTGGTGGGCCTGAGCAAGACGGCCGCCGTGGAGTATGCCACCTCAGGGGTACGCGTGAACAGCGTGGCCCCGGGCTTCATCGACACCCCGCTGCTGCAGCAGATGCCCAAGAAAGCCTATGACGCGCTGGTCGACAAGCACCCGATTGCCCGCTTGGGCAAGCCGGAAGAAGTGGCGGCGCTCGTGGCCTTCCTGGCCAGCGATGCCGCGTCCTTCGTGACCGGCAGCTACCACCTGGTCGACGGCGGCTACACCGCCGTATAGCCCGTCGGATCAAGCGGATGCGGTGCGGAGCTGTGCCGCATCCGCTGGTTTATTGCTCCTGGCGAGCCCGCGAATCCAAGCAATGAGCCTCAGGCGATTCCAATGCCTTGGAGCCGTTAGCCAGCTCATGTTTTTAGCCGAAACGGAATAAGTTGCTTGCGGAGGTAGTTACGCTGTGCAACTACAATTTCCAATTCAGGAGTCCCGCCCCATGGATCTGTTTTCCCCTCTCGCCCTCGGCGACCTCAAGCTGTCCAACCGCCTGGTCATGGCACCGCTCACCCGCTCTCGCTCTGGCAAGGACGGCGTGCCCAACGCAGATGTAGTCGAGTACTACCGCCAGCGCGCGTCCCTGGGCCTGATCGTCAGCGAGGGCACCTACCCGAGCTTTGCCGGCCAGGGCTTCGTCCGCCAGCCGGGCCTGGTCACAGAGGAGCAGATTGCCGGCTGGAAGAAGGTCACCGATGCGGTGCACGCCGAAGGCGGCCTCATCGTTGCCCAGATCATGCACGCCGGACGAGTCACCCACCCGGAAACCACCGGTGCAAACTACGTCGAGGCGCCAAGCGCCATAGCAGTTGAAGGCGAGTCACGCACCTACACCGGCAAGCACGCGTACCCGGTTCCGCATGCCCTGGCCACCGGAGAACTCCCAAGGATCATCGAAGAATTCGTCACCGCTTCGCGCAACGCCATCGCCGCCGGATTCGACGGCGTGGAGCTTCACGGGGCCAACGGCTACCTGCTGCACGAGTTCCTGGCGCCTTCGGCCAACACCCGCAACGACAACTACGGTGGTTCCCCGGAGAACCGGGCCAGCTTTGTCATCGAAGTCGTGACCGCAGTAGCCAACGCCATTGGCGCTGGCAAGACCGGCCTGCGCATTTCGCCGGAACACAATGTCCAGGGTGCCGTGGAAAACGATCGTGCGGATGTGCTGGCTACCTACACTGCGCTGGTCCAGGGCATCGCGCCACTGGGGCTGGCCAACCTGAGCATCCTGCACCATGACCCAGCCGGCGAGCTGGTCCAGTCGCTGCGCGAGGCATTTGGCGGACCGGTGCTGCTGAACACCGGCTTCGCGGAGATCACCACCTATGAGGAAGCCGCACGCGTGGCTTCCGAAGGCTGGGGCGAAGCGGTTGTCGTGGGACGCCCTGCGATTGCCAACCCGGATCTGGTGCGCCGCTGGAAGGAACAGCTGCCGCTGAATGAACCAGATTTTGCGACCTTCTACACTGAAGGTCCAAAGGGCTACATCGACTACCCATTCTGGGAGAACTAGCCTCTAAAACTTCTGACTTAGTTTAGATGAAGCCACCGCTTCCGTTCGTAAACGGAAGCGGTGGCTTCTCCAGATCCAGCGAGCTACACGTCATGCTCTAGAAGAGTTTGAGTTGTCGCACAGAGATGTTCGACCTTTGGATAAAGCTTGCTCGGTAGTTCGCTGTTGCCTATGGCCTCGGATTCGTTTTCGAAAACTTCTGCCATGGCGATAGGCAGAGCGTACGTCATCGCACTCACTGTCATCCGCAACCACTCTTCATCTATTTTGCTTCACGAGCAAATCTTGACCAATGCTTTGATGAGACTCTCCCGAACTGTCGCTCGCCCCCGATGGACATGGCGGCCTTCCGCAATCCATCGTTTTTCTTCGGAAAACCGTCGTTACTAACGTGTTCGTAGGGCAAGCCAGATGCGATGTCATAAAATGGCGCAAGCTGCACACGGCCATCAGGGAGATGGAGTATCGAGTAGTTCTTGCCGTGTGCGTCGGGAGCTCCCAAAAGGTAATTTCCTATTAGGCCTTCAATGAATTTTTGAACTTCAGTTTCAGGAGCACGAGCTTCTCGAAGGGTCTTAATGATCTTGAGTGCGCTGGGTCCTCGGTTCGACTCGTACTTGTTTGTAGGTAAGGTCGAAGTGGCCTGGCAGAAGTCTTCTTGATGGACCCGATAGACGTTGTTTCCCTCAATAAGCCGATCGTACCGTTTCACCACGATTGTCGATTGCCCGTCAAACTGCGTGAAGTTGGTTTCGGCAACTTGTAATCCCATGCGTCCCAAAGTCTTCAGGCATAGGTGCTCATTGAGTGCTTGATCTCGAAAATCTTGGATGCCGGGCTTGAAAATGTGGGTTGTCGGTTCGCTGCCAGTGGCTTCATGCCATCCGTCCTGCCATCTCAAAGCGAATTTGCTTTGAGCTCCAGCTAGTGACCACCGTTCACGACCGACAGTCCACGATCCTTTCGGAGACGAAGATAAAACCCTGATGCGTTGACCGATTTCATTGTCGTTGCAAGCCACGAGTTCACCTGCGGAACGCGTTAACTCGTCAATTTCATCCGGCCGTACGAACTGCACTGCTCCTGCACATTCAAACCCAATATGCTCAAGTAAGGCGAAGGGATTCTTTGCCGAAATGCCAAAGTCATCAGCGAACGACTGGCGGACAGCTTCGCCTTCCGGAATTAGCCCCTCGATGAACGGATCAGTAATAGAGCGCTGGTAAGGGGTCTCTCGATAGGGCATTGCCAGGGATAATCTGGCTTGTCTAGAATCTTGTGGGACGAATTAAAATTTTCTGTTACCGGAATGATCTTGTTGAAGGATTCCGACAGGCTGCCCGTATAAAAAGGTCACGAGTTCTTTCATCGCGGGCCCTGTTCGTTGTTCTCATCTTTATTGTCCGGTTCATTGCATTCGTCATTATCAAGAAGTGCTTGATCCTGCTCGCTTTCTACGTCGTTCGCGGTGCTTGAGTTGCGATCGAAAGTCGAAGCATCTGAACTAGGCAACCCTTTTCTAAGGGACTGTTGCAACGCCGATTGACCGAGATCGGAGGCGGCTAGGTTTCGGATGCCTGTTTGGTTGCGCAGTTCTTTGGCGAACTTTTGGAATGAGGATTCGCCGAGCCCCGATGCGGCTAGTTTTCGGAAGGCCGATTGACCTATGTTCGAGGGTGCCAATCTTGGGAAAGAGGACTGATCCAAACTCGAGGCTTTTCTAATTGCTTCCGACGCGGCCGGAGAGATACGAGCTATCGAATGGTAGCGGTCTTCATCTGATGACTCGATTTCGGGTTCAGCATTGAAAGAAAGATTTATTGATATCCCGAGTGCTTCAAAGGTATCTAACACCTTGCCGAGTTCAGCTCTCGTGCGTACACCCTGCTCCAGGCCTATAAGCCATTTGCGCGAAACGCCTGCGCGGTCGGCTAGGGCTTCTTGAGTGAGGCCGAGTTTCATCCGGGCATCATGCACGAATGCTCCGAGTTCCTTTTGGGTCGAAACGTCGCGATTCATGAAACCTCCTGTTGTGCACGTATATACACATTATTATAAGTGAACGTACGTGCACAATCAAGAAGGTGAATATACGTACACTTTTACGAAAGTATACGTTTGTTCACATTGATTAATGTGAATGAACGTGCGCGTAGGCTTAGGTCACTGGGCAACAGGGAGGTTTCAATAGCGAAAGCTTTTGCGTTAAATCGCTCTTGATGAGCTTTTTCATTTGCGCAAAGTCCAGGTCATCACGATCGCCGAACTTCAGCACCGGAAAAGAGTATGAGGATTTTCGGCAGTCAGAAGTGCTCTTGGTACCTCAAAATAGGGGAGCTGAACGCAGGCCAGGCGTAAAGGGAGCCGGCTATGGGTCCCTCCAAAGCGATGGTATGCATTCCCCTTACTATCACTTTCTTAGAAAATGATAGTAAGGATCCGTGTTGCTATCACTATCCGCTTGGTGGTTCGTGGTGGCGACGTAACCAGTCGAGGAGCAGCACGTGGAAAAAGGAGCGGATCAACGATCCCGTCCGGCACCATTGTCAGGGGCGACTGAACGCTTTGTTCGATGAACGTCCGGCTTTCCAGACCGTATTACCGTAACCGGTACAAGTCCGGTTGGGCCCCGCCGCATCGAGGCGTAGCACAAACACCTCGAGGAGCGAGATGGGCAGACCGCAGAAGATTCCTATGAGCCCATCAGGGTTTCGGCGGCAATGCGCATATGCTCGGAGATTTCCGCGCTGACCGCGGCCCTGTCGCCAGCTTCGATGGTGTCCACCAGCTTGAAATGCCGTGCGACATCCATATTGCGCACCCCGCGTTCGTAGCCGCCGAACATGATTGACATGCGGATGGAGCCCTCAAGCTGCTCCCAGGCATGCAGCAAGGTGTCATTCTCAGACAGCCGGCACAGAGTGCGGTGGAACTCGAGATCCGCTTCGATCCGCTCCTCGATTTCATGGCCCTCGAGTTGCTCCATGGTGCTGACCGCGGAGCGCAGTTGCGCGAGAGCGTCTGAAAGGTCTTCGCGCTGCAGCAACGTCGTTGCCGCCAGGGTTTCCAGCGAGGCACGCACCGCGAAGATGTCCTGGATTTCCTTGTTGTCCAGGTGGCGAACTGACAACCGGCCGCGTTCGCCTGCGGAGACCAGGCCTTCCTGCTCCAGCTGGCGCAAGGCTTCGCGCAAGGTGCCGCGGCTGATCTGCATGGAGGCAGACAGCTCTGTTTCCACCAGATGGGTGCCTTGCTCCAGTTCACCGGTCGTGATGGCGCGGCGCAGGGCGATCAGAGCCTGCTCGCGCAGGCTCTTTTTCCGAAGCCCCACCAAGGAAGAATCGGCCATAGCCATAAAGCGCCCCTCAATCTTGGAGATCAACTGTTGATTGTTAACTGTTGATTTTAGCGCCTTTGGCGGGTGCGTCGAGAGCAACGCACCCGCCAAAGGCGATCGTTCTGGTGGATTACCCGGCGAGCTAGCCGAGTTCGGAGAGGACCTTGGACACAATCGCGCTGATCGACAACCCATAGCGGTCATGGAGTGTTGGCAATGCGCCCGCATCCAAGAACTCATCGGGCAGGCCGATGGGAACGACCTTAGAGGAAACACCGCCGCGGATCATGGTGGAAGCCAGAGTTTCGAACAACCCGCCGATGACCGAGTGGTTCTCCAGTGTGACCACCAGGCGGTCCCCGCTGACCTCCTTCAGGACTGTTTCCGAGTCGAAGGGCTTGATGGTGGGGGAGTGCACCACCGAAACATCCACGTTGTGCTTGGCCAGTTCCTTCGCGGCGTCCAGCGCGCGCATGGTCATCAGGCCGCTGGAGACGAAGACGACGTCACGTCCACCGCGTAGTACTTTTGCCTTGCCCAATTCGAAGCTGTAGTCGTATTCATCCAGGACGGTAGGCACCTTGCCGCGCAGCAGGCGCAGGTAGGTTGGCCCTTCAGAAGCCGCTAGCTGCGGCACCGATTGCTCGATGTCCACCGAATCGCAGGGATCCACGATGGTCAGGTTCGGCATCCCGCGGAAGATGGCAATGTCCTCGGTGGCCTGGTGGCTCGGGCCATAGCCGGTGGTCAGCCCGGGCAGGCCGCCCACGATATTCACATTGAGGTTCGGCTCGGCGATATCCAGGCACAGGAAGTCATAGGCCCGCCGGGCCGCGAACACCGAATAGGTGGAAGCAAAGGGGATCATGCCGGTTTCGGCGAAGCCCGCGGCGGCCCCGAACAGCAGCTGCTCGGCCATGCCCATCTGGAAGAAGCGCTCGGGATGCTGCTGGGCGAAGATGTGCATATCCGTGTACTTGCCCAGATCGGCAGTCAGGCCCACAATGCGCGGATCCTGCTCGGCCGCCTTGGCCAGGGCATGGCCGAAAGGCGCTGGCGCGGTCTTCTGGCCGGGCTCCGCGAAGGAGGCAATCATGGCCGAGGTTTTCAGTCGTGGTTTAGCGGTGGCAGACATTTAGGAGTTGATCCCTTCGAAGCCTTCGGTGAGTTGGTCGCGGCAGATCTGCCATTCGTTGTCTTCAATGCGCATGAAGTGGGCTTTCTCGCGGTTTTCCAGCAGCGGAACGCCGCGGCCTACCTTGGTGTCGCACAGGATGACCGAGGGGCGCGAGGCGAGGGCCGCTTGGGCCGCGATGTTGTCGAAGGCCTGCAGCAGCGCTCGCGGGTCATTGCCGTTGATCCGCTGGGCATACCAGCCGAAGGCTTCCCATTTCTCGGTGACCGGTTCGGTGCGCAGCACGCCGGCGGTCGCGCCATCGGCTTGCAGGGCATTGATGTCCACCATGGCCGTCAGATGGCCCAGCTGGTGGTGTGCGGCACCCATGGCCGCTTCCCAAGTGGAGCCTTCATCGAGTTCGCCGTCGGAGAGGAAATTGATCACCCGCTGGGTCCTGTTCTGGTGGCGCAGGCCCAGGGCCATGCCCACCGCGATGGACAGGCCGTGCCCCAGCGAGCCGCCGGAGATTTCCATGCCCGGGGTGTAGGTGGACATCCCGGACATCGGAAGCCTCGAATCGTCCGACCCGTAGGTTTCCAGCTCTTCCACCGGGATGATGCCCGCTTCGGCCAATGCGGCATAGAAGCCGATGGCGTAGTGGCCGGTGGAAAGCAGGAAGCGATCGCGGTCTTCCCAGTCAGGTTCTGCCGGACGGAAGTCCAGCTGGTCCGCGTAGACGGCCGCGAACATGTCCGCAGCGCCCAATGCTTGACCTACATATCCTTGGCCCTGCACCTCGCCCATGTTCAGCGAGTGGTGGCGGATGCGGTAGGCGGCGTCGCGGACCCTTTCGGTGCGCTGGCCCAAAGTCAGCGTCTGGTTGTCGGTGGCTGCAATTGCCATGGGAAGTCCTTTCAGGAATTCAACGGGTCGGGGTTCGGGTTGGCTCACCGGGTCAGACGCAACTTGCCTGCGGATTCTCGGCGATGGCTTGGTCAGCAAGGTGGCGTTCGCGAGGGCCCCAGGTTTCCTTGGTCACCAGAGCCGCCCACAGGCCGATTAGCGCGTAGCCGATGAAGAGCGCGGCCGGGCCCATCCAGCCGAACTGCATGAAAAGCAAAGTGGTGATGAACGGGGTGAAACCGGAAACCATGGCCGAAATCTGGTAAGCCAATGAGGCGCCGGAGGAGCGGGTCTTGGCCTGGAAGAGCTCCGGGAACCAGGCCCCCTGGGCACCTGCCATGGAGTTCTGGCAGATGGCATAGGAGATCACGATCGTGGCAATGATCATCAGGAACGAGCCGGTGTTGACCATGAGGAACATCGGAATGCCGAAGAGCGCGGCAAAGGCGCAAGCGAAGAGGTAGACGGTGCGACGTCCAACGCGGTCGGTGAGCCGGCCCCAGCGGTAGGTCGCGTAGATGCCGATGGCCGAGGCGATGCTCAAGGCGGTCAGCGTCTGCCAGTTCGCGGCCAAGCCAGTGGTGTGCAAGTAGGAGATCATGTAGGTGATGGAGACCGCGTAGCCCGCGGTCTCGGCAATGCGCAGCCCGATGCCGCGCAGGATATTGCGCCAGTCGGTGCGGATGACATCCTTGATCGGCGACTTGACGATCTGCCCTGATTTCTTCACGTCATCGAAGACCGGGGACTCCGGGACCTTCGAACGGATGACCAGTCCCACGATCACCAGCAGCAGGCTGGCCAGGAACGGAACACGCCATCCCCAGTCGCCAGGCAACTGCACGCTGACCAGGAACACCAGATTGGCCAGCAGCAGCCCTACCGGGAATCCGGACTGGACAATCCCGGTGAACCTGCCCTTTTGCTTCCATGGCGCGTGTTCGTAGGTCATCAGGATTGCCCCGCCCCATTCGGCGCCGAAGGCCAGGCCCTGGACAATGCGCACGAAGACCAGAAGCGCTGGAGCCAGCACGCCGACCTGCTCGTAGGTGGGCAGCACGCCGATGAAGAATGTAGCAAGGCCCATGACGATCAGCGAGGTGACAAGCACCGGCTTGCGCCCGATCTTGTCACCGAGATGGCCGCCGATGATCCCGCCCAAGGGCCGGGCAGCGAAACCTACGCCCAAAGTGGCGAAGGATGCAAGCGTTCCCGTGAGCGGGTCAGCGCCGGGGAAGAATACGTGTCCGAAATACAGGGCGGCCGCGGTGCCGAAGCCGATGAAATCGTAGGTTTCAATGGTGGCTCCAACGCTGGAGCCTATCGCGACGCGCTTGGCGTCCTTGGTGCCGTGGATCGGGCCACGCATTTCTAGAGCTTCGCTGCTCATGAGTGGCTCCCTTCGTGAGTTGTGGGATGCGGGCAATTTTCATTGTTGACAGTCAACACTAATAGAAGTGTGAGCGACGGCACAAGTTCTGTCAAGAGAAAATTTAACAGTTGACTGTCAACAGTAAACAAAACTATCGTGGTGTGCACCACAAACTTCTGGTGCGTTTGTCCAGAGCAGAGCACCGCAACCACCAAGTTCGCCTCATCGTTGTTCGGGCGGGCCGTATTGAAAGCAGGAATCCGATGAATCAAACCCAGCGCACTGCAGTACTAACCGGTGCCACCTCGCCACAGGGGATCGGCATCGAAACCGCCCGGCACCTGGCCCGGGAAGGCTGGGGCATAGCGATTCTGGATCTGGACCACTCCGCATCCGAGCGCGTAGCCACGGAGATTGCAGAGGAATTTGGCGTGCCGGCATTCGGCCACCAGATCGACGTTGCCGACGAATCCTCGGTCGCCGCGGCCCAGGCGGCGGTGGCAGCCCGCGTCGCCGCGGGGGAACTGCCTCCTACCGGTGCCGTCGTGAACATCGCGGGGATTACCTCCCCGGTGGATTTCCTGGATACGACTTTGGAGATCTGGAACAAGATCATGAACGTCAACGCCACGGGCACGTACCTGGTGACTAAGGCATTCCTGCCGGAAATGATCGAGAGCGGATGGGGACGTGTGATCAACATGTCCTCTGTCTCTGCCCAGCGGGGCGGCGGAGTCTTCGGCAAAGTCCCCTATTCCTCGGCGAAAGCGGCAATCCTCGGGTTCACCAAGGCGCTGGCCCGCGAAATCTCGGCCAGCGGCGTCACCGTCAATGCGATTGCGCCGGGCGCTGTGGATACCAACATCCGTGTTGGCAGCACCGACGAGCAGGAGGCGGCCATTGCCGCGGGCATCCCCATTGGGCGCACCGCAGCCACTGGGGAAGTCGCATCGGTCATTGGCTTCCTAGCCTCAGAAGGTGCTTCCTACCTGACCGGCACCACCATTGACATCAACGGTGGCAGCCACATGCATTAGCAGTTCCTGACTTGTGCCAGTACAAGGAAAAGAAGAAGCCAGCGGCCACGCCCCGAGAAAGTTCGGGGCGTGGCCGCTGGCCTATTGTCATGTTCTGGCGGCGGCTATCCGAACCAGGGCTTCTCGGCAGCCGCGAGAGTCCCATCGTTCTTGGCCATGTTCAGCCACTGGTTCACGTATTCCTGGAACTCGTCATCGCCCAGCGGCAGCAGGTACGCCTTCTGGGAGAAATTGAATGGCTGATCCGGGTGCACCGCGCACAGCTCGGGGTGCTCGTTGGCCACCCAGCGGGTCTCCGAGGCGTCGGTGGTCATCACGTCGGCACGCCCGGCAATGATCTCATCGAAGATCTTGTTGTTGTCCTCGAAACGGATGATCTCGCCCTTCGGGTAGTTCGCATCAGCGAACTTCTCGTTGGTCCCGCCAATCGGGGTGATGGAACGGACCCCGGGCTGGTTGATTTCCTTGACCGTGTCGTACTTCTCCACGTTCTCGCACAAGGTGATGGGCGTCTTGCCCTCGTCCAGGGTGGCTTCGCTGTAGTAGGCCTGCTGGGCGCGTTCCATGGAAATGGATACCCCGCCCACGGCGATATCGCATTCGGAGAGGAAGTCCGGCATCAAGTCCTTCCATGAGGTCTGGATGAACTCGGGCTCTGCGCCCATCGACTCGGCAAGATTCTTGGCCATCGTGATGTCGATTCCCGACCATTGCCCGGTGTCCGGGTCAAGATAGGTGAACGGCCGGTAGTCCCCGGTGGTGCAGACCTTCAGCGTTCCGGCTTCAGCTACGCTGGCCAGTCGGGTGCTCTCGGAAGCTGGCTCCTGGGCGTCGCCGGAATCCGGGGCTGGAGCCGAACAGCCTGCAAGGAACAAGGCTGCGCATAGGGCCAGCAATGGCAACCGGCGGGTAATGGACGGATTCTTCTGCGAACTGTCGGTCATAGTCCATTAATCTATAAGCGGTCCAAGTCAGGGCACAAGAGTTCCGGGTTTTCTTACGCGAGCAGAAATCAGCCGGCAGCAGGAACCGCCGCAGTGATATCCAGTGCGGTCACGAGATCCTTGCTGTGCTGGTGTTCCGCATTGCCCAGGAACTCGTTGAGCGGACGATGCTCCACCAGCTCGCCCTCGTAGAACACTGCCACGTCGTCACTCACGTAGCGGATCACGTCCATGTCGTGGGAGATGACCACCAGGCTCAGCCCCATGCGCTCGCGCAAATCAAGCAGCAGGTCGAGGATGTGGCGCTGGGCTACCGAATCCAGTGCCGAGGTGGACTCATCGCAGATCAATACCTGGGGGTCGGTCAGCAGCGCCCGCGCGATGGCCAGGCGCTGGAGCTGGCCGCCGGAGCACTGGCCCGGCCTACGATCCAGTAATTGCTCGGCCAATCCCACCTGGGCCATGGCTTGCGCCATGCGCTCGCCGGCCTGGGTTGCCGGCAGCCGGTGCACCGCCGCGCTCATCGACGTGCGGAGGGAAAGCCGAGGATCGAAGGACGAGTACGGTTCCTGGGCAATGACCTGCACCCGTGTTGCTTCGCCATTGCGGTGCGTATCGATGATCCGTCCGGTCGTCGGCTCTTCCAACCCGGCCAGCAGCCGGGCGAAGGTGCTCTTGCCCGAGCCGGAGCGGCCCACCACTCCTAAGACCTGGCCGCCGTGCAGGCGCAAGCTTGTGGGATTCAATGCTGCCGGTCCCTTCGCGCGGCGCGTGTAGTTCTTGCCCGCATCCACCGCTTCCAGCAAGCATGCGGAATCCTTAACGCGTGGCGTGCGCAGGGGAGGCAAGCTGGCTTCCACCAGCTCGCGTGTCTTGGCGTGACGGTCCCTGGAAAAGATCTGCGCGGTGGGGCACTGGTCCACAATTTGCCCGTCGCTGACTACTACGACGCGGTCTGCGATGTGCTGGATGCTGGCGATGTCGTGGGTGATGAACAGGACGCCCACTCCACGTTCCTGCTGCTTGCGGCGCAACAATTGCAGCACTTCGGCCTTGAGAATCGAGTCCAAGGATGACGTTGGTTCATCAGCCAAAATGAACTCCGGGTCAGCGGCCAAGGCGATGGCCAGCATGGCGCGTTGGGCCATCCCGCCGGAAAGCTGGTCCGGGCGCTGGCCGGCAATCTGCTGGGCAGGGGACAGGCCTACTTCTTCGAGCAAGGACAGCACCTGCTGCTCGTGCTGGCGGGCTTTGCCCCAGCCGTGGGCTCCCAGGGCTTCAAGCAGATGCGCGCGGATGGTCAGCCGCGGGTTCATCACGCGCTTGGGCTGCTGGAACAGCATGCTGATACGCCGTCCGCGCACCGAGTCCATGGCCTTCTCGCCCAGCTGGTCAAGGCGCAGGCCGTCAAGCAGGATCTGCCCCTCGGCACGCAACTGCTGGGGCAGCAGGCCGATGATCGCCTTGGTGAGCAGCGTCTTGCCGGAACCGGAACGCCCGACAACCGCCACCAATTCGCCCGCTCGCAGGGCGCCGCGTGCCTCGGAAAGCAATCGCTGATCGCCGGAGCTGACCGAAAGGTCAATGAATTCAAGTTCTCTAGTCATGGGCTTCCGCCTTGGCGTCGGTGGCCAGCACGTCCTGCCCGCCCAGCACGTGGGTGATTCGATTGCCCAGCAGGGTGACGCAGAAGCTGACCAGGAAGATGGCTGCGCCCGGCGCAATCAGGCCCCAAGGGGAGCGGATGGCATGGGGCTGGGCTTCGGCGAGCATTGAACCCCAGTCGGACTGCGGCGGCTGGACGCCGATGCCCAGATAGGACAAGGAGCCGAGCAATACGAGCAGCAGACCGAAGCGCAATGCCGCCTGGGCCAGCACCGGTCCAGCCACGAAGGGCAGCACGTGGTGGCGCAGGATGAACCAGCGCGAAGCACCGACATGCCTGGAGGCTTCGACATGGTGGGTGGATAAGGCCTGGGCCGTCATGGAACGCACCAACCGTGCGGTGGGGGTCCATGCCACCACGCCCACGGAAAGCACCATGGTGAAGAATCCGGGGCCCATGACCGCGATGATCAGCAGCGCAATCACGATTTCGGGCAGCGCGAGCAGCAAGTCGTTCACGCGCAGGAAGACCTCATCCAGCCACCCGCCGCGCACCGCGCTGAGCAGGCCCAGTGCGGTGCCAACCAGCAGTGCGAACAGCGTGGTGATCAGTGCTACCGATAGCGAGAACCGGCCACCGTGCAGCACCCTGCTCAAGGTGTCGCGGCCCAGGGCATCGGTGCCCAGCAGATGGGACAGGCTGGGACCTTGCAACCGGTCCGCCAGGTTCTGGGCGTCGGGGTTGTAGGGGGAAATCCACGGAGCGGCGATGGTCAGGACGACCACCGCCAGCAAGATGAACGCGGGAGGGAAAAGCAGGATTTCCCTGGAATGATTCCTAGCCATGTCGTACACCAATCCTCACATTGGGATCGCTGATCCTGTGCACCAGGTCAACGATTCCGGTCACCACTACAGCACAGGTGACGACCACCACCACGCCACCCTGGGCGACCGGGATATCGGCATCGACGATGGAGTCGAAGATCAGCCGGCCCATTCCGGGAATGGCGAAGATGACTTCCACGATGACCGACCCGCCCAGCAGCCCGGCAAACCAGACACCCACCATGGTCCACAGCGGCAGCAAACCGTGGGGAACCACATGGCGGACCAGCCCCTGGGTGCTGCTCAGCCCGCGGGCGCGGGCGGCCAGCACGTGCTCGGAGTCCAATGCCTGGCGCACCCCAGAGCGCACCGCGACGGTGAAGAAGCTGATGGGGCGCAAGGCCAGAATGAAGACCGGCAGCACCATCGAGGCCGGGGATTCGAAACCGGCCGAGGGAAGCAGCGAGAAGCGCACCGCGAAGAGCAGGACCAGCAGCGGAGCCAGCGCATATTCGGGGATGGCAATCAACGCATGGGTCGCCGAGGTGATCAGCCTATCGGGCCACCTCCCGGCACGGGTGGCCGACAGCACTCCCAAGACAATGGACACGGCGATGGCCACCACCAACGCGCTGCCGGCCAAGGACAGGGTGACGCCAATGGCCGGCAGCACCTGGTCGGCTACCGGGGTGCCGCTGATATGCGAGATGCCCATGTCTCCAGTGGCGAACCGGCCCAGCCACCGTCCGAACTGCACCAGCATCGGGTCGTGCAGGCCGAATTGCTGTGCGTAGGCCTGCACCGTTGCCTCGTCGGCGGCCCCGATGTCCATGCGGGCGCGCAGCAAGGACCGCACGGGGTCCCCGGGGGAAACGAAGGGGACCAGGAATACCGCGAAGGATGAAAGCAGAACTGCTGCGCCGAGTCCAATGGCCCGGCGCAGCATGGTGGCTAGAGGAGACACGCTAGCTGGTCTTCGCCAGATCCTTGGTCAGCACGTAGCGAGTCAGCGGGTCCTGGACGTAGCCCTGGACCTTGGCTCCCACGCCGTCGATAGCCTGCTCGTTGACCAGCCAGACGTTCGCTGCATCGTCGGCGAGCAGATTGCCTGCCTGGCGGTACAGGTCGTGGCGCTGGGCCTCGTCCTTCTCTGCCATTGCCTGGCCGATCAGCTGGTCGTAGTCCTTGTTGCAGTAGTGGCTCAGGTTGTAGCCGCCCTCGCAGGTGTAGTCGGACTGCAGGAAGCCGATCGGATCGGCAATGTCGATCATCCGGTTGCGCTGGCTGAGGATCATGTCGTAGTTGCCGGCCAGCACATCGGGTTCTGCGGCGCCGTAGGACTTGGTCACCACATTGGCCTGCAAGCCGATCTGCTTGAGCTGCTCCTGGATGATGGCCCCCACGCCGGCGAACTCCGCGCGTTCGGTGATCGCAATGATTTCCAGCGGCTTGTCCTGCTGGTATCCGGAAGCTTCCACCAGCTTCTTGGCTTCTTCGATATTCACCTGCGGTACGGCCAGATCCGGGTTGGCCCAGGGCTCGCTCGGGGCGAAGGGGCCGGTGGCAGGCTGCGCTGCGCCTTCGTAGATGCTGGCGGCCATGGCCGGTAGATCCAGGGCCATGGTGGCGGCCTTGCGCAGCTCCCGGCTCTCGAATGGAGCGCGCGAGTTGTTCAGGTACAAGGTCGAGGTGCGAGGCGAGTCGGCCTTGAGCACGCTGATCTTGCTATCGGCTTCCAGAGCCGCCAGGCTGGTGGTCGGGATGGACATGGAAATGTCCGCTTCTCCGGTCTGGACCTGGGTGGCGCGGGTGGCGCCTTCGGTGATGTAGCGGATTTCGCCGCCGGCCAGCTTCACCTCTCCGTCCCAGTAATTCGCGTTGCGGTCCAAGGTCAGGGACTGCCCGGCTTTTTCGGAGACCGGGGCAAATGGTCCGGTGCAGTGCTTCATCGGGTCGATGCCCTTGCCGGTGTACGCGGCAGGGGAAAGCACTCCGGCGTTCACGCTGGCCATGCGGTAGGGCAGCAACGGATCCGCGGCGGGTGTGGTGACGCGCACGGTATCAGCGTCGAGGGCCTGGACCTTCTTGATGGTCTTGGGGTTCACCGCACGGGCTGGAGCGGTGGCCTCAAGGACGTGGTTCAGCGAGCCGGCAACGGCCTTGGCATCCATGGCGGTGCCATCCTGGAACAGTACGTTCTTGCGCAGCTCGAAATCCCATTCGGTATCCGAGGACTGCTTCCAGGAAGCAGCGAGCATCGGTTCAACGGTTTTGGTGCTCTGGTTGTATTTGGCCAGGGTTTCCAAGCAACCGGCGATGGAGAGCACATAGGCGTCGTCGCTTTCCAACGCCCAGTTGGATACCGGGGCCCGGAAATTGGCCACGACCACGCGGGCTTCCGAGTCCGCGGCTTGTTCCGGGGCGGAGCTCGCAGAGGTGGAGCTGCAGGCGGTCAGCGCCAGGGCAATGGCCGCAAAACCTGCGGCAACGCTCAATCGTCCAAGTTTCATGGAAATCCTTCGGTATTACGTGATGGATTGGCATCTAATGCAATAGAACCTCGGTAAGCGTACCCTAATTAGTTGCCTCGTTTTGCTGATTATGACCCGGCAGGGAAAGCGGAGGAAAAGCCCCCGCAGAGAGCCTGGAAAGAGTGGAAGCTGAGTAGTGCAAACTTGGGGTGCCCCGTGGAAATTCTGCGAGGGCAGCGCGTCATGTGTCGCAGTTCACGCACCCTGGGTCTGCAGGCCTGAACGCCTCAGGAGCGATGCGCCAAGCCAAGAAGCAACGACCAGCGGAATGATGAGAACCAGCCACGGCAGGAATCCGGGGACGTGGCCCTGGCCGGCCTGGGACAAGAGCCAGCCCACCAGCAAATTCCCCAGTAGCACCGCCAGGCCGCCGCAACTGGACAGCAAGCCGAAGTAGGATCCGGTACCCCGGTGTCCGGCGAATCCGGGAACGAGCGAAAGAGCTGCAGGGTGCACGCTCATATGCCCCAAGGCCAGCAGGGTGACCGCGCACAATATGCGTACCGCCGCGGTATTCTCGCCAAAAGCCGTGGCGGGGAGAAAGGCGAGTACGCCGAAACCCAGGGCGCTGGAGACATATCCGCAACGCAGGGTCGCTGCCGCGCCGATCCGTGCGGCGAGCCATGCGATGGGCAATTGCAAGCCCAGGGTCAGCACGGAGATCCACGCGAAAACCAGTCCCAGCCACTGGGTGGGCAGACCCGTGCGTTCCAATTCCAGGGGAATGGCCAAATAGAGCTGGTTGTATGCCAGCAGGTCAGAGGCATGCAAGGCGCAGAAGGCCACGAATTTCCGGTCCGCCAGGCATCGGCGCAGGCTGCCAGGCCGGGCCTGCCGCTTGGCTCGTGGCCCGGCATGATCCGGTGAAGTGCCTTCCGGAGCGTAGCGGCGCAATGCCGCAGCCAGGAACAGTCCGATGGCGATGAAGAAGATTGCCCCGAAACCTGCAACGGCCACGAACCCCCAGTCCCACAGTGCCGCTCCCACCAACGGTCCGGCCACCGCGCCGATTTCTCCGGTGACGCTCAGCCACGCAAAGAGCGTGGCCCGCTTGGCTCCCGTGGGCTGGCCCCTGTCGCGCGCGGTCTGGGCCGCACCCACCAGAATGCTCAGGCCCGGAGAGAAAAGTGCCCCGCCGAATCCGGTGAGCAATGTGCCAAGGATGAACAACCAGAGCTTCGGGTCACCCAAGGATAGGGAGGCGGCCAGCGTGAAGAACCCGGCGGCGCGCACTGCGCAGCCAATGAGGATCATGCGCCGGGCGCCGAAGCGATCGGCCAGGCTGCCTCCGGCCAGGAAGAGGCCCTGCTGGGCGAAAGTCCGGATGCCCAGGATCAGGCCCACCGCGGCGCCTGCCAGCAGGAAGTCGTCGGCCAGCACTACGGCAAGAAAGGGAACCACGGCGTAGAAGCCGATATTGAACAGCGTCTGGGTTCCCAGCAGTACCGGGACTTCGAAGCGGGACGTGCTGGTTTTCATGGACCTCGGGGAACGGGCAGGTGCGCTGCGGGCAGATCGGGCGGACTCTTTGATCTTAGCCAACACCGGTGCCCTGGGACGGGTCCTGCCCGCCGGGGCTGCCCGGCAGGATCCGTACCGGTCCGAGGAAACTTGCTGCCCTGTCCAAGACGCCATCCATCGCCTTCAGCTCGCATTCCCAGAGCGTCAGCGATTCCCAGCCAAGTGCCGCCAGGCTATCGCGATTGCGCTGGTCCCGGGCGATGTTGGCATCCAGCTTGGGGTTCCAGTACCCGGTATTGGATGCGGGGCGCCGCTGGCCCACCGGGCAGTCGTGGCCGTGCCAGAAGCAGCCGTTGACGAAGATGGCCTTGCGCCGGGCGCTGAAGACCAGATCCGGGGATCCGGGAAGCTTTCCGCCCCGCAGCGGGATGCCGGGATGCGCAGCACGCAGCTGGGCAACTTGCCGTGCGGGCAGGACGCCGTGCACGCTGTAGCGGTACCCGGCGGCATGCAGCAACCGGCGCAGGACCAGTTCCGGTCCGGTGTTCTTGCTGGAGATGCGCGACATGAGCGCCGAACGCTGCGCCGCCGACATGATGTCCATAGTCCATTGTGCGCCGCGAACAGGCCGCGCACTGCTGGCTGGGCTTTGGCTGGATGGCTTGCCGGTGCCATCGGATGAAACCTCTTGCAACGGTTCCCAAACCTTGGCTGCCGCAGTAGCTTGGAGCTGGAATGGCCGGCCGGGATCGGGCCGGTCGGCAACAGGCAGAAGAATCGAGGGGGAGCCATGCGCGCAGCACGGTACTACGGCCAGAAGGACATCCGGATCGAGGACATCGATGAGCCGGTGCTGAAGCCCGGAACGGTGGCCATCGACGTGGCCTGGTGCGGCATCTGCGGCACCGATCTGCACGAATACCTGGAGGGCCCGATCTTCATCCCGCCGGCCGGGCATCCGCACCCGATCTCGGGAGAGAGCGCGCCGGTGACCATGGGCCATGAGTTCTCCGGAACCATTACCGCCCTGGGCGAGGGCGTCACCGGACTTGAAGTCGGCGAGCACGTCGTGGTGGAACCGTACATCATCCATGAAGATGTGGACACCGGCAAGGGCCAGCAGTACCAGCTCTCCGAGGACATGAACTTCATCGGCCTGGGCGGTCGCGGCGGAGGGCTATCGGAGAAAATTGTCGTGGAACGCCGCTGGGTGCATCCGATCGGCAAGATTCCCCTGGATGAGGCCGCGCTGATCGAGCCGCTGTCGGTGGCCCACCACGCCTTCGTCCGCTCCGGCGTCCAGGCAGGGCAGATAGCCATCGTGGGCGGTGCCGGCCCGATCGGCCTCCTGACCGCAGCGGTGCTTAAGGCCAAAGGGCTGACGGTCTACATCTCGGAACTCTCCGAGGCCCGCAAGGCCAAGGCGCGGGAAACCGGGGTTGCCGACGAGGTCTTTGATCCGAGGGACGGGGACGTGGCGGACAAGGTGCGCGAGGCGACCGGAGGACGCGGGGCCGATGCCGGATTCGAGTGCTCCTCGGTCCCGGTGGTGCTGGATATGCTCCTGGACGCGGTGGCTCCCGGCGGGGTGATCGTCAACGTTTCGATTTGGGGGCATAAGCCGCAAGTGGACATGCCCAAGCTGGTCTTGAAGGAAATCGACCTGCGCGGCACCATCGGCTACGCCAATGACCATCCGGACACCATTGCCCTGGTGCAAAGCGGCAAACTGGACCTGGCCCCGTTCATCACCGGGCGCATCGGGCTCGACGAGCTGGTTTCCGAAGGGTTCGACCAGCTGATCAACAACAATGAGGAACACGTGAAGATCATTGTTGATCCGCGGGCCTAGCCTGCAGCTATCGGGGCCAGTTGGATCACTGGCACTGGCCCCCTGGCTGCGGCTAGTGGTGGTGGTCTGCCTGTTTCATTTTCCCAATGATTCCCGGGTCG
Organism: Glutamicibacter sp. NPDC087661; assembly: GCF_044743275.1. Taxonomy (NCBI): domain Bacteria; kingdom Bacillati; phylum Actinomycetota; class Actinomycetes; order Micrococcales; family Micrococcaceae; genus Glutamicibacter; species Glutamicibacter sp. NPDC087661. The sequence continues at coordinate 89,319 of NZ_JBIUWE010000002.1, forward strand.
ATGTCTCCCGAACGATGAGCGCCGTGCTCGGAATGCGGTACCGCGAGTTCTCCAGCGGACGAAGCTGCCAACCCCAAACTGGCAACCGCCGCAACCGCAACCGAACCGGCAAACATGCTCCCGAGGACAACTAGGCTGCTGGAACGCACTGCCCGGTGCGGATAGTTCTTCCGCCGCTTGCGCTGCCACACGAAGACCGCCAGCACCGACAGCTCAAGCAGCAGCAAGGAAGCAATCGTGAGATCCAGATTCTTCGCTCCCTCCGGGAACCCCCAAAGGCCGGCAACAATGCTGGCTAAATGCACGGAGGAGACGAGCGCCAGGCAGGGGACCGCAAGCTTCACGGCAGGGGCCGCTGCCTTCAGCAGGCTGGCAACGGCGTACACCAGCGCCACCCCGGCCCAGGCCGCGGATGCTATCGCGCCGAGCCACGCCCACCACGGTGCCGGGGCGGACCCGACCCCGAATGCCGATGCCAGGCTGGCGGAGGAGGCCGCGGCCAGCGCCGCGACTCCCAGTCCGGCGATCCCGGCATAGAGGCCGCCGAAGGCAACGGAGCTCGCAACTACATCTCGCCCTTGGATGGCAGGTTCGGTGGCAGGCTCCGTGGCCTCATGGGAAATCATGACCGTGCAGTATGGGCTGCTGGCGTCCGGTCCTGGGACAGGCCTACCGACAGCAGGACAATCGCGCTGGCTAGATGCAGGACGTTATCCGCACCGTTCAGGGCAATGATGTTCAGTGCTGTAGAGGCCAAGAAGAGGCCGAGGATGCCAACCAGGAGGTAGACGGCGCCCACCGTGGTGTTGGCGAGCTTGGAAGCACGCACGGATCCGAGCCCAGCGATGAGCAGTGCTGCGCCGATGGCCAGGTGGATGACGTTGTGAAGTGGATTGACCTCGAAAATGATCAGCTTCCCGCCCTCTGTTGCGAAGAAATCCACGCCGGCAGTGACAAGGAACCCGAGCAGGCCGACAAGGAGGTACACGGCCCCGAAAATCGTTGCGAGCAAGCGGTTAGGCGATGTGCGCATGGCAATCAGTCCTTCCTGGGACACGGATTCTAGTCCGTGTCGAGTTCTGCGGGTTCCGGAAGGAACCCTGTAGAAGTTCTTCGGAGAAGGACGGAAGGCGGATTGGTCTTGATTGGACTTATTTGCCGGCACCGGAGGCACCCAAGGATGCGGTAGGCGTTTTCGCATTGGTGTTCGGTTGGGGACGCTCTGGATCCCTCGGCAAGGAAGCTGATGCGTTGAGAGAGCGAGCCGAAGATGCGTTGGGCCGAAACAGCGAATAGCAGGTCATCGTGGATCTGCGGGCTTCATCTTCTCGCTGCCAGACGCTTCGCGACTATGAGCTGAGTTTCATCTGCTCGTAAGCATCCAATGCAGCCTGCCGCGATTGCTTCAGGTCCACAATGGGCTCCGCGGCCAGCGGCGCGAATCGAGCCGTGTAGCTTCCCTGGGGATCGAATTTCTTGGCCTGCAGTTCCGGGTTGAACACCCTGAAGTACGGTGCCGCGTCGGCGCCGCTTCCAGCGACCCACTGCCAATTGGCAGTATTGCTGGCGAGATCCGCATCTACCAAGGTGTCCCAGAACCAGCGCTCGCCGACCTTCCAATGCACTTGCAGGTTCTTGACCAGCAGGCTGGCTGCCACCATCCGCACCCGGTTATGCATCCATCCGGTCTGCCAAAGCTGCTGCATGCCGGCGTCCACTAGACCGAAACCGGTGCGTCCTTGTTGCCAACAGCTCATATATTCCGCGGCCTGCGGGTCTGCCTCAGGCCAGGCCCAGTCGAAATGATCGAACTGCGCACGCAGATTCCGCTCCGGAAGCTGCGGGTGATGGTAGTACAGGTGCCAGCAGAAATCCCGCCAGGCGAGCTGGCGGCGCATCGCGGTGGCACCGTCGGAAGCCTCGGGATTTACGGCGGCCAGACGGCCCAGCGCCTCCCACATCTGGCTTGCGCTGACATGCCCCCAGCGCAAGGCGGGGGAGAGGGCAGACGTTCCGTCCAGATCGGGGCGGTCATGGTGCTCCGGGTAGTCTTCGGCGATCGATTCCAGCACCTGCTCCAGGCGTTGGCGCGCAGGCGCTTCTCCGGGTTCCCATTGCGCGGCGAGCCCGTGAATCCAGTCCAAAGCCGGCAATAATTCCAAGCTCTCCAACTCGTCGCTGGCGGGAAGATTAGTGTCCGGGAGGGGTTCTTGTGCCTGTGGCGCGGGCAACGGAGGCCGGATCTCGCTGTCGCGCAACGCGTTGTAGAAGGGCGTGAAGACCTTGTAGCCGGTGTTGTTCTTGGTCAGCAGCTCCCAGGGCTCATGCAGGAGCGTCCCGCTGTAGCTGTGGGCGTGGACGCCTCGCGCGTGGAGGTCCTGCTTGATCTGCATGTCGACGACGCGTTCGGCGTGGCCGTAGCGGCGGTTCCAGTGCACGGTCTGCACGTTGCCATCGTGCACGAGTTCGCTGATGATCCCGGCGGATGGGCCTTGGCGCAGGATGAGCGGGATTCCCAGTTTTTCCAGCGATCTGCGAAGGTCCTCCAGCGCCTGATGCAGCCACCATTTGGCCGCGCCGCCCAGCGGGCGGATGCCGGCAGATTCCTGGTCCAGGACATAGACCGCGATTACCGGACCGGAAGAAAGCGCGGCATCCAACGCGGGGTGATCGCTGGTGCGCAGATCATCGCGGAACCATACCAGATGCGTAGGCAAAGCAGACTGAGTCATTTGGGATTCTCCATGGACTCATCCTAGTGGTTATTTAGCTTAGCTAGCTAAATCACGTTGGATTCCCCGACTGGTTCAGCGCCTACCGGGCAGAGCAAGAGGCTGGTGGTTCCAATCAGAGATTGCACGCACCAGCCTCTTGCCGCGCCTAGGGATCAGGAGCCGTGATCCATCTCCTTGGCCGTGTCCTTCGCTTCGCCGTGCAGATGCTCGGCTTCGGAGTTGGCTTCGGATTTCACGGTCTGCACGGATTCCTGGGCGGAATCCCGCAGGTCCTCGGCGGCCTGCCGCGCAGGCTCCCGCAGGTCTTCGGCAATCTGCTTCGCCGCATCCTTGGCCTCTTCGGCCAGCGGTTCTGCCTTGTCCTTGACCCGCTGGACCAGCTCGGCTTCTTTCTGGGTCCCCGGAAGCAGCGACGAGGCCAACAGTCCTGCCCCGAAGGCGATGATTCCGGCGGCCAGCGGATTGCCCTTGGTTTGCTCCACCACCCTGTGCGGTGCGTCCCTGACGGCTTCCGTGGCGTCTTCACTGTAGTGGTGCAGCTGGTCACTTGTTGATTCACCGGTTCCCATGACGGAGTCCTTCACCTTCCTGAATGAGTCCTTGACCTTTTCGGATTGGCGGTGGGCAATGTGGCTGGGACTGACCCTGTCGGCAATCGCATCCACATCCTGTTGCATGTCGCCTCGTGTCTGGGCGATTTCCGCGCGGAGTTCTTCTGAATTCTTGCTCATGGTGCATCATCCTTCGGAGTAAAAGCTGATGGGATCCTCTTGACTGTCTCGGCGGTATTAGGCAGTCCCTTGATCTCTTGCATCTTCTTCTTGGCTGCGCTTGCCAAGACCAGACCGATCACCGCCCAGAGGGCGGCGACCACCAAGGCCGAGAAGCCGTAGCCAATCCAGAGCGACAATCCGAAGAAAGCCGCAACGGAAAGAAACAGCAAGACGAAATGGCCGGCAACACCGGCACCGGCATACATGCCTGCACCCTTGCCGGCGGAGCTGGCCGACTCCTTCAACTCCGTCTTTGCCAGCTCGATCTCTTGGCGAACCAGCAGCGATACGTTCTGGGTCAGGTCATTGAACAGGGCGCCGAGGGAACTGCGTTCATGTTCGGCGGAATCGGAATCGGGATCTGGCGTCGTGTGAGTCATCGAATGCTCCTAGCGGTAGTCGGTGCTGCGCGGATCTCCAGGAGGGTAGGAGCGCAGCGGGTCAACGTCCACCGAATCGTCATGTAGCGGGTTGCCTGCCGAATCCACGCGGGTGGTTCCCTGGAAGGACGGGTCAACCCGCACCGGACCTGGCCCATCTCCGGCCGACGCGTTCGGTGCACTGGTGGTGCCGGGGCGCGGTTCCTGGTCGCGGTGCACTGTGCCTTCCTTCGGCTCGCTGGCATTCCGGGTCATGCGTCCTGCCAGCAGGCCGGCGCCCAGCGCCAGCCCCAAGAAGGCCGCAGGGCGTTTGCGTGCAAAGCCCTTGACCGCATCCAGCAAGTCGTGCGGCTCGCGCTGTTCGAGCCAATCGGCGGCCTGTCCGCTGTGATGCGAAGCCTGGTCCACCAGCATGGAGGCGGTTCCGCTCGCGCTGGACTGGTCGAGCATGGCGCGGAACTCATCGCTGATGTCGCGCAGGTTGGCCGCGACCTTCCGCTGCTGCGCGGAGGTCTGCTCCTTCAGGTCGGAGCCGAGTTCATCCCACAGGTGGGTGGCCTGGTCCTTGGCCTGCTCAGCGAGCATCGAGGCTTCCTGCTTGGCGCTGTCAAGCACGTGGGTGGCGGATTCCTGGCCCTCGCGCGCCAGATCCTGGGCTGCCTGCGCTTTGCCCGACGTACTGCCGCTTCCTGCGGACTGCCGGTCATCGGAATCATGCGCGTCGGCCGGTACCGGTTCGACAGTGCCCGAAGGGAACAGGTCGGTTTGCGGCTCGGTCAACGGATCCGGATCGTTCAAGCCGTGGCGGACGGTTCCGGGTTGCGGGGTGCTGCGCGGGTCATCGGGGAATGGATTCGAACTGGTGTAATCGTTGGTGCTCATGTCTTCCCTTCCTCTGCTGCTGTCGTCAGCTGCGGGTGGCGCGGCAGGTGGCCGCGCATCCGGCTCCGCAGTCCGTGCGGAGCGCTGCTGGTTGCCTACGACGCTAGGCAAGAGCGCGCCGCAGGTCACAGATCGCGGCCAATCCGCAGGAAGCATTCAGGTTCGGTGGCGACAGCTCGGAGCTTCCAGGAAAGCAGGAGGCAAGCGAGTAGGATCGAGCCGGATCCCGAGCGTCCAGCGCACCACCCGGCGCAGCTGCGAGGAGTCCAGCAGTACTGCAATCCCTGCTGCGGCCCAGTTCGCAGCTTTGGAGGAGCAGCGGCAGTTTCCGTGGCGAACACGCCAATACCCGACGAGTCCGGGGCATTGGCGACGGGAGCTGGAAGACTGGGCGCTAAGTGTCCAACAAGCGAATCTTCGAAGGAGCACCATGTCCACTTATGCCGTTACCAATCCCGCCACCGGCGTAGTCGAAGCAACCTACCCGACTGCCACCGATGCGCAGATCCAGGATGCCATCGCCGAGGCGCACAACGCCTACACCCAGTGGTCGGTCTCCGCGCTTCAGGAACGCGTCGCCCTGCTGGAGCGGGTGGCTGACATCTACGAGGCACGCGCCGATCAGCTGGCCGCGATCATCACCCGCGAGATGGGCAAGCCCATCAAGCAGTCGCTGGGGGAAATCGGCATCGTGGCGGCGATCTACCGCTACTATGCCAAGAACGGTCCGGGGTACCTGGCCGACGAGGAGCTGGAGATCGCTTCGGGCGGCAAGGCGCTGGTGCGCAAGGAAGCGGTCGGCGCGCTGCTGGGCATCATGCCGTGGAATTTCCCATACTACCAAGTGGCACGCTTCGCCGGTCCGAACCTGATGAACGGCAACACCATCCTGCTCAAGCACGCGCCGCAGTGCCCGGAGTCGGCGCTGGCCATGGAGGAGATCTTCAAGGAAGCAGGAGCCCCGCAAGGCGCGTATGTGAACATCTTCGCCACCAATGACCAGGTCGCGGACATCATCGCCGACCGCCGGGTGCAGGGAGTATCCCTGACCGGTTCCGAGCGCGCCGGAGCGGCCGTGGCAGAGATTGCCGGGCGCAACCTGAAGAAGGTGGTGCTGGAACTGGGCGGCTCGGATCCATTCGTGGTCTTCGACGACGCGGACGTGGCGCGCACCGCCAAGCTGGGCATGCGCGCCCGCTTCGGGAACACCGGCCAAGCCTGCAACGCGGCCAAGCGCTTCATTATCGATTCCTCGGTCTACGAGGACTTCTCCCAGGCGCTGGTGGAGCAGGTGGCCGGAATCAAGGTGGGCGACCCGGCCCAGCCGGAGAACTTCCTCGGCCCGCTGTCCTCGGCCGCGGCCCGCGACGGCTTGGCCGCACAGGTGCAGGACGCCATCGACAAGGGTGCCCAGGTCCTGGCCGGAGGCAAGCCGATCCAGGGCGAGGGCGCATTCTACGAGCCGACCATCCTTGCCGGGGTGACCCCCGAGATGCGTGCCTTCTCCGAGGAGCTCTTCGGCCCGGTCGCCGTGCTCTACAAGGTAGATGGCGAAGAAGAAGCCGTGGCCCTGGCCAACAACACCGACTACGGGCTGGGAGCTTCCATCCACACCCAGGACATGGAACGCGCAGAGCGCGTTTCCGTGCAGCTGCAAAGCGGCATGGTGGCCGTCAACGAGCCTTCGGCTTCCTACCCTGAGCTGCCTTTTGGCGGCGTGAAGCGCTCGGGCATCGGCCGCGAGCTGGGCAAGTACGGCATGGACGAATTCATCAACCACAAGCTGGTGAAGATCGCCGGGCGCTAAGAACAGGGGATTGCGGCAGCGGTCCTGGCTTCCCCGGAGAATTCCGGGTAAGCCAGGACCGTCAGTCGAAAATGGCCTATATGCGGTTAGCAGCGAGCCGTTGAATCAGCGGCACCTGGGCGGGGCCTCCAGTGCCCCGGCAGCTAGCTGCGCGTCATCGCCACCGGCCACTGTTCTTCCGGGGTGAAGACTGGCAGGGCGTTGGCAATTGCCGTGTGGGTCCAATACCGAACTCGGAAGGCCAGCATGCCGCTTTCCTCCGCTTGCTCGAAGAGCGTGCAGATCCGGGTATTCGCAGGAGTCTCATCGACGATCCGAAGAGCACCGTTGGGAGGCGAGACATGGATGAAACGAAGCTGCTCGCCCTGGGCGTCCAGTATCGCCACGAGAACAGCGCAATTGTGAACGGAAGCGAGGCCCATGACGTCATCTACCGGCTCGTTGAGTTGTGCAATGATCACGGGCATTCCTTGGATCCACCCGTACTCGCTCAGATGGGAGCGTCCTTCGCGCGACCCCAGGAGTTCGGCGACACGTTCAGCAGTCTTGGACCTGACTATACGTCCTGGCATTAGTACTACCTCCACTTTGTTCGTAACTCTCGAGTGCACCCCATAAGTCACGCCACTTCGCAGATTGCCGATGAGTCTGCCAGCAGGCAAGGTTCGCCGTCGTTGAGAAGCGGAGTGTGCTTTAAATCTAGGCCACTTGGTCTACGACCGGGAGGGGTGCCCCTGGGTTCTCAGCTAATTTTCAGGCTCAGAGGAGAGCTTTTTGAACTTAGCTTCCGGCCTAGTCAGTAGTTTGTTTGGTCTGCCGCGGACTGCCCGTCGCTAGGCTTCGTATGTACGCCGGAACGGACCGCATTTCCAAGGTCCACAGCCGTGCTTGCTGTTCGCCGCAGCTGCGGGCAGATCGTTGCCGCTTCCAGAGCCAGTTGTGATGTCCAGGGACAGTGTTCTGCCCCCGCGCGCAACGACGTCGTGCCGATTAGGGACGTGTCTATCCACACCACGCGCAGTCGAGCGCTGTAGAGTTCGGGATATGTCGAGTCCCGAGTCAGACAAGTCCGGGGTTGTCGGTCACACCGCCAGCCCCTTCAACCAGTAGTTACGACGCCCACGATCTGTGTTGGCGTATGTCTGGCGTACCCGGGGTGCTGGCCGTGGTGACAAGAAGAACCATTTCTTGATTTCTCACCTCGGAGTACTCGATGCCTTTTGCTCTCTACATGCTTGCCTTGGCGGTTTTCGTCATGGGCACTTCAGAATTCATGCTCGCGGGATTGCTCCCCGCGATCGCGACCGAGCTTGACGTCTCGGTCGGCACGGCGGGCCTGCTGACTTCGGCCTTCGCGATCGGTATGGTCATCGGCGCGCCAGTGATGGCGGCATTCGCTCGCCGTTGGCCACCGCGGCTCACGTTGATCGTCTGCCTTCTCGTGTTCGCGGGAAGCCACGTCATCGGAGCGATGACACCCGTGTTCGCTATCCTCCTCATCACCCGGGTGCTCAGCGCTCTTGCAAACGCAGGATTCCTCGCCGTAGCACTGAGCACGGCCACTACTCTCGTGCCAGCGAACCAGAAGGGGCGTGCACTGTCGATCCTGCTCTCCGGCACGACGATCGCAACCGTCGCGGGTGTCCCCGCTGGGTCTCTGCTCGGCACAGCGTTGGGCTGGCGAACGACGTTCTGGGCAGTCGCCATCCTCTGTATTCCGGCGGTCTTCGGAGTCGTTCGAGGGATCACGAACAATGCCGGTCAGACCGCAACTGCCGGGTCCTCGCCAAGGCTTCGTGCCGAGCTCAGCCAGTTGGCGAAGCCGCGGCTCATCCTGGCCATGGCACTTGGAGCGCTGATCAACGGAGGGACCTTTGCGGCGTTCACCTTCCTCGCCCCCGTAGTGACCGAGACTGCGGGGATGGCTGATGGGTGGGTGTCCTTCGCACTGGTGATGTTCGGCGTCGGATCATTCCTTGGCGTCACGATCGCTGGGCGACTGTCAGATCAACGCCCCGGCGTCGTGCTTGCAGTCGGCGGCCCGCTGCTGCTGACAGGATGGATCGGATTGGCATTGGTCGCGTCGCATCCCGTTGCGCTTATCGTCCTCGTCTTCGTTCAGGGCTTCCTGTCGTTCGGCGTTGGCAGCATCTTGATCACACGTGTGCTGTATGCAGCGTCGGCTGCTCCAACGATGGGCGGTTCGTACGCAACCGCGGCATTGAACCTCGGTGCCGCGGCGGGTCCTGTGCTTGGCGCGACCGGGCTCGCGGCAGGGTTGGGGGTGCTCGCGCCGGTCTGGGTGGCCGCGGCTTTGGCGGCGGCCGCGCTCTTGACCATGGTGCTGAGCCGGCGCACGCTTTTGGAAACCACTGCGGAGGCCAATCGATGACTGATCCAAATGCGCTGCTCACGCCTCGTACCCGTCTTCGGATAGCCCGTCTGATTGTTGAAGACGGCTATCCGGCCACGATGGCAGCGAAGATGTATATGCTCTCTCCGATCACTGCCCGGAAGGGGGCCGGTCGTTGACGGGAAGAGGGTGGGCATGGGATGCAGCATCGCTCCAGCAGGCCGCATTGCAGTCCAGGCAGGACGCCCGAGCATGCCAAGAAGAAGCAGATCATCAATCTGCGCTTGCGACTTCGGCTGGTCCAGCCCAGATCGCTGCGTGACTTGGTCTCCCGGCGTCCAGGGTTCACGCGGTCCTCGCCCGTTGCCGCGTGAACCGCCTCTCCCATATCGATCGTGTCACTGGTGAGCCCTTGCGGCGACATGGGCACCCTTATCCGGGATCGTTGATCCATGTCGATGTCACGAAGTTCGGGAATATCCCCGACGGTGGTGGACATCGTTACGTTGGTCGGCAGCAAGGCGCACGGAACAGAGCCGCCACTCCGGGACTGCCCAGAGGCAAAGACCACAAGCCGCGGACCGGAACGGCGTTCGTTCACACAGTGATCGACGACCACCCCCGAGCCGCTTATGCAGAGATCTGCATGGACGAGCGGGCAAGCACAGCGGTGGGAGTTCTCGAACGCGCTGTGGCCTGGTTCGCTGAACGGGGCGTGACCGTCGAGCGAGTCCTATCCGGCAACGGGTCGGCCTACAGATCCCACCTTTGGAGGGACTTCTGCGCTCGGCTTGGCATCAGACACAAGCGAGCACCTCCCTACCAGCCGCAGACGAACGGGACGATCGAGCGGTTCCACCGCACACTCGGGGGCGGGTGGGCTTATGCCAAGTTTTACGGTTCAAACGCCGAGCGACGCCTGGCTCTGCCCGGCTGGCTCCACTTCTACAACCACCACCGACACCACTCAGCGATTGGCTGCGCACCCTTCGCCCGACTAAACAATGTCCCTGGACCTCACAGCTAGTTCAGATTTCATGTCCGATTCATTCTGGGTTGATGGGAAAACCATGAGAATCCACTGGGCAAGCAGATGCAGCCAACCTGCGGGATCTACTGTTTCAGAATCCGCTTACGCAGAACGCAAGCCGCCGAGGCGGATGAAGCTGCGGCCATCCGGATATTCGCAGCCTAGCTGAAAGGGGATTGATCATGCGGCAATCCGTTCCGCGTAAGAAGAATGATGAGCAGTTCCCCGCTAGTTCGCATCAGGCAGACCAGGTTAGCCAGCAGTAAGTCAACACAGGCCGGTTGCTGGTCCGACGCCCTAGCAGCCATGTTCCGGGAGGCACGAAATGAGCACCTTTGGCATTGAAGAAGAATTCTTCATGTTCGACGCAGAAACAGGGTTGCCGGCCAGCACGGATAAAGAAGCGTTACGGCAAGCGCTGGATTCGCAACGCGATGGCGAAGTGCAGAACGAACTGCTTGCTTGCCAAGTAGAACATGCCAGCGCCATCTGCGAAGACCGGGATCAGGCCCTGCATGAGCTGGGAAGTTTCCGCAGTGCTCTGGCAAGCGAAGCGGCCTCCCGCGGCCTGCTGGTCGCGGGTTTGGGCGCGGCGCCGATGATTGCCCAGCAGGCTCCGGAGCTGACCGATAATGCAAGGTATCGGGAAATCGGCAACTTCGTTTCCGGAATAGCGTCAGAGCATTACATGTGCGGTTTGCACGTCCATGTGTCCATCCCTGATTCCGAAGCGGGAATTCGTGCGCTGAACTTCTTGCGCGGATGGCTGCCATTTCTTTGCGCCCTGGGCGCCAATTCTCCGTATTGGAAAGGGGGCGACAGCAACTTTTCATCGTGGAGAACCATTCACTATCGAAAGTGGTCCGTCCAGGGAATTCCGCCGTACTTCAAGGATTCGAAAGACTATGGGACTCGGCTTGCGCGAATCAATGGAACCGATGCAGTTCCCGACCCAGGCCACATCGGATGGTCCGCCCGGTTGTCGGAAAAGTACCCGACACTCGAAATTCGGGTCGCGGACTCGCAGTTGAGAGCGCAGGATTCGGTATTGCTGGCCGTGCTCATGCGAGGGCTGGTCGAGACTGCGGTGGCCGGCGAATTCGATGCGATCGAGTATCTGCCCGAAGTCCTGGACCTCTCATTGTGGCAAGCGGCCAAGAACGGAATCACCGGAGTGCACGTGGACACGCGAACCGGAGAGCAGGTCGCTGTGGAGGAACTGGCCCGCAGAATGCTCCGACTCATTGAGGACGCATTGAGGGCTCATGGAGATTACGACTATGCCGTGATTTCACTCAGGAACATGCTGGAGACAGGCAATGGAGCGGTTCGCCAGCGGGCTGCATTCGAGCGTGGTGCTTTCACGCATCTGTTGGCCAATGCCCATTCCGAGATGCAGATGTAGCTTGCCGTCCAGGGATCCTCAACGCAGACTGCAGACTGCAGGGTGTGGCCGGGGCCGGTGAAAGCTGGCCCCGGCTCGAAGCATCCGGGCTGGCACCGGAAAGATCCGGGTGCGGAATCCTCTAGATTCCGAGGGAATCGCGAAGTCGCGCCACATGCCCCTGGGCATCCACGGCATATTCAATTTGGCGGATGCTGCCGTCTTCATCGATGACAGCGGTGGAGCGCAGGGTGCCCACGACGGTCTTTTCGCCGATGTTCTTTTCACCGTAGGAGCCGTAGGCTTTGGCAACTTCGTTGCCCGGGTCGGAAAGCAGCGGGAAGTTCAGCGATTCATCGCTAGCGAAGGCTGCCAGCTCTTCTGGCGCGTCCGGGGAGATGCCCAGAACGGAGAATCCTGCGGCCTGCAGCGAATTGAGGTTGTCGCGGAAATCGCAGGCCTCGGTGGTGCAGCCGGGAGTCGCGGCCTTGGGGTAGAAATACACGATGACTTTCTGCCCTGAATAATCCGAAAGCGAGATGGTCTCTCCCTTGGCATCTTGCAGGGAGAAGGCTGGCGCTGGCTGGCCGGCGGTGAGCGGAGAAGAATGGGCAGTCATCGATTCAACTTTCATATAGTGATATTTTGTTTTCATTCTAATTCAGTGGATGCACTCAATGCCAGAGACTTCTGGGATATATTTCCAACGGACTGGACCACTGAGCATTCGCGCCCTGATGCTCTGGTGTCCTCGCGGTTACCGAACTTTCCGGGGTGTTCCTGCCTGCCAGAGCAGAACGCCAGCCGGGAGCGATCCAACGACTTCTGGAAGGCAACAACCTCGCCATTGACCGTGAGGCACGCTTACAAGGCATCAAGGAAGGCTTGGCTGGTGCAAAAGATTGCTTTCCCGTTGGCAGTTCTGCGTGCTGGCGAAACTGTCGCCCGGCCAATTGATCACCATGCGAGTCCCGCAGGCCTTCAGCCATCCGCGATGCACTAGGGCAGTGGACACCGCGCAGAAAGCTGCCCTGCACCAACGAAAACACCGAGGCGGGCAACTGGCAACAGCTGCGCGACCCGGTGCATCCGGTTACCGGCCAGAATGCGGCCTGCTAGCGGTTGGCGGCCTTGGCTTCGAGGGAACGCGTCCACCGTTTGGCCATGGCCTGGATGGCAGAAGCGCTTGCCCCCGAGATCACGGCGAACGCCAGCACCTTGCCTACGGCGGCCTGCTGCTGCTTTTCGGGGTTGGCCAGCGATGGCGGTTCTTCACCCATGGCTTTATGCCAGACCCCGGAGACGAGCTTGGCTCCGAGCCAGCCTGCACCGAGCGAAATCAGGGTTCCGAAGATCTTTACCAGCAATTTCATGTTCTGCTCCTCTGTTAGCGGTTAGTTGGAGTTTGGTTCCCGGTCGGCTCCGCCGGTTCCCAGCGGACCTCATCCGGTTGCTTCTCATCGCGCCAGCCACGCCACACCGGATGGCGCAGAAGGCGGTCCGAGGTCAGTTCGCTGTATCGGACTTCTGCCACGTATTTCGGGCTCACCCAGTGCGCATCGCTTTGATGCGCTGCCGGGATGTTCTTGGCCGGGGGAGTCTTGCGTTCGATCTTTTCAAGCCGCTCGCGGATTTCGGCCAGTTGCGCGTCGCTGAATCCGGTGCCCACCCGGCCGGCGTATTCCAAGCCGCCATTTCCCGGAATGGCCAGCAGCAGCGATGCCAGGCTGCGGCTACGCGACCCCTGTCCAGACCGCCAGCCAATCACCACAGCTTCCTGGTGCCGCTGGTGCTTGAGCTTCACCCAGCTGGTGCTGCGCCGGCCCAGCTCGTAGACGGAGTCGCGTTCCTTGGCCACCACGCCCTCCAGGCCCAGCGCACGGCTGGTCTCGATGGCCTGCTCCAAGGTCCCGGTGTGGGCCGGTGGCACCTGCACGTACTGGTGGTCGAGATCCAGGCCCGCAAGCCGTTGGCGGCGTTGTTCGTAGGTCAGAGCAGTCAGATCCACCAGTCCTGCATCCTTGTCATATGGCAGCTGCAGCACGTCGAAGACCAGGTACTGGATCCTGATGGCCGAGGCCTGCTTCGTGCGTTTCTTCCGCTGGTGGGCCACCCGTTGCTGGAGCAGCGAGAAGTCAGGGCGGCCCGAAGAATCCAGGGCGACGATTTCCCCGTCCACCACACAGCGTTCCGGCAGCAGCGAACCGAGGATTTCGAGTTCCGGGAAGTCTCCGGTCAGGTCGTGGCCGTTGCGGCTGATCAGCTTGGTTTTGGCGCCATCGACTACTGCCAACGCGCGGTAGCCGTCCCATTTCATTTCAAAGCTCCAACCCCGCTCGCCGGAGATCTCCCGAGCAGTGCCGGCAGTGGCCAGCATGGGGCGCAACGCTTGGCCCGACAGATCAGCCACGGCCTGCTTGGCGCTAGGCTCGCGAGCAGCCTCCGGTTCTCCGCCACCGGAATCAGCGGACGTTCCCGCCTCGGCTCCGGCCGGCTGTTCCTTGGCCAGCTGCAGCAGCCAATTGTCCTTGCCGCCCATCCCTGCGGCCTGGATCAGCACGAACCGCCGGTCCACTCCGCCCAGCCCGCCCTCGCGGGAGCCGGTGAGCACCGCGATGACTTCTTTGCCTTCGCGCCACTTCTCGATGGTGCAACTGCCCGAATCCCAGATTGATACTTCCCCGGCACCGTATTGGCCCTTGGGGATGCTGCCTTCGAAGCTTGCGTAGGAGAGCGGATGGTCTTCGGTCATGACCGCCAAGCGCTGGATTCCGGGTTCCAGGGGTGGACCCTTGGGCACCGCCCAGGAGACCAGCACTCCCTCGTGCTCCAGGCGGAAATCCCAATGCAGCGCGCGGGCATGATGTTCCTGGATGACAAAGGACAGCCCGGTGCCGTCCTTTCCGCCCGGCTGACCGGACTGGGAATTCCCGGATTGCTCCGGCACCGGTTCAGGTGTCAGCGCCGCATCGCGCTTGGAGCGGTAGACCGCCAGACGATCCGGGTCCTGCTGTTGTCCCGAGGCCAGCTGCGCCAGCGGATCGATTCCATCAGCAATGCGGTCCAGCACCTCGTGGAAGTCCAGCTGCTCCAAACCCGGCGCTTCGATTTCTTCCCAGGTTCGCGGGGCCGCGACAGTGGGCCGTGCCCGGCCGCGCAGCGAATACGGACAGACGGTAGTCTTCGAGGCGTTATTCTGGCTCCAGTCCACGAACACCTTGTTCTCGCGCAGCGAGCGCTTCATGCTGGCGAGAACCAGTTGCGGATGCTCCTTCTGCAAGGTGGAGGCCAATTCCTTGGCCACCTCGTTGACTTGCTCCGAGGTGTATTTGCCATCCAGTCCGGCATAGAGGTGGATGCCCTTGGAACCGGAGGTCACCGCAAAGCTGGGCAGGTCCATGCCGTCGAGAATCTCTCGGCAGATCAAGGCGACTTCAGCGCACTGCTCCAAGCCCGCGCCCGGACCGGGATCCAGGTCCAGCACCAGCCGGTCCGGATTGGCAGGTTCCAGCGAGGAATCGAAGCGCCACTGGGGAACATGGATTTCCAGCGCAGCCACCTGGGCCATCCAGGCCAGCACCGCCTCGTTGTTGACTAGCGGATAGATATTGGAGTGGGTCTTGTGCTGCAGCTTGGCCGAGGGAATCCAGCCTGGGGCAGAGTCCTCGAGATCCTTGCGGAAAAACACCTTGCCCGGTTCTTCGGGGGTCCCCACGCCGTCCACCCAGCGCTTGCGGGTGGCCGGGCGCCACGCGGCATGCGGAATCAGCACCGGGGCCACCTGCTGGAAGTAGTCCATGACTTCGCCCTTGGTGGTCCCGGTCTGCGGGTACAGGACCTTATCCAGATTGCTGACCTTCAGCGTGTTCCCCGCGACGGTGACGGTTTGCTCCCTGCGTGCCATGCGCTGTCCTTTGCTTTGCCTTATGAGGACCAATCTTCCCGAGCGGCGCCGGGGAATCCAGCGTTCCAAGCAAGCTTTGCGTTTCGCGCTGCCGAACCTCAGCGCCGCCTGCCAGAATCACTAGGGCAGTGACACACTGGCTGGAAAGATGCTTCACTATGCCCATGCGAGCTATCTGGACTGGATCAATTGCCTTCGGCCTGGTGAACGTGCCGGTCAAGGCCTACGGCGCCACCGAGGACCACGACATCGACCTGCACCAGGTCCATGACAAGGACGGCGGACGGATCCGCTACGAGCGCCGATGCGAAGTGTGCGGGAAGAAAATCGCCTACAAGGATCTGGACAAGGCCTATGAGGACGGAGAACGGACCATTGTGCTCACCGATGAGGACATGGACGCGTTGCCTGCGGAGAAGAGCCGCGAAATCGAGGTGGTCCAGTTCGTCCCGGCCAGCCAAGTAGATCCCCTGATGCTGGAGAAGAGCTACTATCTCCAGGCGGACTCCAAATCGCCCAAGGCCTACGAGCTGTTGCGCCGAACGCTTCAGGACACCGAGAAGCTGGCAGTGGTGCGCTTCGCCCTGCGCCAGAAGACCCGGCTGGGCATCTTGCGTGTCCGATCCAAGGTGATGGTGCTGCAAGCGGTCATGTGGGCGGACGAGCTGCGCGATGCCGAGGCAGTGGCACCGGAGAAATCACCGCGGATCAGCGAGCAGGAACTGAAGATGTCTGCCTCCCTGGTAGACCAGTACAGCAGTGATTTCACGCCGCACGAGTTCCAGGATGACTACCAAGTCCAGCTGCAGGCGCTGATCGAAGCGAAAATCGAGCAGGGTGAGGACCTGGATACCGAGGCGACCTTCGGTTCCCCGGACCAGAGCAGCGAGTCCGGGGAGGTCATCGATCTGATGGAGGCGCTCAAGCGCAGCATCGACGGGCGCAAGGCCAAGGCCCCGGCCAAGGCAGCCAAGGATGGGAAGGCCGCGGCGGCGAAGAAGCCAGCAGCGAAGAAACCTGCGAAGAAAACGGCAGCCAAGAAGCCGGCCACGAAGAAGGCAACGGCAAAGGAGGCCTCCTCCTCGCCACACAAGAAGAAGGCCTCCGGTTCCGGGAAGAAAAGCGCCTAGCCGCTAGGGCTTGAGCACCACCTTGATGCACGCATCCTGCTTCTTCTGGAAGGTCTCGTACATCTGCGGACCGTTCGAGAGCGGCTGCTCGTGGGTGACCAAGTCGTCCAGGCCCAGCGGATCGGCTGCATCCTCGGCCAGCGGCAGCAGCTTCTGGGTCCATGAGCGCACATTGCATTGGCCCTGTCGGATCTGGATCTGCTTGTCGAACAGCTTCACCATCGGCATCGGGGTGGCGGCCCCGGCATAGACGCCGCTGATCGACAGGGTGCCGCCGCGGCGCACGGCATCGATGGCCGAATCCAGCACGCTGGTGCGGTCCGCGGAGACGTTCTCCATGGCCAGCTGCGCGGCCTTGTCCGGCAGCAACCCGGTGGCTTGCTGGAACATCGAGGAGACCGGGGAACCATGGGCTTCCATGCCCACCGCATCGAGCACGGCATCGGGGCCTCGACCGGTGCGCCCGCGCAATTCGCCCACGGTGTCCTTGGTGAAGTCCAGGGTCTGGATGCCGTGGCGCTCAGCCATGGCGCGGCGTTCTGCCACCGGGTCGATGCCCAGCACCTCATAGCCCAGGTGCCGGCCGATGCGCGCGGCGAGCTGGCCCACCGGCCCGAGCCCGTAGACCGCGAGAGTTCCGCCGTCGGGGACATTGGCATAGTGCACGCCCTGCCACGCGGTGGGCAGGATATCGGAGAGGAAAAGGTAGCGGTGGTCGGGCAGCTGGTCGCCAACTTTCACCGCACCGTAATCGGCATGGGGCACGCGCAGGTATTCGGCTTGGCCGCCGGGCACCTGTCCGTAGAGTTCGGAGTATCCGAAGAATTGGGCGCCCTTGCCGTGCTTGCGCACCTGGGTGGTCTCGCACTGCGACTGCAGGTCGTGCTGGCACATCCAGCAGTGGCCGCAGGAGATGTTGAACGGGATGACTACCCGGTCGCCTACCGACAGCTTGGTTATGCCGCTGCCGACTTCCTGGACGATGCCCATGGTTTCGTGGCCCAGCACGTCGCCGGCATGCATGTAGGGGCCCAGCAGCTCATAGAGATGCAGGTCCGATCCGCAAATCGCGGTGGAAGTGACCTTGATGATGATGTCCCCGGGATCCTGAATCACCGGATCCGGGACATCGCTGAAACCGATCTTTCGCTTGCCTTGCCATGTCAATGCTTTCAAGAGGTTATCTCCTAGTCGTATCGTTGCCGGCGGAATACAAACGCGGATCAGTCGGTATTGAACTGGTCGGTGTCAACCTGGTCCGGGTCTTGCTCCTCGGCTGGCTGCTCGAACGCGTCTTCGTGGTCCCCGACAGAATTCTGTTTTTCCTCCGTGGGCTCATCGGGCGTTGGAACGATCCCCGGGTGCTGCTCTTCGTCTGGCTGGTTGGATTCCATGGATGGTCCTTTCTTCATCAGATGGGCGATGGCACCGACCATTCCACACCGGGCAGCAGGCAACAAGGCAAGTTTGATGGGCATTACCTGTGAGTCGGGGATCCCCGGAATTCCGGGGATCAAGCGTGCACTGCCGGGGCTGATTCCTGCAAGGTTGCTGAACGGCACTGCAGGCGCGGGCGCGACTTCCTAGTGTGTGCTGTGGGAGCGGGCCAAACTGCTGCCCTGAGAGCTGCGAGGTGCTGATGAGCGTGCAAGAGCCCGAGAAGCGCACGGTGGGATTAATTGCCGACCCTGGCATAGCCGACGCGATGGCCAATCGGATCGCTGCCCGGCTGGAAGGGGTCATAGAGAAGTTGCAGGAGCACGAGCAGCAATGGGACGTGCAGGTAGCTCCCTTTTCCCTGCCCTTGGGGGAGAGCGGACGGGTCGCGCTGAACGACAAGGTGCCCAGGCTGCGGGAAAAGCATGGCTGGGACTTCATCATCTACCTCACCGATGCCCCGCACTATGTGCAGAACCGGCCCGTGCGTTCGGTGATTTCCGTCGAGGATGCCTCGGCCGTGCTTTCCATGCCCAGCCTCGGGTTGGCCCGGCCGCGCACCGTGGCACGGGAACTGGCCGAACTGGTCAGGGAATTGGCTACCGGCAAGCAGCCGGCTCCGCCTCCGACCCCGCTGGGACGGGCGATGAGCGTGCACGCCAGCCGGCAGGACGGGCAAAACGAGCAGAACCGCATCTCGAGCATCGAAGGTTTGCGCGGGCGGTTGCTGCTGATTGCCGGGATGGTGCGCAGCAACCAGCCGTGGAAACTGGTGCCGCGGCTTTCCTCCGCGATGGCAGGTGCGGTGGCCACCGGTGCCTTCGGCGTGTTCTACACGAGCATCTGGGCCATGGCCGACTACCTGCCTGCCGGGCGGCTTTCGCTGATCACGGTCTCAAGCATCCTGATCCTCACGCTCTGGCTGCTGCTGCACAACCGGTTGTGGGAGAGGCCCAAGGGCAACCGCCGCCGCGAGCGGATGGTCGTCTACAACGCGGCCACCGTGCTGACGGTCGGGTTTGCCGCGACGGTCATGTACCTGCTCTTGTTCCTTGCCTTGCTGGCAGGCTCGCTGATTGTCATTGACCAGGAATATCTCGCCTACCAGCTGCGCCATGATGTCACGCTGGCCGAATACATCAACCTTGCCTGGCTGGCATCCTCGCTGGGAACCATGGGCGGGGCCATCGGCTCCAGCTTTGACGAAGTCAAGGAAGTCCAGCGCGCCACCTTCAGCCAGCGCGAATACGAGCGGAGGAATATGGAATTCACCATCAGCAAGGATGACGTGGAATGATCCCCGGGCCCAATCGCCCGGGGACCGGTTCACCGTCCTACGGCTGGTTCTTGCCGCCGTTCACGTGCACCGTGGAACCGACCACGTAGGAAGCCTCATCGCTGGCCAGGAACACATAGGCCGGGGCCACTTCCACCGGCTGGCCGGCCCGGCCAAGCCAGGTATCGTGGCCGAACTCAGGCAGCGCCTCGATCGGCTGGCCATCCGAAGGCTGCAATGGAGTCCAGATGGGGCCGGGCGCCACGGCATTAACCCTGATGCCCTTCTTCGCTGCTTGGGACGCCAGCGACTTGGTGAAGTTGCTGATCGCGCCCTTGGTGGCGGCATAGTCCATCAGGTGATCCGAGGGATCGAAGGCCTGGATGGAGGTGGTGTTGATGATGGAGCCGCCTTCGGGAAGCACCTGCAGGGCTGCGCGGCTCAAGGCGAACATCGCGAAGATGTTCACATCGAAGGTGGCTTCGACCTGCTCGTCGCTCAGCTCTTCCAGGGACTCGACGCTGATCTGCTTGCCGGCGTTGTTCACCAGGATGTCCAAGCCATCCAGCGCGGTCACCGCCTCATCGATCAATGAATCGCGGTAATTGCGGTCCCGCAGGTCCCCGGGCAGCAGGTGGACTTCGACTCCCGCATCTTCCAGGACCCCGGCGATGGCGTCGGCATCAGGCTGTTCGGCGGGCAGATAGGCCAAGGCGACCTTGGCTCCCTCGCGGGCAAAGGCGATAGCCACCGCCGCGCCAATGCCGGAGTCGCCGCCGGTGACCAGGGCGCGTTTTCCGGCCAGCCGGTCCCGGCCCTTGTAGCTGCGCTCGCCATGATCCGCCTTGGGCTTCAGGTCCCGGTCCAGGCCGGGTTCCTCCTGGCGCTGTTCGGGCGGGCTGATCTTTTCCTTGCCGGCGCGGCCTTCGCTTCCGGTACCGAGCGGCTCAGTGCGGTCCTGGGGATTCTTCTCGGGCATGGGATCTCCTCCTGCTGTTGCGGCAGGACGCCGGCGCGGTGCGCTCAGCGGCGTCCGGGTTCAATTCCAGTTTGCTCCGGGCCTTCCGCTGCGCGAGGATCACCTCCACCTTCGGCGGCAACAGCCAGACTTTTTTCTGCGAAGATCCAGTTTCGCACCCCGCTGCATGAATTGTGCTACCGCTGAAGTCTGGGATTCAGCGCAAAGTCCGGCAGGGGCACTGTCCCCTGATCAGTGAAGTGGCTAGCGTGGAACGCACAGTGCTGGCACTGCAAGGAGCCAGCTGGCGAAGCGTACGAGGGAGGAAACCCATGGCAGGCAAGAGCCGGATCAAGGATGAAGAACTCTACGAGGAGCTGCGCGAGGAGGGGAACTCCAAGCAGAAGTCGGCGCGCATCGCCAACGCCGCCGCCCGCGATGGCCGGTCAGCAGTGGGCCAGCGCGGAGGCAAGGCCGGGGACTACGAGGACTGGACGGTCCGGGAACTGCAGGACCGGGCCAAGGAAATCGGGATTAATGGCCGTTCGAAAATGCGCAAGGCCGAACTCATCGAAGCCCTGCGTAATTCGTAGCAGACCGCCATGGAAGGAGAAGCAATGAGTGAACGCGAGAAGCCTGAAAATCCGGCTCGCACCACCCAACCGGATGAGGATGCCCAGCCAGGGACGAGCGCGTGGTTCGCCGCGGCAGCATCAACGAGAACACCGAAGATGAATCCGAGGAAAGGGAAGAACGCTATGACGCGGGCTGAACTTTCCCTCCAGCGAAGGGAAAAGCCATGACTGGCAAACCAGTGGACAGCACCCGCAGGCGTCGGCCTGGTCTATGGCTGGCGATTGTGGGCGGACTGGTGGCAGTAGGATTCGCCATCTATGCGCTGCTCGCAGCGCCGGACAGCACCTCGGGGCCGCTATGGATCGTGGCCGGCTGGGGCGCATTGGTCTTCATCTACGGCCTGTACCGCATCATTCGCGGACCGAGCTCCCTGGATGATCCACGCGCCGGCACCGACGCCAACGGACGGTGACGGCGCTCCCTCCAGGAGAATCGCAGCAGAACAAGGGCAGAGCGTCCGGGAAAACCATGGTTTTCCCGGACGCTCTGCGTTGTGGTCCGGCTGGGCTGGGAGATCCTAGTCCTGGGAAATCCCTTCGACCAGGTTGCCGGTGCTCTGCTGGTCGTAATAGCGGGCAATATCAGCCTGGGCGAGCATTCCGACCAGCGAATGCCCGTCGATGACCGGAAGCCTGCGCACCTGGTGCTCCTGCATGGTGCGGATGGCTTCTTCGACCGAATCATCGGCTCCGATGGTGACCGGCTTGCCCTGGGCGTAATCGGCGACCTTGGTGCTGGAAGTGACCACACCGTCGGCCACGGCGTTGATGACGATGTCCCGGTCGGTGATCGTGCCGGCCAACCGGTCATCCTTGCCGCAGATGGGCAGCATGCCGACCTGCAAGTCCTTCATCATCTGGGCGGCCACTTGAATCGAGTCCTGCTCCTTGACGCATTTGGCAGGCGAGGTCATTAGTTCCTTGGCTGCAACCATGATCGTGCTCCTTTCGCGTATTTTTGTGGGACACCCTCCACGCTCCAGCACAGCAAGCACGTCTTCAACCATTGCCAGCGAGCTTGCAGATGCGCCCCCTCGACTCTGGCAACAGCCGATTAATCATGTACTTGTGCAGCCGATAGCTGGTAGTTGGTAGAGCACCGGGAAACGCAACGTGAGGAGAATGACCATGGGATTCATCGACAAAGCCAAAGATGCCATTTCGCATGCTGCCGACAGATTCAAGGATCCCGACAAGGACCTGGTTGAGAATCTCTGGCCGCTGGGGCAACCCGACGACGAGCACCTGCCAGCCGATTCCGGGGAACCGGCAGAAGAGGGCTTGGAGCAGCCCGGCAATCACCTGCCTCCTGTCCAAGGAGCCGACCCGGACCTCGACGATTCCCCGGAAGACCAGTATTCCGAAGGCGACGGGGACCGCTAGCTGTCCCATGGCCAAACCGAGTTCAGGAGGCAAACCATGCAGACCTGCGATATCTGCGGAAATGCGAGCGAAACGGTGTTCACGCTCAGCCGGAACGGGCATTCGGGCCGCTTCGACAGTTTCGAATGCGCCATCCACGCCATGGCCGAAAGATGCACGCACTGCGGTTGCGCCATTCTGGGCCACGCCGTACACCACGGCCAGGAGGCGTACTGCTGCCAGCACTGCGCCGAACACGCTGAGCAATGAGCGCGACAAGCGACTTCAGCCATCCCGCGCTGCTGCTCATTGACCTGCAAGAAGGATTCTTCGAGGACCCGGCACTGGCGCTGGCCCGCCAGGATCTGGCAGCCCGCTGCAACCAGCTGGCCGTAGCGGCGAGGGCCTGCGGGTACCCGGTGATCAGCGTGCGCACCGTGCACAAGGAAGACAAATCCACCTGGACGCTGAAGATGCTCGAAGACGACCAGGGCTACCTGTTCGAAGGAACGGAGCAGGCCGCGTACCTGGCGGAGTTGGAACTGGACGGGGCCATCGAAGTGGTTAAGCGCCGGGACAGCGCGTTCTGGGATACGGAGCTCAAGGACCTGCTGCTGCAGCACCGCGCTAGTTCGCTGGTACTCGCCGGGGTTTCCTCCGAGACGTGCATCTCCGCCACCGCGGCCGATGCCTTCGCTGCGAACTTGCCGGTGGCGGTGGCCACCGACGCCACCGCATCGGCCGACCCGGATTTCGAAGGGACTACCTTGGAATTCATGCGCAAGCAGCATCGGCAGAAGCTGAAGACCACCTTGGAAATCATTTCCGATTGGAAACACGAGAAGGAGCTGGAATGTCACTGAATAATTCTGAATTCGACGACGTGCGCAAGGACTCGGACACGGACGAGCCGTTGGATGGGCGCGATAGCCAGCCGGCGGCTGGGTCATCGGATGCACCCCAAGCCCAGGACGCCGAGGATCCATTGCGCGGAGCAGACCGGGTGCTGGAGGAAAACGACGGCGATCCCTTGGCGCTCAATCCCGAAACGCTGCTACCCGAACCGATTGACGGGCAGCGTCCGGTCGACGATACGCTGCTGGACTACCCCGACCAGGATGACGAGCAAGGGCTGGACGCCGAGCGGACCGCCAACCTGCCGGACCAGCGCGAAACACCCGATCAGCAGTAGCGCACCGGTGGGCTGAGAACCGCAGAAGGGGCATCCCGTGCAGGGATGCCCCTTCTGCCATTGCCAACCCGTGGTCACGGGCGGGATTCGGCTTCCTGGGTGAAGAAGGAAATCTTGCCGCTGGCTTCCAGGATCGCCAGCCGGATGCTGCTGTAGTTCTCGATGCCTGCCTGGCGGGCGAGCATGCTCAATTCGTCCAGCCCAATGCGCTCGTTGTGCAGGGCCTTGCGGTCCAGGACCCCGTCGCGGATCAGGACAATCGGGCGGCCCTGCATCAGCTTGCCCAGCTTGGGCCAGCGCATATTGGCGAAGTTCAGCGCAGCGGCCAAGACCACCATGGTGAATACTGCCAGCAGGCTGCCGGTGAGCGAACGGTCCTCCATGGTGATGCCCTGCTGAACCAGGTCGCCCAGGACGACGAACAGCACCAGCTCGAAGGAACTGAGCTCGCCCAGGGTCGATCTGCCGGCGGCGCGCGTGACCAGCCACAGGATGATGAAGGCGGTGGCTGCGCGGATGACTATTTCCATCAGGGGATCCTCAAAGTTCTGATCTTCAGGTCGGTGCTTTCGCCGTTGACCGTAATTCCGAGCACGCCCTTGGCGCTCGGCGACCATTCGTCCGAAGCCCGGCCCGTGAGGGTGGCAACCATCTGCCGCGACCCCGGTGCCGGGGCCACCTCGAATTCAATGGTTCCGTCAGCTCGGCTCGACTCGGACTCGGGTTCGGGAAAGGCCGAGAAGTCCTCGAAGAGCACGAGATAGTCCTCGCTCAGGTCCAGCGTGATGGTCTCGGGCAAAGGGTCGGCAGAGCTGATCCCAATCCTCAGCTGGATTTCATTGCCGGCACGGACCACCGCGGGAAACTGCAGCTGGACCGTGAAGCCGTCGGCCTGTTGTTCAATGCTCTTCTTCTGGTCGAATGCGCCGAGCAGAGCCGCCAGTACGAAGGCTGCAATCACGAGCAGGGCGGCGAGGCTCAGCAGCCGGCGTCTGCGATTGCTGTCCTCCGAGGTGATGTCATCCAGCGTCGAGTCGCTGATCTTGGCCTGGAAGATATTCAGCATGGGATTCTGCCCTCCTTGCGCTCTTGCTATCGAGGCTAAGCCGATTCGCCTGCGCCAGGACCAGCCGAGTTCCGGTTCACAGGCGGCATCCAGTTCGCAGCGGCTGGCGCTGTTGCCAACCTGTGCATTGCGGCCGACCGCTTGAGCCGGCCCGGAAGTGGTGCCACAGTTGCACCAGGAGGAGGAGATCATGACCGTAAACGACCGCATTGAAAGCACCGAATTGGCCTCCCGGCTGGAGACTCTGCCGCAGTGGCGCAAGCTGGCCGGCAAGCTCTGCGCGGTGTACGAGACCAAGAGTTCGGCAGAGGCCATCGAATTGTTCAGCGATATCGCTGGCGCAGCGCAGATGGCCAACCACCATCCTGATGTGGACTGGCGCTACAACCTCTTGTTTGTTTCGACCGTGTCCCACGACGCCGGTGGCGACATCACCGAAAGGGACCTCGCGCTGGCCTCGGAAATCTCGCAGCGGGCCGCCGCCTTGCATGCCAAAGCGCGCCTGGATTTGATCAAGGTGGTGGAAATCGGCATCGACACCGACGACGCCCAAGCCATATCCGGACAGTGGGCCGCCGGCCTGGGCTACCGCGAGCAGCCCGACGGCAGCCTCGCCGATCCAGCGGGCAGATTGCCGGCCATCTGGTTCCAGCGCACCCCGACGCCTCATCCCTCCCGGCTGCATCTGGATGTGTGGGTTCCCCACGCCGAAAGCGCTGCCGTGCTTTCGCGGCTGGAAAGCCAAGGTGCGGTGCTCGATGAGCGCAGCGCTCCGGGTTTCACCATAGCCAGCGACCACCAGGGCAACCGCTTCTGCATCTGCACCGAGCAGGACCGCTAGCGGCCTTGGCCTGAGCCGGCCATTGCTCCCGTTGCAATCGGCCGGAATCTGGACTGTCCTGCCGCCAGGGGATAGATTGACAGCGGATAAGCCAGCGGGGCCTTGGCGGCTCGGATGCTGGGCGCGATGGAAGGAACCCGATGGGCACTGCACAGGAAATCACCGCCTCGATCTCGCAGCAGCTGCCCTGGCAGGAGGAGCTCTATAAGCATTTCCACCGGCACCCGGAACTGGGCCTGGCCGAGCACGAGACCTCGGCGCGAATCTGCGAGGAACTTGAGGATCTGGGCTATGAAACCTGCCTGATCGGCGGTACCGGAATCGTCGGAATCCTGCGCAATGGCGAGGGGCCTGTGGTACTGGCCCGGGCCGACATGGATGCCCTGCCGGTCGCCGAGGACACCGGGCTGGAATATTCCTCCACGGTCCCCGGTGCCATGCACGCCTGCGGCCATGACATGCACATGGCCACCCTGCTGGGCGCGGCCAAGTTCCTGGCCGGGAACCGCGAGCGCTGGTCCGGCACCTATCTGGCGTTGTTCCAGCCAGCCGAGGAGACCGCCGCAGGGGCCAAGGCCATGGTGGCCGACGGGCTGGTGGAGAGGATACCGAAGCCCGATGCGGCGCTGGCCCAGCACGTGATGCCCGTCGAAGCGGGGAGGATCGGCACCACCGCGGGACCGATCCTTTCCGCCGGCGACAGCCTGCGCATCACCGTCTACGGGCGCGGTGCGCACGGCTCGATGCCGCATAATTCGGTGGACCCGGTAGTCCTGGCCTCGTCCATCGTGCTCAAGCTGCAGACCATTGTTTCGCGTGAAACCCGGCCCGGGCAGTTCGCAGTATTGACCGTCGGCGCGTTGAATGCCGGTAGCGCCGCGAACATCATCCCGGACCGGGCCCAGCTGCTGCTGAACATTCGCACCTATGATCTCCAGCTGCGCCAGCACGTCATCGACTCCATCGAACGCATCGTGCGCGGCGAATGCGCCGCGGCCGGCTCGCCCAAGGAACCGGACTTCGAGTTCTACGACCAGTTCCCGCTGACCAGCAATGACGCGGCGGCCAACGAGAAGGTCACCAAGGCCTTTGAAGAGCATTTCGCCGACGGGCAGGTCTACCAGGCTGACCCGGCCACCGCCTCGGAAGACTTCAGCACCATTCCCGATGCCTTTGGGATCCCGTACGTCTACTGGACCGTGGGCTGCGCCGATCCAAAGACCTACCAGGCAGCGCTCGCCGAAGGGACTGTCGCCTCGAAGATTCCGGCAAACCACTCGCCGTTCTTCGCCCCGGCCATCAACCCGACATTGGAAACCGCGACCCGCACCCAGGTGGTGGCCGCGCTGGCCTACCTGGGCCGCGGGGCACAGGACTCGGCAGAACGGTGATGTCCACCGCAAGAGGAGCTGGTGGCAAGTAACCGGCACCTGTCCTGCCGGTAAGTACACGGTTTATGATTAACGCCACCATGCCCGGGATCCTGCGGGAATGCGGGTGCCTGCCAGTGATTGATAAAAATCAATCGCAAGGATGATTCAAAGTGTCCAAGGCGAGCGCTAGACTGGCAATCGCTCTTCAATCACGCTGCCCTTAATCCGAAGGTCCAGCATGCCGGAGAGCTTGATGCCAGCGAGGATTTCCCACATGCTTCTCAAGCTCATCTTGAAACACTCCAAGCCGTACACGGGGTGGATCATTGCCGTAGTCATTTTGCAGCTGGCCACCACCGTGGCCACTCTTTATCTCCCTAGCCTGAACGCCAGGATCATCGACGTCGGCGTGGTCGAAGCCGATATCGACTACATCTGGCGTACCGGCGGACTGATGCTGGTGGTGGCCCTCATCCAGGTAGCCACCGCGGTGGCCGCCGTCTATTTCGGGGCCAAGACCTCCATGAGCGTGGGCCGCGACATCCGCCAGTCGGTCTTCGAGAAGGTCTCGACCTTCTCGGCACAGGACGTCAACAAATTCGGCGCCGCCACCTTGATCACCCGCGGCACCAACGACGTGCAGCAGATCCAGATGCTCACCTTGATGGCGTTGAACTTCATGATCACCGCGCCGATCATGTCCATCGGCGGCGTGATCATGGCGATCCGCGAAGATCCCGGCCTGTCCTGGCTCGTTTGGGTTTCGGTACCGCTGGTGCTCATAGTCGTGGGCCTGCTGGTCATCAAGCTCATGCCGCTGTTCCGCGATATGCAGACCCGCATCGACGGGATCAACGGCGTGCTCCGCGAGCAGATCACCGGCATCCGCGTGGTGCGCGCATTCGTGCGCGAAGAGCATGAGACGCAGCGCTATGCCGATGCCAACCAGAAGCTGACCGACCTCGGTGTCAAGGTCGGCAACCTGTTCGTGCTGATGTTCCCGGCGATCACCATGATCCTGCACCTGTCTACCGCCGCCGTGCTGTGGTTCGGCGGGCACCGAGTGGATAACAACCAGGTGGAGGTCGGCGCGCTGACCGCCTTCCTGCAGTACCTGCTGCAGATCCTGATGGCGGTCATGATGGGTACCTTCATGGCCATGATGATTCCCCGTGCCATGGTCTCGGCCGACCGCATCTCCGAGGTACTCGACAGCGAGCCGAGCATGCTCGACGCCGCCGAACGGCAAATCGCGCTGCCCACCCCGGGCACCGTGGAATTCAAGAACGTCAGCTTCGGATACCCCGGCGCCGAGGCGCCGGTGCTCAACGATATTTCCTTCACCGCCAAGCCGGGGCAGACCACTGCTATCATCGGCTCCACCGGTGCGGGCAAGACCACCTTGCTGAACCTGATCCCGCGGCTCTACGACGCCACCGAAGGCGAGATCCTGATCGGCGGGGTGCCGCTGAGGGAACTGGGACGCGACACCATTTCGCGGAACATCTCCGCGGTGCCGCAGCGCCCCTACCTGTTCTCCGGGACCATCGCCAGCAACCTACGCTTCGGCGCCCAGGACGCTACCGAGGATGACCTGTGGGATGCGCTGAGGGTGGCCCAGGCCGACGGCTTCGTAGCCGAACGCGAAGGCCAGCTGGATTCGAAGATCTCCCAGGGCGGCACCAACGTGTCCGGCGGCCAGCGCCAGCGCCTGTGCATTGCCCGGGCCCTGGCCGCGAAGCCGAACACCTACCTGTTCGATGATTCCTTCTCGGCACTGGATGTGAACACCGATGCCAGACTGCGTGCGGCCCTGGCCGAACCGACCAAGGACGCCGCGGTGATCATCGTGGCCCAGCGCGTATCGACCATTACCGGTGCGGACCAGATCCTGGTCCTGGACCATGGCGAAATCGTGGCCCGGGGTACCCACGAGCAACTGCTCGAAACCTCGGAAACCTATCAGGAAATCGTGGCATCCCAGCTGAGCGTGGAGGAGGTGGCCTAAATGGCGAAGAAGCAGAAGAATATCGATCCGGAGCAGCTCGAAAACGAGCTTGCGGACGTCAATGAATTCGATGCCGCGGCGGGAGCCGACGACTGGAGCGGCGGCGCCCCGGTGCGCAAGGCCGAGCATTTCTGGCCATCGGCCAAGCGCCTGGTCGGGCTGATGTCCCCGTACAAGCTGGGCATGGTCCTGGTGTTCGCGCTGATCACCGTGTACGTGGTGCTCTCGGTGATCGCACCACGGATCCTGGGCAAGGCCATGGACGTGATCTTCGCCGGGCTGATCGGCAAGAACATCCCGGCCGGCACGCCCGCGGAGCTGGTGATCCAGCAGCTGCGCGACTCCGGGCAGGGAACCCAGGCCGACATGCTCTCCAAGGTGGACTTCGTCCCCGGGCAGGGCATCGACTTCACCCAGCTTTCGCAGTACATCCTGATCGTGCTCTCCATGTACTTCGTCGCCTCGCTCTTCTCGTGGGCCTCGGGCTGGCTGCTGAACAAGCTGGTCATGCGCGTGGTCTACAACCTGCGCAAGGACGTCGAGGACAAGATCAACAAGCTGCCGCTGAACTACTTCGACACGCGCCAGCGCGGCGATCTGCTCTCGCGCGTGACCAACGACGTGGACAACATCCAGAATGCGCTGCAGCAGGCGCTGAGCCAGCTGGTCTCCTCGGCCATGACCGTTATCGGCATCGTGATCATGATGTTCGTGGTCTCCTGGCAGATGGCGCTGATCGCGCTGGTGGCCCTGCCGCTGTCGGCAGCTGCCGCGGGCATCATCGGCACCCGGGCGCAGAAGCTGTTCACCGCGCAGTGGAAGAACACCGGCGCGCTGAACGGGCAGATCGAGGAATCCTTCTCCGGCCACGAGCTGATGAAGGTCTTCGGCCGCGAAGCGGACATGGTGGACCGCTTCACCGCGCGCAACGAGGAACTGTACAAGGCCAGCTTCGGCGCCCAGTTCGTCTCGGGCATGATCATGCCGGTAATGAACTTCGTGTCCTACCTGGCCTACGTGGGCATCGCCGTGGTGGGCGGGCTGCGCGTGGCTTCGGGCACGATGAGCCTGGGCGACGCGACCGCGTTCATCCAGTACAGCCGCGAGTTCACCCAGCCGCTGGGCCAGATTGCCGGCGTGGCGAACATGCTGCAGTCCGGCGTGGCTTCGGCTGAACGCACCTTCGAGCTGCTGGACGCCGAGGAACAGGAACCGGACGACGCGCAGGACAGCCTTCCTGCCCGCGCCGACGGGCATGTCTCCTTCAAGAATGTGTCCTTCTCCTACTCGCCGGACAAGCCGCTGATTGAGGACCTGTCCTTCGATGCGGATCCGGGGCACACGGTGGCGATTGTCGGGCCGACCGGCGCGGGCAAGACCACGCTGGTGAACCTGGTGATGCGCTTCTACGAGCTGAATTCCGGGAAGATCATGCTTGATAACCGCGATATCACCGATCTTTCCCGCGCCGACCTGCGCTCGAAGGTGGGCATGGTGCTGCAGGACGCATGGCTCTTTGGCGGAAGCATCATGGAGAACATCCGCTACGGCCGGCTGGATGCCACCGATGAGGAAGTGATCGCGGCCGCGAAGGCGACCTTCGTGGACCGTTTCGTGCGCGCGCTGCCCGATGGCTACGACACCATCATCGACGAGGAAGGCACCAACGTGTCGGCCGGCGAGAAGCAGCTGATCACCATCGCCCGCGCGTTCGTGGCCAACCCGTCGCTGCTGATCCTGGACGAGGCGACCAGCTCGGTGGATACCCGTACCGAATTGCTGGTGCAGCAGGCGATGGCCGCGCTGCGCAGCGACCGCACCAGCTTCGTGATTGCCCACCGGCTGTCCACGATCCGCGACGCGGACACCATCTTGGTGATGGAGTCCGGCCGGATCGTGGAGCAGGGCAACCACGAGCACCTGCTGGGGACCCAGGGCGCCTACTACCGGCTGTACCAGTCGCAGTTCGCCGGCCCGGCCGAGGATGTGGATGCGAATCCGGATACGGCTGCGGTGCCCGCGGTAGCGGCCGGAGCCACGGTGGCCAGTGACATGGCACCGGAAGCAAAGGAAGAAACCGAGTAGGACCTTGAGTCGCGAAGACCCCGGCATCTGGCAGATTTTCACTGCCGGTGCCGGGGTCTTTTTGCATTGCCAGGCCTGCTTCTGATCGAACCGCTGCGGCACGCCCCCAGGCCATCGATAGCACTTGTTCCTGCAGGAAATGATGCAATATGAACATGATGCTTAGACAGTTGGAATATCTGGTGGTACTGGCCAATGAGGGACATTTTGCCCGGGCAGCTGAAGAATGCGCGGTCTCCCAGCCAGCATTATCAGAGGGCATTCGAAAACTCGAAAAGGAACTGGGCGCGCCATTGGTCCGCCGGGGCCATGCCTTCCAAGGGCTGACCGTTGAAGGCGAGACGGTTCTCAAATGGGCTCGGAAAATCCTGAAAGACCATGCCTCGCTGAGACAGGAAATCTCCCATTACGAGAATGGCCTGAATGGAACACTCCGATTGGGAACGGTTCCTGCTGCCTCTTCAACTGTTGCAACCCTCACCGACAAGTTTGCCCGTGCGCATCCGCAAGTGGGCATCAACGTCCAGGCGAGTCTCCATTCGGCGGACATCGTCCGTCAGATCAGGAACTACGAGCTTGACGCGGGCCTTATCTACGCGGAGCCGCAGGACCTAGCTGGACTGCTGGTCTATCCGCTCTATGCCGAGGAACATGTGCTGCTCACTGCGCCGGGGATGCTCCCCGAGGGCGCAACGACGGCTTGGGCGACGGCGTTGGAGTTGCCCTTATGCCTCCTCGACTCATCTCTTCGAGGGCGCCAGGTCCTCGACCAGACGCTCAGACGGCACGATCTGGTAGTCTCGCCGCGAATCGAATGCGACTCGATAGTCACGTTGCTCGCGCATGTGTCCACCGGGAACTGGGCCAGCATAGTTCCGCGCCAGTGGTTGCCACCCTTGGGAGCTCTGCCTGGTATTGAGCTTTACAGGCTGGATGATCCGCAAGTTGCCTCGCAAATTTCTCTTGTAATGGAAGACAGCAGTCCATTAACCCTGATGTCGCAGGCGCTCGAAAAGATAATTTCTAGCACATTCCCTGCGGTCGATATGCATCTCAGCAGGAATCATAAGTAGCACTTACTGAATCATCGGATCTAATTATTGGATCTGATCAATGGTAATCCCTGAACCTAGAACCAGACCCCAAGTCGCTTAGGAATTGGGCCGTGCAACTGGGAGCGGAGAGAACAGTGGAACCTGACCATCTTGAGGCACCATGGGACCCGAGGGATGCAAGCAATCAGATAATTGCCAGGACGACTCGGGATTCCATGATGACGGCAGGCAGAGCAGCTCCGGTCTCCACAGCCGTTGGTAAGTTCAAATTCACGCGCGGTTCGCTCGTGAATTGGCAGCTCTTCGCCATTTCGCACAGCCCAGAGATCCGCCCGGCCCTGCGCGTAGGCCTCGGATTGGGACTTCCGGGGATTGCACTGCTGCTGATTGGCAGAACGGACCTCCTTGCCTACGCTGTTTTCGGCTCCATTGTCGGGATGTACGGCCGAAATCCGCATCGCTCGCAGCGACTGAAGGACCAGGTGCTCGGAGCTGCACTGATGCTGTGTGCGGGAATTTGCGGGATCGCCATGGCCCCCTTGGGTATGCGCGGGTGGACGCTGCTTGCCGGAGGAATGTTCTGGGCGGCCTTCAGCTCATTGATCGCTGATCGATATGGGCTCAAGCCCGGCGGTGCCTTCTTTCCGCTCTTTGCGTTTGGTGCGTTGGGAACTTTGCCGGTGGGGGAGCTTCCCGCCCTTGAAGGCCTGGCCGCGTTCGTCGCCACCGCTCTGTTCAGCATCCTGCTCGGCCAAGCCGCACGCTTCGGACGAGTGGAAGAGTGCGGCTCGGAAGGCCTCGCGCTTCCATGGCCCCGCATCCTGCGCAGGGCATGCACCTACCTGATAGTTGTCTTCCTAGCTGGAGCTGTCGGGATTACTCTGCAGGTCGAGCATCTCCAATGGACCATGGCCGGGGCGGCCGTTCCGCTTGCCGTCGGCAATGCCCGGGGACGGTTGCGACGTGGGGCTCACCGCATCGGGGGAACCCTGGCCGGTATAGGCGTGTTGTTTGGGATCACGGCCCTGACTCCCGGCGAACTGATGATCGGCTGCTGCATCATCTTGCTGATGTTCCCAACCGAGGCCTATATGGTCCGGAACTACGGCCTTGCCCTCAGCTTTTTCACGCCGCTGATTATCCTGATGCTTCAGCTGGCTAATCCGAAGAGCGGATCCCAGATGGTGTGGGACTGCGCTATGGGAAATCTTCTCGGTGTCGTTGTCGGCATTGCGGCCGCTTCAATTTTCGAACGGCAGCCCCGAACCACGATCTAGAAACTCCGCAACTGCGGCGCGGCAGATCAGAAGCATGAACCCAGAAGAAAAATAAGACGAACGAGATCTATTAAGTAGCCGCAGGCCTACCGCAGCCCCATCGGCAGGACATAAGCTGGCCTTGAACTCGCATAATTCATCGAGGATAAGGAAAAAGCATGTCAGATGCAGCTGTGCCAACTGTTGGCGCAAAACTATCGGCAGAATTCTTGGGCACATTCGTGCTGGTCTTCGGTGGCTGTGGTTCAGCGATCTTCGCAGCCAAGGTCATCGCAGATGAAACCGTGAACATGGGCATCGGATTCCTGGGCGTAGCTCTGGCTTTCGGTTTCACTGTGCTGATCATGGCGTACGCAGTAGGGCATATCTCCGGCGGCCATTTCAACCCTGCCGTCACCCTGGGCACGGCCTTTGCCGGGCGCACCCCGTGGAAGGATGTCCTCCCGTACATCGTCACGCAGATCGTCGCTGCTTCGGTGGCGGGTGCCGTGCTGTTCTGGATCGCTTCGGGCAAGGACGGATTCAACGCAGTCGAATCCGGTTTCGCTTCCAATGGCTATGGGGAGCGATCGCCAGATGGCTATTCGCTGGTTGCGGCACTGGTCGCAGAGATCGTTTTGACTGCGATCTTCCTGTACGTGATCCTCGGCTCCACCGACAAGCGCGCGCCGCAGGGTTTCGCGCCGATCGCTATCGGCCTGTCATTGACCCTGATCCACCTGGTGTCCATTCCCATCACCAATACCTCGGTCAACCCGGCACGTTCCCTGGGCGTCGCATGGTTCGCCGGCCCGGAAGCCTTGGGCCAGGTATGGCTGTTTATCCTGGCACCGTTTATCGGTGCGGCCATTGCCGGTGTCAGCTACAAGGTGCTCTTCCCGGCCTTCGTGGACAAGGGTCGCGAAGGTTTCGACAAGAACTAGCAGATGATGGGAGCTCGCGGTTACCGCAGCTCGCTGAACCCAGTCCAGCAGACTTCGACGTCGGCTGGACTGGGTTCGTCCTTTCACGTGGAACGATGAACTTGGGAAATCCACATGGAAGGCGATTAGGCTTGTCATATGCAACAACGGCCAGAGTACATGAACCCCTATTCGGCTCCGCGGCCCAAGCAACGCGTCTTCAACGCCGGGCAATTCACCAAGGGCGACTTCTGGACAGTTCTTGCCTACCTCGTCTTCTTTGTCGGGGGCGCAGCAGGCCTCATCGGCTTGATCCCTGGCTACATGGGCGCCTTCACCACCCAGGAACAGGCGCTGTTCGGGATCAACCTGATCCTGTATGTCACCTTCTTCATTCTCGCGATGATCCAGTGCGGTCCGCAGTTCTTCGAGTCGTTCAAGACCATGCGCTACCACCCCTGGGCCAAATGGCTGATGCTGCCCGGTGGCTGGTTCCTGACCATCATGGCCAACGGAATCATCGCCGCCTTGACGGGCCAAGCGGCCACCAGCGAGAACCAGGCGGCCCTGGAATCCATGGCCGGAACGGTGCCGCTGCCGGTCATGCTGGTGGTCACTGCGCTCTTCGGCCCATTCGTCGAGGAATACCTGTTCCGCCATCTGCTCATCGGCAAGCTTTCACGCAAGCTCAACGTCTGGCTTTGCGCACTGATCTCCACGGTGCTGTTCGCCAGCATCCACTTCATTGGCGCGGGCATCGGCTCGTGGCTGGAGGTCGTGCCGTACTTCATGCTGGGCGTCATGATGGGTGTTGCCTACATCCTCAGCGGCAAGTCGCTGGCCTACTCCTACATGCTGCATGTCATTAACAATGCCGTAGCGCTGCTGGTGGTGTACCTGATCTACCCGCTGCTTCCTGTGGGAGCCTAAGCAGTGGCATTTACCGGACTCGAACCGAACACCCCCGCCTATCGGGGCATGCTGCTGGCGCTTTTTGCCGGCGGCGTCGCCACGTTCTCCCAGCTCTATGCGGTGCAGGGGCTGCTGCCGGTCATCGCCGGCTATTTCCACATCACCTCTTCGCACACGGCACTTGCCGTTTCATCAGCGACCCTGGGGCTGGCATTGGCCGTGACTCCATGGGCCATCATTTCCGACCGCGTCGGGCGCCGCAAGGTCATCAGCATCGCCCTGATCTCTTCGGTTGCCCTGGGACTGCTCAGCTGCCTGTCGCCAAGCTTCGAGTTCCTGGTGGCGATCCGGTTCTTCGAGGGAATTGCCTTGGCAGGTGTTCCCGGCTCTGCACTGGCCTTCCTCGTTGACGAGGTCAATCCGCGAGCCGTTGCCGTGGCCAGCGGCACCTATATCTCCGGCACCACCCTTGGCGGGCTGGCCGGACGCTTGGTCGCCAGCTTTGTCGCAGACCCGGCCGGCTGGCGCTGGGGGGTCGCGGCAGTGAGCATCATGGCTGGCCTGGCGACGCTCTTCTTCCTGTTCAAGGCGCCCAGCGCCCAGGGCTTCGACCCCATCCACGGCCAGAACCTGCGCAGCATCGCCAAGAAGTTCGCACATGCATTGCATGGCAAAATGGCACTGGTCTATGCCCAGGGATTCTTGCTCATGGGCGGATTCGTGGCCGTCTACAACTACCTGGCTTTCCGGCTGGAAGCACCGCCCTACCTGATTCCGGCTTCGTGGGCGGCACTGGTCTTCTTGGCCTACCTTTCTGGAACCTACACCTCGGTGGCCAGCAGCAAACTCGTCGCCAAGGCTGGACGGCGAAATACCCTGCGCATCAGCATTCTCACCAGCGCCCTGGGCTTGCTGCTGACCCTGGCCGGGAACCTGGTCGTGATCATCAGCGGGTTGCTGATCTTCACCGCTGGCTTCTTCGCGGCCCACGCGGTCGCCAGCGGGTGGGTGCCGGTGCTGGCCACCGGAGCCAGGGCGCAGGCCTCCAGCCTGTACAACTTGTTCTACTACGTGGGCTCATCACTGCTTGGCTGGCTCATCGGCATCCCCTTCATGCACTACGGCTGGGCCAGCGTCGTGCTCTGCGTTGGCGCGTTGCAGGTGGTTGCCCTGATCCTGGCTTCCTTGCTCTCCAAAAGGGACCCATCCCTTCGCGGATAATTCATATTCCGCATTCGGAATACTCAACTTTGCGCGGAATATCAGGTCAGATGGTCGAATTCTCCTGATACCCACCTGGCATAGCGTTCCGCAGAGAACTGGACCACCCGGTGGGCATCGACCTGGATGCGGGCCGCGAAGTTGTTGTAGAGGCGGTCGAACTTCACCGGCTCCAGATCCTTGGCCATGCGCCGCACCACGGCAGCCGAGAGCGGGATGCGGTTGGGGTAGCTGCGCAAGAAGGTCGCATTGCCATCGGCCACGGGGAAAACCGCGTCGCCAGCCAGCAGGACTCCGCGGCCATCGGCCCCTGCTTCCCAAACAGCCGCAGTGCTGCCCGGGACGTGGCCGCCGAGCTGCATCAGCCTGATCCCGGGCAGCACCTCAAAAGGCTGGGACCAGGTCCTGACGGCGGCTGAGGAATACTGGACCCACTGCGCATCTTTCTCGGCGACAAGGATCGGCGCATTACCCAGCGCCTGGCTGTATTGCTGCTGCACCCCGTACATGTGCGGATGGCTCGCCACAATGGCCGCCAGCTTTCCGCGGCTATCCAGCCAATCAATGATTTCTCCGGTAATCAGCCCGGGCACGTCGAAGAGCAGGTTGCCCGCGGTGGTCTCCACGAGCAAGGAGCTTTGGCCTATGCCGATTTCGGGAGAAGCAATCGCATTCAGTCCCGGCTCCAGCGAAGTGATCGTCAGCTGGTGGCCGGCTGCTGCCAGGTCTTCGGTGCGCACCCAACGCTGGATTCCGCCCGGAATGTACTGGCGTTCATCGGCGCAGATGGGGCAGGTGCCGGTGGGTTGCGGGCCAGGCGGGAACTCCACGGCGCAACCCGCGCATTGCCAATGGCCAATATGTTCTTGTCCCATGGGAAACCTGTTTTCTGGTGGCGGTGCTGGCTGTGCCCTGCTTGCTTCCAAACCTAGTACTCGCTCCGGACGCAGGAAAGAGGACTGCACCGGGAATCCTCCTGCGCGCAAGCAAATGGTGAAAGTCCACTCTGCTTCGTAGAGTTGAGGTTGTGAATCCTTCAACCCCCACCGAATCCCCGCGGAGCTTGGCCTGGCAGATCCTTGCCTTGGCCGTTCCCGCCTTGGGCGCTTTGATCGCCGAGCCGCTGTTCTTGATGGCCGATTCGGCCATCGTGGGCCACCTTGGCGTGGCCGAGCTGGCCGGCGCCGCACTGGGCACCACGGTGCTGCACACAGCGGTGGGGTTGATGATCTTCTTGGCCTATGCCACCACGCCAGCTGTAGCCAGAGCCCTGGGTGCTGGCAATCCCGGCAAGGCCATGGCGGCGGGCCGTGATGGCATGTGGTTTGCCGTAGTCCTCGGGGTGGTGCTGTCGCTGCTCGGATACTTCAGTGCCGATCGGCTTGTGGGCTTGATGGGCGGCGAAGGGGAAACCGCTGGATTCGCCGTCGATTACATCCGCTACTCGATGCCTGGCCTGACCGCGATGCTGCTGGTCCTGGCAGCCACCGGCGTGCTGCGTGGCATGCAGGACACGAAAACACCGTTGATCGTGGCCACCGCTGGCTTCGGATTGAATATCGTCCTGAACTTCGTGCTGGTCTACTGGGCCGATATGTCCGTAGCCGGTGCCGCGCTTGGCACATCGATCGCCCAGTGGATGATGGCGGTGGTGTATTTGTGGATGATCTTGCCAAGAATCCGCAAGCAAGGAATTTCCATGGCGCCGAGCTGGTCCGGGTTCATTTCCACCGGGCAAGTCGGTTCCTGGTTGATGCTGCGCAACCTGAGCATGCGCGCGGCGTTGCTCCTCACGGTTCTTGTCGCCACCAACGCCGGCACCCAGACACTGGCAGCGCACCAGCTGGTCTTCACGATCTTCAGTTTCCTGGCCTTTGCACTGGATGCGTTGGCTATTGCGGCCCAGGCCATGATTGGCCAGGAGCTGGGCCGCGGGGATGCAGAGCAGGTCCGCAAGCTCACCGGGATCATGAGCCGCTGGGGCATCTGCTTCGGCGTGGTAACCGGGATCCTGCTGCTTGCCACCTCGTGGGTCTTCCCGATGATCTTCACCCCGGATGAGCAGATCCGCCAGCTGACCACCGTTGGGCTGTGGGTGCTGGCATTGTCCCAGCCGTTGTGCGGTTTGGTGTTCGTGCTGGACGGCGTGCTCATCGGTGCGGGGGATGCCCGCTATCTCGGGTTGGTGGGCATAGCCAACCTTGTTCTCTACGTGCCGATGCTCTGGGCGGTTCAGGTCTTTGCCAAGGATTCCACGTCAGCGATTTTGTGGATCTGGGTTGCTTTCGCCATCGGCTACATGGCAGCTCGCGGCGTGAGCCTGTCCCTGCGTGCCAGGAACAGCGCTTGGATGCGGTTGGGCAGCTGAACCCAGGCCACCGGGCCGCTCGCCAGCGATTACCCTGGAGCTTCATCGCTTGGGCGGCAATCTCATGGGCGACCGCATGGGTGCAGTGAACTGGTCGTGCCTCGGCCACCCGGATCCGGGCTGGGCAACGACTAGTGCGTTGGACTGAGGGTGCGGCCGATACCGGTACGGGTCATTGCCGTTTCCCGGACGAGGGTCTCGCGTTCGGTGCCTTCGAAGATGTTCTCGCGGACCACGAAGAAGTCCACGTCCCCTGGCTGGCGGAATTGCAGGAGGTTGCCCCACTGCGCCGAAGAAGATCGCGTCGTGCCCGCCAAGCTTCTCACTCCGGTTATCGGGCATCATCTACCGGCGAGCACGGCGATGCTGTGTGCCTGCCCATGATGCATCAATGGTT
The DNA here is from genome assembly GCF_044743275.1 of Glutamicibacter sp. NPDC087661. NCBI lineage: Bacteria > Bacillati > Actinomycetota > Actinomycetes > Micrococcales > Micrococcaceae > Glutamicibacter > Glutamicibacter sp. NPDC087661. The sequence goes on from NZ_JBIUWE010000002.1 coordinate 128,062, forward strand.
GGCCGCTAGTGATGTCCCAGCATGGCTCGGCGGATGGATTCCAGATGCAGCGTCATGGCCTCGGCGGCCGCTGAAGGATCTGAATTCTGTATGGCGGCAAAGATCGACTGGTGCTCGGCCAGCTCGTCCGATTGGGACATGTATGGCTGCATGGAAGGCAACACGTAGTGGGCTCGGGCGGTTTGCGTGAAGCAGTTCTCCAAGCTGTCCACAATGCGGGAGTTGCGCGATGCCGCGGCCAGTTCGCTATGGAAGCACTGGGCGGCATGCATGGAGGCAATGGGGTCGGAGACCGCCAGCTTTTGCTGGGCTTCAAGGTGCCCGGCCAGGGAAACTACAAGCGCCGCCGAATGCATGCTGGCTACCTGCCCCGCCACATGCGGTTCGAGCAAGCTGCGCAGTTCCAGGACTTCATAGACATCATTCATCGAGATGGCGCGAACCAGATAGCCCTTCTTGGGCAACACCTGCAGCAGGCCCTCGCTGGTGAGCTGGCGCAGGGACTCGCGCACCGGGGTCTTGGAGACCTCGAACTCCTGGGCCAGTGCCGGTTCGATGATCAGGCTTCCCGGGGCAAGTTCCCCGCGGTTGATGCGTTCGCGCAAGGTGAGCGTGAGCTGTTCGGAGAGCGAGCTGGCCATGGTTTTCCGATTCCTAAGGGGCGTAACTTGGCGACCTGATCTAGCTATCGCTCTGGGCAACACTCTAGTCTGGGATGAAATATATTTCAGGTATCTTACGGAACACCACTTTATCGCAAGGACTACGACTGTGCCGATCACCCAGAACTCTGCCAGCACGCAGCAAGCGCGCAACCGGCGCCGGGCCCTGTTCGCCTCTGTCTTCGGCACGGCCATTGAATGGTACGACTACGCGCTGTATGGCGCGGCCGCATCGGTGGTGATCGGTCCGCTGTTCTTCGCCGGAGCCGGAGAAGCGGCGGCCTCGATCGCGTCCTTTGCGACCTTCGCGGTGGGCTTCGTGGCCCGCCCGCTGGGCGGTGTGCTCATCGGCCACCTGGGGGACCGGTTCGGGCGCCGCCCGGCCATGCTGCTCTCGGTCATCCTGATGGGCATCGCCACCGTGGGCATCGGCCTGCTGCCGACCGCGCAGACCTGGGGCGTGTGGTCCGTGGGCCTGCTGGTGCTGCTGCGCCTGATCCAGGGATTCGGCGCTGGCGCGGAACTGACCGGTGCCATGACGCTGGTGGCCGAATACGTGGAGCCGAGAAAACGCGGGTTCTACACCTCGCTGGTGCTCTCCACCCCGCCGCTGGGCATCGCCCTGGCCACCGTGTGCTTCTTCCTGGTCTCGCTGGCCGGTGACGAGGTACTGCTCGGGTGGGCCTGGCGCATCCCATTCCTGGTCTCGGCACTGCTGTTCGTCGTGGCCATCTACATCCGCAACAAGCTGGAAGAGACCCCTGACTATGCCGCCGCCATGGCCTCGGCCCGTGCCGAGCAGCAGCAGGCCAAGCTCCCCATCGTGCAGGTATTCTCGGGGCATTGGCGCCGGGTCATCCTGGGCTTCCTCGCCATCACCGGGCACAATGCTGTCAACTACATCCTTGCGGTCTTCGCGCTGAGCCTGATGGTCACCAGTGGCATGGAGCGAAGCCATGCGCTGCTGGCGGTCACCCTGGGCTCATTGGTCTCCGTCGTGCTCACCCCGGTGGGTGGCTGGCTGGCCGATCGGTTCGGCGCATCCAAGGTCCTGGCGGCCGGGAATATCTCAGGTTTGATCCTTGCGTTCCCGATCTTCGCGATGATCTCAACCGGCGAGTTCGCCTTCGGATTCCTGGGCATCGCTGCCGGCTACGCGCTGGTGATCCCGTGCACTTCCGGTGCCCAAGGGGCCTTCCTCACCGAGCTGTTCCCCGTCTCGGTGCGCTTCTCCGGGATTGCCATCGCGCGCGAACTGAACGGCGCCATCGTCGCTGGGCTCTCGCCGCTGATTGCCGCTGCGCTCTTGCAGACGGGCAACGGCTCCATCGCGATGCCAGCGGGATACCTGGCGCTGTGCTGCCTGTCCTCGGCCATTGCAATCTTCATCGGCACCCGCGCAAGCTCGCGCACCCTGTACTAGACCGGCAATTTCTACCGAAGTAAAGGAACAATCCATGGGTAATCTCAAGCGCCAACTGCCCGACGTGGCCGAACTGGTCAGCCTGATGAAGTTCAAGCTCCCCTCCACTAGCCCTCGCGCCGCCCGCCTGGCCGGTGCCGCCGACATCTGGGATCTGCGCAAGATCGCCAAGCGCCGCACCCCCGCCGCGGCCTTCGACTATGTAGATGGCGCTGCCGGGCGAGAAATCACCGCGACCCGCGCCCGAGCGGTGTTCGACAGCGTTGAGCTGTTGCCGCGAATCCTGCACGGAACCGCGCAGTCGGATCTTTCCACCACCATTGCCGGTGCCCCATCGGCATTGCCCTTCGGCATCGCCCCCACCGGTTTCACCCGCTTCATGCACTCCGAGGGCGAAATCGGCGGCTCGCGGGCTGCCCAGAAAGCAGGGATTCCCTTCAGCCTGTCCACCATGGGCACCCGATCCATCGAGGAGGTCGCCGAGGCGGCACCCGAGGGCCGCAAATGGTTCCAGCTCTATCTGTGGAAGGACCGGGAAAAGTCCAGGGCGCTGGTGGAACGTGCCGCTGCAGCGGGCTATGACACCTTGCTGGTCACCGTGGACACCCCGGTGGCCGGCCAACGCCACCGCGATACCCGCAACGGCATGAAGATCCCGCCGGAATTGACCGTGAAGACCGTGCTCGATGCGTCGTACCGACCCGAATGGTGGTACAACTTCTTGACCACCGATTCGCTGAAGTTCGCATCGCTGTCGGATACGTCGGCAGACCTGCCAACGATCATCAACTCCATGTTCGATTCCTCCCTGGACTTCGAGGATCTGAAATGGATCCGCGAGCTGTGGAAGGGCAAGCTCTTAGTCAAGGGCGTGCTCACCAGCGAAGACGCTGCCAAGGCCCAGGCCGCCGGTGCTGACGGACTGGTGGTCTCCAATCATGGCGGCCGGCAGCTGGACCGCGCGCCGATCGCCTTCGAGGCCTTGGGCGAAGTGCGTGCCGAAGTCGGTGAGGACATGGAAATCATCATGGATTCGGGCATCATGTCCGGCGCGGACATTGTCGCCGCGCTGTGTGCCGGAGCGGACTTCGTGCTGATTGGCCGCGCCTACCTCTACGGCCTGATGGCTGGGGGAGAGGAAGGCGTCAGCCGTGCCATCGAATTGCTGGCCAAGGAAGTGGAAGTGACTATGCAGCTGATGGGCGCGGCGAGCATCGGGGATCTGGACCAGTCTCTGATTCGCCGCCGTGGCTGATGTGATTAACCCCGGGCGAAGTGGCGGTTAGTTCTATGAGCGGTAGAATAGAAATTGTGCCTGCACCAAAAACCACCCCAGTTCAAGCTTCAGATGTTTTCCGCCCGGTCTTCCTGCGCGGCCTGACGGCCCTGGCCTATGCCCTGATGTCGATTTTCTGGATCGGCGCAGATGACAAAGTTGTCACTTACTCCACGGCAGCGTTCCTCGTTGTCACTGGCGTGTTCATGTGGCAGTACGTATCTGTGGAAAGCGCGCCGGAGAAGTCGCGCGCCCCCTACGCGCTGGGTGCGGGATTGATGCTTCTGGCTGGTATCGCCACCATCTTCGTCAGCTCGATTGCCTGGGTCGGCTATGTGGGTGCCTTTGCATTCCTGGCCGGAGGCATTGCCGAGCTCATCGTCTTTGCCAAGCATCGCGAGGCCTTCCCGCCGTTCAGGAACCAGCTGGTTACCGGCGCGGTGGGCGTGATCTTGGCCATTTCGCTGTGCTTCAGCGGTGGCATGGATGCGCACGCATTGTTCGGCCTGATTGGCGGCGGAACTATCGTTCTGGCCGTTTTCGCGCTGATTGCCGCCTTCGGCCATCGCCATGAAATGAAGGCAACCGCCCCGACCACGATCAATTCGCCGGACCAGGAAAGCAACTAGTCTTTAGGTCTGCAGTAAAAGTAGAAACGGAGTTCCTGGTGGGAAACAACAAGAAGAAGCAACCGTGGAGCCAGTCAATCAAGGGCCCACTGAGCTTCTCGCTGATCCTGGCCATCGTCGCCGGCGTGGTCGGCCTGGTTAGCTCCACCGGCGGATCGCAGAATCCCTTGCGCTTCGATATCGGTTTGGCCTGTTTCGGCATCGCCTTTGTCGCAAGCCTGCTGGTCATCTCGGTGATGACCATGGCTGCCAAGGACAATGATCCTGACCTGGGAAAGGGGACCGGGGTAAACCGATCCTCATCCAACCCGGACAAGAAGTTTGAAGACTGATAATAAAGCTTAGCCACGCGGCATGACGCGCTGAGACTGTCCATCCACAGATAGTCCCAGCGCGTTGTCGTTTGCCGGGCCAATTGATCGAGGCAGGACGCCTCAAGCACGCACCAAGGATTTCAAGTGAGTAGCACGAGTATCTCTGATCAGCATGGCCGCACCCCACTGGGCAAGCAGCTGCGACGGCGCAAGTCCATCCAGGCGATGGCCAACGACGCCGCGAACAACGCCGGGCTCGGGACGCTCAAGCGCTCGCTGGGCGTCACCCAGCTGGTCATGATCTCCGTCGGAGCCACCCTGGGCACCGGCATCCTGGTGATCCTCGGATCTGCCGTTCCGGTCGCCGGCCCGGCGATCTGGATCGCCTTCGTGCTGGCCGGCATCACCGCGCTGCTTTCGGCGGTCTCCTATGCCGAAATGGCGGGCATGGTCCCGGTCTCCGGCTCCAGCTATTCCTATTCCTACGCCACGCTGGGCGAAGGCATGGCCTGGGTGTGCGGTTGGTGCCTGGTCTTGGAATACGCAGTTTCCGCGGCAGCGGTGGCGGTGGGTGCCGGCGCCTACGTGAACCAGACGCTGGAGATCTTCGGCCTGGCTTTGCCCCAAGCCCTGGCCGCCGGCCCGGGCGACGGCGGCGTCATCAACCTCTCGGCATTGATCGTGGTCATCTTGGCGACCCTGCTGCTGGTTCGCGGTGCCCGCGAATCGGCACTGGCCAACACCGTCATGGTGATCGTGAAGATCGCCATCCTCGTCTTCTTCGTGGTGGTCGCCTTCACCGCTTTCAATGCCGGGAACTTCGCTCCGCTGCTGCCCATGGGCGCCGCGGGCGTGACCGGGGCAGCGTCCATGGTCTTCTTCTCCTACATCGGCTTCGACGCGGCCTCGACCGCCGGCGAGGAAGCCAAGAATCCGCAGAAGGACCTGCCGCGGGCAATCATGATCGCCATGGTGCTGGTAACCACCATTTACGTGCTGGTTGCCGTAGCTGCCATTGGCGCCCGGGAGTGGAACTGGTTCGCCGAGTCAGAAGCCGCCCTGGTGCAGATTGTTTCCGAAATCACCGGACAGAAGTGGATGGTCTTGGCTTTCGCCCTGGCCTCGGTGATCGCGATCGTCTCGGTGGTGCTGACCACCTTGTACGGGCAGACCCGCATCCTGCTCTCCATGGGCCGCGACGGCTTGATCCCTCGCTTCTTCGCCAAGGTTTCGCCCAGCACCCGCACCCCGGTCATCGGCACCTACGTCACCGGCGCGGTCGTGGCCATTGCCGCCTCGCTGATTCCTCTGGGCCAGCTGGCCGAAGCGACCAGCATCGGCACCCTGTTCGCCTTCTCGTTGGTAGGTGTCTCGGTAATGTACCTGCGCAAAACCCAGCCGGATACCCCGCGGACCTTCCGCGTCCCGCTGTATCCGGTGACCCCGATTCTGGGCATCGCTGCCTGCCTGTTCCTGATGTTCAACCTGGCTGGCATCACCTGGCTGGTCTTCGCCATCTGGATGGCTGTGGGAGCTGCGATCTATCTGGGCTTCGGCCGCCGCAATTCGCGCCTCGGCGCCTTGGACGCCAAGGCCTATGAAGCGGAACTGAATCTCTGACACTTTCGTCATGCGCTGGGGTTGCGGGCACTGCGGGCTAAGCTGTGTGGTGGACCACTATCGCAGCTCATGAAGGAAACACCATGCACCAGGAACCGATCAGCACCGCCGACCTCTACGACCAGCATGGGGATGCACTGCAGTCCGTCTCGGCTCAATTCCAGGACTTTGGCGGGCGGCTGTCCTTCCACGGGCCGGCACGTACCGTGAAGTGCCATGAGGACAACGGCCTGGTCAAGGAGATCCTGAGCTTCCCGGGCAATGGCGCAGTGCTCGTGGTCGATGGGGGAGCATCCCTGCGTTACGCCCTGATGGGTGACATGATTGCCGCGAATGCCGAAGCCAATGGCTGGGCCGGGGTCATCATCAGCGGCGCCGTACGCGACCGTGCGGCACTGGCTGAGATGGAACTCGGGATCAAGGCACTGGGCAGCAACCCGCGCAAAACCGTCAAGCGCTCGCACGGTTCGGTGGATGAAGTGATCAGCATCGGGGATGTGAAGGTCCGACCGGGCGCGATGGTGTACGCGGATATCGACGGGATTCTTGTCGAAAACTAGCCGCTGGCCCATCCAGCTAGGGCTTGTCGCCTGCGCCTTCCCATTCCGCTTTGAACTCCTCGGTGCCCAAGGCCTCCAAATCCGCGCGGATCTGGACGATCAGCCGCTCAGCTTCTTCGAGGCTGGAGGTTGTCATGCGCAGCAGTACCGAATCGTCTTGGCGGGAATGCACGACTACCTGGGGCTCGTTCGCTTCGTACTCGGCATCGCCCAGCGTGGCAGAAGCCAGAGCTACAACCCAGCGGGCCGCGGCTTTCAATGGTCCGCTCTCAGCTGCTTCTATCCGTGCCTCGTAATCATCCGAAGCGTGGGTTTCCTGAGTCATGACCTGCCCCTTCCACTACTGCAACTGCCGGTATCCCGGTTGTGTGTTCATCATATGGCCCGGGCAAGGTAAAAGGCGAGGGGCATCGCCCAACGCCATTTTGGCCACGTGCTGGCCGATCACGGACGAAACTAGACTTGGTGTGCTCAGTGTCGGGGTTCTGGCTAGTCGATACGTTTTCCGGCTTTGCGCGCACGGTAGGCGCGCACGTGCTCGCGGTTGGCGCAGTTGCCGGTATCGCAGTACAGCTTGGAGCGGTTGCGCGACAGATCCAGCAGGGCCGCCTCGCAGTCCTCCGAGGCGCAGATCCGCAGCCGCTGCAATCCGCCGGAGCGGATCACTTCCGCCAGTGCCATCGCGGCGTCCACGGCCATGCGGTCGTAGAGCGGGGTGCTGTTGGTGGTGGCGTGCAGGTGGTAACCCAGCGATTCGCTCTTGATCAATTGAGGCTGGGCGTTGGCGTTGCGCAGGATCGCATTGACCCGGAAGACGGATTCTTCTTCGGTACCTATCCAGATGTTCTTCAGCTGGGAACGCAACTGGCGAATGGAGCGAAGCTCTGCCTGGTTGTGCGCGCGGGAGCCTTCGAAATTCTCGGCATCAAGGAACTCATCGAGATCAGCGACGGTGGAGAGCATATCCACGATTTGCACCTCGGTATTCAGAAGGTTCACCACGGACTTCAATGAAGCTTCGATATCTGGTGCAAAGGTCATAATTCGTTCCTGGAAGCTGGGTAGATTGACTGCCACTCAAGCCTAACCGTATCGTCATGCTCATACCCCCATTTGCCCCTTAACGGCGGCATGAAATTCTCCGCGAAAGACTTCAAAGATCCTCATGAGCGACCTGTCTGATTCCGGCCTTCCGGCCGCCACTGCCGGCAGTCCAGTACTGCGTCAAAGCCAGTCCCGGGGGATCTGGATTGCGCTGGCATCCTCCGCGGCCTTCGGGATTTCCGGCTCCTTCGCCAAGGGGCTTTTCGAAGCAGGGTGGAGTCCCACTGCGGCCGTGGCCGCACGCATGGCCGGCGCCGCGCTGGTCCTGGCGATCCCTGCGATCCTGGCGATGCGCGGCCGCTGGACGTTGCTGCGCACCAACTGGGTGTCGATTGTGCTCTTCGGATTGTTTGGAGTGGGAGCCTGCCAGCTGTGCTATTTCTTGGCGGTGCAGCGCTTGGATGTCGGGGTGGCTTTGCTGCTGGAGTATCTGGCTCCGGTGCTCATCGTGCTGGTGCTCTGGGCCAAGCACCAGAAGCGCCCGTCGGCGGCAACGATCGCTGGCACCCTATTGTCATTGGCGGGCCTGGTGGCGGTGCTGGATCTGACCGGCACCACGCGGATTGATCCGATCGGCGTGCTCTGGGGCTTGGGGGCAGCGGTGGGCCTGACGGTCTACTTCTTCATTAGCGCCAAGGTCGATGGCGCGCTGCCACCCATCATGCTGTCGGCCGGTGGCATGGCCGTTGGCGCGCTAACCATGCTGCTGGTTGGCGGCTTGGGAATCCTTCCAATGCAGTGGGCCGCCGGCAGCGGATCATTTGCTGGATATGAAACCCCGTGGTGGTTGGCCTTGACCGGGCTGATCCTGATCGCCACCGTGTTCTCCTACACCACCGGTGTGATGGCCGCCCGGGAACTGGGGTCCAAGGTGGCCAGCTTCATCTCGTTGACCGAGGTGCTTTTCGCGGTGCTGTGGGCTTGGCTGCTGCTCTCCGAACTGCCTGGTGCGGTGCAGCTATTCGGCGGCCTGCTGATTGTGTGCGGCGTGGTGCTGGTGCGTGTCGATGAACTGCGTGCGGCACGGAAGGGGATCTAAGCGGCCCGTAGGGTAAAAACGCGCACGCGATGCCAATTGTTGTGCGCCGGATGCCAAGGGAAAACCCGCTGGCCTGTACAGGCTGGGAGAAACAAGTTTCGCAGGCATCCTAGCTGGAGGAATACCCATGGGCAGCAAGTCGGTCATAGTCGTAGGCGCAGGTTCGGCTGGCTCGGTGGTCGCGCGCCGGCTCGTGGATGCCGGGGCGCGGGTGACCTTGTTCGAAGCTGGCTCCGAGGACACCAACCCTGCCATCCACGACCTCTCGCGCATGGGCGAGCTGTGGCATAGCAAGGACGACTGGGATTACCACACCGTCCCGATGGCCGGGGCAGCGAACAAGCCGATGCACCTGCCACGGGGCAAGGTGCTCGGCGGTTCCCACGCGCTGAATGCGACCATCTGGGTGCGCTGCGCCCCGCAGGATTTCGATGACTGGGCCAAGGACTGCGGCGAGCAGTGGGCCTGGAAGAATGTCCTGCCGATCTACAAGGAAATCGAGAACTTCTCTGGCGGCGCCAGCGAATTCCACGGCAGCGATGGGCTGGTGCCGGTGGACAACGACTACGAGCTGGATGAGATCCACCAGTCGATTATCGACGCCGCGGTGCAGTCCGGAATCGGATTCAATCCCGACTACAACGGCGAGCAGCTGGAAGGCGTTTCCAAGGAGCAGATCAACGTTGCTGGCGGCGAACGCATCAACACCTGGAAGGCCTATCTGAAGCCGGTGCGCGAGTGCATGGAAATCATCACGGACGCCGAGGTGCATTCGGTGATCCTCGAATCCGGATCCGCTGTAGGCGTGCGCTATCGGATCGGCGGGCAGCTGCAGGAGCTGCGCGCGGATGAGGTGGTGCTCAGCGCCGGTGCCCTGGGATCCCCGCAAATCCTGTTGCGCTCAGGCATCGGCCCGGTGGCCGAGCTCGAAGCCGCGGGCGTCATGCCGCTGCATGAGCTGGATCAGGTCGGAAAGAACCTGCATGACCACCTGCTGGCACCGGTGATTGCCGAAACCACCACCCGCGCGATACCCGCCCCGCGTGCCGGGGTTTCCGTCTCGCAATCGCACATGTTCACCCGATCCCGCGAGGGCCTGGATCGCCCGGACACCCAGCCGATCTTCTTCGCCGTGCCCATGTACTCCCCGGGCATGGAACCGGTCGACGGCACTGCCTTCACCTTGCACTCCGGGATCGTCACCCCGCACAGCCGCGGCGAAATCACCCTGGGCGGGCCCGGCCTGGATGACCCGGTGAACATCGATTTGAATGCGCTGGATGATCCGCGGGATATGCAGGCATTCCTGGTATCGATGAAGCAATGCCGCGCGATGGTGGAGCAAGATGCCTTGGCCGGGGACTGGGGAGCGAGGGAAATCTACCCGGGCGAAGAAATACGCGGCGATGAGCAGCTGGAGGATTACATTCGGAACAACGTCGTGACCTACCACCACCAGGTGGGTACCTGCCGCATGGGCACGGATGCGCAGGCCGTGGTGGATCCGCAGCTGCGGGTACGCGGCTTGGAAGGGCTGCGCGTCATCGATGCCTCGATCATGCCCAAGATCACCACCGGCAACACCAATGCCCCGGCTATCCTCATCGGCGAACTGGGCGCCAAATTCCTCCTGGCTGATCTTCGGCTCTGACAGGCGGCGCAATATGGCCGTGGCCAAGGAGAACGAGCCCTCACCTTCCAAAAGACGACGATTCCGCGGACCGCAGCTGGCGATGGAACGCGCGCCAGCTGCGTGTGAGATACATCGAATAAACTGCTTCAGGGCGAAATCGTTTCAAGCTGAAATGATATTTTGAAGGGATGAACGAACACCGGATTCCGCAGTTCCAATGGAACTCGCTGAGCTATCTCACCGCCCGAGCCGGCCGCATCGGCACCCAGGAGCTCACCGAGCTGATGGAATCCGAGTCCTTATCCCGGCATCATTTCACCATCATCTGCGCGCTGGAGGAGTTCGGCGGCATCTCCCAGAGCGACTTGGCAGATCGCTCGAATGTGAACCGCGGCCATCTGGTGGCCTACCTCGATCAGCTGTCGAGCCGTGGGATCCTGGAACGCGAAGTTGATCCGGAGGACCGCCGCCGCAACGTCATCACGCTGACTCCCGAGGGCCGGAAATTCGCTGCCCGGGCGATGGAGGCTGCCTCGCATAACGAAGCCAAGGTCTTCGGCGCATTGGATGAGCCGCAGCGGGAGCAGCTGCGCGCCTTGCTGCAGCTGGTCGCTACGCAGGACGGCGAGGCACGCCAGTGAAGCGCCACTTAGAAGAAATAGTGCAGCGCAGCGTCGTCGTGGCCCCGCACCGCCCGTCGCTCATCCCGGCAGCCAAGGCGACGATCAGCCTGGCCGCGCCGCTGATCCTGTTGGCCGGCCTTGGCCGCCTTGACTGGGCAATGTATGCAGCGTTCGGCGCCTTCTGCGCGGTCTTCGGCCGTTTCGACGCGTACGCGCCGCGTTTCTGGCAGCAGCTCTCGGCAGGTATCGTGCAACTGGCCGCAATGCTACTGGGCACCTATTTTTCGCTCATCGAGGCACCGTTCCCGGTACGCGTGCTCGTGCTGGCATTCATTGGTTTTGGCGCCAACTACGTCTCCCATGCCACGCGCTGGATGCCGCCGGGCCCGGTCTTCGCGGTCTTCGCCGGCGGCGCCTGCCTGGGCATCCCGGCCACTTCGCAAAGCTTCACCGGGGTGCTGCTGGCCGGCGGCGGAACAATGGCCTTCAGCATGCTGCTGATGCTTGGCCTGTCGATGCGCAAAGCCAACCTGCTTCATACCCTGCGCTCCGGATACGCCTGGTCGCCCTCGCGCCGGGCCATGGCCCAATCGCTCCAAATGGGCACGGGCGTGCTGCTGGCGGGAATCGCAGGGCATCTGCTCAGCGACGGCCACTGGTACTGGGCCAGTCTCGGCGCGATCGCCGCAGTCACCGGCGCTGATGCCTATGCGCGGGTAGCCCGCGGGCTGCAGCGCTGCGCAGGCACCTGCATTGGCGTAGCGCTGACCGCAATAGTTTTCGCCTTCGATTCCCCGGTCTGGGTAATCCTGGCCGCTGCGCTGGCCTCGCAGTTCGTCATCGAGCTGGTGATTCTGCGCAACTATGCGGTGGGGATGGTATTCATGACGGTCACCGCACTGCTCATGGTCCACCTGGTCAGCCCTGAACCGGCCGCGTCCCTGCTCATCGACCGCATTTCCATGACGGCGCTGGGCGCTTTGGTGGGTGCGGTGCAGAGCATCGCCATTTCGCTGCTGGTGGCCCGCCGCCGCCAAGGCCGAACGCCGGGGGCTACCAGTGCTCGGTGACAACCTGCGCTTCGAGCTTGCCGGCCTCGATGGAGATATGGCGGGCTAATTCCAGGTCCAGTGTTCCCAGATGCTCGGGCTGGTTGTGCGTTAGGCGCAGCTCGACGATGGTAACCCGCCACTCCAGGTGCGGATGCCGGTTGTCCTGCTCGGCGCGCAGGCCTACCTGGACAATGAACTGCAAGGCCGTGCTCGCGCAATCGAAACGGTAAGCGGCCCGCAAACCCAAGTCATCACGCTTCCAATCAGGCAAGGCGCCCAGCCTCTGATCGAATTCGAAGCGCGGTAACGGACCGGTTGATGCCATGGTTCTCTCCTCCAAGCGGCAGCGGGTCGGACTATGCAAGTGGTTGCTGCCTGCCATCATGATCGCATCGACCCCGGCTATTGCGGTAGCGATCCCAGCGACTATGCAGTTAGGCCCCGGCATCTGGTGATGCCGGGGCCCGGCTGAGAGAGCTGTCAAGTGCTCGGGCTACTGGCGGATGTCCTCGGCAACCTGTGCGGCGGTTTCCGCTTCGCGCTTGGCGAAGGATTCCGCATCACGGTAGGCGGAGGCCTCATAGCGTTCGTGCGCCACCTTGGCCAGGTGCGCGGCGCGCAGTGCCTGGTGCTGGGGGTTGCGGCGGATGACCAGGTAGCCTGCAGCCAGGATCAGGAACCAGATCGGGGTAATGGCCATAGCCATGAGGGTATCGGTCTGGGTGGTCAGGGCCCACAAGATGAAGCCGAAGAATGCCAGCACAACATATGGCATGAAGCTGCCGCCAGGGACCTTGAACTTCGATGCGTCGTGCAGGTGCGGGCGACGAGCACGGAAGACCAGGTAGCTGAGCAGGATGATGGTCCAGACGAACATGAAGCACAGGGCCGAGACGGTGGTGACCAGTGTAAATGCTCCCATGACCGAATCGCCGCCGTAGAGCAGTGCGACGCCGGCCAGCAGGAACATGCAGGAGAACATCAGGGCGTTGCGCGGAACCTTGCGGCCTGACAGCTTGGTGAACGTCTTCGGTGCATCGCCTTCCATGGACAGGCCACGGAGCATGCGGGAGGTCGAGTAGATACCCGAGTTGGCGCTCGAAGCCGCCGAGGTAAGGACCACGAAGTTGATGATGCCAGCGGCGCCAGCCAGACCGGCCAGGGCGAACATGCCCACGAATGGCGATTGCGCAGCGGAGAACAGATCCCAGGGGGTCACGGCCATCAGGATGATCAGCGCGCCAACGTAGAAGAACAGGATGCGGACAGGAATCGAGTTGATTGCCTTGGGCAGGGTCTTTTCGGGGTCCTTGGTTTCCGCCGCGGTGGTGCCAACCAGCTCAATGCCAACGAAGGCGAAGACCGCGATCTGGAAACCGGCTACGAAGCCCATGAAGCCGGTCGGGAACATGCCGCCGTCGTTCCACAGGTTAGCGAAGGATGAAGAAGCACCGTTGTGCTCGAAACCGGTGATCACCATAACCAGGCCAACCACGATCAGTGCGCCGATGGCGACGATCTTGATCAGCGAGAACCAGAATTCGGTTTCGCCAAAAGCCTTCACTGTCGCCAGGTTCAGAACCAGCAGCAGCACGATACAGGCTAGTGCCGGGATCCATAGCGGCAAATCGCCCCACCAGAAGGCGACATAATGGGCGATGGCCACGACGTCGGCGATGCCGGTGACAACCCAGCAGAACCAGTAGGTCCAGCCGGTAAAGAATGCGGCCCAAGGGCCTAACAGGTCGCCGGCGAAGTCGGCGAAGCTCTTGTAGTTCAGGTTGCTCAACAGCAGTTCGCCCATGGCGCGCATGACGAAGAACAGCATGAAGCCAATGATCATGTAGACGAAGATGACCGACGGGCCGGCTACCGAGATGGTCTTGCCGGAGCCCATGAACAAGCCGGTGCCGATGGCGCCGCCAATGGCGATCAGCTGGATGTGACGATTGGAGAGCCCTCGTTCGAGTGCGGGGCCAGAACTGGTGGTACTCATGCTGATTGCCTTCCAGGAGTGTGGTGTGACGCCTCGAAGCGCTCCTGCCCCCAAGCCCTGAAGGCTTGGAGAGCAGCTGCTCGCTTTGAAGAACGCATCCGACTAGGAAGGATTCCAGCTGGGCATTGCGCGGCATGCTGCGCTCAGAGCAGTTGCTGCGAATGCCACGGGGAGTCCCTCGAAACTGGTGCGCTCGGTGCGGCACTGTTCTTGGTCCCTCCCCAATCTGTATTACAACCTGAGAGTTTTCACTTCCACCCGAATACTGGGTGAAGCTTGCTCCTTCGGTGAGCCCGGACGAACCTGGGCTGCTTTCCAGAGGTGCCTGTTCGTAGCGGTACGGGTGCCTGAGAGTTTCCCGGGGAGGAAATTGCTCCTACGGCGCCCGCCCATGGTGTGAGCGGATCTCTCCCGCCACGCATCAACGGCATATATGGTGATTGCCATCACAGTATGCGCAGAAAAATGAACGTGGTGCAAGTCGCAATTTCACACTTCGGGCCCCGGATAACCGCTTGGCCACGCCAATCGTGGAAAGTGGCTGGCGAAATGGGGGATTCTCCGCTTCGTAATGATTCGGGAAGCAAGGGCATGGATGCGGCAAAGCGGGGCATCGGTTCAACCGATGCCCCGCGTGGGGAGGTACGGAGGGCTACTTCCCGAACCGTCGCAGCCGCAGCGAGTTCAGTACCACCAGCACCGAGCTGGCTGCCATGGCCGCTCCGGCGATCATCGGGTTCAGCAAGCCCAGGGCCGCAATCGGAATGCCGGCAGTGTTGTAGGCGAAAGCCCAGAACAGGTTCATCTTGATGGTGGACAGGGTTCGGGCCGACAGGTCGATGGCCTGCGTGACCTGATGCAGGTCGTTACCCATCAGGGTGATGTCCGCGGCTTCGATGGCCACATCGGTGCCCGAGCCCATGGCGATGCCGAGGTCGGCCTGCGCCAGTGCTGGCGCGTCATTCACGCCATCGCCCACCATGGCCACGACCTTGCCCTGCTCTTGCAATGAGGTGATCGCCTGGGCCTTGCCGGCAGGGAACACCCCGGCGAATACGTCCTCGGCCTTGATGCCTACCTGGGCGGCAACCTCGGTAGCCACCGACTGGTTGTCGCCGGTCAGCAGCACCACGCGCAGGCCGCGCTCCTGGAGTTCGGCAATAGCTTTTGCGGAGCTGTCCTTGATCTTGTCCGCCACCGAGATCACTGCCTGGAACTGCTGGTCCACCGCGACCAGGATGGCGGTCGCGCCGGCCTGCTCGGCTTGCGCGAGCATGGCCTTGGCGGAGTCATCCAAGGACGCGCCCTGGGCTTCGAGCCAGCTGGAGCGGCCTACGGCAACGCGATGCCCGTTGACCGTGCCGACCACGCCGCCGCCCGGATCGGAATCGAAGTCGCTGGCTTCGGGCAGCGGGCCCAAGCCGGCTGCGGCCTTGGCGATGGCCTGGGCGATCGGATGCTCGGAATGGTGTTCCACGGCACCGGCCAAGGCCAGGACCTCATCGGGATCGACTCCGTCGATGGCCTCGGTGCTCTGATGGGCCATGACCCCGGTGGTCACGGTGCCGGTCTTGTCCAGCACGATGGTGTCCAGCTTGCGGGTATCTTCCAGGACCTGCGGCCCGCGGATCAGGATGCCCAGCTGCGCGCCGCGTCCGGTGCCGACCAGCAAGCCGATCGGGGTCGCCAGGCCCAATGCGCAGGGGCAGGCGATGACCAGCACGGCGACCGCAGCGGTGAACGCCTGGTAGGGATCGCCGCTGGCAAAGAACCAGGTCACGAACGTGAGCAGCGCAATGGCCAGTACGATCGGCACGAAGACGGAGGATATCCGGTCAGCCAGGCGGGCAATGGGCGCCTTGCCCGATTGGGCTTCGGAGACCAGCTTGCCCATCTGGGCCAAGGTGGTGTCCGCGCCAACGCGGGTAGCTTCGATCACCAGCCGGCCCGAGGCATTCAAGGTCGCGCCGGTGACTTCATCGCCGGGCCCGGCCTTCTGCGGGACCGATTCGCCCGTAAGCAGCGAGGTGTCTACCGCGCTGGCGCCGTCAATGACCACGCCGTCAGTAGCGATCTTCTCGCCGGGGCGCACCACGAAATGGTCCCCGACCTGCACCTGCCCGGCCGGGATTTTCACTTCCGCGCCGTCGCGAAGCACCACTGCATCCTTGGCGCCCAGGTTCAGCAAGGACTTCAGCGCATCGGATGCCGAGGACTTGGCGCGGTGCTCCAGGAAACGGCCCAGCAGCAGCAAGGTGGCCACGACGCCGGCAGTTTCAAAGTAGAGCGCATGCTCGGACATGGACATGCCGATATGGGCGGTCAGCTGCGGATCGAGGATCAGCTGCACTGCAGAGAAGAAGTAGGCCGCGAGCACACCGAGGGAAACCAGAGTGTCCATGGTCGAGGCCAGGTGCCGTGCGTTGACGGCCGCTGCCTTGTGGAAAGGCCAGGCGCCGTAAAAGACCACGGGAGTGGCCAGCGCGAAGGCGACCCAACCCCAATGCGGGAACTGCGCTGCGGGAATCATGGAAATGATGAACAGCGGAATGGTGAAGATCGCGGAGACCAGCAGGCGGCGCAGCAGGTGGTTGGGCACCATGTGCTCGTGCCCGCCGTGATCATGTTCCCCGTGTCCCTGGTGATCCGAACCGGCGGGTTTGGGCGGGTGCTTGAGGGAAGCGGTATAGCCGGCGGCTTGCACCGTATCGATCAGTGCCTCATCGGTGACATCGGCTGGGACCTGGACCTTGGCGGTTTCCAGGGGCAGGTTCACCGTCGCGCTGACACCGGGCAGCTTGCCGAGTTTGCGTTCCACCCGATTCACGCACGAGGCGCAGGTCATTCCCTGGATGTCCAGATCGACGGTGCGCAATTCGGGGATTGTTTCATGCGGGGCATGGGAAGTCATGATTTACGACCTTGCACTTTCTTGCCGTTGTGGCTTGGTGCCTGGCTTTTTTGCGGCTAGGCGTTAATTGCTTCGACGGTGTAACCAGCCTCGTCGATGGCATTGCGAATGCTCTCTTCGCTTACGGTTGCGCTGGTGGTGACGTTGGCGGTGGACACGCCCTTCGCATCGAGGAACACTTCCACCTCTTGCACCCCATCAAGCTCCTTGAGCTCCTCGGTGACAGAGGATACGCAGTGGCCGCAGGTCATGCCGGAGATCTTGATTTCCACATGGCTAGTCAGCGGGGTGCTCTGCTCGCGGGGAATGATCTGCAGGCCCTGGTTGGAGTTCTTTTCCGAGGAGCATCCGCAATTGCAGTTGTGGCTCATGATCTTGCTCTCTTTCGATGAATTCTGTGTGAACTGGAAATGGGTCCGTTGGGGCGCGCTCAGCGCACCAAACGGGAGATGGCGGCCGTGGCCTCGGCGATTTTGTCTTGCACGATGGATGGATCACCCGTCTCGATGGATGACTTGGCCGCATCAACCACGCAATGGCCGATATGGTCATCGATCAGCTGCACGCTGACCTTGTGCAATGCCGCGTTGATAGCGGAGATCTGGGTCAGGATGTCGATGCAGTACTTGTCTTCATCTACCATCTTGGCCACTCCGCGCACCTGGCCTTCAATGCGCTTCAGGCGTCGTTCCAAGGCGCTTTTATCCGCGTGATAGCCGTGGTGCTCAGCTGTTTCATGTGGCGTGTGGTTGGTATCCATATAACGATCATACCCCCTAGGGGTATTAAGTCAAGTACCCCCTGGGGGTATCCAGCATCCCCCAGCCGGAGAGGGAAGCACGGTAGGATTTCACCCGTGAGCCACAACGAACTTCATGTGCGTCCGATTTCCGGCACCGAGCACTCATCATTCCTTGAGACCGCCCAAGACGTCAGCTTCCTGCAGCGTCCCGAATGGGCCCAGGTCAAGGGCGGCTGGCGCGGTGAATCCCTCGGCTGGTTCGAGGAAGACGAGCTGGTAGGCGCGGCACTGGTGCTGCATCGTGCAGCCCCGGTCATCAAGAAGACCCTCGCCTACATCCCCGATGGCCCGGTCATCGACTTCGGCACCTATGCTCCTGGACAGGTAATCCAGCCGCTGGCCGCCTACCTGAAGAATCGTGGCGCATTCCAGCTGAAGATGGGCCCGGGACTGGCCGTGCGCACCTGGGGTGCCGCCGCGGTGCGCAAGAACCTGGGCAAGGAAGGGTTCACCCAGCTCGCTGACCTTGAAACCCAGAGCACCTCAGGCACCGCGCTAGCGCTGAATGACGCCTTGCTGGAAATGGGCTTCTCCAAAGAAGATGTGGGACTGGACTTCGCTGCGGGCCAGCCGGAATTCGTGGCCCGCGTGGCGTTGCAAGATGATGACGGCAACCAGCTGGACGTGGACCAGGTCATGGCCAGCTACTCGGCGACCACCCGCAACGAGACCCGCAAGGCGCTGAAGAGCACCCTGGAAATCGAAGTCGGCCAGACCAAGGACATGGCCCGCTTCCATGCCCTGTACAACCACACCGCGGATCGCCAGGACTTCACCGGCCGCCCGCTGGGCTACTTCGAGAAGATGCACACCGTGCTCAACGAAGCGGTGCCGGGCTCCTGCACCCTGTACATCGCCAGCAATGAAGGCGTGGACCTGGCCGCATCCATTGTCATCCGTTCCTCGAACCTGGCCTGGTACCTGTACGGCGCTTCCTCCTCGGAGCAGCGCAAGCTGTTCGCGCCGAAGGCGATCATGCAGCACATGGTCATCGATTCCATCGAGGCAGGTTGCCGCTATCTGGACCAGGGCGGCGTGAGCGCGACCCTGGACAAGGAGCACCACCTCTCGGGGCTGACCAAGTTCAAGACCAACACCGGCTGCGACATCGTGCAGACCAACGGCGAGTGGGACCTGGCGCTGAACAAGCCCCTGGCGTGGGCCTTCGAAAAATACATGAACTGGCGCAAGAAGTAGGGAAAACACCACTTTGGCAATCGATCCAACCCAGCCATTTGTCCCGGTCATCCTCGGCGGGGACATCGGCACCTACACCTTGGCGCGCGAATTCTACGAGGCCTACGGGGTGCGCTCGGTGGTTCTGCCGGCTGCCGGCAACGGCGTCATCGAGCACTCGGTAGCCATCGAACTGCGCCCCATCGGCTCCATGGCCGACGAGGGACGCGTAGTCGCGGCCCTGGTCGAGCTGGCCGATGAGCTGAAGGCAGCGGCGGATCGGCCGCTGATGCTTTTCGGCTCCCTGGACTTCCACATCATGCTGATCGCCAAGAACCGTGAGCAGCTTGAGGAACAGTACGTCATCCCGTACCCCCAGCTGGAAACCATCGAGGGTGCGGCACTGAAAGAGAACTTCTACGCGCTCGCCGGAAAATTGGGCATCGCCCATCCGCGCACCGCCGTGTATTACCCGGGAACCCCGCTGGATTCGCTGGTAGGTTCCTTCGACTACCCGGTCATCGGCAAGCCATCGAGCTCCGCGGATTGGATCGCCGCCAAGTTCGA
This sequence comes from Glutamicibacter sp. NPDC087661, assembly GCF_044743275.1. NCBI lineage: Bacteria > Bacillati > Actinomycetota > Actinomycetes > Micrococcales > Micrococcaceae > Glutamicibacter > Glutamicibacter sp. NPDC087661. Next base: position 147,449 of record NZ_JBIUWE010000002.1, read on the forward strand.
GGGCAAGCAGAAGATCCACACCATCGACAGCCGCGCCGACCTCGAAGCCCTGGTTTCCAGAATCGATGGCAGTGGCTACGACTCGGGGTACATCTTCCAGGAGTACATTCCGGGTGGAGATGACGCGATGCGCCTGTGCACCTACTTCGCCACCCAGGAAGAAAAGGTCATCTTCGCCGGCTACGGCGAAGTGGTGATCGAGGAGCATGCCCCGCTGGTGCTGGGCAATTCGGCCGCCATTGTCAGCGGTCGCAACGATGCGATGGCCGCCGATGGCGCGCGCATGCTCGAAGAACTGGGCTGGCGCGGAATTGCCATGATCGATGCCAAATACGATCACCGCGATGGCCAGATCAAATTCTTCGAGATCAACCCGCGCCTGGGCCGCAACCACTTCTACCTGACCGCAGCCGGGGTGAACCCGGCCCGTTTCTATGTCACCGAGTTCCTCGGCGCGCAGTTCGATCAGTCGAACCCGGAAACCGACGCGGTGGTGGACACCGGCACAGGTGTCTTGCAGCTGTCGCGCCAGCGGCTATTCACCGTGCTGCCGCACCACTTGCTGCGCCGCTTCCTGGACAGCGGAACCGGCCGCAAGGCAGAAGCACTGCTCAAGGCAGGCAAGGTCTCGAACCCGTTGAAGTTCGCAGCCGAGAAGAACCCTCGCCGCAAGCTCTATCTGCTGTTGAATGCGGCCAACCACTACCGCAAGTTCAAGGCGTTCCCGCCGCGCACCCAGTAGGATTGCCCAGGCCTAGGGCCTAGGAGTGGCCGGTGGTTGCGGTTTGAAGGCGTCTCCAGGAATTGCCCACCCGTCGCGCGCCTGGACCCAGGGGCTTTGGGCGACCTGCGCCCCGTCGAGGATGTCAAGGGACGTCGGCTGGCCATCGTATTGGGGTGCGAGCTGGACCGGTTTCATCCCCTTGGCTGCGGCGATGACCAGGTCAACGGTTTCATCCGGATCCTGGGACGTTGACATGGCATTCCAATCCAGCGTCGAAATCACCGCTTCGCCGGAAGGGATGGCAACGCGTTCAAGGAGGATATCCGGTTCGGGCTGCAGCTCGATATCCGGCTGGGCATCGCCGGCCTCGTTGAGGAAATCGATCTGCGGGTAGGACTGCAACGCGCACGAGCGAGCAGAAATGTTCTTGGCGTAGACCGCCATGTACCGTGAACCGGCAGCTGCATCGGGTGCGCCGAGGGCTATTTCCAAGTCCCCCTCTGCGCACAACGGAGCTGGCTGATTCGCTGGCCAGCTTTTGACCTTGTCGGGAAGAACCACAGGCTTGGGAATCAGCCATTGTGGTTTCTTGTTTCCAACCCAGCCTTCAGCAAGGACCTCGTATCGAGGCGATGCCAGCTTGTAGGGCATGGACTCGCCAAAGGGACCATGCCGCTCCAGCCATAAGCGGGTTTCCTTTTCCGCCTCTGCTGGCGCCTCGTTGCCGAGGACCAGGTTCAATCCGGAATGGTCAATGCTGGCGCTCTCGAAGACACCTCGCTTGGCCGCCTCGATAAGAAGCTGGAGCTCGGGAATATCAGTGCGATTCGCGGGCGAATAGCGCACGGATCGATCTGCTAGTGCCAAATCGGTGGGGTGCTTGGCCTGTGCAGCGAATTTTCCCAGCGCCAGCAGCTGCTCCAAATTAAACGCCGTGGCCGAGTAGTTAGCCGCACTTGCCGCGCCGAGCCCGCGTAGGCGGAATGCGAATGAAGCCCTCTCACCGAGAAGACCAGGCTTCGCTTGCTCTTCGCCTCCAAAGTGCGAAAAATTGTCGGAGACTTCCAGTGGGTAGGTTTTCGTCTTTGAGCCTGGGATATTCTGGGGTTCACCGGCGACAAAGGCCAGGTCGATGTTCCGCAAGCTCAGGGCATGGGCCCCAGCCTGGATCTGTTGTGCCATCTCCCGCACGATTACTTCCGCTTGTGCAGGATCGAGCTGATCCGATAGCACGAATTGCAGGTCAACTGACAGATCCGGTGCGGCCAAGGCATCGTGATCCATGACCTCGGAGGACATCTGGACGCCAAGGACCCCGTCCCGGTCCTCGACGGCTGCAACGAAATCGCAAACTTCATCGGGCGCGTCGCAGGAATTCCATGGCTGCCAGATCACCAGGATGGCTGCGATAAGAGCCAGTGCGATGACGCTAGCTCCAGCGCGCAGTGAATTCATCTGGCTACTGTATCAAATGCGACCTCATGCTTGACCGCTGGTACTCCGGAAAACGGTAACCGGATAATGCGAGTAAAATTTCAAGCACACGTATTGAAAGCGAGTTCCCATGAGTTTGAAAGATCGCCTGCGCGATGACAGCATCGCCCATCTGAAGGCCGGCAACGAGCTGGAGAAGACGACCCTGCGCAATATCCTCAGTGCCATCGGCACCAAGGAAAAGTCCGGAAAGAACCCCAGCGAGCTCAACGACCAGGATGTCGAGAACCTGCTTCGCAAGGAAGTCGGCAACCGCGAGGAAACTGCTGGCCTGGCCGCCAAGGACGGCCGCACCGAATTGGCTGAACGCGAATTGGCCGAAGCCGCCTTCATCTCCACGTACCTGCCCAAGATGCTTGACGAAGCGCAAGCCCAGGACATTGTCGAGAGGATCATGGCCGAACTTGCAGCCGATCACGACCTGACCATGAAGGACATGGGCCAGGCCATGAAGCTGGTCGGCGCCGAAATCGCTGGCCGCTTCGATGGCAAGGCTGTCTCCCAGATGGTGCGCGCCAAACTGGGCTAGCCAACACTGGACTTTTCATTCGGCACGGGCCGTCCAACTTTTGGGGCGGCCCGTTGCCGTAGTCCAGGCAACGGGGATGGGATCCGGGTTTTGAAGCAGATAGTCTGTGGATACCATGCCTGACTTCCCGAAAAACCGCGCCACCCTGTCCAAGGGCTCTGGCGCACTGCTGATCCTTGCCATCATCCTGGCCTCGCTGAACCTGCGTCCTGCCGTCACCTCCTTGGGGTCCCTGCTTGATCTGGTGATTGGCGACCTGCAGATGAATGGCTTCGTGGCCGGAATGATCACCGGCATCCCTCCACTGTGCTTCGCGCTGCTGGGTCCCTTGGCGCCACGGCTGGCCGGGAAGCGCGGACCGGAACTAGTGGTGGCCTCAGCCATGGGTGCTGTCCTGTTGGGCATTGCCCTGCGCGCGGTGGCTCCGGGGACCGGATTCTTCCTGCTGTGCACCGCATTGGCCCTTGCGGGCATCGCGGTGGGCAACATTCTCATGCCGGTACTGGTCAAGCGCTGGTTCCCGGGAAAGATCGGGATTGTCACCGGCGCCTACACTACGGCGGTTGCCTTGGGTGCTTCCGGAGTTGCGGGGGTCGCCGTGCCGGTGAATCAGATGCTCGGCGGAAACTGGCGCGTGGGCTTGGGATTCTGGGCAATTCTGGCCTTGCTGGCGCTGGTGCTGTGGCTTTTGGTGTACTTCGGGATGCGCAACCAAATCGCAGCCCAGCAGCAGCATCTTGCCAGTAACTCAAATGATGCGGCCGGCATCGGGCCGATGAGCAAGAACGCCACCGCATGGTGGGTGGCGTTGTTCTTCGGCGGGCAGTCCGCCGTGGCTTATATCTTCATGGGGTGGCTGCCCAAGATCTTCATCGACTTGGGAGTCTCGCCGGCATTCGCTGGATCCCTGCTGGCGATCCTGCTGGGTGTGGGCGTGCCTTTGTCCTTCGTGATGCCGGCGCTCGCTGCCAAATTCTCGAACCAGGCGCCATTGGTGATCTTCAACGGTGCCGTGGGCATCATCGCGATCATCGGCATGCTGCTTGCTCCGGTCCAGGGAGCGGTGCTGTGGGCGGTGCTGCTGGGCATTTGCGGGTCGAACTTCCCGCTGGCCTTGACCATGATCGGCTTGAAGGCCCGCACCGCCGCGGGTGTCTCGAAGCTCTCCACCTTCGGCCAGTCTGCGGGCTATCTGCTGGCGTTCCCCGGTCCGTTCCTGGTCGGGGTGCTGCACGAAACTTCGGGTTCATGGGTTGCGCCAATGTGGCTTATTGCCGGCTTGATCGTTTTCCAGACCCTGGTCGGCATCATGGCCGGGCGTCCGCGCTACATCGAGGACACGCAACTAGAGCAAGTGCGCTAGCTGGCGACTTCGCCGGTCGCGGCTGAGTCGACGTGCTTGTCGAAACCGAGATCTGCCTGGCTTCCTGCGACCCGTCCGGCCAATGAGGCATTGGCGCTTCCGGCTGCGGCGCGGTTCCTGCTGCGGCGCAGGAACGGATATTGGTTGCTGACGAATTCGTCGACCTGTTCCTTGCGGCTGGCCAGGACCAGTTCGGTCCCGCTGCCGCTGTGCACGCTTTCTTCCTGGTAGAGGATGGCGATGCGCGAAGCGACTTGCAGGTAGAAGCTGCGCTGGAATTCGCGGCGTTCAATGGTTTTCTCGGAATCGGTGTACCAGTTCGCGTAGAGCTTGCCCTCCTGTGCCCACCAGTGGGCCATGGCGGCAGTCGCCTGGACAACCAAGGAGGCGAAGAGATTCTTGACGGTAGCTACATCCGATTCATGGCCGATGATGTACAGCCTGCACGAGGTCGAGTAGTTGCTTTGCAGCATGGACACCGTGCGGAAGGCCCGGCCCACAGCGGACAGGCCATCGCGCTGTCCCAGGCGGTAGACGCCGCGCATATCGAAGTGCTCCTCGATAATGGCTTCCTTCTTCTTGCCCCGGTGGGCCGAGTCGGCATCCAGTTCCGCACGGCCGATGCCATAGCGCACCATGAGCCGTTCGGCATGTTCCTGGAAGGCCTGCGCTTCGTGCGGGAAAGTGGTGTTCTCGGCCTTGTTCAGCAATAGGGCAATGCGTTCTTTCAAGCGTTGCAGCTTTTGCTCAGAGGTGCTCATGGCTTCTTCCTTGCTAGCGGTCCGGCGGTGGCGAAGCGGTCATATCCGGTTCTCTGCATTAGTTTGCCACGAGGTGCAGAGCCCTGCTTGAGGGGCTGTGGGTAACTGCCGCCAGTGGACCCTAGCCGGTTGTGCAAACCGCGCGTAGAGTGAAGGCACCAAGCAGGTCCAGCAGGCCCGCGAACTTCGCTTCGCGGCTGGTCATCGGAGGTTGTGATGGGTGATTTTCGTGCATACACCATGGAAGAGCGGGCCACGTACCTGGCTCCTTCATGCGATCGCTGCGGGCAGCACCGCCACATAGTGTGGGAGAAGGTTGAAGGAACCCAGACCTACCGTCCGCGTGATGCGGGGTGCTCCAATGAGGCCTGCACCGCCTAGCTAGCGCAGCGTGCGGGCAGGTACCGCTCACGAGCGGATGCCCAGGCTTGCCGAGATGCGTGCCGAGGCGGCCGTAAGCACGGCTGCAATGTGGTTGCGATCGCGTTCCAGTGGCGGGTAGATGACGGCGATGGCCGCGGGCTTGCCCTGCGGGAGCACCAGCGGAACGGCAATCGAGGTTAGTCCCGGGATCACTTCGTCATGGCTGAATTCGAAGTCCTTGGCCGGGTGCTCCTGGGGATTGAGCATGGAACGGATGACCCGTCCCGGTGCGCCGTTGTCGATCGGATGGCGGGTGCCCGGGCGCTGGGCTACGGTGGCATCGGCGAGCCGGGGTTCTGCGGTGCTCAGGGTAACGGCTGCCTCGCCATCGAAGACGACAAGCAGCGCCGTCATCTGCAGCTCATCGGAGACGGTGGCCAGATGCGGTGCGGCCGCGGCCTGCAGGGACTTGGCGACGTTGCGCGCCAGCGCGCCCAGGCGGGCTCCCAACTCGAGCTCGCCTGCAGGATTGCGTTCCACGAAACCGTACTGCTCGAAGGTCTTGACCAGCCGGTAGGCCATGGAGCGGTGCACGCCCAGCAGTCCGGCGAGTTCCGAGACGCTCAGCGGCGTCGCGGATTCCCCGATCAGGGTCAGTGCCTCTAGCCCGCGGCCCAGGGTCTGCGAACCGCCTTCGGTGGTTTTGCTCATGTTCCAATCATTCCATCTGGCCTGCGCAGATGCCTGCCGTGCTGTTCCCGGTGTGATCCACGTCTTGCCTACAGCCTACGTGAAAGCTACGATTGTTTCTATAGTTAGAACAGTGTCGCAATTATAGAGACGATGAAGTTCAGCGGCACAGCGATAGGGGAGCCACATTATGCAGATTCACCACAGGGGATACGTTTCCGGGGATCCACGGGTCAAGGAAGCGGCCGGCTACGGCATCGACCGCGCCGAGCAAATTCCCGATGAAATGGATGTGCTGATCGTTGGAACCGGTCCGGCGGCCGCCGTGGTGACCGCGCAGCTCTCGCGCTTCCCGAGCATCAACGCCCGCGCCATCGAGATGCGCCCGGGCCGGCTCGACGTCGGCCAGGCCGACGGCATCCAGGCCCGCTCGGTGGAAACCTTCCAGGCTTTCGGCTTCGCCAACGAGGTTGTCGAAGAGGCCTACCGCAATGTCGAAATGTGCTTCTGGACCCCGGACCCCGAGAACCCGGCGAACATCAAGCGCCATTCGCGTGCTGCCGACGACTCCACCGGAATGAGCGAGTTCCCGCACATCTACGTGAACCAGTCGCGCATCCTGGACTACTTCCTGCGTGACGCCGAACGCGCGCCGGGCAAAATCACCCCGGACTACGGCGTGGAATACCTCGGCTGCGAGATCGACCCGGACGCCGAATACCCGGTGTCCGCGCGCATCAAATACGTGGCGGGGCCGCGTACTGGCGAAGAGCGCACCGTGAAGGCCAAGTACCTGGTTGGCGGCGACGGCGCGCGCAGCCAGGTGCGCCGCTCGCTGGGCCACAAGCTGCACGGCGATGCGGCCCTGCATGCCTGGGGCGTCATGGACGTCATGGTCAACACCGACTTCCCGGACATCCAGGTCAAATGCTCAATCCAGTCCCATGACGCGGGCAATATCCTGCTTATCCCGCGCGAAGGCGGCTACCTGGTCCGCTTCTACGTGGACCTGGGCGAGCTGACCGCCGAGGATGCCGGGGCCATCCGCAACACCCCGGTCGAGGAAATCGTGGCCACAGCCAACCGCATCATCCACCCGTACACGATGGACGTGAAGAACGTCGCCTGGTTCTCGGTCTACGAGGTGGCCCACCGGATCACCGACGGCTTCGACGACGTTTCCGATGAGGAGCGCGGCACCCGCTGCGCGCGCGCCTTCATCATGGGCGATGCCTGCCACACCCACTCGGCCAAGGCCGGGCAGGGCATGAACGTGTCCATCCAGGACGGCTTCAACCTGGGCTGGAAGCTGGCCGCCGTGCTCGAAGGCCGCGCCCCGGATGCGCTGCTGGATACCTACGCCGGGGAACGCAAGGTCATCGCGCAGAACCTGATCGACTTCGACAAGGAATGGTCCACCCTGATGGCCAAGTCGGTGGACGATTGGGAAGACCCTGACGAGCTGGAGAAGTACTACACCAAGACCCAGGAATTCCCTGCCGGGTTCATGACGCAGTACACCCAATCGCCGATCACCGCCGGCCTGGAGCACCAGGATCTGGCCCCGGGCTTCCCGGTGGGCAAGCGCTTCAAGTCCGCCGAGGTCATCCGCCGTTCTGATAACCGCTGGCGCCACTTGGGCCACTTCCACGAGGCTGACGGACGCTGGCGCATCTACGCCTTCGCCGATGCGGCAGCACCGGCACTGGAGGGCACCGCAATGGCCGACTTCGCCGCTTGGTGGAGCGCCGATCCGGCATCGCCGCGCAACCTGTACACCCCGGCAGGCGGGGACGAGGACGCCGTGTTCGATACCAAGGCCATCTACCAGCAGGACTATACGCAGGTCGAGCTGCATGATGTGCCCAAGGCCTTCCAGCCGCTGAAGGTCCCGTACGGCCTGCACGACATCAACCAGGTATTCGCAGCCGGCCACGGCCGCGACATCTTCCGCGACCGCGAAATCAGCAAGAACGGCGCCATCGTGGTGGTCCGCCCGGACCAGTACGTCGCCGGGATCTTCCCGCTGGATGCGCGTGAGGAGATCGCCGGGTTCTTCGCCGGGAACATGCTTCCGGCCAACGGCTAGAAAACCCTATTGGCTCTTTTGGCCGCACCCTGCTGAACCATGGGTGCGGCCAAGGGGCCAAGCCTGCATAACTGCCGCCAAGCTGTCGCGCGCTGCTGGTAGCCTCGGGTGCATGAGCGCACTTTTCGACACGCTGCCGGTTCGCCGCGTCACCGAACATCCCAAGGCACCCATGGATCGTTCCGACTGGGCCGCCCAGATCCCGGCGGTGCAGCAACTGTTTGACGAGGGCCTTGAACTAGGCCAGCTGACTGTGCTGGTGGGGGAGAACGGCGCAGGAAAATCGACACTCGTCGAGGCGATTGCAGCGGCCTTTGGGCTGAATGCCGAGGGCGGAACCCGCAACAGCATGCACCAGACCCAACCAACCGAATCCGGGTTGTCCTCGCACCTGCAATTGGAACGCGGAGCCGGTGCGTCCAAGGCCGGCGTGTTCTTGCGCGCGGAAACCATGCACGGGCACTTCGCCTATCTGGGCTCCATCGGCTCGCGCGGAAAGCACAATTTCCAGAGCCATGGCGAATCCTTCGTCGAGTTCTTCACCGAGCGCTCGTATGTCAATGGGTTGTGGGTTTTCGACGAAGCCGAATCAGCGCTGTCCTTCAATGGCTGCCTCATGCTGCTCTCGCATATTGCAGATCTGCTGCGTTCCGGTTCCCAGGTAATTCTCTCCACCCACTCGCCAATTCTTGCTTCCTTGCCGGAGGCGCGAATCTATGAAATCGGGGAGTGGGGCATCCGCGAATCGGACTACGACGAGTTGGACATGGTGCGGAACTGGCGGCTTTTCCTGGATGCCCCGGGACGGTACCTGCGCCATTTCAATGACTAGATTGCCGACGCAGCGTGGTCTTCGGTTAGAGCGGCGCTGCTAATTCCCCTAAGCTTTAAGCAACGGAAGACGAAGGGACGCACTATGGCCAAGAAGCGCTCAATTTGGGCTCGAATGTTCGGTATCGGCAAGGCTAACGCCAACGCCGCTTTGGATGCTCTGGAGGATCCGAAGAAGATGCTGGACCAGTCGGTTCGCGAATACACCAACAACATTGCCCAGGCCGAGCAGGCGGTTGCCCAGACCATCGGCAACCTGCGCATGGCCGAGGACGACCACGCCAAGTTCCAGCAGGAAGCCAAGGACTGGGGCAACAAGGCGCTGGCCGCGTCGAACAAGGCTGACGAATATTCTGCAGCCGGTGACAGCACCAACCAGCAGAAGTTCAACCAGCTGGCCACGGTGGCCATCCAGCGCCAGATGGACGCCGAGAAGCGCGCCAAGAACCTGGGATCCACGATCACCACCCAGCGTGATGTCGTGGCCAAGCTGAAGACCGGTCTGAACACCATGCAGACCAAGCGCCAGGAACTGGTGGCCAAGCGCGATGAGCTGGTGGCCCGCGCGCGCAATGCCAAGACCCAGAACCAGATGATGGACACCCTCAAGGCCCTGGACATCAACGACCCGACCAGCGAGATCAGCCGCTTCGAGCAGCAGATCCGCCAGGACGAAGCCAAGGTCCGCGGTGCGCAGGAACTGGCGGCCTCTTCCCTGGATGCGCAGTTCGCGCAGCTGGAAGACCTCGGTGCCGAGACCGAAGTTGATGCGCGCTTGGCAGCCTTGAAGGCCAGCAACGCCCCACAGGACATCCTCGAGGAAGCCGACGGCGCAGCGCAGATCGAAGCCGGCGCACCGCAGGTTTCCGAGATCGAAGCACGCCTGGCTGCCTTGAAGAAGAACCAGGCCTAGGTCCTAGCCACAAGCGCCAAAGCGTCCCTTCCCGGATCACTACTGATCCGGGAAGGGACGCTTTGCCTTTTTCGTGGGAACCGGGTCTAGCGGCCAACCGATTCCTGGGCGGTGCCTGCTGGATGCAAGGTGGCACTGCCTGCGGAGACATCGATCGTGATCTTGTTAGGGGAGTTCGGATCGGTGGCGAGCAGGTTCTCGACGGATCCGGCGGCCGTATTCTGCCGCAGGTCGTAGGTGGCCTCGGGCAGTTCCAGCTCCAGCGAGCCGGCGCTGACACTGCCCTCGATGCTCTTGGGCGCCGTGCCCGAGAGTTCGCCAATGAGTTCGCCGGCCGAGATATCAAACCGGGCGCTTCGGACATTGTCCAGGCGCACCGTTGCTTCCCCTGCGCCCAAGTCGATATCGGCGGTGTGCGCGCTGCCGGTGAGGTTCAGCTCCCCGGCACCGACTTCAACCACCAGGTCCTTGTAGGCGCCGACTGCGTTGAAGGATCCGGCGGACAGCTCGAAGTCCGCATCCAGCGTTCCATTGTCCATGGATTGCGGAAGCACCAGCGTTGCCTCGTTGTCGTCGAATCCGCAGCCGAAGAAGCAGAAGTTGTCCCAGGCATTCGGGGCTTCGACGATGAGCCGATCGCGCTCCCGATGCAGCTTCCAGCTCGCGGCCTTGGCGCTTTTGACTTCAAGTGTTGCCTTGTCGGTGTCCGCAAAGACCAGATCGAAGCGTCCCGAGCTCGCCGAAACTTCCAAGGCGGTCACCCCGGAGACCTCTGCTTCGTGGACCGAATGCTCCCGGGAGACCGAAGCAAAGGCGCTGCGTGCCGTGGCGATGACCAAGGTGAGAATGACCAGCCCGCCGAGCACCGCGAGGATGATATTCAGCGGCTTGCCGTTGTTGGGTGGCGCCGGTGGGTTTGGCGGTAGCGGCATGGTTTGCGTGGTAGTCATGATCCTGTCCTGTCTGTGCGGTTGGTGCCCAGGGTTTCAATATGAGCCAGGGCTGCCAGCACGCGCCGGTTGCCCGTTCCGTCGGCTTCCAAGCCGAGTTTCTGGAAGATGGAAGTGATGTACTTTTCTACGCTGGCCTCCGAGAGGAAGAGCAGCGCGGCGATCGCCTGGTTGGATTTTCCTTCGGCCAGTGCGGCCAGGACTGTGCGTTCCCGGTCGGTCAGCTTCTGCATGCGGTCATCGTGATTGCGTCGAGTCAACAGCTGTGCCACCACTTCCTGGTCCAAGACGGTTCCACCACCTGCAATCTGCTCCAGCGAAGCAATGAACTCGCTGACATCCGCAACACGGTCCTTGAGCAGGTAGCCGATCGCTCCGGACTGGGTGGAAATCAGTTCCGAGGCGTAGCGCTCCTCGACGTACTGGGAGAGCACCAGCACCGGCAGATCCGGATACTTCTTGCGCAGTTCCAGCGCCGCACGGATGCCTTCATCCGTGTAGGTCGGCGGGAGACGGACATCAAGGATGCAGATCTGCGGGAAATCATCGGCGGACGAGTTGTCCAGGAAATCCATCAGCCCGCTGGTTTCGGGCAAATCCGCGACAACATGGTGGCCGCTGTGGGCCAGCAATCTGACCAGCCCTTCACGCAGCAGGACCGAATCCTCGCAAATCAGTACGCGCATGGCACGTTCACCTCCACTGCAGTTGGCCCGCCCTGGGGGCTGTCCAGGTTGAAGGTGCCGCCGGCGGCGAGCACCCGATTATTGATTCCATCCAGGCCTCCGCCGGGGGTGATGCGCGCCCCGCCGGTGCCGTTGTCCTCGATGCGGGCCCACAGGCTTTGCTGGCCCTCATGCTCCCGGACCCTCACGGTGATCTGGCAGCGCTGGGCCCGCGAATGCTTGGCAGCATTGGTCAGCGCCTCGGCAATGGCGAAGTACACCGCCGCTTCGGCCACGCGCGGATAGCGCCCATTGAGCTGGATATCCAGGCCCACCGGGATATGCGAGCGGCCTGCGATAGCCGAGAGTGCCGCATCCAGTCCGCGGTCATCGAGCACCGACGCGTAGATTCCGCGGGTGAGCTGGCGCAGTTCGGTAATCGCGGACTTGGTTGAAGCGTGGGCTTCGGCCACCAGTTCCTTGGCCTGGCGCGGATCGCTGTCGATCTGCTGGTGCGCAAGCCCCAAGGTCATGGCCACGGAGACCAGCCGGGGCTGGACCCCATCGTGCAGGTCGCGTTCGATGCGGGTGCGCTCCACCTCTGCGGCGCGCACCGCTCCTTCGCGCTGCACCGCGGTGGTGCGCACGCGTTCGACCAGTGCACTCTCGCGGGCAATAGAGCCGACGATTCCCACGGTGACCATCCGGTGCAAGAAAACCAAGCCGATAACCACTGCTATTCCCAGCAGCGCCGCCAGCACCAGCCAAGGTGCCTGGCTTACTGGAGTCTGGAAGCCCCACAGCCCGGGAACGGTTCCCAGCGGGTCGGCACTATCTGCCTGCAAGACCGGGGCGAAGGCAACGATGGACGAACGCACGGCCATTTGCAGGGCAGTGAGCATCAGCGAGCCGGCCAGGCAGGAGAAGAGCAAGCTTCCCAGCAGCGCCCACATGCGTCCGTTGGACACATTGCGTCCGAGCGAACGGACGTATTCGCCAAAGCCTTCACGGCGGCGTGGCCGCCAGGTCAGCGGAGCGACGTCCATGTCGTAGAGGTTGCTGATTCGAGTCAGCTCGAAGCGGGCCAGGCCGAAGAGCGCATAGACCAATCCGGCCAAGACGACCAGGCCCAAACCGAGGATCGGGGTCAGCGCGACGCCTACCGAGAGCCAGGCCAGCAGCAGCGAAAACAGGATCAGGCCGGCAGACCCGAACAATGCCATATGCAGCAGCGTCATGCCCAATCTCAGCGGGGGACGGGCAGGTGCGGTGCCCGGTAGAACCTTAGGTGTCGAAGTCATACCTCAACACTAGAGCGCGCAGGTCAGCGCCAACACCGAGGGAACCGGAGTTCTTCATTATGGAAAACCCGAAGAATTTGCCTCCCAGGGTGCCCTTTGGGCTTTTCGGAGCGCAGGATGGACAGATGGACACGAACCAGGATCCGCAGGCGGCAGGAACAGCGCCCATCGAGATCAGGCCGCTGGCCGAAGAACGCATGGACGACTTCGCGACTGTAGTGAATCCGAGCCGGAGGCAGAAGCATTGCTGGTGCTTGTCGCACCGGATCGGTGCCGTCGAGATCAGGGAACGAGGCGCAGGGGACCGGTTCGCCGCCATGCGCTCACTGAGCACCGAGCCGATTGCCCCGGGAGTGATCGCTTATCGCGCAGGGGAACCGGTGGGCTGGTGCAGCATCGCTCCGCGATCGAGGATCCCACTGCTGGAAAAGTCCAAGCTCATCAGGCCCGTGGATGATCTGGAGGCTTGGAGCATCACCTGCATGGTGGTGCGCAGCGGCTACCGCCGCCAGGGCGTGAATCGGGAAATGGTCCAAGGCGCAGTGCAGTATGCGCGGGACCTCGGGGCGCCAGCGGTCGAAGCCTACCCAGTGGATCCGGCAGGGCGGATGGACCTGACCATGGCCTTCGTCGGAACCAGGAAGATGTTCGAGCAGGCCGGGTTCGAGGTCGTCGGGGTCAGCGACGCCCAGGCCAGCAGGATGCCCCGGCTGATCATGCGCATGGTTTTCTGAACCGCCAGGGTTTACCAGAAATTCAACCGCAAGCTTCATGCTATGCACTTTCGGCTTCTAGCGTCGGTAGCATGGGACGGCTGTTTATGGCGATCGGGGATTCCTTTACCGAAGGTGTGGGGGACTGGGAACCCAGGCTGCCCAACGGTGTACGCGGATGGGCCGATCGCGTGGCCAAGCAGTTATCCAAAGCGGATCCCGAGTGGCAGTACGTGAACCTGGGAATACGCAGCCGACGGCTCCAGTCGATTATCGACGAGCAGATCCCCATAGCCCTGGAACTCAGGCCGGAGGTGATCACCTTTTATGCCGGCGGCAACGACATCCTGGAATTCCGCAAGGACATGAAGGAATTCCTTGCCCGATACTCGCAGGCTGTCGAAGCCCTGGTTTCCACGGGTGCCAAGGTCCTGCTGTTCACCGGGTTCGATATCCCCGTGCACCCGGTGCTCGCCCCGTTCAAGCGGCGCAACTGGCGCTTCAATGACCACGTGCGCCGGCTCGCTGAACGCTATCCGGACTCAGTAGTGCTCGTTGACTACTGGAATTGGGAGGCGTACCGGGATAAGCGCATGTGGGATATCGACAAGCTGCACATGAATCGTGCCGGCCATCGCTACATGGCCATCAGGATCCTGGAGATCCTCGGGTATCCGCACCAGCTGGTTTTCGATCCCTTTGGCGCCGCGGACCGGGTCGGATTCTGGCAGGCCACGCAGCGCGACGTGGAGTGGCTGAGGCAGTGGGTGCTGCCGATGTTCGGGCGGCGCATGCGCGGCATTACCCTGGGGGACCAGCTGCGTCCCCGCTGGCCGGAGCCGATGCATCCGGCCAAGGGGATGAAGAAGCAGTTCCGCAAGCGCCGCAAAGCAGAAGAGCTGCGGCACCTGCGGATTTCCGAGGTCAGCTAGTTGCCTAGCTGCCTGGGTTTTCCATTGCTTCTGGACTCATCCACGCGATTTCCCAGACGTGGCCATCCGGGTCCTGGACGGCTGCCTGGTACATGCCCGGGAATGGCTCATCTGCCGGGCGGTAGATGCTGCCGCCACCGGCCTCGGCCCGTGCGACGAAGTCGTCGACGCCTTCGCGGGTTTCTGCCGACAGGGCATTGAGGGTTTCGCGCAGGCCGCTTCCGAGCGCCGGCTTATCGCCGTTGACCAGGAAGCTTGCGAAGAACTCCTGGCGCAGCACCATCACGAGAATATTCTCGGCGATGATCCATGAGGTGGCATTTTCATCGGAGAACGTCGTGTTCTTGGTGAAGCCCATGGCCTCGTAGAACTTGTCGGCTCTGGCTAGATCAGCGGTCGGTAGGTTGACGAAAATCATCTGGCCCATGGGTTTCTCGCTTCTGCGTCGGGGGAATTCCTCAGTGCAAAAACAACTTTGCTGGACGCATGAACCGAGCGCAAGAGCTATGCGGGATTAACCTTGAAATGAAACAAGGCCCCGCTAGAGCACGCAGTTAAGCGCGGCCGTGCGGGGCCTTGAACCAAACCCTTGAATTCTTGAGGGCTTCGGGCATTCAAGCGGGGACTAGATCAGTGCCTTGGTGATTTCCAGCGGGATGCGATCGCGGGTGTAGGTGATGTGGTCGTAGCCGTGCGGTGCCGGCTTGCCGTCTTCGCCGATGTTCACGAAGACGATCTTCTCGATGGTCAGGATCGATTCCTGGGTGAAGATGTTGCGCACCTCTGCGCGCAGGGTGACCGAAGTCCGGCCGAAGTCGATAGCGGTCAGGCCCATCTCGATCAGGTCGCCTTCCTTTGCGGAGGCGATGAAGTTGATCTCGGACATGAACTTGGTGACAACGTGCTTGTTGCCCAGCTGGATGATCGAGTAGATCGCAGCTTCTTCGTCGATCCAGCGCAGCAGGCTGCCGCCGAACAGCGTGCCGTTTGCGTTCAAGTCTTCTGGGCGAACCCACTTGCGCGTATGAAAAGTAATACCCTTAGCCATACACAAAATGCTAAGTCAGATCGGGTGCATTGCGCTGTAAGGTGCTCCACAATGTAGGGGAAAACACATGCGATTCATGCATTGAATACCAAGTGGACGCGTGATTGGGGCGGGTGCCGGGAGAACTGGCCCAATGCTTCCTGTCTGCTCACGGCTGTTCCAAGATGCTAAGCGGCAATGCTGTTGATAAGGTCAAATCAAGCAGCATGAATCAACGGACCCAGGACTAAAAGGCAGGTGAAGATGACCTATCCTTCGGAAGGGAATAACGAAACTATTCCCACCGATTTCGACGACGTCGTTCAGCAAGTTTCTACCGGTGAGCTGGAACATGATCGCATCGATTCCCTGCTCAAGGAAGCCCATGAGCGATACGCGGATGCAGACGACGGGCTCCTTGCCCACTACATTCCGATCCTGGGCCAAGCGGACCCCAATCTCTTTGGCATCGCCATGTCCCACGTCGGCGGCTCTGTCCACATGGTTGGCGATTGCGATCATCTGTTCTCGATCCAGTCGATCTCCAAGATGTTCGTCTACGCGCTAGTGGTGCAAGAGCACGGGCGCGAGGTCGTTCGCGAACGCATCGGCGTGAACAATACGGGCATGTCTTTCAACTCTGTGATGGCCGTGGAATTGAACAACGGCTTGCCGATGAACCCCATGGTCAATGCCGGCGCCATCGCCACGACAGCAATGATGCCCGGCAAGACCGCTGCCAAGAAGTGGGAGAACGTCCGGGAAGGGCTATCCGCCTTTGCCGGCCGGGCGCTGAGCCTGGATGACGAGGTCTACCACTCAGAATCGCTGGCCAACGAGCGCAACAAGGCCTTGGGGCATTTGCTCAAGAGCTATGGGCGGCTGGAGAACGAACCTGCGGATGCCGTTGATGTGTACACCAAGCAGTGCTCGCTGAATATCAGCGCGCATGATCTTGCCGTCATGGGCGCGACGCTGGCCGATGGCGGAGTGAACCCGGTGACCGGAAAGCGCGTCGTCGATGCAGACGTTTGCCGCGATACCCTGGCGACCGTGGCCTCCAACGGCTTGTACGAGCGTTCTGGCGAGTGGCTATTCGAGATCGGGATCCCGGCGAAGTCCGGGGTTTCTGGCGGTATTGTCGCGGTAGCTCCGGGCAAGGGTGCCATCGGCGCGTTCTCGCCGCCCTTGGATATGGCCGGGAACTCGGTGCGCGCGCAGCTGGCCATCGGGCAGCTTTCGCGTGCCATGGGCCTGAATCTGTTTGCGTCGGCGCCAGATCGGGAAAGCTGATCCCGGGCGTTTCGCGCATTATCCAAAAGGCGGATTGATTCGCTAACTAGCTAAACTTTTATGGACAGGTGGATGGCCTTTGCCGTCCATCTTTCGCCATCTGGCGCCGGATCGTTTCGAGAGTTGAAATCCTCGCGCAAAGGAACTGGTCAGCTGCTGGTTAGCAAGAATTTTCGATGGCATGAGAATACGTTTTCACGGCGGTTGTCTTGTTTCCTTTAGCGGTGCAAGCCGGCGGCATTGTCATGTGACGTCCGGGGGTTGTAAAACCTACTAAACAAGCTTTACTTAAAGTGTGTGTCACTGGGGGCACCTAAACTTTGAGGATGCGTAATTCATGAAGAAAGTAACCAAGGCAACCATTGCTGCTGTTGCAGCCGGAGCGCTGTTGCTCGGCGGCGCTGGAACGATCGCGCGCTGGCAGGCGCAGCAGACTATTGACGCGGGCACCGTGGAAACCGGCCACCTGAACTTGACGACCAACGGGGAGGGCAACTGGCAGGACATCAGCAATCCGGAAGCGCCCGAGCCGTTCGACCCGGCAACCCAGCAGCTCGTTCCCGGCGACGTCGTTGCGTTCAGCCAGACCGCCACCATCGATGCCGAAGGCAAGAACATTGCTGGATCCCTGAGCGTCGACCAGGCGGCTACGGCGCTGGGAGCGTTGGAAGGATACGTGACCGTCGCTCTGCAGGTCGACGCATCGGCGCCGGGGATTACGGAGGAAGCTGACGGCACACTGAGCTTTGCCGATCCGGGCACCTATTCAGTTCCATTCCTGATCACCGTCACCTTTGCCGAAGGAGCGGTAGGGGACACCCCGCCGTCGACCTACGACCAGCCGCTGGATCTTGAAGCGCTGACGCTGACCTTGGACCAAGTCCGCGCTTAGTCATGGATCGTGGATTGGCTGGTGCATGCCCAAACCCTTGAAGTTCGCCATAGTCGCGGTTGTGCTCTTGCTGCTGGGTATCAGCGCGCAAGGCACGGCCGCAACTTGGCGCGCCGAAAGCACGGTGGATCCGCCAGCCTTGAAAACCGGTTCGCTGGCATTGCTGGCCGGTGGCGAAACCGAGCACCAGTTCGCGAAGCTGTCCGGCAGCGAGCTGATCCCCGGGGCGTTTACGCAAGCATCACTGGTGATCAGCAATGCTGGCACTGTGGACTTGACCTATCAGCTGGATGGGGCGGTCAATGCGACCGCTTCGCCGACTGCCGCTGATCGTGCCCTGTCCAGCGTTTTGCAACTGAGCATCTATTCCGGCATGGACCAAGCGGCCTGCGAAGCCGACCAGCCGTTGGCCGGGGAACGGCTGTATGCCGGGCCGCTGGGATCCACCGCCTCCTTCGCAGCTGCCAGGGTGCTGCGCGCCGCGCCGGCGATGGCGAATGAGGCCTTGTGCATTCGTGTTTCGGTTCCCTCCGGGGCACCTCAAACGGCTTCCGGCGGGAAAGTAGCGCTCAAGCTGGGGTTCGCGGGGCAGCAACGATGACAATTGGGAATCGCGTCCGGCGCAGGGAACAGCAGGAACGCACAGGGATCCGGTGGTGGTGCGGTCAGGTGCTTTCCTGGCTCGTGCTGTTCATCGTCCTTGCCCTGATTGCCGTCATGATCGTGGTTCCGAAATTGGGCGGGGCGACGGCGTATACCGTGCTCACCGGATCCATGCGGCCGCATTTGCCGCCCGGTACTTTGGTGGTGGTGAAGCCGATTGACCCACAGCACCTTCGCATTGGCGAGGTTGCCACCTACCAGCTGGAATCAGGTGAGCCTGAAGTCGTTACGCACCGTGTTTCCGCTATCGGCGCGAGCCTGGGCGGGGAAGAACAATTCATTTTCCGCGGGGATGCAAACAATGCCGATGACGAGCCGGTGCAACCCGAACAGATCCGGGGCAAGCTCTGGTATTCCGTCCCGCTCCTGGGATACGTGAACAGCGCTCTGTCACTCCAGCAGAGAACGTGGCTGACCTGGATCGCAACGAGCGGATTGATCGTGTATTCGCTGGTGATGTTCGGCGGGGCATGGCGTGAACGGCAGGGGAAAGGGCATCGATGAAGCTCCGTTTTCTTGCAGCCCGCGCGGCCATGACGGCCGTGATTCCCTGCGCGGCACTCGGCCTGGCACTGCCCGCATCAGCCGCGGAAACTGACCAGGGCCTAAGCTACAGCTTGGACGGCCGGGTCTATTCCGATGCCCCACCGCAGGTATTTGGAGGAGCCCCGGTCTTGGCGCCGGGCGTTGAATCCACAGGATCCTTGTGGATTCGCAATGACCGGGAGTCGGATATCGAAGTCCGCATCCGGACGATCGAGCCCGCTGCGTCAACCAGGATCTATTTCGAAACAGCCGGAGCCACGGTAGTCCGGTTGGAACCGGACAAAGCCGCGGAATTCGGACTGAGGGTCGGACTGCCCTGGTCGGCGAAAAATGAGTCGGAGGACCAGCAGGTGCCTTCGTTGCAGGTGCGCATCGACGCCGTCGAATTAGCAGGCGGAGATGGGCAAGCTCCGGATTCTTCGCGGCCGCCTGACGAAGGGTATTCGCCCGACAGTGATGCGCCGAGGGAAGAGCTGCCCCAATCGGATCCTCCCGAGCGGCATGATGGGCTCGGAGATACCGGGTTCCGCGGTGCGGCGCTGCTTGCGGCGGCAGGCATCGCGGGTATCGGGGGATTATCGTTGCTTGCTGCGCAACGAAGGAAACAAAAGGAACTTGAAACGGACGGAGTGGAAGAATGAGCGACCGTTCAATGCGCATCAAGGCAATTCTGTCCTTGGGCGTCCTCGTAGGATTCGGCACCGTCTCGACGCTGGCCTCATGGACCGGACAAGCGACAGCTACCTCGAACGTCAGCACGGCCACCGTTGCCCTGGGAGTTGGAGCTACTGCGACCAGCGCAACCTCGGCCAGCTACCAGATGCCCATCAGCGGCAATAACCTGTTTCCGGGCTCGACATCGGCATCCGTCGTGACAGTGAAGAACACCGGTTCCATCTCGGCGCCCTATGTTTTCGGCGGAAGAATCACCGAATCGGGCAACGCTGCGCTGGGGGCGGCACTCAATATCGTTGTAAAAACAGGCGCCACGGTCAGCGGCACCGGCTCCAGCGTTACTTGCTCGGGCGGAACCACGCTGCTGTCGAAGAACGCTGGATCCCAGTTCGGCAGTGCCTCGGCCGCCAGGCCCTTGGCCGCCGGCAGCAGCGAAACCCTGTGCGTGCAGTACTCGCTGCCAGTAACCGCGGCCAATACCCTGCAGGGCGCCACGACGGCAATCACCCTGGACTTCACCTCGACGGTGGGTTCATGAGATGAAGTTGAATCGAACTGGACCCCGCACAGGATCTTCGCTGACGCTGTTCCAGCGCCTCGTGCTGAACGCCTGCGCCGCGGCCGGGACCCTGTGCCTGGTCATGGCGGTGCTGGCGTTGGCTTTCGGGATCAAGCCCCTGGTTTTCGCCTCGGGATCAATGGGACCGGGCATCCCCACCGGTTCCCTGGGGCTGGCTGTTCCGACCGCGGTAGAGGACGTCGCCGTGGGCGACGTGGTTTCGGTGGTGATCAGTGACGAAGTGCGGGTGACGCACCGGGTTGTCGAAAAGACGGACGCGGGGCTGGTCCTCAAGGGTGATGCCAATCCCGTCGCGGACCTGCAACCGTATGCGGTGGACAGCGTCGACAAACTGCTGGCCAGTGTACCGGTCCTGGGCTACGTCGTATCGTGGCTGTCCCAGCCATGGGCCTATTTTCTCGGCGGACTGCTGTGCGCCTACCTGCTCTATGTCGCGTTCATCAAGAGGGATGGTGGAAGCGGCCGACTTTCATCCGGGCAGGGCATGAATGAGGCCGAAATGGACCCAGGCCCTTTTGCTGGTCGCGAGCATCAAGCCACTGAATTTCGGGTATCCGGAGCTAGTCGGGAATCCATGTCGCAACGATCTCGGCGACGGACCCTGATTCAGATGGCTGGCATGTTTTCAATGCTCACGTTGTGCCTTTTGCCGATTCAAATCGAACAAACCCAGGCAGCTTTCTCCAGCCAAGCGGCGGCTTCCGCCACGGCTACTGCGCTCACGGCTCTGCCCCCAGCCAACGCTAAATGCACAGGCAATGTCGGGGACCAGCAAACCATCCGATTCGATTGGTCAGTTTCCGGACCAGAACCAACGTCCTATACCATCACCGGACAACTCAATGGCAGCTCGACGGTAAAGACAGAGTCGCTTGCTGGCAACACGCGAAGCTACACGACATCCCTGTCTTCGAGCCAGGGTCTACTGGGTGCCCTGCTGGATTTGCTCGTAGGCTTCGACAGAAAATTCACGGTGGCGATCAGGGCGAATTACGGATCATGGAGTTCAGCCCCGGTGAGCTTTACTCAAATTCATGGCAGCGCTGGACTTCTGGGCAGCAACAAGCGTTTAACCTGCCAACCGCACTAGCCTGGCAGCGAATATAGACCATTGATAATCAGATCAAGGCCCACCGCAAAGGTCTTTGACGCCCGGTCCTCGTCGCCCAGGGCAGTGGCCAGTGTCTCGCTGAAAGCGCGTGTCGACTCTCCGTCGATTTCCCATACATTCTCAGGTGCCGCCGCATCCAAGGCGGATCCGAGCACAAAGGAGTCGACGATCGTGATGGCCTGCAGCCGCCGCTTCGGTTCGAACCCGGCCATAGCGAAGGCCTCGGCCAGTGCATCGTAGACGCGCAGCGTGGTGCTGTCGCGGACTGTGTGGCTGGTGAGCAGCGGGATCAGCCGTGGGTGCCTTGAATACGACTCCCAGTAGGACGTGGCAATTTGCTGTACGATCTCCTGCCAGTCGCTGGAAACGCTATCTGGCAGGCTGATCGCCGACATGGCCCGGCCTCTCATTAGCTCGATGATCTCATCCTTGCCGGACACGTGGTTGTACAGGGACGAAGCGGAGACCGAGAGGGCCTTGGCCAATTGCGGAAGCGTGAACTCGCCATGGGCGTCGACGAGCTTGAGTGCGGCATCGGCGATCGCGGCGGTGCTGAGCTTCGGCTTGGAAGGCCTGGCCATGAATTCTCCCGTTGTTGAAGGTTCTGGGTAGAGCTTACACAAATAAACGAAAGTCATTCGTTAAATCTCTTGCGCCGAGGCCGTCGCTGGACCTAATCTGTAAACGAATACCATTCGTTTAATATCTGAAGGGGAGCCCAATGCAAGAGATCCTGGCCCTTGAACCACCCGTTTCCCCAGCGCGTGCCGAAGCCAAGTCGCGCGGCGAGATCACCATTGCGCTGGTGCAGCACCGCTGGCGTGAAGACCCGCGGGAACTGCGCGGGGAACTGGAGGACGGCATTGCCCGCGCGGCCAAGCATAGCGCGCGCATCGTCTTCCTCCCGGAATTGACCCTGGGCAAATATCCGGCCTTCGAGATCCCGGACGCCGACGCCGCGGACGAGACCGCCGAGGATCTGGAGAACGGGCCGACCGTGGCCTTCGCCCGCGAGATGGCCGCGAAGTACAACCTGCACGTGCACATCTCGCTGTTCCGCAAGGCTCCGGCCGCCGACGGGTTGGGACTGAACACCGCAGTGGTTCTTTCCCCGCAGGGCCGGATCGTCGCGCTGACCAACAAGCTGCATATTCCGCGGACCGCAGGCTACTACGAGGACAAATACTTCCGCGAAGGGCCCAATGACGAGCCCTATCCGGTGCACCGCATCGCGGCGCTCGGGGACCTGGCCATGGGCCTGCCCACCTGCTGGGATGAATGGTTCAGCGAGCCGCCGCGCATCTATTCGCTGGCCGGAGCGGACCTGCTGGCCTATCCCACCGCAATCGGTTCCGAGCCGGACCACCCGGACTTCGACACCGAGCCGCTGTGGCGCCAGACCATCATCGGCAACGGCATTGCCAACGGGCTGTTCATGGTTGTCCCCAACCGGTGGGGCGACGAGGGAGCACTGGACTTCTACGGTTCGTCATTCATCTCGGACCCCTACGGCCGCATCCTGGCCCGCGCCCCGCGCGATGCCTCAGCGGTGCTCGTGGCCACCTTGGACCTGGACGCCCGGCGTGACTGGCTGGAGCTCTTCCCCTTCCTGCGCACCCGCCGTCCCGATACCTACGCGGCGCTGGCGGCGCCGCGCGAAGACGCCCAGCTGGGAGAACGGACGCAGACCCATGCCTGAGTTGCGCATGCCGGCAGAAACCGAAGCCCATGAGCGCATCTTCATGGCATTTCCCTCCGGCGGCTACACGCTGGGAGAAACCGAAGCGCAGGCCGAAGCGGCCCGCGCCGCCTGGAGCGCCGTGGCCCGGGCGGTCAGCGCTTTCACCCCGGTCACGATGGTGGTGGACCCGGCCAGCGAAGCCGCAGCCCGGCGCCATCTGGGTGATGCGGTCAGCTACTGCCTGCACCCGCTGGACGATGCCTGGATGCGTGATTCCGGCCCGAGCTTCGTGCGCACCGCACAGGGCCAGCTCAAGGCGGTGAACTGGAATTTCAACGGCTGGGGCGCGCAGAGCTGGGCGTCCTGGGACAAGGACCGACTGGTGGCGGGCCATGTCGCGCGCCTTGCTGGCGCAGAGGAGATTCGGGCGTCGATCACCAACGAGGGCGGCGGGATCCACGTGGACGGCGAGGGCACGGTACTGGCCACGCGCAGCGTCCAGCTGGATCCGGGCCGCAACCCGGGCAAGACCGAGAAGGACATAGAGGACGAGTTCGCCCGGCTGCTCGGAACCCGGAAGACCATTTGGCTCGATCGCGGGCTGAGCCGCGACAACGAGGAATTCGGCACGCGCGGCCACGTGGACATCGTCGCCTGCTTCGCCCGGCCCGGCGTGGTGCTCTACCACGACCAGCAGGATCCGCGGCACCCGGACTACGCGATTTCGCAGGCGGTGCGCGAACGGCTGGAGCAATCAACCGACGCGCAGGGACGGGCGCTGGAGCTCATTGCCGTTCCGGCGCCGACGGTGCTGCGCGATGCCGAGGACTGGGTGGACTATTCCTATATCAACCACCTGGTGACCAACGGCGGGGTCATCGCCTGCAGCTTCGATGATCCCAACGACCACCAGGCCGCGAGCATCCTGGAGGCGGCCTATCCCGGACGGGAAGTGGCCAGCGTGGATGCGCGCGAGCTGTTCGCCCGCGGCGGCGGCATCCACTGCATCACCCAGCAGCTGCCCGCCACCGAACGGGAATAGGCCCCTAGCCCAGGCCGACCGCGCGGCGGCGTTCCAGGAAGACCGGTTTCGCCGCCGTGCGAGTCGCGGAAAACAGGGGGTCGGCCGCACGCCGGCCCAGGGCCAGGTCGGCCAGGTATTCGCCGATGGCGGGCACGAATTTGAAGCCGTGGCCGCTGAATCCCGCGCCGACGGTGACCGGCCCCAGCGAATCGAGGATGAAGTGCTCGTCGGCGGTGTTGGCGTAGGTGCAGGACACCGTTTCGTAGCGCGAAGGATCCGCTCCCGGAAGCCAGCGTGCCGCGTAGTCCTGCAGTCCGCGCAGCTGCTCGTCGCTGGCCTGGTGCGGCCGGTGCTCCGGATCGATGATCCGTCCGGAACCATGCCAGCCCACCTTGATGCCTTCCCCCGGGGTGCGCATGCCGTAGATGGGCCCGAAGACGCGTGATCCGATATCCCGTGCCGGATCCAGGGTGTGGTTGAACCCCGGCCAGTGCGCCGGCAGGTCCTTCTGCGCGAAATGCACCGGGTGCTCTTCGGTGACGTGGATGGCAGGAAGCTTGAGCGCATCGCCCAGCAGCAGCGCGGTCCAAGCCCCCGCGGTGACGATGGCATGGCGGGCCCGGATAGCCGAAACGGTGCCCTGGTGCTGGACTTGCACCTCGACACGGTCATCGGCAAGCACCTGCAGAGCGGTCACCCGGTGCCCGTATTCCACGGCAGCTCCGTGCGCTACGGCCAGCTTCTGCAGCGAAGCTACCGCAAGATCGGCATTGATCTGGCCGCCGGCGGGGATATGCAGGACTTCGGTCTCGAACTTCATTCCCGCGAAACGCTCTTCTGCCGCAGCGATGCTCAGCAGCTCGCTGCCGAATCCTGCGTGGGCGAGGCTCTGCTGCATTGCCCGTTGTTCGGCAACGATTCCGTGATTGACCAATCCGGTGCGTTCCAGCAGCAGAGTGCCGGCTTGCTCGGAAAGCGAATCCCACAAAGCGTCGGAACGCTGCAGCAGGCGAAGATACTCCAGTTCGGTGTAAGCAGGATTGAAGTTGCGGGTTGCTCCGTGCGAGGCGCCCTCCATATGCCCCGGGGCAAAGCGTTCCAGCAGCAGGACCTCGTGCCCGGCAGAGGCCAGGGACCACGCGGCCGCCGAGCCCATCGCGCCGCCGCCGATAATCAGGAAATCTACGTCATTGCTCACCTCTACAGCGTAAAACTCCAACTGAAGCGGGCTCCATTCAATTGACTCATTGGCCGTGGACTAACGTAATAGAGGATGGGAATCGGGAAAGCGGAGGCAGCGTGCAACTAGTGGCGGTAATCGGCTTGGCAGCTGCGGTTTTCGTGGGCGCCTCCACGCAACGGATCTCTGGAATGGGGTTCGCGCTGGTCTCCTCGCCCTTCCTGGTCATGGTCTTGGGACCCCATGAGGGGGTCATGCTGGTCAACCTGCTCGGCGCCTGCAGCAGTTTGCTGATCTTTGCGCAGGTCTTCCGTCAGGTCGAGTACCGGAAGGTCGCCTTCATGCTCATACCGGCCATGCTCATGACCGTTCCGGGGGCTTGGCTGGCGAACTCGCTGGAGGGTCCATGGCTTTCCATCGGCATTTCGTTCATGGTGATCCTGGCACTGGTTTCGAGTTTCATGATTCGAAATCTAGCGCTGGCCCAAAGCAAGGGATTGGCCGTCGGTGCCGGGGCAGTTTCCGGTTTCATGTCGGTGACGGCCGGTGTCTCCGGCCCGGCCATCGCGGGATACGCTGTGGCCAGCCGCTGGCCGCAGGCGCAATTCGCCATCTCCGTGCAGCTCTACTTCCTGGTGCTGTCGCTGACGTCCCTGGCCGCCAAGGGCGGCATGCCTCAACTGGATTGGCAGCAGTGGGGTGCCTGTCTTGGTGCGATGGTGCTGGGCATCTTGCTGGGCAATTACCTGGCTCCGAGGATCCCGCAAAAATTCAGTCGCGCATTCGTGATACTGATTGCCTTCGGCGGTGCCTTGAGCCTCATGGCAAGCGGCTTGGTCGACTTGGCCTCCCACTAGCGCAGTGCGCTGCTGCGCGGTGTGCGGCGGCGCCGCGAGCGGTACACGTTCTTCAATGAAAATGAGAGAATGTACTCCGTGCATTCCCAATATCCCGATGTAACTCTCAGCAAACGAGTCAGCGAACTAGACATTGAGCGCCGTGCCCTGTGGGCTGGCCTGTTCTGTTCCCTATTCGGGTTGGTTGTGGGGCTCATTGTCTTTGCCGGCGAGCGTCCGCCGCTCTTTGGCGATCTGTCCGTGGGCATCGTCTCCGCCGCTTGCGGTGCTGTCTCGGCCGGAACCAGCAGCGCCTATGCTTTCCGTTCGATGCTGCGGGCACGTGAACCGTGGCTGAAGAAGATCCCCAAATGGCGCCAGATCATCACGGCCCTGGGCCTCGTATTGGTGCACGTAGCCAGTTCTGTCATGATCCTGCTGGTTGTGTTCCATTTGTTCCAACAGGCCTTCTACGGGCTGCATCTGGATGTGCTGGCAGGCGCGTTGGCGGTCAGCGTCGCCACGGGCATCTCCGCCTACCTGTCCTTGGAAGCAACCGCGCGGATCAACGCGGAATCACTTTCCGTGGTGCTGGGCATCTTCATGGGCGCTGGCGTGCTGATCAGCATGCTGCTGGCTGAAGACCAAGGCTGGTGGCAGAGCATGTTCTCTTCGCTGGGAACAACGCAGGCCGGCATGGGCTCCTTCTGGACCTTCAACCTCACCCTGGTGATTTCCGGTTTGGTGCTGGCGGCCTTCACCGAGTTCCTGACCCGCGACCTGGTCCGCCTGGCGCAGTCCTACCGTTGCCGCCCGGCGCTGGAAAGATACAGGATTGCACGAATGGTGCGTCCGCGGCCGTGGCTCGTGCGCTGGTGCCTGCTGATTGTCTCGGTCGGCATTATCGGCATTGGCTTGGTTCCCTTCGACGTGGCCATGGAAGTGCATTCGGCCTTCGTGCAGATGGTCTCGGCAGCCATGATCTTCTTGCTGCTGGGCACCGTCGTGCTGCTGCCTGGCTACCCTGCGGTGTTCCATATGCTGTCCTACGCGGCCATTGGCGCGATCTGGGCGGCCTTCCAGCTGTGGAGCGAATGGTCCTACTACAACCTGACCGGTTTCGAGCTCTCGGTCGTGGCCATCATGTTCAGCTGGATCTCGGTGTTCATCCGCACGACTTCGGCGATGACCCAGGACCGTTCAGAACCCCGAACCACCCACTCGCCTTCCGAAGTAGCCAAGGCGAAGAAGTCCGCGGCCAAGGGCGGCTGAACTTGAATATCCGTCGGAAGGCTGAAGCATTTCGCCTCTGCGGGCCGGTAGCCTGAAAATATGTTGATTGCGGAAAAGCTCTACTTGCTAATGGCCGATGACTCCGAAAAGCCGGAGACAGTTGTATCAGCTACGGGATACGGCATGAATGCTGCCATCATCACCGACTTGATGATCGCTGGGCGTGTGGCGTTGAGCGAGGATCAGCATCGGCAGATCCACCTCATCGGTGCCGGCCCCTGCCCGGATCCAGTTCTCGCCGCGCCTTTGGAAAAGCTGGAAAAGAGAGGCAATCTGAGCCTCGACGAAGCGGTGAAGATCAATTCCTTGTGCGATGCCCGCTCGCTGACCGATTCCTTGGCCAAGGCCGGGATTATCGAATACGGCGAACGCACACTGCTGGGCTTGGGCAAGCAACGGGTCCGCCTCATCAACCAGCAGATCCAGCGCCAGATCCGGACCGATTTACAAGGCGCCCTGCACGGACAGAAGATCCCGGGAACCAGCGATACCACCGTGCTCGCGATCTTGCAGGCGATAGGCCTGGTGAACCATGTGCTGGAAGACGAGCTGGCACCCATGTCGGGAAGCCAAGCGCAGTCCCGGATTGCGGAACTCGCACAGGATTCACCGGCAGCCGATTCAGCGCAACGGGCAGTGGCAGCGATGAACGCCGCCATCGTTACCCAGCGCGTCATTCCGCCCGCGCCCGGAAAGAAATAGCTGGACGGCGCCCGCAAGGAAAGACTACTGCGCGATGATTCAGCGCAGGGTGCTCAATCCCGCATCCATGACCACCTGGATAGTGGAGCGGTAATGGCTATTGAGCAGCTCGCCGAGCAGGGCTGCATTACGATCCAAGGCGGCATCCAGGATTTCCTGGTGCTCCTTCTCAACGTTGCGCTTGCCTGCGGCCTTCGACGGGGCAGCCCAGCGGCGGTACAGCTCGGTGAAGTTCGAAAGGTCGGCAGAGAGCTTGAGCATCGGCTGGCAATCGCACGGTACCAGCAATGCATGGTGGAATTCGCGGTGCGCCTCGGACCATGCGGGGTTGACGGTGCCAGGTTCCTCCGGCAAACGCCGCGGGGTGCGCGAAAGCTTGTGGTGGGCTGCGATCAAGTTCGATTCCCACGCGACATCTCCGCGCTCCACCGCCAAGCGGGCGGCCAGTGCCTCGGTGGAACACCGCAGTTCGGTGATATCCGCCAGTTCGCGCAGGTTCAGATCCGGCACGAAGAAGCCGCGGTTTGGGCGGATGACCACCAGGTTTTCCCCCGCTAGCCGTGTCAGCGATTCGCGGATCACGGTGGTGCTGGTCTCGAACTGTTCTGCCAAAGTGGTCGGCTGAAGGCGGTCGCCGGGGGACCAGAAGCCATCAAGGATGGTTCGGCGGATACCCTCCAGGGAATGAACTGATGCCTTTGCCAAGCTGACCTCTTCATGCGTGATCGATTGAATCTGATGTTAATAACAATAATCATATTCTTCGCAGGGGATAGATAATCCACGCGCACGGCGGAACAGAATACCCGGGCTATTGCTGGTAATTCGCCAAAACTGTTTACCTTCCGCCGCGTCGGTCCTAGGCTCGGGTCATGTCAGTGAAGATCCGCACGATTCAAACCGCAGTTCCCGCGACGACCCTGGCCCAGGAAGAGATCCGCGATGTCTTCGCCAGCCAGCCGAACCTGAGCCGGCTGGGTGAACGGCTCATCGCCACCTCGTTCAACTCCGCCGCGATCAGCACCAGGTACAGCTGCGTCGATGAATTCGACCTCTCCCTGCCCGAACCCGAAACTCCGCTGTTCTACGACCGGGTTGAAGGCCGGTTGCTCTCCCCGAGCACCGCCGAACGCAACGGCATCTATGCGAAGCAGGCCAGCGCGCTGTTCACGAACGCCGCGAAAAAGGCCCTCGACGCCTGCCCGGACCTTGCCCCGGAAGATATCACCCACGTCATAACCGTCTCCTGCACCGGGTTCTACAACCCGGGCCCGGACTACCAGATCGTGCGGGCGCTGGGGCTGGCACCGAGCACCGTGCGCCACCACCTTGGTTTCATGGGATGCTACGCGGCGTTCCCCGCCCTGCGCGCGGCCCGCGACTTCTGCCTGGCCGATCCTCAAGCCACCGTGCTGGTGGTCTGCGCCGAGCTGTGCACGTTGCATGTGCACAGCTCCAATGACCCGGACACCATCATGGGTTCGGCCATCTTCGCCGACGGGGCCGCGGCGGTGATCGTCTCGGCGCAGGGCAGCGGGCTGCTGCAAATGGACGGCTTCGAAACCGTGCTCACCCCGGTGGGCGAGGAGGCCATGGCCTGGAATATCGGCGACCATGGATTCGAGATGGTGCTGGGCACCTACGTTCCGCACATCATCGACGAGCACATCACCGGGGCGCTGCAGCCGCTCTTGGCCAAGGACGCCGACCCGGAACTCTCTGTGGACCGGATCCAGCATTGGGGTCTGCACCCCGGGGGCCGGGCCATCCTGGACCGGGTGCAAAACCGGCTGGGCCTGGATGACCAGCAGCTGGTGCCAGCCCGCGCGATCCTGGATCGCTACGGGAACATGTCCAGCGCCACGGTGCTATTCGTGCTCAAGGAAATCCTGGAAGCGGCCGCTGCGGACCAGGGCGAAAGGGTCTGCTCCATGGCATTCGGTCCGGGGCTGACCGTGGAATCCGGGCTGTTCACCATATGCCGGCAAGGATAATGCTCCGGCTGGCGCGGGCAGCGGAAGCCATCGAGGAAATGGACCGCCCGGATTGCGACCCGGTGCTGCTGCGCCGCACCTACGCCCAGTTCCCTCTGGTGAACCGGATAGTAGCCGGCTGGCGGGGCAATTACGTGCAGTGCATCCGCCCGTTGCTGGCGCGCCGGGTCCGGGCCAGGATACTGGACGTGGGCTGCGGGGGAGGAGACATTGCGGCGAATCTGGCGCGCTGGGCGCTCGCCGACGGGTTCGAGGTGGCAGTGTGCGGTATCGACCCGGATCCCCGGGCCATCTCCTACGCCCGGCAAGCGCTGCAACGCTGCAAGCTGCCGCGCGGGGTGCTGGAATTCCGGGAAACGACCAGCACCCGGCTAGCGGCCGACGGCGAGCAGTTCGACCTGGTGCTCTCCAACCACCTGCTGCACCATCTGGGTACGGACCAGCTGCGCCAGTTGCAGGACGAGACCGAGCAATTGTGCACCGGGATCGGGTTGCACAGCGATATCCGGCGTTCCCCGGTGGCGCTGGGCCTGTTCGGGCTGGCGACCCTGCCGCTGGCAGGCAGTTCGCTGATCCGGCGCGATGGCCTGACCTCCATTCGGCGCAGCTTCGTGCCGGGGGAACTGGGGCCATTGCTCCGCCCTGGTTGGGAGGTGCGCACGCAGCGGCCCTACCGCAACCTGCTGCTCTGGGAAGCTGGCGGCCATGGATGACGCCGCGATCATCGGCGCCGGGCCGGTGGGCCTGGCGCTGGCCATAGAGCTCGCCCAAAGCGGGCATGCCGTTCGGGTTTTCGAGCAGCGCGGCGCACCGGTAGCCCACTCGCGCGCCATCGGCCTGCATCCTCCAGCGCAAGAAGTCCTGGCGCGGCTCGGCGTGGGACCGGCGGTGCAGCGCGGCGGCGTGCAGATCCGCGGCGGACTGGGGATCTCGCGCGGGCGGAGTATCGCTTCGATGGATTTCTCCACTATTGGCGGCCAGTATCCCTATGTGCTGTCCTTGCCGCAGCAGGACACCGAGCAATTGCTGCGCGAGCGCTTGGAGCAGCTGGCACCGGGGTCATTGATGATGGAGTGCGCTTTCGAGCAGGTACTTGGGCAATCGGAGCAAGCCGTGGAATTTGCCGCTGGCGGCGTGGTTCACCGGGCCCTGTGGCTGGCCGGAGCCGACGGGGTCCGTTCCGCGGTCCGCAGGGATCTCGGCGTGGGCTTTGCCGGAAGGGACCATCGGGACCGCTACCTGATGGGGGACTTCCCGGAGACCACTGGGCTGGCGCACACTGCCGCGCTTTTCCTGCATCAGCAGGGGATTGTCGAATCCTTCCCGCTGCCCGCTGCGCGGCGGCGCTGGGTGGTGCGCATCGAGCAAACGCAGGTCGATGATTCGCCGGGCATGCTGGCCGAGACCATCTTGGACCGCACCGGATACCTTCTTGACGCCGAGGCCTGCACGATGACCAGCAATTTCGGCACTGCCACCCGGATGGTGCCCTCGATGGTCCATGGGCGCGTGGTGCTGCTGGGCGATGCGGCCCACCAGATCAGCCCGATCGGTGGGCAGGGGCTGAGCTTGGGGCTGGCTGATGCGCAGGCGGTGGTGCAGCTCATTGCCGCCAGGGCACCCCTTGAAGCCTTGGACGACCTGCGGCTCGGGGCCGCCCGCAGTGCGGCCCGGCATGCGCAGGCGAACATGCTGCTGGGCCGTGCACTGCCGCGCTGGGCCGTCCCTTTGCGGGATTCGGCGTTTTCCCGGCTGGCCTCCAGTGCCTGGCTGCATGAGAAGGTGGCGCGCGACTTCACGATGACCGGTCCCGGACAGCGTTCGGTTCCCGTCGCATGACGAAATGGCAACGTTTCGAAGACTGATTGCGAATGGAGCATCTATCCGGATGGCGCCCAACGGCGCAGGAAGTGCACATCGACAAGCAGCTCGCCAACGGCTCGGTCAGCGGAGAAGTCAGGGCTTACCTGGGTGAAACCGACCACGGCGAGTCCATCTGGGGCGAGACCTTCCAGCTGGAGGCGGTCATGGCCGGCACCGGTGATGCGGTGGTCACCTACGAGCATCAGGATGGATTCCGGCACTGGAGCAAAGACCGACCGGCCTCTGCCACCAGCGGGCATCTGGGAGACATGGACCTTGCCGGTGCCGTGGGCAACCTCGGCCACCTGAAGGAATCCGTCAAGTACTGAACACCCGAATGCAGCAGTGCCGCGCCGCCGGTAGATTGGCGGTGCGGCACTGTTTTTGCGTGCCCAAACTCACCGCCAAATACTCGCGGATACATGAAACAATAGGTAGCAATGACTTCCATCGATTCCACCCCACTTTCCGCCGAAGAACGCAAGGCACTGCGCAATGAGCAGGCCGCGGCCCAGCGCGCCCAGCAGATGCGCATCTCCAAGTCCCGAGCCGAAGCCGAAGGCCGCGCCCAGGTCGTTCCAACCGCCGAAGGCTGGAAGCAGGAGATGGGTGCCGATGGTCGTCCAGAGCTGCAGTTCGCCACCAAGCGCCGTGTCTCCCAGCCGCCAACGCACCTGGCTGACCTGTCCCTGGCCGAGCGCCAGGCCAAGCTGAAGGAGCTGGGACTGCCGGCCTTCCGCGCCAAGCAGCTTTCCGTGCACTACTTCCAGCACTACACCACCGACCCGGAGAAGATGAGCGATCTTCCCCAGGAGCGCCGTGCGGAACTGGCCGAGGCCATGTTCCCGAAGCTGCTCACCGAGGTCAAGCGCCTGGAAACCGATGATGGCAAGACCATCAAGTTCCTCTGGCGCCTGTTCGACGGCTCGCTGGTCGAGTCCGTGCTGATGCGCTATCCGGGCCGCATCACCCTGTGCATTTCCTCGCAGTGCGGCTGTGGCATGAACTGCCCGTTCTGCGCCACCGGCCAGGCGGGCTTGACCCGCAACATGTCCACCGCTGAAATCCTGGACCAGATCGTCCAGGCCAACCGCGTGATCGCCGAAGGCGGACTGGGCGGACGCCAGCACCCCGAGGAGCGCGTGGGCAACATCGTGTTCATGGGCATGGGCGAGCCGCTGGCCAACTACAAGCGCGTGATGAACGCCGTGCACCGCATGGTCGCCGATGCCCCTGAGGGCTTGGGCATGGCCGCCCGCGGCATCACCGTCTCCACCGTTGGCCTGGTTCCGGCGATCCGCAAGCTGACCGAGGAGAATGTCCAGGTCACCTTCGCGCTGTCGCTGCATGCGCCGGATGACGAGCTGCGCGACGAGCTGATCCCGGTCAACTCGCGCTGGAAGGTCGACGAGGCACTGGATGCCGCGTACGACTACTACGTGAAGACCGGTCGCCGTGTCTCCATCGAGTACGCGCTGATCAAGGACATGAACGACCACGAATGGCGTGCAGAAATGCTGGCCAAGAAGCTGAACGCGCGCGGCCGCGGCTGGGTGCACGTGAACCCGATTCCGCTGAACCCGGTGCCGGGCTCCATTTGGACCCGCAGCGAACCGGATATCACATCCAAGTTCGTTCGCCGCCTCGATGAGCTCGGCGTGCCAACCACGCTGCGCGATACCCGAGGCAAGGAAATCGACGGCGCCTGCGGCCAGCTCGCAGCCGACGGCGACAAGTAGCATTTACCGTGGAGACCAGCTTTCGCTGGTCTCCACGGTGCGTTAACGACCCCTCTTCGTGCAGGAGGTCTACGACTGCATGTATGGTTCTGATATGGCCGTTTCAGACCCGCTTTTCCTTGATAAGACCAATCCAGAGCTATGGAACTCGATTGGCAGATTTTCCAAAGATGTCGCCCAGTCCTACCGCGCAGCCGGAATCAGCGACCGCACCGCCGAGCTGGTGAACCTGCGCGTCTCGCAGATCAATGGATGTGCCTACTGCCTGGACCTGCATGCCCGCAAGGCACTGGACGCAGGGGAGAGCCTGCAACGCATCAACCTGCTGAGCACATGGGATGAATGCGGCGGCCTGTTTAGCGAAGAAGAATGCGCAGCACTAGCCATCGCTGAAGCCGCTACCGACCTGCCCAAGCCAGAAGAGCGTATCGCCGCGGTGGCATCGGCCCGTCTGGTGCTCAGCGTGGAGCAAGTGGCAGCCATCCAATGGATTGCCGCCGCCATGAACGCCTTCAACCGGATTTCGATCCTTTCCCGTCACCCGGTCAAGGAACGCGAACTGGAAAAGACGGGCAAATAGCAAAAGGCCGCCGTTTGCCCGGGTAGGGGAAACGGCGACCAATACCAACTCAGGCGTTGGCTTTGCGCACGGCTTCGGTGTAGCGGCGTTCGAATTCTTCGGCGCTGACCACTTCTCGTTCCACGCGGAAGGAAGACTCGTCAATCCCCAGAACCGCAGCGATCAGTGAGCGGGTGTAAAGGGCGATCTTGCGTGATTTCCGGGTGGACGTCACATGGTCCAATTCCGGAACCCAGATGTTCCACCAGCCGCCTTCCTTGCCGACTACTGCCTTGAAAACGCGTTGCTCACTCATCTGCTGCCTTACTCTCTACGATGCTCTGACCAGCGTCTTGCCGTCTGCTTCAATACTCCACTACGTGCAGCCGTGGCGACAAGTCGTCGCTGCCGTGGGCACTACTTCGCCAGCGGCACGCCATCCTTGCCTACCGCGAAGCTCACGACGTCGTCATAGGCGCGTCGCTCGGTCTTTTCCAACTGGTATTCCGAATCCTGCTGGGGGAAAATGTGAACCGGGGTCAAGGTCGGTTTCCGTGCCGTAGCCGCCGTTCAGCGCCGCATAGGTTTCCCAATTGCCCAAAGCTGGAAGCAGCGGAACGCTGGAGGCCAAGTCCGAATGCTCGCCGGCCACATGGCCGAAGAGCTCATCCCACGCCGGCTGGTATCCCGAACCCTGGGTGAGATCGCCTGCCATCATGACCAGGTCCGGATCGGCAGCTTCGATGTGCTTGAGGTTCTCGTTGAATGCGGTGGACTGGTCCAGCGGGTAGCGCAGGGTCGGTTCGCCGTTGCGGGTGGTCATGCCGAACTGCTGGTCCCATTTGGACCCCGCGCCCGGACGCTGGATGGAATCTGCGGTGTAGCCGTTGACCGGGGAGAGCTCCCACTCGCGGTGTTCGGTGCGTCCGCGTGGTTCGGTTTCAGAATCTGAGAACGCAATGATGCGCACGTTTTTCCACGCCCCGCCCTTGGGAGCTGTTTTGAAAGCCGCGCTGTGGGTTTCTCCTGATTGGGTCACGGTGTAGTTGTAGGACTTTCCGGGCAGCAGGCCCTGGAAGGTCACCGAGTGCTTGTAGTTCGAATTCGACTTCAACCACGAGCCCTGTTCCAAGCCCTCGATCTGCTGATCAAGTTCGGCCCGGGTGTATTCCATGAGATCCAGGTACTGTGGTGCGCTGCTCTGCTTCCCGGACTTTCCCAGTCCCGGTCCCGAGAGGCTTATCGTGCCCGGCTCATCGGTTTCGCTGATCCAGTTGATGCTCATCGACGTGGCAGCAGGAGCTTGGAGGTAGGGCAGTACGCGGAAACCCGGTTCTGGGGACTAGGCCGTTACCGCTGGAAGCGCGGAAGCAGCGGTTCCTGGCAGAGCAGCGGCGCTGGCTGCCGGCGCCAAGACCAACGGGATCAATACAGCGGCGGCAAGTGCGGCCGAGAGGGGCTTGTTGTTCATAGTGCGTTCTCCTGTGCGAGGTGTCGCCTGCAAAAGGCGGGTACCTTGAGGATGCCCGGGGCGCGTGCCCCAAGGGTGGATATGAGGCAAACGAAGGGTGAACTGGGTCGGTGAGCCTGCTCACCGGCTGTCTCGCGCACTAATACCAAGCTGGAGCCGATAGCCTTGAAGCAGATAGCTGAGAAGACCAAAGCGAGGGCGCTTCGGTTTTCCACGCCTGCGAAAAGAAGGACAAACAGTGCAAGCCTCCCAGCGTTCCAAGGTAGCTCCCTTTGAAGTGATGCAAATTGTTGATCAGGTCGCCACGATGCGGACCTCCGGCCACGACGTGATCTCGTTGTGCGTGGGAGAACCTGGCGGCGGTGCTCCAGCGGCCGTGAATGACCTGGCCGCGAAGCTGCATGCCGAGCATGCCGACTTCGGGTACACCTCAACTGCGGGACTGCTCGAAACCCGACAGGCCTTATCGAAGCACTACCTCGATACCTATGGCTTACAGATCCCCGCAAAGAACTTCGTGATGACCACAGGTTCCTCCGGTGCATTCCAGCTTTCGTTCTTGGCAGCCTTCGATGCTGGAGACGTGGTGGCGCTGGCCCGTCCCGGCTACCCGGCCTACGCCAATATTCTGGGTGCCCTGGGGCTGGAAGTTGTCGACCTGCCCACCGGTGCAGCGCAGCGTTACCAGCCCACCGTGCAGCTGCTTGAGGCGGCCAAGAAGGAGCATGGACGCCTCGATGGGCTGGTTGTTGCGTCGCCGAATAATCCCACCGGAACCATGTTCAGCGCAGGCGAGCTCTCGGACTTGGCCACCTGGTGCGAAGCAAATGATGTGCGGCTGATTAGCGATGAAATCTATCACGGCATTGAATTCGTCCCAGACCGCAAGGCACATACCTCGTGGGAGTTCTCCCGCTCGTCCATCGTTGTCTCCTCCTTCTCTAAATACTGGGGGATGACCGGCTGGCGCCTGGGCTGGATGATCGTGCCCGATGAGCTAGTGCCAACGGTGGACGCACTGGCTTCGAACCTCGCCTTGTGCGCTCCAGCGCCAGCACAGCGCGCGGTGGTAGCTGCCTTTGAACAGCGGAGCCTCGATGAAGCCAATGAGCGCGTGGAC
Organism: Glutamicibacter sp. NPDC087661; assembly: GCF_044743275.1. Classification (NCBI taxonomy): domain Bacteria; kingdom Bacillati; phylum Actinomycetota; class Actinomycetes; order Micrococcales; family Micrococcaceae; genus Glutamicibacter; species Glutamicibacter sp. NPDC087661. Next base: position 184,016 of record NZ_JBIUWE010000002.1, read on the forward strand.
GAGTTCGCCCGCACCCGAGCCCACGTGTTGGAGCACTTCAGCAGCTTGGGCATCAGCGAGGCAGCTCCCGCCGATGGGGCTTTCTACCTCTACGGCCGGTTGGCCCCCGAAGTCTTGGAGCATTTCGGTTCTGCGGGCAAGTACTGCCAAGCGGTTTTGGAGCATGCGCATGTTGCGCTGACCCCTGGCGGCGACTTTGATCCGTTCGAAGGCCACCTGTTTATCCGCTTGTCCTTCGCGGCCGGATATGAGCGTGTGGCAGAAGCCCTGGAACGCGTTGCGGCTTTCCTACGGCAGAGCTTGGCAGGAAGCTAGTTTTCCACATTAGGTGAGCAATGCGCTGCGCGCGGCGCTTCAAAATGGACAGTGGATGGCAGTAACGCTTCGTTACTGCCATCCACTGTTTCAAGGAGCCACCAATGCCTGCAGTACTCGAACCTGTCGAACATGAATGCCTTGCGTGCTATTTGTATCGTGCGGTCTGCGCGCAAGGATGCGACGGGACCCATCTCTTCCTCTTGTCTTATCGCGATGCGAGCGCTCCGCGAGCTACCGCGATTGACCGGAAAATGCAGCTGCTGGGCGGATTCTGCGACTGCGAAGTGCTGGCCAATGCCATCCGCCCGATCACGCGTGAAGCGATTCAAGCCGTGGACAATGACGAAAATCTTGTCTGCAAAGGAGTACGCCGCGGCACAATCCAACCATGTGAACATTGGTTGATGCGCCGCGGCGTACAGTGGGGCGGCGGTCAGTTCCGCCGCCGAAGTGCTTGAAGATCAGTTTTCGGGGGTCTTGCTCTTCGGCTTGCGGGCCTTGAGCAGTTCAACACCAATAGGGATCACCGAGATGAGGACGATCAGGATGAAGATCAGGTCGATGTTCTCTTCGATCCAGGTGAATTGGCCCAGCCAATAACCCAGCAATGTGACGCCGATACCCCACAGGGCGGCACCGATCAGGTTGTAGAGGATGAAGGTCTTGTGGTTCATCCTCGCTACGCCAGCGATTACCGGGACGAAGGTGCGGACCACTGGAACGAAGCGTGCCAGGATCACCGCGCGGCCGCCGAACTTCTCGAAGAACTCGTGGGCCCGCTCAACGTTCTTCTGCGAGAAGAAGCGGGAATCCGGTTTCTTGAAGATGGCAGGTCCGGATTTCTTGCCAATGATGTAGCCGGTCTGGTCACCTGCGAAGGCGCAGACAAAGATCGCGGCGGCGAAGAGCCACAACGGAATTTGGATGGTGCCGGTGGCAATGAGCATGCCAACGGTGAAGAGCATCGAGTCGCCTGGCAGGAAGAAGCCCACCAGCAAGCCGGTCTCGGCGAAGACAATGGCGCAAACCAGCAGCAAGACCCATGGGCCAAGCGCGGGGTTGTTCAGGAAGACGACTGGGTTCAACCAGTCGGGCAGGAAAGCCGCGCCCATGGTTGGAGCCGCATAATCGGTCACAAGGGAAAGAAACGAAGAATGATCTAGCACAGCAAAAATCCTACGTGAGTACGCTGTGAGTTTCCCAGAGTGCCATCCGTAATCTCTGATGGGGGACAACCCGGCCACAAGGGCGAAAATCTCCAAGTTGTTCGTTGACCCGTAGTGATCATGGCTTTTCACGGGGCCAGCAACGAGAGCCGAGGGAGCATTGGGAAGCGGCAAGTTGCCAAGCTCACAGCGGGATTCGACGTAAAAGTCGGCGAGGTTGCATCGAGCCACCTGGATTCGGTCCATGACAACGGTCATGGGCAACGCATGACTTTCTGCTCTTCTGCACACCCGGCAAAGGGGGAAGACTAAGAAGCATGGAAACGCTGATTAGAACGAATGCAGTTTCGCTCAGCGGCTTGAAGAAGACCTTCTCAACGCCGCGCAGCAAAGTTGAAGCAGTCAAGGGCATTGACCTGCAGATCCAGACCGGACAGATCGTGGCCTTCCTAGGACCCAACGGAGCTGGCAAGACGACAACCGTGGACATGATCCTGGGCCTGACCCAACCCACAGGAGGGTCGGTGGAAATCCTCGGCTTGGATCCGCGCCAAGCCATCTCCGCTGGAAGGGTCTCTGCCGTCTTGCAAACCGGTGGGTTGCTGCGCGATATGACCGTCAAGGAGACAGTGTCAGTCATCGCCCACATGCATGAGCAAGCAGATCGCATTGGGCCGGTCATGGAACGCACGGGGCTGGATAAAATCGCCAAGCGGCGCGTGGGCAAATGCTCTGGCGGCGAGCAGCAGCGCATCAAGTTCGCTTTGGCTCTGCTGCCCGACCCGGATGTACTGATCCTCGATGAGCCAACTGCCGGAATGGACGTGATGGCCCGCCGGGATTTCTGGGCCACGATGCGAGAAGAAGCTACCGAAGGGCGCACCGTCATTTTCGCCACGCACTATCTGGAAGAAGCCCAGAACTTCGCAGAACGCACCGTGCTGATGAGCCAAGGCCGCATTGTCGCCGACGGCGCCACCGAAGAGCTGCGCAAGCTCATCTCCGGACGCACCGTCAGCGCTTCCTTCCCCTCGGAGGAGCATGCCGAACGAGCCGGAGCTTTTGATAATTCGGTGCAGGTAGCCGAACGCAACGGATTGCGCTTCGCTTTCCACAGCGTCGATTCGGACCGCTTCGCGGCCGCCCTGCTCGCCGACTACCAGGGCTACGACCTGGAAATTTCCTCGCCGAGCCTGGAAGAGGCCTTCATCCAGCTGACCAAGGACGCATCATGATGAGCACCTACATCCGCGTGGAATTCGCACGGCACTTCCGCGATGGGTACAACCTGATCTTCGCCCTGCTGCTGCCCGCCGCCATGTACATCCTGTTCGGCAACATCCCCAGCTACACCGAGTTCGAGCTGGGCGCAGGCAACGTGAAGTTCTATCTGATGATTTCCATGGCAGCCTACGGGGCGGCGGTCAGCACTGTGGCAATCGCCGGGACCGTGGCCACCGAAACCATGCAGGGATGGGGCAGGCAAATAGCCTTGACCAAAATGCCGCCGGCCATGTTCGTCAGCAGCAAGATGATCGTCGCGGCCACCGTAGCCGGTGCCTCGGCAGCAGTAGTCTTCGCCCTGGGCGCCGCGACTGGAGCCGAAGTGCAAGAAGGCTGGATCTGGGGAGCGAGCTACCTGATCATCCTGCTCGGCGCCATGGTCTTCGCCTGCTACGGCATCGGGGTGGGCATGGTGTTCAAATCCGAATCGGCCCTGGGCCTGGCCTCAGGCTTGATGGTGTTCTTCGCCTTCTTCGGCAATGTCTTCATGCCCCTGGAAGGAGGCATGCTCGACGCGGCCCGCTTCACCCCGATGTACGGCTACGTAGCACTGGCCCGCTACCCATTGCTCAAGGACATGCCCGCCGGAGTCGAAATGGCCCCGGACGCATTGTGGATCCCAACCGCTAACCTAGTGGCATGGGCACTCATCTTCGTTCTCTTCGCGGTACTCGCCACCAGGAAGGCCAAGGCACGCCAGTGAGCCGCAACCTGCCCGGCGCCGCGCCAGCGGACGATCCGCTCTGCGAGATCGACGAGGACCAGAAATTCTGGGATCGCCGAGGCTGGCTGATCGCCGGCGTCTGGGTGATCTTCCTGGTCTTCCCGGTGCTGGACCTTCTCGTGGAAGACTACACGCTGCCCACCCGGATCATCGGCCTGGCGCTGATCGCCCTCTTCGCCGCCGTCTACCTGCAGTCGTACGCCAAATTCTCCCAGAACATCGGGCAAGGCGGAACCAGCGCTCGCAGGGCGCATGCGAACTTCCTGGTCCTCTGCGCGATTATCGCCCTGGGCATCCCGGTCATCGGGCTGACCACCATGGGGCTCTTCCCCTTCATCACCTCCTTCGCGATCTTCTTGCTCAGCAGGAAGTGGGCCATCGCGGCCTACGCCGCGGTGCTGGTGCTCAGTTTCGCGCTGCCGATCGTCTACGGGCAGTTCATGGACGCGATCTTCCTGATCGGCCTGAACCTCGTGCTGATGGTGGTGTACGCGATTACCGTGGCCGCCATTCGGCGCTCGGCCGCAGCAGAAAAGATCCGCAGCGACTACCTGCTGGTCGCCGAGCAGGAACGCGTGGCCAGGGACGTGCATGATGGCATCGGGCATTCGCTGACCGCATTGAATTTGAAGGCGCAGCTGGCCCTGCGCCTGATGGACCAGGAACAGTACGCCCAGGCCCGCGGGGAACTGGAACAACTCAGCGCCCTGGCCGTGGACGCGCTGGACTCCGTGCGCACGACGGTGCAGGGGCTCAGCCGCCAGGACCTGGCCGGGGAACTGGCCGAGCTGCAGCAGGCGTGCGACGACAACAACCTCGAATTCACGGTGGCAGGAACCGCCGAGCAAGTCCCGATGCAGCTGCGTTCGCATGTGGCATGGATCCTGCGCGAAGCGGTCACCAATGTGCTGCGCCACGCGCACGCCAGCACCATCGTGCTGCATCTGGAACCCGGAAAAGTCAGCGTCGATGACGACGGGGATGGCCTGCAAGCCAGCACGCCAGGCCACGGCATCCGGGGAATGCAGGAACGCGCCAAGCAATTCGGTGCCAGTTGTACAGTAGGGGCATCGCGGCTGGGCGGAACCAGCGTGCAAGTGGCCTTCGAGGCAGAGGGGAGTGCAGCGTGATCCGGATTCTCATCGCCGATGACCAGCACCTGGTCCGGGGCGCGCTGGCAGCCTTGCTGAACCTCGAAGAAGACATCCACGTCGTTGCGCAATGCGCCGACGGTGACGAGGTCGCCGCCGCACTGGATGCGCACCCCGCCGACATCGCGTTGCTGGATGTGCAGATGCCGCGGCACGACGGGCTGCGCACCGCAGCAGAACTCAAGGCCAGCCACGCCGAGGTGAAGGTGCTGATCCTGACCACCTTTGACCGTCCCGGATATTTCCGCCAGGCCTTCGAAGCCGGAGCGCACGGCTTCCTGGTCAAGGATTCTCCGCCGGCCGAGCTGATTGCCGCCATCCGCAGGGTCTATTGCGGGGACAAGGTAGTGGATCCGCAGCGTGCCATGCTCAGCGTGGAGAGCCGCAGCAACCCGCTAACCGGGCGTGAGCGCGAGATCCTTTCACTGGCCGCCTCAGGCTCGCCGGTATCGCAGATTGCCTCGGCGGTGCACCTGTCGGTGGGAACTGTGCGCAACCACCTGTCCAATGCGATCGGCAAAACCAGCACTGCCAACCGCATTGAGGCCGCGCGCTACGCCCGCGAGATGGGCTGGATCTAGCGCGTTACGAAGTGGGTAATCAGGCCTATGACCCAAATTGAGGAGGCCAGCAGCACGCAGCCGAATTCCACGACGATGCCCAGGCCCATGGCCTTCAACGCGGCCCAGGATGAGCCGAGCGCGCCGGAGACTTCGCGCCGGCGCACGCTTTCACCGGCGAATAGGCCCACTGCGAAACCGACGAACATGCCGATCACGGGAATGAGGAAAGCACCGGCGATGGCACCCACGACCGCAAAGAGAATGGAACCCTTGGGGATTTGATGTTCCTTGAGTTTCTTGCCGGTCAGGATCGCAGAGGCGGACCAGCCCAGCAGGGCGATCGCCATGCCCAGGCCGGCCGCCCACCAGGAAGCGCCGGAACCCAGCAGCCAGCCCCAGCCCAAGAGCGTGCCGATCGTCAGCAACGAGCCGGGCAGCACCGGGAAGATGGTGCCCAATGCCGATACAACTAGCAGCAGCCCGGCGATAATCGTGTAAATAATTTGTGCATCCACATGCCCAGTTTCGCACACTGCATCCTTGCATGAGGCGCACCGTCAAGCAGGACAAGAATTCAGGGATATTTGTTCCGAATGCCGAGCTGACGAACAAACAATTGATTAAATCCGGATAATTTCCCTTCTCTCATTGATTCCTTTTTACCTAGTCGGATATCGATTTAGATTGAAAAGCGTCGCCCGTTGGCAATGGAAAAAGAAATCAAAAGCCGGAAGGCTCTTCACACCCTAAATTGTTAGCGCTAACATTGTGACCATCGACACATTGTTCTGGTGCCGGAGACCATTCACTCCACCATTATCCGGCGGGGACCTACGAGGAGGAACTCACGATGAAACGACAGACCTTTTTGCGCACTGGCTTGGCAACGCTCAGCATCGCAGCTATGGCAGCCATGAGCGCATGCGCCGGCTCGGATTCCAGTGGCAGCGAAGGCGGAGGATCCGGTTCTGAGACCATTACCATCGGTTTCTCGCAGGTTGGCGCCGAGTCCGGGTGGCGCGCGGCGAATACCAAGGACATCCAAGACACCCTGACCGAAGAAAACGGCTTCAAGCTCAGCTTCTCTGATGCCCAGCAGAAGCAGGAGAACCAGATCCAGGCTCTGCGTTCGTACATCGCGCAGGGCGTTGACGTCCTGGCGTTTTCCCCAGTGGTAGAAACGGGCTGGGATGCTGTGCTGCAAGAAGCCAAGAGCGCCAATATCCCGGTGATCCTCACGGACCGCGCCGTTGACACCACCGATGACACGCTCTTTGCCTCGTTCATCGGCTCCGACTTCATTGAAGAAGGACAGCGGGCCGGGGATTGGGTTGTAGAGAATCTGGACAAGGACCTGAAGGTTGTCGAACTGCAGGGAACTACCGGCTCAGCACCGGCCATCGACCGCAAGGAAGGCTTCGGAAAGGCCATTGAGGGCACGGACATCGAGATTATCGACTCGCAGACCGGTGACTTCACCCGTGCAGGCGGCAAGCAGGTCATGGAAGGTTTCTTGAACTCCCATGACGATATCGATCTGGTCTTCGCCCATAACGATGACATGGGCTTGGGCGCCATTGAAGCCATCGAGGCAGCAGGCAAGAAGCCAGGCGAGGACATCAAGATTGTCACCATTGACGCGGTCAAGGACGGCATGCAGGCATTGGTTGACGGCAAGATCAACTACATCGTCGAATGCAACCCGCTGCTGGGCGAGGATTTGGCAGAAATCGCCAAGAAGGTTGTAGCCGGCGAATCTGTGGAGAAGCGCATCGTCGTTGAAGACGCCGCCTTCACCCAGGATGAAGCGGCCGAGGTCCTGGCCGATCGCACCTACTAGAAACGCAGGCAAGAGCACGAACCGGCGGGCCACAAGCTGGCCCGCCGGTTCACCACCAGGTGGCAGGACAAGCAACTCGCAGAGGCAAGTTAATGATTGATTCAACACCCATGTCACGGACTGAGGAAATCACCGTGCAGCATTCCCCTACAACGAAGCCCATCGTTCAAATGGCTGGAATTTCCGTGGAGTTCCCCGGGGTCAAAGCATTGGACAACGTTGGCTTCCGGCTTTTTCCCGGTGAAGTCCACGCCCTGATGGGGGAGAACGGCGCTGGAAAGTCTACCCTGATCAAGGCTCTGACTGGAGTGAATCCGATCGCTTCCGGAACCATCACGGTTAACGGCAACGACACCCGCTTCACAGGCCCCGCCGATGCCCGCGAACGCGGCATCTCTACGGTGTACCAAGAGGTGAATCTCTGCACCAATCTCACCGTGGCCGAAAACATCATGCTCGGCAGCGAGCCTCGCCGTTTCGGTGGTCTTGACTGGCGAACCATGCGGCGCCAGGCCCAAACCTATCTGGAGCGGATGGGGCTGAAGATAGACCCGGCCAGCTCGCTGGGGTCCCATTCATTGGCCGTCCAGCAGCTGGTGGCCATCAGCCGCGCCATGGTGGTCGACGCCAAGGTGCTGATTCTCGATGAACCGACCTCGAGCCTGGATACCGACGAGGTGGCCCAGCTCTTCGAGGTCATGCGGAAGTTGCGTGATGATGGTGTGGCGATCCTCTTCGTGTCGCACTTCCTGGACCAGATCTACGCCATTGCCGACCGCATTACCGTGCTGCGCAACGGGCAATTGGTGGAAGAACGAGAGAAGGACCAGCTGCCGCAACGTGAACTGGTCTCGCTGATGATCGCTGGCACCTCCGATGCCCAAGTGGGCGGCGCCAATGAACGCACCGCCGCAACCGAACGCGCGGCCGACGCCGAACCGTTGCTGCAGGCAGTGGGACTCGGGCGCAAGGGAGCGGTGCAGCCTTTCGATCTGGACCTCTATCCCGGGGAAGTCATCGGCTTGGCCGGCCTGCTGGGCTCAGGCCGTACCGAACTCGCGCGCCTGTTTTACGGAGCGGACAAGGCAGATGACGGGGTGATCAAGCTGGGCGGGAAACCGGTGAAGCTGCGAACTCCCCGGCAGGCCCTGGGCCGCAAAATCGCCTACACATCCGAAGACCGCAAGGGTGAAGGGGTTGTGGGGGAGCTGACCGTGGCCGAGAACATCATCCTCGGCCTGCAGGCAGCGCGCGGATGGATCCGCCCGCTGCCCAAGACCAAAGCCACCCAAATCGTGGACGCCTATATCAAGGCACTGGGCGTCCGTCCGGCCAATCCGAACGCCCTGCTCAAGAACCTCTCGGGCGGGAATCAGCAGAAAGTTCTGCTGGCCCGCTGGCTCGCCACCGCTCCGAAGCTGTTGCTCCTCGATGAGCCCACCCGCGGAATCGACATCGGCGCGAAGACCGAAATCATGAACCTGGTCTCCGAACTAGCTGAACAGGGCATGTCGGTGGTCTTCATCTCCGCTGAGCTAGAAGAAGTCCTGCGCCTCTCGGATCGCATCGTTGTGATGCGCGATCACGCCAAGGTTGCCGAAATTCCAAGCACTCCAGATGTGGATGTGCCACGCCTGATCGAAATCATCGCCACCGGGGAAGAAAACAAATGACCCGTATTTACAAGCATCGCCTGTTTTGGCCAGCGATTGCGCTGCTCGCGCTGCTGCTAGCCTGCACCATCAAGCGCCCGGACATCCTGGGCATCAGCGTGCTGGACGGGCACCTGTTCGGTGCCCCCATAGACATCCTGCGCAATAGCTCGCCGCTGCTGCTGGTTGCCGTGGGCATGACTCTGGTGATCGCCACCCGCGGCATCGACCTGTCGGTGGGTGCCACCGTCGCGATCTCCGGAGCCGTGGCGCTGACATTCATCGCCAGCTCGGCCAATCCGGGATCCGCAGGTACAGCCGTCGGCGCCGTCATCGTGGCCTTGGGGCTGTGCCTGATCCTCGGCGCATTCAACGGCGTGCTGGTGGCGAACTTCGGCATCCAGCCGATCGTCGCCACGCTGATCCTGATGACTGCCGGCCGCGGTGTGGCCATGCTGATTACCAACGGCCAGATCACCACGGTCAATAGCGCACCTTTCAGCAAACTGGCCTCGGGCTATGTGCTGGGCCTGCCGGTGGCCGCGATCATCGCTTACGGCGTGTTTGCGGTGGTGGCCCTCGTGGTACGGCGTACTGCGCTGGGCATGCTGCTCGAAGCGGTAGGCATCAACCCGGAAGCCAGCCGGCTTTCAGGGGTGAAATCAAGAACTCTGGTATTCACCGTCTATGTGTTGTGCGGCCTGCTATCGGGCCTGGCCGGACTGATCTTCGCCGGCAATACCATGGCCGCTGATGCCAACAATGCGGGACTGTTCATAGAGCTGGATGCCATTCTCGCCGTGGTTATCGGCGGCACGTCCCTGGCCGGCGGCAAGTTCAACCTCGCGGGCACCATGATTGGCGTGCTGATCATTACCACCCTGAGCCTGGCTGTGACCGTTCTGGGCGTTTCACCGCTGGTCACTTCGCTATTCAAAGCCATCGTGGTCATTGCCGTGACCTTGATGATGTCAACCCGGCTGCGCGCCATGCTCGGTTCCTTGCGCGAACGCCGCCGCTACCAGGAGGTGGGAGCATGAGCATCCTCAGTGTTCCGCGCAAGTCCGTATCCAAATTGAATGTGGACCGGCGCTACCTGCCGGTTCTGGGCACTGTGGTCGTCTTCGGGCTGATGCTCGTCATCGGCGGAGTGCGCTACGAGAATTTCCTTTCGCCCGCTGTACTATCCAACCTGTTCATCAACAATGCCCACTTGATCGTGCTGGCAGCAGGAATGACGTTCGTGATTCTCACCGGCGGCATCGACCTGTCGGTCGGTGCGGTGCTGGCCCTGTCCTCGGTCATCACCGCAACCATGCTCAATGCCGGGATCCCGTTGTCCCTGGTGCTGCCTATCGCGATTCTCAGCGGGTCGATCATCGGCCTGGGCATGGGAGTGATGATCCAGTACTTCGAGGTGCAGCCCTTCGTGGCTACCTTGGCCGGCATGTTCTTGGCCCGCGGCCTGTGCTTCATCTTCGCCCCGGAATCCGTGCCGATCCGCGATGAGGGTTTTGTCGCCCTGTCGAGCTGGGGTGTTTCTGCGGGGCGCTGGCGGTTGACCGCGGCCGTGGTCATCGCCGTGCTGGTGATTGCCGGGTCCTGGTGGGTGCTGCACCGCACCCGTTTCGGCCGCACCGTTTACGCGGTGGGCGGCGGCGAGCAATCAGCCACCCTGATGGGATTGCGTGTGGCACGCACCAAGGTGGTTGTCTACGTCATCTCCGGCACCTGTGCGGCGCTGGGCGGAATCCTCTTCGCCATGTTCTCGCGCTCGGGCTATGCGCTGACCGGTGTGGGCATGGAGCTCGACGCGATCGCCGCAGTGGTTATCGGTGGAACCCTGCTTGTCGGCGGCATGGGCTTCATTCTCGGCTCGGTGGTTGGCGTGATGGTGCTCGGACTGATCCAAACCATCATCACCTTCGAGGGAACCTTGAGTTCCTGGTGGACCAAGATCGTGATCGGCGGATTGCTGCTGATCTTCGTGGTCTTGCAACGAATTCTTACCTTGCGGCGAAATTAAGCCCGGAAGGGAAGGGCCCAGGGCCCGGTATTAGCGTACCGGGCCCTGGGTCGTATCCAGCCACCTAGCTCCAATTCGCGTACAACGAACCGGGAAGTAATAATTTCCAGCCTGGACAACAGCTTGCCCCCATTTCGCGATAGATTGCGAAGTGGGGGCATTGCTATTGCCTCTAAAACTTCTGCGGCTTGCACGCGACTGGGAGGAACCTGATGGGCAAGGACAATGAAGCACGGGTCAGCGTAGAAATAGCCGGGTCCACTGCCGTGGTGCTGCTGGATAACCCGGGCCAACTCAACGCGCTCACCAAGGACATGTGCCTGCAGCTGGTGGGCGCCTTTGCCGGCCTTTCGACCGACGACGAGGTCAGTTCCATTGTGGTTCGCGGCGCGGAAGGGAACTTCTGCGCTGGAATTGCCATCGACGAGATGGACCAGGTGCTCTTCGACCGGGACGCCGACGGGGAGCTGATCAACCATTTCGACCTGCTCGACAAGATCATCGTGGGCTGCCCGAAAACCACCATCGCGGTGGTGGAAGGCCATTGCTTTGGCGGGGCCTGGCAGCTGGCCTCGGCCTGCGATATCCAGTTGGCCTCGGATAACGTGCGACTCGCGATCACCCCAGCAAGAATCGGGCTGGTTTTCCCGCGGCCGGGCATCGAACGGCTGGTGCGTACCGTGGGGGAGCACCGGGCCAAGTACCTGCTGTTTTCCGGCGCGGAGATTTCCATTGCCGAGGCGGAACGCTGGGGCATGTTCACCCGCGTGATTGCCCATGGGCAGCTCGAAGAAGAGCTGGCCGCACTGCTGGGCAAGCTGTCCGCGAACTCGCCATATTCCATTGCGCGCACCAATGAGGCCATCAACTTGGTGCGCCAGGGAGAAGCCACCGAGGGCTGGTGGGAAGCGATGTGGGAAGAGAACGGGGCGAACGCGGACCTGGCCGAAGGCAGATCCGCGTTCTGCTCGCGCCGCACACCGGATTACGGTGGACGGCCCCAGTAGTGTTCGCTAGTCCTGCTCGGCAGTGAACTGCGCAACCAGTTCGCGCTTGAGGATCTTCCCGCTGGGACCCAGCGGGAATTCCTGGACGATCTCGATCAGCCGCGGATACTTGTACGCGGCCATCTGCTTGCTGGCCCACGCCACCAGCTCCTGCGCGCCCAGCGTGGAGCCGGCCTCCAAGGTCACCGATGCGGCAATCTCCTGTCCGTGGGTTTCGTGCGGCACCCCGTACACGGCGGCATTGGAAATCTCCGGATGGGAAACCAGTACCTCTTCGATTTCGCGCGGGTACACGTTGTAGCCGTTGCGCAGGATCATGTCCTTGGTCCGGTCCAGGATGCGCAGGTAGCCATCCTCGTCCTTGGTCCCCAGATCCCCGGTGCGGAACCAGCCATCAACCACCGCTTCGGCCGTGGCCTCGGGCCGGTTCAGGTAGCCGGAGAACAAGTTGTGCCCGCGCACCACCAGCTCGCCCAGCTCCCCGCGCGGCAGCAGCCGGATTTCATCGGGGCAGGCAGGATCGGCGATTTCCACGTCCACGCCCCAAACCGGGGTGCCCACGGTCCCGGGCCGCGGGTCGACGCCCACATGGTTGAAGCAAGCCACCGGCGAGGTCTCGGTCAGCCCGTAGCCCTCGTGGATCCGCGCGCCGAAGCGCTGCTCGAAGGCGGTGAGGATGGAAACCGGAAGCGAGGCCCCTCCGGAAATGGCGTAGCGCAGTTTTTCCGGCATCCCTTCGCGCTGCTTGCCCGCTTCGAGCAGGGCCACATACATCGTGGGCACCCCGAAGAAGACGTCGATGCCAGCCTCCAACAACAGTTCCAGGGCCCCTTCGGCGGTGAATTTGGGTAACAGCATGACCTCGGCCCCCACCCGCAGCCCGGTATTGAGCACGCAGGTCTGGCCGAAGGTGTGGAACAGCGGCAACCCGCCGAAGAGCTTGTCGCCGCGGCGCAATTCCATGGTGTTCAGCAATGTGGTGTGGGTCTGCTCGATTAACGCCAGATGCGTGCCCAGCGCACCCTTGGGCTTGCCGGTGGTGCCCGAGGTGTACAGGATCGTGGCCAGGTCTTCGGGGCGGCGCGGCAGGTAGGTGCCAATCGGCGCGGCGTGCCGGGCCAGGTCTTCTAACCGGATGGCGCCCGATTCCTCCGGAGCCAGCACGCTGAGCACCGGCACCCCGGAAGCGGCGGCCCCCGCTGCTCCTTCTGCGAGCAGGGGTGCGGCGCAGATCATCAGCTTGGCTTCGGAATCCTCCAGGATGTAGGAGATCTCGCGCGCCTTGAGCAGCGCGTGGACCGGTACCGCTACGGCGCCCAGGGCCAGAACCGCGTAGTAGGCGCGGGCGAAGTCCGTGACGTTGGGAATGAGCAAGGCCACCCGGTCGCCCGCCTCGATGCCTTGGGCTTGCAGAGCTCCGGCGTATTGCCGGGCCTGCTCCCACAGCTGCTCATAGGTGGTGCTGCGGCCATCGACGGTGATGGCGTTCAGCTCGCCGTAGCGGGCAGCCCCTTCTGCGAGGATGGCCGCCACTGAAACAGTGAGATTGGATGTGGAAACGCTCATGGTGAACTCCTCGGGTTGCCCAGCAGTGCATTGTGTGCCGTGTCACATTAAACCATATTGGAACTGCGGTTCAGTGCGAGGTATTGAGTTTCGCAATATCCTGACCGATGGAAAATTTCCATTGCTGATCTGGATAAAAAGGACATAGACTCAGCCCAAACGAGCTGGATGAATTGTGGAATGGGGAAGCGATGCCGGCACCAAGGGATCCTCGAGCCGAGCCGTGCTGGGTCGATTTGCTCACCAGCGACATGGAAGGCTCCACGCAGTTCTACGGGCAGCTTTTCGGTTGGGAAGTCCGCCATGACGAGGAAACCCGCGACGAGGGATATGCCGAGGTCTACCTCAACGGGGAAATGGTCACCGGCTTCATTGCCAATGACCCGGATTCCGAGGTGCAAGATGCCTGGACCACCTACCTGAATGTGACCGATGTGCACGCCGCCGCCTATGCCACCAAGATGCACGGCGGCAAGGTCTACCTCAAGCCCATCGACATTCCCGGCCAGGGAACCATGGCCATCATCGGGGACCCAGCGGGAACCGGCGTTGGACTCTTCCAGGCATTCCAATCAGCAGACACAACCGCCAGCCGCGCACCGGGCACCCGCATCTGGAACGAGCTGCACACCAGGCACTTCGAGGCGGTGGCCCGCTTCTACCGTGTAGCACTGGGCTGGTGCCTGTCCCCGGTCTCGGACACGGACGAATTCCGCTACCACACCTACGGCCAAGGTTCCGAGGCGGTGGCCGGAATCTTCGACATCTCCAGCTATCCGGATTCCAAGGCCGGTTGGCGCGCCTACTTCGCGGTGGCGGATGCCGAACAGACCGTGGCGCTCGCCGAGAAGCTCGGCGGCACGATCATCCATGAGCCCCATGATTCCTACTTTGGCCGCATGGCCGTGCTCAGCGACGTCACCGGCGCAGAGTTCGCGATCATCGCCCCGTCGCGCAAACAGGAATCTGAAGCCTGATGGCAAAGGCCGCCGGCACCGAAAAATCGGATGCACGGCGGCCTCGGTTCGGGCTGGTTCTTCGCAGCCTACTTCACGAAATTCGGCACAACTTCGTCAATGAACAACTTCAGCGAGCGTTTCTTTTCCTCGTGGCTCAGGGCGTTGTCGCTCCAGAAGCTGTATTCGCTGACGCCCAGATCTTCGTAGTGGCGCAGGCGCTCAACAACCACGTCCGGTGTGCCGATCATTGCGGTGCGGTGCAGGGACTCAGGGGTGAATTCCTCGCGTTCGGAGAACTTCTCCTCCGGGCTGGGATCGATGAAGCCCTTGACCGGCTCCGCCTTGTTGCCGAAGACCGCATCGAAGGTGCGGTAGAACTTGTTGATGCCTTCGGCGGCCGGGCGCCAGGCCTCTGGCTCGTTGGCGGAGTGCAGATAGGTGTGGCGAAGCACCATGATGTCGGGGCGCTGTTGCACCTCCGGGTGGGCGGCAATGGCGGCTTCGTACTTCTGGACCAATGATTCGACTTCTTCGTCGCCCTTCATCAGCGGGGTCACCATGACGTGGCACCCGTTGGCCACAGCGTACTCGTGTGACTCGGGGCTGCGGGCGGCAACCCAGACAGGGATCTGCTTTTGCGCGGGCTTGGGCACCGAAGTGGACGTCGGGAACTGCCAGACTTCTCCGTCGTGGGCGTAATCGCCCTCCCAAAGCTTCTTGACTGCCGGGATGAGCTCCTGCATGGAGGCTCCGCCGTCGGTGGCCTTCATGCCATCGGTCATGCGATCGAATTCGAATTGGTAGGCACCGCGTGCCACGCCTAATTCGGCACGGCCATTGCTGATGACATCGAGCAGCGCGAGTTCGCCGGCTGCTCGGATCGGGTTCCAGAATGGTGCGATGATGGTGCCGGCTCCGAGCCGGATCGTGGAGGTCCGAGCCGCGAGGTAAGCAAGCTGCGGGATCGGGTTCGGGGAGACGGTGTATTCCATCGAGTGGTGTTCGCCGATCCAGACTGTGGAGAAGCCACCGGCTTCGGCCATTTGAGTCAGTTCGACGAGGTTCTCGAAATGCTGTGCGTGGCTGATCGAGTCGTCATAGCGTTCCATGTGGATGAACAGTGAAAAGCGCATATCTGTCCTTCTTTCGTTGCTCTGCTGCCCTTAGGCAGTTGCCTGGGTGCGGTTGCGTTCGGCGATGGTTTGGTTGGTCCGGGACCAATGTTCATGGTCGACTTCGCGCACGATGACTGTGATGTTCTCGGGGGCCGCATCAACGGTTTCTTCGGCGGCCCGGTGCAAGGCGTCGATCAGGGCGCGCAGCTGCCGGGGGCTGCGGCCCTTGGCAATGGATACATCGATCAGTGGCATGGGGTTCCCTTTCCTTAGCCGCGCATCACAAACGGATCTGCGACGGGGGACTCGTCGGTGTTGATCCATACGCTCTTGAGGCGGGTGTATTCGTTCATGGATTCCAGGCCGTGCTCGATGCCAACGCCCGAGTTCTTGAAGCCTTGGCGAGGGGACATCGGGGACATCGCGCGGTAGGTGTTCACCCAGATCGTGCCGGCCTCCAGCCTCCGGGCCATGCGATGGGCGCGGGCAAGGTTCTGCGTCCACACGCCGGCGGCCAGCCCATACTCGGTGTCATTGGCCATGGACAGCAGCTCGTCTTCGTGCTCGAAGGGCATGATCGCAGCCACCGGGCCGAAGATCTCCTCGCGGACCACGCGCATGTCGTTATTGACGTCGGTGAGCACAGTGGGGGAGAAATAGTAGCCCGGCAGGTCCAGGCCTTCGGGACGGGTGCCGCCGGCCAGTACTTTGGCGCCCTCGTCTGCGCCGATCTTCACATAGGAAGCGACCTTTTCCAATTGGTCGGCGAACGCCAGCGGGCCCAGCTCGGTGGCATCGGAGAGCGGGTCTCCGATGACAATGGACTTGGCACGTTCGGTAACCCGTTCCAGCAGCTCGTCGTAGACCGACTTGTGGGCGAAGACGCGGGAGCCGGCGATGCAGGTCTGGCCGGCCGCGGCATAGATTCCGGCCACCACGCCCATGGCCGCATTGGCGACGTTGGCGTCATCGAAGACGATGTTCGGGCTCTTGCCGCCCAGCTCCAGGGTGCAGCCGATGAAGCGGCTGGCGGCCTGCGCGGCGATTGAGGAGCCGGTGGCAGTGGAACCGGTGAAGGAGATCTTGGCCAGCAGCGGGTGGCTGACCAGCGCGGCGCCGGCCTCGGCTCCAAAGCCGGTGACCACGTTGATGACGCCCGGAGGGAATCCAGCCTGGTCTGCCAGCTCTGCCAGCAGCAGCACGGTCCGCGAGGTGTACTCGCTCGGCTTGATTACCACGGTATTGCCAGCAGCCAGCGCCGGGGCGATTTTCGAGGTGGTCAGCGTTAGCGGCGAGTTCCAGGGGGTAATGGCTCCGACCACGCCCAATGCTTCGCGCTGGGTGTAGTTCAAGATCGCCGGGTTCATGCTCGGGATCTGGGCGCCCTGCACCTTGTCAGCCAGTCCCGCATAGTAGTAGAGGTACTCGGGCAGGGTGGCCAGCTGGCCGCGCATTTCGCGCAGCAGCTTGCCATTGTCCAGGGATTCGTAGCGGGCCAGCTTCTCGGCGTTCTCGCCGATCAGATCGCCCAGGCGGCGCAGCAGATGCCCGCGGGCGGTAGCGCTCAGGGTGCTCCACGAGGGTGCGGAGAATGCCTTGTGGGCGGCCTTGACTGCGCGATCCACGTCTTCAGCATTGCCGCGCGCGGCCTCGTAAAGATCTTCGAGGGTTGCCGGGTTGGAGCTGGTGAAGAAACGGTCTTCGCTGGGAGCGATGTGCTCTCCGTTGATGAAATGCATGTAACGCTCGCTCATGCCTGTTTCCCTTCGTTATCGCTGAAAAAACTGTTCAATTCCGCGGCCAAGGCCAGCGGATTCTCGACCGGAAGCATATGCCGTGCTCCGGGGATGATGCGCAGCCGCCCCTGCGGCACAGCGGCAACCAGCCGGCGGGACATTTCCGGGGTCGATCCGGGATCCAGCTCGCCGGTGATGGCCAGTGTCGGCTGCTTGATCGCATCGAGTTCGCCGGCAATCTCCTGGTCACCGCGGGCGAAAACCGCGTAGGCGTGCAGATAGGATTCGAGATCGTTGCCCGCCATAGTTTGGCGCGTAGCCTCGATGAGCTGCGCGTCCACCGTGGTGGCCGCGGCCGGGAACCAGCGTTCGATGGCGCGGTCCACTCCCTGGGAGAAGTTCGTGCCGGCGGTAGCCAGGCGCTCTTCCACCGCGGCCGACTCTTCGGCGGTGCGCCGGCATACGGAGTTCACCGCAGACAAGGTCAGCACGCGCCCGGGAGCGAAGCGCGCAAGGTACTGGGCAACCAAGGCACCGAGCGAGAATCCCACAAGATGCACAGGCTCGCGAGTTTCAAGGCGTTCGAGCACATCGGCGGCCAAGCTCGCCAGATTCTGCTCGCTGCGCAGGGGCGGGCGCAACCCGTGCCCAGGCAGGTCCAGGGCCACTGATTCGTGCGCCAGCTGCTCGCGCAGCGGCTTCCACATGGTCCGGTCCAATCCGACTCCATGCAGGAGGACAACCAATGGCTGCTTCGTGCTTGTCATGCGTGCTTCGCTCCGTTCCGGCTGATGCGCTCTGCTACTGTTCGGTGGACAGCGGGGCCAGGCGTTCCTGCGGCCGGCCACGGGTTGCGCCGGCCAGGGCGATCAGGATTTCGCCAGGATGCGGAGCATCGGCGATCCTGGCCTCGACGCTCTGGTGGTGCGAGCGGATCGTGGCATCGGTGAAATGCTTGAGCGGGATGTCGAACTGCACTCCGGCCTGTCCGCGCTTTTCCACGGCCGGCAGCAAGGTGGTGGCCTTGGCTGCGTCGCGGAAGTGGTTGCCGAATTTCAGGGTGTGGATCAGGGCCGAGCCGTGCTCGACTTCACCGTCAAGGCCGACGATTGCAGCCTTGCCATAGGCCTGGAGCGGGGCGCCCAGCGCTTCGATGACCCGCGGTGCCAGCAGCGCTCCGAGGTCCGAGGCGGCCGAGTCGATTCCCGGGTTCAAGTCCTCGACGAATCCTTGCCCTGCCCACGGGTTGTCGAATACGGCGGCGACAATGACCACGCGGGCTACCGGATCCACCGGGCGTCCGCCCTCTGTGGCAATTTCCTCGACGATGGTTACCAGTTTGCGGTAGTTCATAGTTGTATTCCCTTCAGTATTTCGGAAGTGACCGTTCGGTCGGTGGTTCGATCGCCGATGCGTGCATGTGGCCGGGGGCCGCTTGATGCCGCGGCAATGACCGCGATCTCGCCAGCATGCGGGGCATCGGGCAAGGACAGCTCCAGGGTCTGGTAGTGGGTTCGGGTGGCAGCTGCGGTCTTATGCCACATCGGTACTCGCAGGGATTCACCAGGAACGCCGCGGCCGTCGACAAAGCAGATGATCGAGGTGCCGCCGAGGGCTTCGCGCAGCAGGTTGCCGAAGAACGGGGTGTGGATCAGCGCTCCGGCATGCTCCAATTCCCCATCGCTGCCAACCAATGCGGCCTTGCCGAAAGCTTCAACTTGTTCGGCTCCGCCCAGGGCATTGAGCAGGCGATCCGACAGCAGCTTGGCCAGCAATGGGGCGATGGCCTCGGTCCGCTCGGATAAATCTTGCGACGTTCCGGTGCCGAGCCAAGGATTGGGGATGACTGCGGTGGCGGTCGCGCGGGTGATGCTGCCTAATTCGTGGTGGGGAACTTCTTCCACCGTGCACGAGATTTTGCGCAAACCAATGGCCTGGGCCAAATCCTGGTAGTCTTCGAGCGTTGATCGGGTGCTCAAATCAATGAGCTGAGGCGGCTGGGCCAGTGGAGAATTCATCTGGTATTCCTTTGCATGGCTATTTTGGGGCTAACCCGGTTGTTCTTCGTCTTCTTCTTTCATTGCGGCCAGGGCCGCCGACTGGCTTGATGCGGCAACATGCCTGCGCATCACAAGTTCTGCGGCCAACGGATCTTTGGAGCTGATGGCGTCGATGATTGCCTGGTGCTCGTCCTTCGAATTCTGCAAGCGCCCGGGCAAGCTCAGGGTCTGCGAAACGATGCGATGGTAGGCCAGCTGGTTCATCAACAGGTCATAGTGCTCGGTTAGCTTCCTGTTGTCAGCCCCGGCAACCAACGTGCTGTGGAATTCATGGACCAGTTGCGAATAGAGTTCCGCGTCGCCGCGCTCGACGGCCCGTTGGCTGCGTGCAACGTTTTCCTTGAGCTGCTCCAATTCAGGTACGGCTCCACGTCTGGCCAGCAGGCCAGCGGCTAGTCCCTCGAAGGCCTCCTTCAGGGAAAACATCTCGTGAATTTCGCGCTGGGTGGGCTTCCTGACGAATGTTCCAACCCGCGAACGCACCTCAACTAGGCCCTCGCGCTCCAGCTGCTTCAATGCTTCTCGAATTGGAGTACGGCTGACCTCGAAGTCTTGCGCCAGGGCTGTCTCTGCCAATAGGTCTCCGGGTTGAACAACTCCAGTGACGATCATTTGACGGAGCCGGCCCAGCAACGGCGTCTCCGGGGTGCTCCTGGTTTTTGATTCCACGCTTGAACTCTCTTGCATACAAGAACTCTATCCATAGATTCTCTTGTATGCAACAGAAATTCAAGGAATCGCCTTGAATCCGCTAAATTTAAGAGAATTTCCTGAAACATGTTGACTCCGTCACAACCTTTGCTAGCATTTCTTGCATGCAACAAATTGTAAATTCACTCCAGCCTGTCAAAGAATCACTCGTCAACGCCTGGGAAGCGGCATGGGATCGGGGCCAAGTCGATGCACTGGACGAGATCTTCCACGCGGACTTCCGGCGAATCAGCAAGAAATCCAAAAACGTCACCACCATCCGAGAGCTGAAGCAAGAGATTTTGTCCGTGCGGGAGGCCTTCCCTGATCTGGTGACAAAAATCGACCATCTGCTCGTGGATGAGCAGGAGCAGTCCATCGCGATTTTCTGGCACACCACCGGAACGTTCACCAACGATCTGCAGGGTGTGCCGGCCACGGGCAACACCGTGGAAACCCGCGGTTCCAACCTGATGGAAGTCCAGGACGGGAAAATCATCTCGGAGCAGGTGACTTGGGACCAGAGCGAGCTGCTCGAAGACGTGGGGGTCCCATCGCTCAAGTCCGCCTTCGAGTCCACGGATGATGGCGTGGTAGTGGACGATTTGAGCGGCGTGCCGAATCTCGATGCGCTCAAGGGGTTCAACCGCCAATTCATTACCGGCGTGACTGTCGTGACCACCATGGATGAACATGGCAAGCCTCGCGGGCTAGCCGCAAATTCATATGTGTCAGTTTCGCTCGAGCCGCCTCTGGTGCTGGTGTGCGTGCAGAAGACCACCAGCACCTATGCATCGCTGTTCAAGTCCACCCATCTGGGCATCAACATCATGAGCAACGGGCAGCGCGACACCGTGGGCACCTTCGCTTCCAAGGGTGATGACAAGTTCGCCGAGCTCGAATGGCATCAGGGGCCGAACGGCAGCCCGCTGATCGATGGCTCGGCCGCTTCCATCGAAGCAGAAATCAAGGAGCGCTTCCAAGCCAAGACCCATACCGTGTTCATCGCCAAGGTAAAGCATTCCGAAGTCGCCCAGCTTGAGCCGATGGTCTACAAGGCCGGCCGGTTCTACGACGGCGCCGAACTGACCGCGCTATAGCCCGGCGTCGGCAGATTCCTCCAATACAACGAAGTGTGAGAGCCATGAAAACCGAAACCAACGAAAAGCAGGGCAAGGGGCCACGCGGAGGGCCCACGCTCACCGGCGGCAAATTGCGCCGGGCCGCGGACAAGAACGAATCGAAACAGGTCTACAAGCAACTCCAGCGTCCGGGCAGTGTCCTTTTCGTTTCGCTGGCGCTGGTCGTGGTGTTCGTGCTCTGGGCGGCTATTGCACCGGGCCGGCTCAATGAACTGATGTCCGGGGCATCCACCTGGTCAGCGCAGTACATTGGCTGGAGCTACCTGTTGGTGACTCTCGGCTGCATCGTGCTGATGCTGTTCCTGGCCTTTTCGCGCTACGGAGGCATCAGGCTGGGCAAGGACGCGGACCGGCCCGAGTTCTCCACATGGGCCTGGATCGCGATGATTCTCGGTGCCGTGATGGGCATCGGGTTGATCAGCTATGGCGCGGCCGAACCCATGAGCCACTTCATGGTCCCTCCGCACGGACGGGCGGAGCCGGAAAGCATGGATGCGGCAGTGCTGGCCTTGCAGTTCTCGTACTTCGACTGGGGTCCGAACGCCTGGGCCTTGTTCGGCGTGTTCGGCCTGGCCATTGCCTACTCGACGCACCGCCGGGGCAACTCGGGACTCGTCTCGGTGATGCTCAGGCCAGTTCTTGGAAAATCCATGGACGGATGGCTCGGGAAGACCATTGACGTGTTCACCGTGCTGGCCACCCTCTTCGGCACGACCACTTCCCTGGGCTTGGGCGCTTCGCAAATCGCCGAGGGGCTGAACAGCCTGTTCGGGATTCCCACGGATCTGTTCGTCAAGATCGTGATCATTGCAGGCGTTACCATCGTATTCACTCTCTCGGCGCTTTCCGGCGTTGGCAAGGGCATCAAATGGCTCAGCCAGGGCACCATGATCGGTGCCGCCGCCATCGGGGTTTTCGTCCTGGTTTCCGGTCCCACCGGATTTATTTCCAACATCTATTTCCGTTCCATGGGGCAGTTCCTGGGCGAGTTCCCGGCCGTGGCGCTGCTGACTCCCTCTGGAGCCGAAGACTTGCAGTGGATGCAATGGTGGACGTACTTCATGATGGCCTGGTGGTTGAGCTGGGGCGCCTTCGTCGGCATCTTCCTGGCGCGGATTTCCAAGGGCCGGACCATTCGCGAATTCGTTATTGCGGTGATGGGTGTCCCGTCTCTGGTCTTCAGCATCTGGTTCAGCATTTTCGGTGGCACCTCGATCCACCAGGAGATGACCGGCAGCTCTGGGATCGGCCAGGCAACGTTGGAAGACACCAACAGCACCTTCTTCGCGATGCTGGCCGAACTGCCGATACCGGAAGTGACCTCGGCATTCACAGTAATTCTCGTGGTGCTGTTCTTCATTACCGGCGCGGATTCCAATACCTATGTTCTGGGCACGCTGACCTCCGGCGGAAATATGTACCCCAAGAGGCCGGTCCTAGTGGTCTGGGGACTTCTCACCGGCGTCTGCGCGATCGTGTTGCTGCTGGTGGGCGGGCTCGAGGCCCTGCAACAGGCAGCCATCCTCTCGGCGGTGCCGTTCACGGTGATTGTGACGCTGCTGGGGATGTCGCTTATGAGGGAGCTGCGCTGCGACACGCGCCTGCAGGCACCTTTGCTGGAAGCTGCAGCGCCGAGTGGAGACGGCAACGAAGCAGGCTAGGCAGCACCGCGAAATAGTTGGGCCCAGCGAATTGCGGCCCCGGTGGAGCCTTGGATTTGCCTCAATCCAGCATGGGGGTTGGCCGAGCCGGGGTCTGTAAACGTAGAGTGTCCTCTAGCAGTATGCGGCAAGCGGCGGAAGCCGCAAGATGTAGCACAAGGAGCGTTTAAATGGGTCGCAAGATCGTGCGCCGCCGCGTGGTCAGGGCAACGCTGGAGGGCTCCCGCATCCGCGAGGAGAAGCTGGCTGGCGAGGAGCCGCTGGAGATCCGCTTCGGCCATACCTCCTACACCACCTCCATGCGCACCCCAGGCGACGACTTCGACATGGTCACCGGATTCCTGGTGGGCGAGGGAATCATTTCCGCGCCCGAGCATCTGGCCTCCCTGCGCTACTGCGCCGGCACCGATGAAGCAGGCAACCAGACCTATAACGTCATCGAGGTGCAGCTGGGCGCGGGGGCGAAGCATCCTGATCTCCTGGCTGCCCGCAATGTGGTCACCAGTTCAGCCTGCGGGATCTGCGGCACCAACTCCATTGACGAAGTGCGCAAGAAAGCCGCCTTCGCACCCTCCCCTGAGTCGGGGCGGGTTGGGCTGGAAACGCTGCTGGGCCTGCCTGACACCTTGCGCGAATCGCAGCAGCTGTTCTCCGCTACCGGGGGAGTGCACGCGGCCGGATTGTTCTCCACCGCCGGGGAATTGCTGATCCTGCGCGAAGACGTCGGGCGTCATAATGCGGTGGACAAGGTCATCGGAGCGGCCCTGCGCGACGGGTTGCTGCCGCTGGGCGACACCGTCCTGCAGGTCTCCGGACGCGCCTCCTTCGAGCTGGTGCAGAAGGCCGCGATGGCTGGAATTCCGGTGCTCGCAGCGGTCAGTGCGCCCTCGTCGCTGGCCGCTGACCTGGCCGAGGAATCGGGTCTGACGCTGGCCGCTTTTTCCCGCAGGCACAGCGTGAACATTTATACACATGCGGATCGGGTGATCAGGGCGTAGCCTTGTAATATGTGAGCTGGATATCAGTACCGGCCGCGCTACCAATAGGAGGGTCTCATGCATCGTTCGGCACCCAAAAAGGACATCAACGAAGATGAACTGAAGGTCAGCGAACCCAAGCACGCCGCCGCCGGCTTGAAGGCCGTGATGGTATCCATGGAGCGCGGCTTCGCCGAAGCCGGCCCGTCGCGTACCCTGCGTTCGATGCTGCGCGTCAACCAGCACGACGGCTTCGACTGCCCGGGCTGCGCGTGGCCTGAATCCATCACCGGCAAGCGCAAGCCCGCCGAGTTCTGCGAGAACGGCGCCAAGGCCATCGCCGAGGAAGCCAGCGCCCGCACCGTCACCCCGGAGTGGTTTGCGCAGCACTCCATCGAGGACCTGCGCGACAAGACCGAATACTGGCTGGGCTCGCAGGGCCGGATCACCGCTCCGATGATCATTCGCGAGGGGGAGACCCACTACTCCCCGATCAGTTGGGCGCAGGCCTTCTCGACCATCGCCGAGCACGTGAACGCGACCACCCCGGACAAGTGCGTGTTCTACACCTCCGGGCGCACCGCGAACGAGACCGCGTTCATGTACCAGCTGCTCGCCCGCTCGCTGGGCACCAACAACCTGCCCGACTGCTCGAACATGTGCCACGAATCCTCGGGCAGCGCACTGAACCCGACCATCGGCATCGGCAAGGGCACCGTGTCATTGGAAGACTTCGATCATGCGGACCTGATCTTCGTGGTGGGCCAGAACCCCGGCACCAACCATCCACGCATGCTCTCCGCGCTGGCCGATGCGCGCAAGCGTGGCGCCCGCATCGTTGCCGTGAACCCGCTGCCGGAGGCAGGCTTCTTCGGGTTCAAGGACCCGCAGACCGTGGGCGGCATGCTGGGCAAGGCCGACCCGATTTCCAGCGACTTCCTGCAGATCAAGGTCGGCGGCGACCTGGCCCTGTTCCAGGCCTTCGGCCACCTGCTGCTCGAAGAAGAGAAGAAGCATCCGGGCACCGTGGTGGACCACGAGTTCATCGCCGCGGTCACCGACGGGTTCGAGGCCTACCAGGCCGCGCGCGCCACCTTGGACTGGGAAGCTACCGAGGAGGCCACCGGACTGACCCGCACCCAGATCACCGAGATCGCGATGCTGCTGGCCAAGTCCACGGCCACCATCATCTGCTGGGCGCTGGGCCTGACCCAGCAGCCGCACTCGGTGCCGACGCTGAAGGAAATCATCAACCTGCTGCTTTTGCAGGGCAACTTCGGCAAGCCAGGTGCTGGCGCCTGCCCGGTGCGCGGGCACTCCAATGTGCAGGGCGATCGCACCATGGGCATCTGGGAGAAGCCCGGCGAGCAGCTGCTCGAAGCGCTGGACGCCGAATTCGGCATCGAATCCCCGCGCGCCCACGGCTACGATTCCACCGAGGCCCTGCATGCCTTCGAGAAGGACGAAGTGGACGTGTTCGTCTCCATGGGCGGCAACTTCGCCCTGGCCAACTCGGACACCGAAGCGCTGGAGGCGGGCATGCAGCGTGCCAAGCTGACCGTGCACATCTCCACCAAGCCCAACCGCTCGCATGTGGTGCACGGCAAGACCTCGCTGATCCTGCCGACCCTGGGCCGCACCGACAAGGACGACAAGCACCCCACCGGTGCGCAGTTCCTTTCGGTGGAGGACTCCATGTCGGTGATCAAGTCCACCCGCGGCCGGCTCACCCCGGTCTCCGAGCACCTGCTGGCCGAGCCGGTCATCGTTGCCCGCATGGCCCAGGCCATCCTGGGCGATGGGCACCCGGTCAACTGGCGTGCCATGGCCGAGGACTACGACGTGATCCGCGACCACATCGAGAAGGTGCTGCCCGGCTTCGAGGACTTCAACACCCGGGTGCGGGAGAAGAACGGCTTCGTGCTGCCCAACCCGCCGCGCGATACCCGCTCCTTTGCCACGGACATCGGCAAGGGCCGCTTCACCGTCTCGGACTTCGAAGCGCTGGAGGCTCCCGAGGGCCACCTGATCCTGCAGACCATGCGCAGCCACGACCAGTACAACACCACCTTCTACGGGCTGGATGACCGCTACCGCGGGATCAAGGACGGCCGCCGCGTCATCCTGATCAACCCGGAGGACCTGGCCGAGACCGGGTACAGCGACCGGGACCTGGTGGACGTGATTTCCACCTTCGCCGGCTCCGAGCGCCGCGCGAACCGCTTCCGCCTGGTGTCCTATCCGACGGCCAAGGGCTGCGTGGCGGCCTACTACCCGGAGGCCAACGCGCTGGTGCACCGCGATCTGGTGGCCCGCGAGTCCAACACCCCGGGTTTCAAGGCGATGATGGTGCGTTTCGTCGAGCACACCCAGCAGCCTGGACGCACGCTGGATAGCTGACGTGGAGCAGTGCTAAGCGCTTGACGTAATGCACCTCGCAGCCATTTGCGCTTCACCAGCTGTCAACCTGGCGGGCTTGTGCGGGAGAATTGACGGCGGGGCGCATCCCGAACGCATGGGGTGCGCCAATCCGCAGTCCACCGAAGAGGAAATTCCCCATGAGTGCTGCCCGCAGCCAATCCGCTGAGAGCATCAGACCCGAAGACGAACGCCTGCCTGCGCCGAAAACCGTGGCCTACGGTTTCCAGCATGTGCTGACCATGTACGGCGGCATCATCGCTCCGCCGCTGGTGATGGGCGGGGCTGCGGGAATGGACACGGCCGAAATGGGCGTGCTCGTCGCCAGCTGCCTGTTCATCGGCGGCCTGGCCACCATCCTGCAAACCCTGGGCGTGCCATTCTTCGGCGCCCAGCTGCCGCTGGTCCAGGGCACGTCCTTCTCCGGTGTGGCCACCATGATCGCCATCCTCAACGGCGGGGGAGGCATGCCGGCAGTCTTCGGCGCGGTGCTCGCCTCGGGCGCCATAGGCATCGTCATTGCCCCGTTCTTCGCCAAGCTGCTGCGCTTCTTCCCGCCGGTGGTCACCGGCGTGGTGATCACGATTATCGGCGTCTCGCTCTTCCCGGTCACCGCCGACTGGGCCATGGGCGGGGCGGGCGCAGGGGATTCCTATGGCTCGATCAAGAACATCGCCCTGGCCGCCATTACCCTGCTGATCCTGCTGGCGCTGTCCAAGTCCGGCATCCCTGCGCTCTCGCGGCTGTCCATCCTGCTGTCCATTGCGCTGGGCACCCTGGTGGCAGTGTTCATGGGCATGGCCGATTTCTCGCAGGTGCTCACCGGCGACATTTTCGCGGTTCCCACTCCGTTCGCCTTCGGCGCCCCGGTCTTCGAGATCGGAGCCATCATCTCGATGATGATCGTCATCCTGGTGACCTATACCGAAACCACCGCAGACATGCTCGCCGTGGCCGAGGTGACCGGATCCAAGGTGGATTCGCGGCGCATCGCCAACGGCCTTCGCGCCGACATGCTCTCCTCCACCGTCGCCCCGATCTTCAACACCTTCACCCAGTCGGCCTTCGCGCAGAACGTCGGGCTGGTGGCCATTACCGGTGTGAAGAGCCGCTTCGTGGTGGCCGCCGGTGGCGGCATCCTGGTGGTCCTCGGCCTGCTGCCAGTGCTTGGCCGCGTGGTCGCCTCCATCCCCTCCCCGGTGCTGGGAGGCGCCGGCGTGGTGCTGTTCGGCTCGGTAGCGGCCGCAGGCATCCGCACCTTGGCCAAGGCCAAGGATGACAACATGAACATGCTGATCATCGCGACCTCGCTGGCCTTCGGCTGCATTCCCATGGTCAAGCCCGACTTCTACGCCGAATTCCCTGCCTGGGTTGGCACCATCTTCCAGTCCAGCATCTCCTCGGCCACCATCATGGCGGTGCTGCTGAACATCATCTTCAACGAGCTGAACTGCGGCAAGAAGGAAACGTCGCTGCGCACCGTCTACAAGTACCAGCTGGCCGGCCTTGAAGACGGCGACCGCCTGATCGATGGCAAGCTGTACGACTCGAAGGGCCTGGAAATCCAGGTCATCTCGGAGCAGCCAGGCCACGCCGGTGACCGTCCGATGCCGCAGGGCTAGCCCCGCGAAAGCATTCGTCTACCGAGCCCAAATCTGAATCGAGGATTGGGCGCATAGCCGTTCATCCTGACCTTGAATATGAACAGTTTCCAAGCCATCCATCGGTCGGATTCTGGTAGATTCTGAGGATTCAGACGCGTTGGCGCTCGCCTAGAATGTGGGACATTTTAGCCACGTTTAAAATTCGACAAGAACATGACTTTAATCAAAGGTAAATCGCGTGCGGTCATCGCGATTGGCCGGGGCAGAATCCCGGTAGCATTAGCTCAAATGATGATACGTAAGATCTATTCAGGTTGTCTTGCTTTAGCAACTATTTGTGCCCTTTCCGCTTGCGGCGGGGTTCAAGCCACGCAGACTGGGGCATTGGCCCTAGGCGCTCCTGAAGGCGACGTCGAAAACACTTTGTGCGGAGTATTTCACGAGCAGAACTTTGTCGGCGATGTAGCATCCAGCACTTCAGAGGATCCGCTATGGATCACTGACGTGCAAGCTCTAGAGGCTACGGGCTGGGAGTCAAAGCGATCCGTGGCAGCACTGCTACCCGAAGGTGAGACTAGCTAGATGGCGTGGACTAATGAGAGCCTCAAAGAGGCAGAATTCAAAGAAATCGCTAAGAGATTAGCACCTTTAGATAGTCCCATCGAAGTCCCTGCCGGGGAAAATGTGCAGGTAGGTCTCGAAGGTGCCGTGAAGAATGGTGTGGAAAACGCTGAAGTTTCACAGCTTCGGGTTATTTATAAGACAGATTTGAAATCATCGAAAAGCTTTTCTGTTGTCGGAAATATCCGCTACGAGTGGCGAGCTCAAAGCTGCGAGTGACCGCTGTGTGACCAAAGTTTCTTGAGCTATCACGTGGTTGAGAACAACAGAATCCCCCTGGCCAATACGGTTAGGGGTTCTGTTGCTCCTAATGGAACCCGACTAGATCAGTGCAGAATTTGTGTAGTCAAATTCGAAGCGCGCCCGCACGGTTATTGACCGTTCAGTTTCAGACGCGAACACATAGGAGTCACGCCGATTTTCGGTGTCGTAGAAACTTGGCACTGGGGCGTGCTCAAATTCATTGACCTCATCGGCTGCCACCTGCTCCGGCTTGCGGAGAGCAGGTCTTCCTCCAGATCAAATACTGAGTTCTTGTAGAGAGCAGTCTCGATGATCCCTTTCAGCACTTTCACGCGAGATGGATCTGAACCATGCCTGCACTCGCGCGAAGCCAGCCAGATGAACTGTGTAGGACTTCCAACCAATTGATAGAAAGAGACTCGGAAAAACACGACAAGACCTTCTAAGACGACTCGGCTGAACAGCCAGTGGAAAACGCCTCAGACATCGCCGACAGGTTCGCGGCTTGAAAGTATTGAGGGATCATCAACGACTCTGTTTCAGAAACTTGACCCGCTCATCTCATTAGCAAGTAGCGATCCATAAAACTTTTCCCCACGAGTCACCCCCTAAACACCAGCGCAACGTAGTTCATTGGTGCAGGTCCAAAATTAAGCTAATCATCGCCCCTGTCCTGTGGACGGGGGCGATGATCAAAGGGGGCTATTTGCTGTCTTTGTCGCCAGTCATCGTAATGGGCTGGACCCCTGAATTCGGGAAGCAGCCGATAGGGCTCTGGCCGGATTCGGCGACGATATCCAGGCACTTGGACGTCAAGGTTTCCGGAGTCAGCGAGCGTTCCAGGATCTTATTGGCTTCGGCTTCAGCCTGGCTGGTCTGCTTGCGCTGCTGGGCCACGCGGGTC
The DNA here is from genome assembly GCF_044743275.1 of Glutamicibacter sp. NPDC087661. NCBI lineage: Bacteria > Bacillati > Actinomycetota > Actinomycetes > Micrococcales > Micrococcaceae > Glutamicibacter > Glutamicibacter sp. NPDC087661. Next base: position 213,443 of record NZ_JBIUWE010000002.1, read on the forward strand.
TTGGCGGTTTCCGCCTGCAGCTCGTTGATGCGGTTCTGCGTCGGCTCGTCGAAGTTGATGATCGGCAAGGTAACCGAGCGGATCTCGATCTGGGTCTTGACCTTGGCCTGCATCTTTTCCTGGACGGACTTCGCCAGGCCTTCCAGGTCCTGGCCGCCGCTGGCCGGTTCGCCGTATTCCAGCGGATCATAGGTGGCCATGACCTCGTTCAAAGCGGCGCGGAAGTTGCGGTCGACGAGGTTGGACTGGATGCCCTCGAAGGTGCGGTAATCCAGGAACACGTCCATCGCATCGTCGGTCTTCAGCTGCCACTGGATCGAGGCGTCAACGTCGGCTCGGCCGTTGTTGCCCAGGCGAACCGGGATGGCGCTGCTGGCGGAGTAGACGTCGTTCTGCACCGAGCCATCCAGCTTCTCGACCTTTTCCCATGGCCACTTCAGGTGGAAGCCGTTGCTCACCACGGAGGTCGGCTTGCCCAGCGCGACCTTCACGCCTACAGTGCGTGGCTGAACGATGGTGGTGGACATGATGGCCAGCACAATCAGCGAGACGATGAAGATGCTGATTCCGGTGAAGCGCGTGGAAGAGCGGTTCTTGTTTTCTGGCTTCATGGATTTGCTGGCAAGCATGACGAGCAATCCTACGACGGCGCAAATGACCGCAAGAATAGTGGGGAACATGATCTCCTCGATGGTGTGACGGTAATTTATATTCTATCGTTTAGATAATTGAGAACAAATTCAGACACCGCAACACAGAAATATGATCTGCTATCGACCGGAAATAGGCACTTCGGGCACTAGACTCGGAGGCATGCAAAAACGAGAACTTGGACGTACCCACCGCAACGTGTCGGCCATTGGCCTGGGCACCTGGCAGCTAGGCGCTGACTGGGGCTCGGTAGACGAGACCGACGCGCTAGCCGTACTCGATGCCGCCTATGAAGCCGGCGTGAGCTTCTTCGACACCGCCGATGTCTACGGCGATGGCCGCAGCGAGCAGCTGATCGGCACTTGGCTGAAGGCCAACCCGGACGCCGGGGTCACCGTGGCCACCAAAATGGGCCGCCGTGTCGAGCAGCTGCCGGAGAACTACAACCTGGATGCCTTCCGCGCGTGGAATGACCGCTCCCGCAAGAACCTGGGCGTGGACACCCTGGACCTGGTCCAACTGCACTGCCCGCCAACCCCTGTGTACTCCACCGATGCGATCTATGATGCGCTGGACACCATGGTGGATGAAGGCCGGATGGCCAACTACGGCGTTTCGGTGGAAACCGTGGACGAGGCGCTGGCGGCTATTGCCCGCCCGAACATCGCCACCGTGCAGATCATCATCAACGCCTTCCGCCACAAGCCGCTGGAAACCGTGCTTCCGGCAGCCCGCGAGGCAGGGGTGGGGATCATCGCCCGGGTGCCGCTGGCCAGCGGATTGCTGACCAACCGCTACACCCTGCAGACCGAGTTCGCCAAGGACGACCACCGCAACTTCAACCGCGATGGCTCCTCCTTCGACGTCGGGGAGACCTTCTCCGGCGTGGACTACGCCACCGGTCTTCAAGCCGCTGGCGAGTTCGCCAAGCTAGCTGCCGCCGAGGCGCCCGAAGCCACCAGTGCCCAGGTGGCTTTGGCTTGGCTGGCCGCCCAGGACGGGGTGAGCACCATCATCCCCGGAGCCCGCAATGCGCAGCAGGCCCGCGCCAACGCGGCTGCCGGCTCGCTGCAGATCTCCGAGGGCTTCAACACCTCGGTCCGCGACCTCTACGACGCCAAGCTGCGCGAACAGATCCACCCGCGCTGGTAGCAGCACGGGTGGGATGCCGTTCCTAGCCTTGCGGCGCCCCGACCGGGATGCTGGCACCTAGTGCCACCGGCTCGGCGGGGCGCTGCTGTCCGCGCTCGGAAACATATTCCAGCTCGGTATCCGGTGCGGCGGTGTTCACGAAGGAACGGAAGCGCTTGAGCTTCACCGGGTCGGCCAAGGTGGCGGCCCACTCGTCCTCGTAGTTGGCCACGTGGGTTTCCATGGCCGCTTCCAACTCGTCGGCCAGGCCCAGCGAATCCTCGATCACCACCTGCTTGGCCCGTTCCAATCCGCCATCCAGGTCCTGCAGCCAATGCGCGGTGCGCTGCAGCTTGTCAGCGGTGCGGATGTAGTACATCAGGTAGCGGTCGATGTACTTGAACAGCGTTTGATCATCCAGCCCGCCGGCCAGCAGTTGGGCATGGGCCGGGTTGGCGCCGCCGTTGCCGCCCACATACAGGTTCCAGCCATCGGTGGTGGCGATCACGCCGATGTCCTTGGCCCGGGCTTCGGCGCACTCGCGGGCACAGCCCGAAACGCCCATCTTCAGCTTGTGCGGTGCCCGCAGGCCCCGGTAGCGCAGCTCCATTTCGATGCCCAGCGCGGTGGAATCGAGCATGCCGTATCGGCACCAGGATGAACCGACGCAGGTCTTCACATTGCGCAGCGACTTGCCGTAGGCCTGGCCCGATTCGAAGCCGGCGTCCACCAGCTCGCGCCAGATCTCGGGCAGCTGCTCCAAGCGGGCGCCGAACATGTCGATGCGCAGGCCGCCGGTGAGCTTGGTGTACAGGCCGTATTTCTGCGCCACCGCGGAAATCACGCCGAGCTTCTCGGGGGTGATCTCCCCGCCCGGGATGCGCGGCACCACCGAGTAGGTGCCGTCCTTCTGCATATTGGCCAGCACGCGGTCGTTGGTGTCCTGGGCGCCGGCAAGACCTGCATCCATCGGGTGGGCGCTGGTCTGCGAGGAGAGGATATTGGCGATCACCGGCTTGCAGATATCGCAGCCCTGGCCGGTGCCGAAGCGTTCCATCACCTCGCCGAAGGCCTGCAACCCGGCCACGCGGATGGCTTCGTAGAGCTCCGGACGGGAGAAGGAAATATGCTCGCACAGGGCGGTGGAAACTTCCGCGCCGTCCTTGAGCATCTGCGCTTCCATGAGCTTCTTGAGCATCGGCACGCATGACCCGCACTGGGTGCCGGCACGGGTGCACCCCTTCAGCCCGGAAACGGTGGTCACCGGCGCTTCGCCCTCGAAGCAGCCGCAACCGGAGACTGCATCGCGGATGGTGCCGGCGGTGACCGAATTGCAGGAGCACAGCACCGCATCATCGGGCAGTTCGCCCTCCGGCGCTTCGCCGCCCAAGGCGCTGAGGTACGCGCCTGGTTCGCCGGGCAGCTCCCGTCCGAGTAAAGGACGCAGCGACTGGTACGGGGTGGCATCTCCAACGAAAATGCCGCCGAGCAGGGTCTTGGCATCGGAGGACACCACTAGCTTCTGGTACAGGCCGCGCGGGGCATCGGCATAGACCACTTCCAGCGCCCCCTCGGCGCGGGCGAAGCCATCGCCAAAGCTGGCCACATCCACACCGGAGAGCTTGAGCTTGGTGGCGGTGTCGAAGCCGGCGAATTCGGCTTCGCCCCCGGCCAGCTGTTCGGCCACGATTTCCGCCATGGCGTTGGCCGGAGCGACCAGGCCAATGCAGAAACCCTCGTAGTTCGCGACCTCGCCGATAGCCCAGATGTGCTCGATATCGGTGGCGCAATGCGCGTCGATGACCACGCCGCCGCGTGGGCCCATGCCGAAACGGGGTGCCGGGCTTCCTGCTTCGTCAAGGGCCGCGTTGTAATTGCGGATCAGTTCATCGCGGGGACGAACACCGATCGAAACGACCACCATATCCGCATCGATGGTGCGTTCATCAGCCATCAGCACGCCGGTGACAGCCGTGCTGCCGGACTCCTGGCTGGTCAGGATTTCCTGCGGGAAAACGCCGTTGTGGACGGTGAATCCGGTTTGCTCGATGAGCCGGCCCATGGCTTGGCCAGCGCCTTCATCCAGCTGGGTGCCCATCAGCCATTTGCCGCCATCAATGACCACTGCCTCCGCACCCAGCGCTTGGGCACCCGCGGCAGCTTCCAAACCGAGCAGCCCGCCACCGATGGTAGCTACCACCGGGGTGCGGCCCAGGGAAGCTGAAAGTTCCTTGACCTTCTGCGCGATGGACCAGACATCTTCCAGCGTGCGGTACACAAAGGTGTGCTCGTTGCCGGCGATTGGCAACGTGGCCGCGTTGGAACCGGTGGCCAGCACCAATTCGTCGTAGCTGAAAATGCGTCCGTCTTCCGTGGTGACCGTGCGCTTGGTGCTGTCGATAGCGATGGCCTTGGCGTTGGTTTCCAAGGTGACATGCTCGGTTTCCCAGAGCTTCGGATCGCCGAGGGTGAGATCGACTCCGGGGTTGGTCAACGCCTGGGAGAGCGCCACGCGATCATAGGGAAGGTGGGTTTCTTCGGTCAATACCGTGATGCTCAGATCCTGCGGTGCGCGGCTGGCCAGGGCTTCGGTGAAGCGGTGGGCTGCGGGACCGCCGCCGATAACCAGGATGTTGCGTGCATTGTGTGGAGTACCCATGATCAATTTCGACTTTCGCTGGGAAACGGTGAGTTTCAGGCTGATGAGTCCACTGTAGAAAGCATGCTTTGCGCCGCAATTACCCTTGTGTTTCGGCCGGAGCAATTCTCTCCACCATCAGACGAAAACCAGGTGAAGCGGCTGAAACATATTCGAATCATTCGCAATGGGCAATCGTTGCGCAAAGGCAATTGGACAGGATAAACCAGCGGATTTACGGGAGAATCCAGGATTCACGGTGCCCATTTTTGCTGTTAGGCATGCTTTACGGACTGGCAACGACTGGAAGCATCGGGCGAAACATGCGGCTTCTAAGCTCGGTATGTCAGCAGATGCCAACCACGAAGGGCTTACGTTCATGAGCACGCAAATTGCAGAAGACACCCGTGAAGCTACTTTGAGCTTGGCTCCGCTTTGCCGCAGTGCAGAGCTGGAGCGTGGATGGGGAGAAGCGCTGTGGCTTGAGGCCACACAGCTAGCCCTGTTCCGTACCGAAGAAGATGCCTTCTACGCAACCTCGCATCACTGCCCGAACAGCGGCGCGAAGGTCATGGCCCGCGGCATTCTGGGCGACACCATGGTCGAAGGAACCAGCGTGGCCACCGTTGCCTGCCCGCTGCACAAGGAAGTGTACCGACTGGATACCGGCGAATGCCTGAACGCCGATTCGCTGCCGCTGCCAGTGCAGCGGCTCATGGAAATCGAGGGACAGCTATGGATGGAGCAGAGCAAATGAGTATCAAATCAGATCGCAGCCTGAACGTCGAGCATTCGGCCTGGCAAGGCTGGTACGAACTGAACGACGAGACGGATTCGCTTGCAACCAATTAGCTCCGGCTATCGCATTTTCCAGCGGTGGCGTGCAAGAATAAGGCAACTCGCATCATCATCCAAACGCAGGGACGAAAGCTCATGGCTTTCGTCCCTGCGTCTTGGCGTTCCGGCCGGGCATAGGCAAGGGCGGCCAGCTCGCTGGGAGCCGACCGCCCATTGGAGTCATTGCGCCAGGGCAGGCGCCTTGGCCAGCAACTCTTCGATCTTCGCTTTGCACCCGCCGCATCCGGTGCCCGCACGGCAGTTCTCGCCGACCTCGGCGACGGTGGTGCAACCAGCGCCTACAGCATGGGCTACCTGGCCGTAGGTAGCGCCCGAACAGCGGCACAGCTGATCATCATCGCTGGGGATAGCAGCGATTTGATCCGTTGCCGGATCATCCAGCCGCAACAGGTTGGAGCGGTCTTCAGGCAAGGCGGTGGCCCGTTCATAGGCCAGCACGAGTTCGGCACTGGTTTGCGGCAATCCCATGGCCAGGAATCCGGTGACCGTATCCTGCCGGGTGACGATCTTCAGATAGCGTCCGCGCGCAGGGTCCGCATAGATTGTTGCCTGCAGATCGGTATCGTCCCAATAACCGGCGCTGATATCGCCGGCGGCGGTCAGCTCGATGCCTTGTCCCTTGAGCATCAATACATCAGAAGCAGAGAAGTCCGGGGCAGCAAGCGGCTCGGAGCCAGAGGAACCAGCCAGCCGCAACAATTGCTGGGACAACCATGCGGCTTGGGCCCAGCCCGGGGCCAGCAATCCGACCGGTGGCTGTCCTGCAACTTCGGCACAGTCACCGAGGGCGAAAATTCGCTGCTCGGTATCGGCGCAAAGGAATTCATCAGTCTTAATACCGCGGCCCACCGGTAATCCGCAGCCCGAGGCCAGCTCTGTTCTGGCTCTCACACCCGTGGAAATGAGCAGGGCATCAGCCTGGATCAGTCCGTGGGTGGAAGTCATCAGGCCGGTGAAACCCTGTGCATCCTTCTGAATGCCACTGGCCTTCGCACCGGGGATCACCTCGACACCTGCTTCACGCAGATTACGTGTCAGCAGCGCCCCTCCATCCGCATCCACGACGCGTCCCAAGGGCGCCGGACCATGATGCACCAGCACCGCCTGCGCCCCGGTGCGCGCAATGGCCAAGGCCGCCTCGATACCCAGAACACCGCCGCCGAGAATCAAAATGCGCTGGCCAAGATCGATAGATTTGCGCAGCTGGTGGGCGTCATCCACCGTGCGCAGGGCGAAAACTCCGACTGGCAGTGAAGCATCAGCGTGCGGATCGAAATTCAGGCCGTTGAGCGTGGGGATCACCGCTCGGGCGCCAGTGGCGAAAACAAGCCGGTCGTAGGACACATAGTCGTTGCCGCCCAGATGGATCCGGCGCCGTGAGCGATCGATGCCGGTAGCCTGCACGCCCAAGCGCACGTCGACTCCGGCATCGGCCAGGCGTTGCGGATCCACCATGCCCAAATGCCCGAACTCGGCGGCTCCGGCTGCCAGTTCAGCGAGCAGCACACGGTTGTAGGCCAGGTGGTCTTCGGCGCTGATGATGGTGATGGCGCAGTGGCCGGCCGCCGCTGCCGGGAGCAGCCCTTCGACAAGGGACGCGGCGACGGGGCCGAAGCCAATGATGATAATGCGTTGCGGGCGTTGCTCGTTCATTGTTCCTCTTTCACAGCGCTCAGCGAAACATGGGCGTGCTTGAATTCCGGCATCCTGCTGTGCGGGTCGACCTTCGCCTCGGTCAGCAGGTTTGCGGTACCGGAATCCGGGTAGTGGAAGGGCAGGAAGACCGTGTCCAGCCGGGCATCGGCGGTCAGCAGCGCGCGGGCGGTGACTTCACCGCGTTCATTGCTGATCACGACCTTCTGCCCCTGGGCAATCTGGTGGGCCAGGGCGGTTGCCGGATGGATTTCCAGCAGCGGTTCCGGAGCGGCCTGGGCCAGCTCGGGGACCCGGCGCGTCTGGGCGCCAGACTGGTAGTGCTCCAGCAGCCGGCCGGTCACCAGGGACACGGCCGCGTTGTTCTTCCGGGGTTCCGGTTGGAAAGCAACTGGCACCAGCACTGCACGCCGATCCGCATGCGCAAAACCGTCAAGGAATAGCCGAGGGGTTCCATTGCGGATGCCGCGCCCGGCCTTCACTTCGGTGCCTGCAGGGCACGGCCAGTAGATGGCCGCCCCGGCATCGAGGTCATCCCAACGCACCCCCGAGTAGTCCGCCAGGCCACCGGCCGAAGCCAATTTGAGTTCTTCGAAAACTTCCCGCGGATCGGGGGAGAAGTGGCCGGGAGCATCCAGCCGCTGGGCGAGCTGGGCGAGGATCCACAGTTCGCCGCGCGCATGTTCCGGTGCCGCCAAGGCAGCGCGGCGGCGCAGGATCCGCCCCTCCAAGTTGGTCATGCTGCCTTCTTCTTCAGCCCATTGCAGCACCGGCAAGACCAGGTCCGCTTGGGCTGCGGTCTCCGAGAGGAAAAAGTCGCAGACCACCAGGAAATCCAGCCTGGACAGTGCGTGGATCACGCGCGACGCATCGGGTGCGGAGATCACCGGGTTGGCCCCGTGGACCATCAGCATGCGCGGACCGGTGGGGGTACCTAGCGCGTCGAGGAGTTCAACGGCGGGAAGCCCGGGACCGGGAATGGTTTCGGGGTCAACACCCCAGACGCGGGCTACCTGCGCACGGTGTTCCGGGTCGGTGATCTTGCGGTAGCCGGGAAGCTGGTCGCACTTTTGCCCGTGTTCCCGACCGCCCTGCCCGTTGCCCTGGCCGGTGATGGTGCCGTAGCCGCCGGCCAAGTTTCCGGGCAAGCCGAGCAGCAGCGCGAGGTTGATCGCGGCGGTGACAGTATCGGTGCCGTTGGAATGCTGCTCGATGCCGCGGCCGGTGAGGATGTAGACGGGCTTGCCGCCGGCCTTCGCTTCGCTGGCCGCCTGCGCCAAGGCCCGGGCGGTGTGCCGGATCTGCTCGGCAGGAACGCCGGTGACCTGGGCGGTGCGTTCTGGCCACCAGCTGGCCAAGGAGGCTTTCACTGCATCGAAACCGTTAGTGCGGGCGGCCAAGTAGCTGGTGTCGGCCAGGGACTCGGCCACCAGCACGTGGGCCAAGCCCAGCAGCAGCGGTAGGTCGGTGGCCGGGGTCGGCTGCAGGTGCCAGCCAGCATTATCGGCGCAGAGCTTGGCTGTAGCTGAACGGCGAGGATCAACCACGATCAGCCCGCCGTTCTCACGGGCTCCGGCCAGATGCCGGACAAAGGGCGGCATCGTATCGGCGACATTGGAACCGAGCATCAGGATCATCCCGGCCGAATCCAGATCAGCCAGCGGGAAAGGCAATCCCCGGTCCAAGCCGAAGGCGCGGTTGGTGCCGGCGGCTGCCGAGGACATGCAGAACCGTCCGTTGTAGTCGATCCGCGAGGTACCTAGGGCCAGCCGTGCGAACTTGCCCAGCTGGTAGGCCTTTTCATTGGTCAGCGAACCGGAACCGAAGACCGCGAGTGCGTCGGCTCCGGATTCGGCCCGGATGCCCAGCGCCTTTTCGGCAACCAGATCCAGCGCATGCTCCCAGCTAACCGGGGCAAAGCTTCCATCGGGCTGGCGGAGCAGGGGTGATTGCAGGCGTTCTGGGTGATCGAGCAGCGTGGCGGCGCTATAGCCTTTGCGGCACAGCGCCCCGCCATTGGTCTCGAAGTCCCGTCCCCTCAGGCTCACCGGTTCGGTGCCGTGATCCTGCTGGTTGGGTTCCAAGGTGATGCCGCACTGCAGGGCGCAATAGGGGCAATGAGTGTCGGTCATCCTAGACTCCGTGCTGGGCGAAACGGGTGCCTGAGCGTGCATAGGCGAACCATGCGGTGGCCATGAGCAGCAGGTAGACCGCGATGAAGATGATGAACGCCGTGGTGTAGGCGCCGGTGCTGGATAAGGACAGTCCCAAGGCCTGGGGAATCAGGAAGCCGCCGTAGGCGCCAATGGCCGAGATCAAACCGAGAGCGGCGGCCGCCTTGCGCGAAGAATCCACCTGGCTTGCCTGTTTTCCCTCGTCGCTCAGGGCAAAGACTGCCGGGATCATGCGGTAGGTCGAGCCATTGCCGATGCCGCTTGCCGTGAAGAGCAGCAAGAACAGGAAGAGGAACATCCAGAAGTTGGCCCGTGGCAGGCTGAGCACTAGCGCAGCGGTAATCAAGGCCATGGCTCCGAAAGTCGCCACGGTGATGCGTGCGCCGCCGAGCTTGTCAGCGATCTTGCCTCCGTATGGACGGGCCAGGGACGCGACCAGCGGACCAAGGAAAGCCAAGGTGATGGTTGCGGTGCCCAACGGCAAGGCCGCGTATTCGGGGAAAGTGTCAACGATCAGCTTGGGGAATACTGCCGAGAATCCAATGAAGGAGCCGAAGGTTCCCACATACAGGGCGGAGATGATCCACAGGTGCTTTACCTTCAGGCAGGCAATGGCGCCGCGGATATCTGAGCGGGCCGACGACAGATTGTGCATGTATTTCCAGGCACCCCATGCGGAGAGCAGAATCAACGGGATCCAGAGCATGCCTGCCAGCGGAAGCTGCAACGCCCCGGCGGCGAAGACCGTGACAATGACCGGTACAAGCAGCTGGGCGACCGCCGCGCCGAGGTTGCCGCCGGCGGCGTTGAGGCCCAATGCCCATCCCTTGCGGGAAGCGGGGTAGAAGTAGGTGATATTAGCCATCGAGGAAGCGAAGTTTCCGCCGCCGAAGCCGGTCAGCGCCGCAAGGCTGAGCATGACCCAGAATGGCGTGGACGGATCAGCCAGGGCCAGGGAAATGCCGCCGGCCGGAATCAGCAGGAGCAGCGCGGAAATGACCGTCCAGTTGCGCCCGCCGAAACGGGCCACCATGAACGTGTAGGGGATGCGCAGGGTGGCGCCGACGAGGCTCGGGATGGAGATCAGCCAGAACAGCTGCGTGGTGCTGTAGCTGAATCCCGCTACTGGAAGATAGACCACGACAATGGCGAAAAGCTGCCAAACGCTGAATCCGAGGAACTCGGCGAAGATGGACCACTTGAGGTTTTGGCTGGCTACCGCAGATCCGGTGCGCTTCCAGAATTCTGGATCCTCCGGGGTCCAGTTGCTGACCCAGCGTCCCGGTTGCACCTGCAGTGCCTGCGATGTGTCAGATGCTTCTAGCTGTGCGCTCACGTTATCCGATCCCTTCTCTAGCACTTGATGCATCTGAGCTTCTCAAAGAGGTATTTCGCCTAGGTGCTCAGGTTGTTGCGCCGAAGGGAACTTAAATTCACCCGCCGGATCGGTGCGCCGATAGGCGGCTGTAATGTGTTGGAAACCCGAGCGCCGGGGCAAGGATCCAGCTTCGGGAGTCGCGGCGCTGGAGGGAGGGGCCAGTCCCGTCGGATCGCTGCTAGTGGGAGAGGGGATGAGCGGCAAGACGGCAAGTTTTTGTTCATGATGCGAAAAAGAGATTTCAAAAGAATTGTTGCGTGCGTCACAATCCGCTGATAATCTCGTAGCTGTCTATGGCGGGCACCCACCTGATGGGTCGCTATCTACCGGGCATGCAACTGATCGATTTCAGGTGACAAGCGCAACCGGTAGCTAGCGCCAAGCAGCGCGCTGCGGTTCTCTTGTCCAAAGCATGAGGAGCCACTCGATGAGCGTTACTACCACTGGCCAAGACTATCTTTCGATGGCCATCGATATTGCCACCACAAATGTCCACAACGCCGGCGGGCCTTTCGGCGCCGTCGTGGTCGCCCCCGACGGCCAGGTCTTCGAAGGGGTCAACCGCGTCACGGCCAACAATGATCCATCGGCGCACGCCGAAGTGGTGGCCATCCGCACCGCGGCCGCCGCCTTGGGGACCTTCGACTTGAGCGGCTGCGTGCTCTACAGCAGCTGCGAACCCTGCCCAATGTGCCTGGCCACCTCGCTGTGGGCCCGCATCGGCAAGGTCTTCTTCGCGGCCAACAGGCATGATGCGGCTGCCGCCGGATTCGACGACGCGGTGTTCTACGACTACTTCGAAGCAAAATCCAACCGCTCGCTGATGCCGGTGAACTGCTTCCAGTCCGAAGGCGGCGAGCACCTGTTGCCGTTCAAGGCATGGGATTCGCAAGAATCCCGGACCGACTACTAAAGGTCCAGGACCATGACCACGACAAGTCGCTTGCCAGCTGGCCCCCAGGGCGCGCAGCGCGGCAGCAAGCCGCGCCGGCCGGGTGGGCCGGGCGGCATCCTGGATGCGTTCTTCAGCATCACCGAACGCGGGTCCACGCTGGCGCGGGAATTGCGCGGCGGGATCGTCACCTTCTTCACGATGGCCTACATCGTGATCCTCAACCCGCTGATCCTCGGCGGATTCAGCGCCGAGGCCGCACCCGTGGATGTGGCCGGCAACTGGCTTCCGGCCGCGCAGGTCGGGGCCATGACCTCGCTGACTGCCGGGGCCATGACCATCCTGTTCGGGCTGATCGCCAACCTGCCCTTCGGCCTGGCCGCCGGGCTGGGCATCAACTCCTTCCTGGCCGTCTCGGTGATCCAGGACGTCACCTGGCCCGAGGCCATGGGACTGGTGGTGGTCAACGGCGTGCTGATCGTCCTGTTCGGGATGACCGGGGTGCGCACCGCGATCTTCCGGGCCATCCCCAAGGACCTGAAGGCCGCCATTACGGTGGGCATCGGGCTGTTCATCACCTTCATCGGGTTCGTGGACTCCGGCTTCGTTACCCGTACCGCCGCCGGGCCTCCGGTGCAGCTGGGCGATGGCGGGTCGATCGTCTCGATCCCGACCATGGTCTTCGTGGTGGGGTTGCTGATCATGGGTGCGCTGGTGGCCCGCGGGGTGCAGGGCGCGATCCTGATCGGCATCGTGATCTCCACGGTGCTGGCGATGATCGCCGAGCTGGTGTTCAGGATCGGGCCAGCCGGCGCGGATAACCCGCATGGCTGGCACCTGAACATGCCGGTGCTGCAGGGAAATATCGTCTCGTTGCCGGATTTGTCGCTGGCCGGGGAGTTCGACCTGTTCGGATCCTTCGGGCGGATCGGCGCGCTGGCGGCGACGATGCTGGTGTTCACCTTGGTGTTCACGAACTTCTTCGACGCCATGGGCACCATGACCGGACTGGCCAAGAATGCCGGTCTGGCGCGCAAGGACGGCACCTTCCCGCGGCTGAAGGCCGCATTCGTGGTCGAGGGCCTGGGCGCGGTGGCTGGAGGCATGGGCTCGTCCTCCTCGAATACCGTCTACGTGGATTCGGCGGCCGGCATCGGGGAAGGGGCGCGCACCGGGCTGGCTTCGGTCATCACCGGGGTGCTGTTCCTGGGTTCGATGTTCTTCACTCCGCTGACCTCGGTGGTTCCCATCGAGGTGGCTGCCGCGGCACTGGTTCTGGTGGGCACCTTGATGTGCGCGCAGATCCGCGAGATCAACTTCAAGCGGTTCTCCAGCGCCATGCCGGCGTTCCTCACCCTGATCACCATGCCGCTGACCTACTCCATTGCCAATGGCATTGGCGCAGGGTTCATCGCCTGGGTGGTGGTGAACGCCGCGGCCGGGCGGTACGCCAAGATCCACCCGCTGCTGTGGGTGGTGGCGCTGGGCTTCCTGGTGTACTTCGCACGGGGCCCGATCACGGCCCTACTGGCCTGAGCTGATACGGGCTATAGTAAGGATCCACTGAGGTGAGGTGGCTCACCTTGATGGTTTGCGTGGATGTGAATGATCCGAATTCTGGAGGGTAATCATGGGCGGATGCCTCGCCTGGTCCAAGGGCCAGATCGCGCACGGAAACTGATCCCGCCGCAGCACGCGACGGCGCCCTGGACGAGCCTGGAACCTCCGGCAGGGCGCCAGATCCCACCCATCATCCAATTCATTCATGGTGCGCCGGGCGATACCCGGGCGCAGGAGGTGTCAACGGCATGAGCGCCGAGGCAACGCAAGAGACAAAATGCCAGGTTACGGTCAACGGAAAGGTCCGGGAATTCGACGGGCCGCCGCATACCAACGCGCTGGATTTCCTGCGCGGGCAGCAATTGATCGGATGCAAGGAAGGCTGTGCCGAGGGCGAGTGCGGCGCCTGCTCGATCCTGGTGGCCCGCAGCGATGGGGAAGGCAGCAGGTGGACGGCGGCCAACGCCTGCCTGCTGCCGGCCGCGGCGCTCGACGGCCAGGAAATCATCACCTCCGAAGGGCTGGGCAGCGTCGCGGCGCTGCATCCGGTGCAGGAAGAGATGGCCAACCGCGGCGGATCCCAGTGCGGTTATTGCACCCCCGGATTCGTCTGCTCCATGGCCGCCGAATACTACCGCCCCGAGCGGACCGCCAATCCCGCAGTCAGCGCGGGTGATGGCGGGGAGCACGAGTGCGGACCGAATGGATTCGACCTGCACGCGCTGTCGGGCAATCTCTGCCGCTGCACCGGATACCGCCCGATCCGCGACGCCGCCTACGCGCTGGGCGAGCCCGAGCCGGATGACCCGCTGACTGCCCGGACCCAGCACCGGGCCCCGGCACCGGTGGCCACCGACATCCAGCGCGCCGATACCCCTACCGGGGACCTGGGCCGCTTCCGCCGGCCGGCGGACCTGGACCAGGCACTGCAGATCCTGTCAACCGAACCGCAGACCGTACTGGTGTCCGGTGCCACCGACTGGGGCGTGGAGGTCAACATCAAGGGCGCCCGCGCCCGCTCGGTGCTGGCCATCGACCGGCTGCCCGAGCTGCGCCAGATCCACTGGAACGAGCAGTACCTTGAATTGGGTGCAGGCTGCACCTTGAGCGAACTGGAACGCAAGCTCGCCGGGCAGGTTCCGCTGCTCTCCCAGCTCTTCGGGCAGTTCGCGTCTAGGCTGATCCGCAATAGCGCGACCATCGGCGGCAATCTGGGGACCGGCTCGCCCATTGGCGACACCCCGCCGGCGCTGCTGGCGCTGGAGGCCGAGCTGGTCCTTTCCAGCATCCGCGGCAACCGGATGGTGGCGCTTTCGGACTACTTCACCGGCTACCGGCAGACCGTGCGCGAGCCGAGAGAGATGATCACCGCGATCCGCATCCCGTTGCCGCTGGCGCCGCTGACCAGCTTCCAGAAGATTTCCAAGCGGCGCTTCGATGACATCTCCTCGGTAGCCATCGGCTATGCGCTCACGGTGTCGGACGGCATGATCACCACGGCGCGGATCGGGCTGGGCGGCGTGGCCGCAACCCCGCTGCGCGCCGTGGCCACCGAAGCACTGTTGGAAGGCCAGCCGTGGAACCTGGAAACCATCCGGGCCGCGGCACGCACCATGGGCACCGAAGGAACCCCGATGGATGACCACCGGGCCAGCGCCAACTACCGCAAGGCCATGCTGGCCTCCTCGCTTGAACGGTTCTATGCCCAGCAGCTTGAACGCAGCTTGGAAGCAGGACAGGAGCAGAACTCATGAGCCAGCTATCCCAACGCCCCGACGCTCCGGTAGTCGGCCAGCGCCACCGCCACGAATCGGCGGCCGCGCACGTTACCGGCACCGCGTTGTATACCGACGACCTGGCCGCGCGTCTGGCCGGGGTCCTGCATGCCTACCCGGTGCAGTCCACCTGCGCCCATGGAAAAATCCTGGGCCTGGATGCCAGTGCGGCGCAGCAGGTACCCGGGGTGGTCCGGGTCATCACCGCGAAAGACATCCCCGGGGTCAATGACCAGGGCGCCAAGCACGACGAACCGCTGCTCCCGGTGGAAGAAGTCATGTTCTTCGGCCAGCCGGTGGCGTGGGTCCTGGGCGAAGACCTGGAAGCTGCCAAGGCCGGGGCCAAGGCGGTGCGCGTGGAGTACGAACCACTGGATTCGCTGATCACCATCAAGGACGCGATCGGGGCCAACAGCTTCCACGGCATCCAGCCCGAGATCTCCAAGGGAGATCCGGAGGCAGCCTTCGCGCAGGCGGCCCATGTTTTCGAGGGCGATTTCGAGTTCGCCGGCCAGGAGCACTTTTATCTGGAAACGCAGAACTCGCTGGCCATGGTGGATGAGAGCGGGCAGATCATGATCCACTGCTCCACCCAGCATCCCACCGAAACCCAGGACATCGTCTCGCATGTGCTGGGCATCGGCGCCCACGAGGTCACCGTGCAGGTATTGCGCATGGGAGGCGGCTTCGGCGGCAAGGAAATGCAGCCCCATGGCTATGCCGCGGTGGCGGCCCTCGGTGCGGTGCTCACCGGACGGCCGGTGCGGGTGCGGCTGGACCGCACCCTGGACATGACCATGACCGGCAAGCGCCACGGATTCCATGCAACCTGGAAAATCGGCTTCGACGGGCAGGGCAAGATCCTGGCCCTGCAGGCCCAGCTGACCGCTGACGGCGGGTGGAGCCTGGATCTGTCCGAACCGGTGCTGACCCGCGCGATGTGCCATATCGACAATTCCTATTGGATCCCGAATATCAGGGTCAACGGGCGCATCGCCAAATGCCATAAGACCTCGCAGACCGCGTTCCGCGGCTTCGGCGGTCCGCAGGGCATGCTGGTCATGGAAGACATCCTGGGCCGGGTGGCCCCGCAGCTGGGATTGGACGCCCGGGAACTGCGCCGCCGCAATTTCTACACCCAGGGACAGGACACCCCGTACTACCAGCCGGTCCGGCATCCCGAGCGCTTGGAGACTGCTTGGATCCAGCTGCTCGGCTCGGCAGATATCGCCGCGCGCGAGGAGCAGATCGCAGAATTCAATGCCGGGCACGAGCACGCCAAAAGGGCGCTGGCGATGACGCCGGTGAAATTCGGCATCTCCTTCAACCTCACCGCCTTCAACCAGGGCGGCGCGTTGGTGCTGGTCTACAAGGACGGTTCGGTGCTGGTCAACCACGGCGGCACCGAAATGGGACAGGGCCTGCATACCAAGATGCTGCAGGTGGCCGCCACCGCATTGGGCGTGCCGCTATCCAAGGTGCGCATTGCCCCTACGCGCACCGACAAAGTGCCCAATACCTCGGCCACCGCAGCCAGTTCGGGCAGCGACCTGAATGGCGGCGCGGTCAAGGATGCGTGCGAGCAGATCCGCGGCCGGCTCGCGCAGGTGGCCGCCGGAAAATTGGGGGTTCCGGCGCAAGACCTGCGCTTCAGCGGCGGCAGGGTCACCGCGCTGGGCAAGAGCGAATCGCTGGGGTGGGAAGAAGTGGTCAACGCCGCGTACTTCCAGCGGGTCCAGCTTTCGGCCGCCGGCTTCTACCGGACCGAAGGGCTGCATTGGGACCTCTCGCAGATGACGGGCAGCCCGTTCAAGTACTTCTCCTACGGGGTGGCGGCCAGCGAGGTGGAAGTCAGCGGCTTTGACGGCTCCTATGTGCTGCGCCGCGTGGATGTCGTCCATGACGTGGGCGATTCCCTCTCGCCGCTGGTGGATCTGGGGCAGATCGAGGGAGGGTTCGTGCAGGGGGCTGGCTGGCTGACCCTGGAGGATTTGCGCTGGGACACCTCCGATGGCCCGGGCCGAGGACGGGTGGCCACCCAAGCCGCGAGCACCTACAAGATCCCGAGCTTCTCCGAGATGCCTGACGTCTTCAACGTCAGCTTGCTGGACAAGGCGCATGAGGAAGGCGCGGTCTACGGTTCCAAGGCCGTGGGAGAACCGCCGCTGATGCTCGCCTTCTCGGTGCGCGAGGCACTGCGGCAGGCCATTGCCTCCTTCGGCCGCTCCGGGCGTCCGGTGCCGCTGGCGTCCCCGGCGACTCCGGAAGCGGTGTTCTGGGCGATCGAAGCGGCGCGGGAGGAGCGGTAGCCATGCTGTCGTGGATTGAAGCTGTCACCGCGCTGCGCAATGAACGGCGTCCCGCGGTGCTGGCCACCATCACCGCGGTGCGCGGGCATGCCCCACGCGAGGCCGGCGCGAAAATGGTGATTGCCAGCCAGGAGATCTTCGGAACCATCGGCGGGGGCAACCTGGAAATGGCGGCCATGGAACGGGCCCGGCAGATGATCAGCGCGGGCGGGAACCAGCCGCAGAGCATCACCATGAAGCTCAGCGACAAGGCCCCGGCCAAGTACGGCAGGCAATGCTGCGGCGGCGAGATCACGGTGCTGCTAGAGCCCTTGCCGGTTCCTGCCACGGTGGCGATCTTCGGGGTGGGAAATGTGGGAATGGAATTGGCCCGCATTCTCGCCCGCCATGACCTGGAGCTGCATCTGGTTGATTCGCGCCCGGAATTCCTGGAGGACCTGCCGGCCCTTGAACCCAGCGTGGCGCGGATCCATTCGGCGGTGGCGGTGCTCGGGGAGCAGGTGCTCAGCTGCCTGCCTGGGGGAACGCACGTGCTGATCATGACGCACGATCATGCCGAGGATTTCCACCTGTGCGATGCCGCGTTGCGCCACCCGGGCTTGGGATCGATTGGATTGATCGGGTCGAGTGCCAAGTGGGCCCGCTTCCAGAAGAATCTGCGTGCCAGCGGCTTCAGCGACGAACAGATCGCGGCGATCCAGTGCCCCATTGGGATCGAGCAGGTGCGGGGCAAGCAGCCGGCGGTGATTGCGGTGTCCGTGGCTGCCGACTTGCTGGCGAGGATCACGTCCGGGGCAAAGCAGCCGGTGCGCAGCGCCTAGATGCGGGGCCGACGGGCGATTATGAGAATTGTCTAACGTGGGGAACAAGGAGCAATGCCGGGGAGTTTAAACAGGGGAGAGCGGTGCTTCGTGCACCGCGCCCGCAACGTCTAGGAGGCCAATTCCATGTCCATGTTCGACAAGCTGCTGCGCAAGGGCAAGCAAATGGCCGGCGAGTACGTCCGGGAACAGCTCAACCAGCGCGGCTCCAATAGCAATCAGCGCGGCTCCAATAACCAGCAACGCGGCTACCAGCAGAATCCCGGCGGCTACCAGCAGCAGCCGCAGCACCAGAACTACGGCGAGCGCGGCTACGGCAACCAGCCGGCCTCGGCACCGTCGCGCGAGGATCAGGCCGCGATCGAGAAGTACCGCTACATGCTCCGTACCGCTCCGCCGCAGGATATGGAACGCGCCCACGCCGAGGCTTTCGCCCGGCTGACCCCGCAGCAACGCGAACTGCTGCATCATGAACTCTCCGAGCAGTTGCCGCCGGCAGAACGCCCGATGAGCCAGGACCCAAGGGACCTGGCCCGTTCGGCAACCCGCGCGGAGATGTCGCGTCCCGGGTTCATGGACAAGATCTTGGGTTCCGGCGGCAAGGGACGGGGCATGGGCATGGCTGCCGGCGCGGCCGGCGGCTTGGGTGTCGGCCTGCTCGGCGGCGTGGCAGGTGCGTTCATCGGCACCGCCATTGCCGGACCGCTGCTTGATGGTTTCGCCGGTATCGGCGAAGAGTTCGGTTCCATGGCCGAGGGCCTGGGTGATACCGTATCCGGTGCCGGGGAACAGCTCTCCGCGGCCGGTGAAGGCCTGGGCGGCCAGGCCGAAGGCATGTTCGGGGACTTCCTCGGCGGTGCCGGTGGGGACTTCGGCGACTTCGAGTTCTAGTAACTGGTCTCAAGCCGGCAGCAACTGCGTGTTGCTGCCGGCTTTTTCGCGCACTGTCCAGGCCTGCGGACAAGCCGCTGGCTCAGCGGAACCCGAAGTGCCGGGACGGGCCTCAGCCGAGCTGGATGGCTTCGCGGACCCGGGTGATCTGTCCCGGGGTGACCTGGCAGCAACCGCCAATCAGGCGAGCACCCGCGGCCACGAGTTCAGGAACCGCTCCGGGCAAATCATTGCCGTCAGTTCCTGGGACCCACACACGAGCTTCGTGGTCCCAAATTTCACCGCTATTCGGGTAGGCCAACAGCGGCAAGCCGGTTTCTTCTCCCAGGATCTGCAACGCGGCCACCGCTTGGGGTACCGGACAGCAGTTCACGCCGACTGCGTCCCACACGCCGGATTCCTGAACGATTCCGGCCACGACTCGCAGATCGGTGCCATCACCCAGAACCACTCGGCCTTGGTCATCGGCGCGCACCGCAAGGCTGAGCAACGCCGGCAGTTGCAGCTCCCGAGCCAATACGGTCAATGCTTCTGCTTCTGCCAGGCTGGGCACGGTTTCAAAGATGACCAGATCGGCACCGGCATCAGCCAGGATTTCCAAGCGCTTGCGGTGCCAGTTAGCCAGCTCGGAGGCCGTCTTGCGATAGGCGCCGTCGTATTCGGTCCCGGCGCCCGGCCCGGCACCGTAGGGCCCCACCGAGGCGGCCACCCAGCGTGCTGTGTCCGTGCGCCCAGCGCTGGAGGCTTCTCGCGCCAGGCGCACGCTGGTGCGCAGCATTTGTTCCATCTTCTGCTCGGAGCCCACCTGAGCCAGGCCGTCATAGCTGACCTGGTAGGAGCAGGTCGTGGCAACTTGGGCGCCGGCAGCGAAAAAGTCCTGGTGTGCCGCGCGGACCTCTTCGGGGCGGTCCATGAGGATCTGCGCTGACCACAGGTGCCCGCTCACGTCATTGCCGCGATCGGCCAGATGGGTGCCGAGACCGCCGTCGAGGATGATTGGCGGGCTGCCTTCGGCGCGCAATGCGTCACGGAAATTGCTGGGGTGGTTTGGGATATGCACGTCATCGAGGGTACACGGCGAGTGCTTGGATGACCGACCTTGACGCCGTGTGACCACAGATGACATGCCCGTCCGGGACTGCCGTCCAAGCTCGATATCCTGCAAGCGCATTCATTCCACAAGGAGCCCCATGACCGAGAGCATCGTCAGCACCAACGAGACTGCACCAGCCGATTCCGGACTGCTAAGAACCATGACCTCGCGTCATCTGGTGATGATCGCTTTGGGCGGGGTGATCGGCTCGGGCCTGTTCGTTTCCTCCGGATACACCATTGCCCAAGCCGGGCCGCTGGGCGCGGTGCTGGCCTATGCAGTCGGAGCCTTGGTGGCCTACATGGTGATGAGCGGGCTGGGAGAGCTATCGGCGCGGCATCCGGTGGCAGGAGGATTCCATGCACACGCCACCCGTGATCTTGGACCAGCGTGGGGTTTTGCTACGGCGTGGCTCTACTGGCTGTGCTGGGCGGTAGCCCTGGCCAGCGAATTCACCGCAGCCGGGCTGCTGATGCAACGTTGGTTCCCCTCGATTTCCGTCTGGGTCTTCTCACTGGTTTTCGCTGCTTTGCTGTTTGCGCTGAATGCGACTTCATCGCGGGTCTTCGGCGAAACCGAATTCTGGTTTGCGCTGATCAAGGTGGCGGCGGTGCTGCTGGTGATTGTCGTTGGCGCCGCCACGATCATCGGCATCAACCCGGCCAGTGACGCCGGCGTGATTGGCCTGTCCAACTTCAGCACCGAAGGGGGACTGTTCCCTGCGGGGATTACCGGAGTACTGGTCACCGTCCTCTCGGTGTTCTACGCATTCAGCGGTACCGAGCTGATCGGCGTAGCGGCCGGCGAGGCGAAGAACCCGCAGCTGAGCATTCCGCGGGCCATCCGCACCGCCGTGGTTCGCTTGGCGGTGTTCTTCATCGGTGCCATCGTGGTCGTAGCCGCAATTATCCCGTTTGCCGAGGCGGGCGCGAATGAGAGTCCGTTCGTCACGGTCCTGGATGTCGCCGGCCTGCCAGCCGGTGCGGACATCATGAACTTCGTGATCATCACCGCCCTGCTCTCGGCAGGCAACTCCGGACTGTACTCATGCGCTCGCATGCTGCATTCCATGGGAGCCGCAGGCCAGGCGCCCAAAGCCCTGTCCAAGACCAACAGCAGGGGCATTCCGATGCTGGCCCTGAGCCTGTCGATCCTCGGCGGACTGGTATCGCTGTTCTCCAGCTTCATCGCGGCGCAGTCGCTCTTCATGGCTTTGGTATCCATTGCCGGGTTTGCGGTAGTAGCGGTGTGGATCGTGATCTGTGCATCGCATCTGTCGTTCCGCCGGCACTACGTAGCCCTGCATGGATCCACCGATTCCCTGCCCTATCGGGCACCATTGTTCCCGATTCTGCCGATCATCGCCTTGGTGCTGCTTGGCGCTTCGCTGGTGGGCGTGGCTTTTGATCCAGTGCAGCGTCCAGCACTGTACTTCGGTGTCCCGTTCACCCTTGCCTGCTTGGCCTATTACCGCTGGCGCCATGGCGCTGGGGTGTTCAGCCCGCAGCGTGAAGCCGAAAGTGCGGGATCGTTCGCGGGAAACTGAACCGGCGCAGAGTCCTGCGGCCCTACTGTTCCACGAGTGGAAGGTGGACCAGGGTGCGTTGCCCGTTTTGCACCATGAATCCGCGGCCCGGCGGGAATTCGTGGCGCTTGACGCGCGGGAAGGGCACCTTGAACAGCGAGTCCCCGTCGTAGGCGTCGGGCTTGAGCGCGATGCCGTGGCGGTTGGACTTCAGTTCGCCGAGCAGTCCGAAGCTGGAGGAGAACGCGTTGATGTCTCCGTCGGCGATCAGGAAGTGGTCGGAGCGGTTGATGGCCTTGAGCAGTTCCTTGAGCGGGCGCTCGGCATCCGAATCGGCGAACTCGGTGAAGTTCTCCACAACGAACACGATCTTGCCCGGCATGGAATCGTCGGCGACCAGATCCAGCATGTCCTTGGCGAACTGCCGGGTCTGAGCCGGGCCCGAGGCCGCGCCGTTCCAAGTCCGCCAGCCGCGCAGCTCGGCGCGCCGGCCGCCAATGTGGAAGAACTGGGTGGCCGGGTTGGCGCGTTCCAGCGCGGTGACCATGGCGCGCATGGTGTTGGTCTTCCCGCTTTGCGGCGGCCCGGCGATGACGAAGGTGCCGATGGGCTCGAAGCCGCAGGGCGCGAGGGTGGCATCCGACAGGCCGATGGCCGGCTGCCCGTTGACCGTGTCGGGCAGCGCCGCCGCGGAGAATTCCTGCGGCAGCGACTCGACTCCGGCCGCCTGCGGGGCACCGGAAGCTGCCAGCTCTTGGGCCCAGCTGGTAGTCAGCGCGGTCTGCTCGGCCACGTTCGCGGTGCCGCCCAGCACGGCGATCTGCGCCTCGTGGCCCTTGATGATGGCGCGACCCGGGGCACTGCGTTCGCCCAGCACATCCTTGGCCACGCCCAGCACGTTGTAGGCCTGCTCGTCGGCCATGCGCAGCACCACGCGCTGGGTGATGTTCGCGCTGATCGCGGTGGGCACCGCGCCGAAGCGGTCGGCGGTGGTGACCACGTGCACGCCCAGCGGGCGGCCTTCGCCCACGATGCGCATGAACACCTGGTAGTACTCGCCTCGGCCGTGGCCCAGCTCCCAGTCGCTGCGGAACTGGCCGAAGCCGTCGATCAGCAAGAAGATGCGCGGTTCGGACAAGTCGCCGGTGACCTGGCGGTATTCGCTCAAGGAGGCGGCGTTCGCGGCCGCGTACCGGGCCGAGCGCTCATCGAGGTGCTCGGCCAGGATGCGGAAGACGCGCTGGATGCGCTCCACGTCATCGCCGCCGATCACCGCGCCGACATGCGGCAGCGGATCGAGCGACCGCAGCGAGCTGGTGCCGAATTCCAGCGCGTACACCGCTGCGGTGCCGGCCGGAGGGTTGGCTCCCGCGGCGATCGCGATGCTGCGCAGGGCCGCCGACTTGCCCGCGCCGGAGGTGCCGTAGACCAGCAGGTGGCCGTCGGTATCGGGTTCGAACCAGGCGGTTTCCTGGGCCTGGTGCTCGGGGATGTCGGCCAGGGCCAGCGGGATCCGGCTGTCCGAATCCGGGGCGAGCTCGCGCAAGTCCACAGTGGCCGAGAGATCATCGAGCCATGGCCGGCGCGGTGCCGGGATCCCGGCCCCGTTGGATGCCGCGATGAAGCTGGAGACCAGGCGCTTCTGGTCGTTCGGGCCGCTGTTCTCCTCGATGTCCGGTGTCCCCGATTCGGGCTGCTCCCAGACGCGCGCGCCGCCGAAGCGCAGGTCCTCCACCCGCACTTCGGCCGTTTCGGGCTCGTCGGTGGTCCAGCCTCCGGCGTAGCCGGACTGGAAGGGCACCAGCCGGCCCGGGCCGGTCTTGGCGATGCCGCGGCCGGGCAGCGACGGATCGAAGCCGGCGGCGATGGGGTCCTCCACCACGTCATTGGAGTCGGCGGCGTCGGCCATGCGCAGGGCCACGCGCAGGTTGGTATTGGCGCGCAGGTTGTCCTTGATCACCCCGGCCGGGCGCTGGGTGGCCAGGATCAGGTGGATTCCCAATGAACGGCCGCGCTGGGCGATGTCCACTACGCCGTCCACGAATTCCGGGACCTCCCCGGCCAGGGCGGCGAACTCGTCGACCACCAGGACCAGGGCCGGAGGGGTCTCCGGGTCCTGGCGCTTTTCCAGCTCCAGCAGGTCCTTGGCCTTCTTGCGGTGGAAGAGCTTCTCGCGGTGGTGCAGCTCGGCACGCAGGCTGGTCAGCGCGCGGCGGACCAGGTGCGGGGAGAGGTCGGTGACCAGCCCGACGCAGTGCGGCAGCTCCACGCAGTCGGCGAAGGCCGAGCCGCCCTTGTAGTCCACGAAGAGGAAGGTGACCCGGTCGGGGCTGTACTCGGCGGCCATCGCCAGCACCCAGGCCTGCAGGAATTCGGACTTGCCCGAGCCGGTGGTGCCGCCTACCAGGGCGTGCGGGCCCTGGGTGCGCAGATCCAGGCTCATCGCATCCGGGGTGCTCTGGCCGACGTAGGCGCGCAGGGTTCCGGCGCGTTTGAGCCGCGGCCGGGGCCCGGTGGCGGCGCGGTCGATCACCGAGTTGTTCTGCTTCCAGCGCTCGAGCACCGCGTCCGGTGCTTCGGCCAGATCGTTGCCCAGGATGCGCAGCAGCGACACCGAGTCCGGGATATCCGAAGAGTCCGGGACCAGCGAGCTGGAGTCAACGATCGGAGCCAGCCGACGGGCGAAGTGCTCTGCATGCTCGCGCGAGACCCCTTCCACGGTCACCTTGCGGGCTTCTTCGCCGGCGCGCACCCAGCCCACGCGGGCATCCTCCAGGCCCCGGGTGACATCCACGAAGGTGCGGCAGGCCGCCGGCAGGGACTGGACGGTGGGGGCCACGAAAATCGTGTAGATGCCCACGGCCGGTCCCCGCTCGATGATCTGCGAGAGCCGAGCGCGGTCCACCGGGGCGTCATTGCTGACGAACAGCACCAGCGAGAGGTCCTTGGCTAACGGCACGCTGGTGTTCTGCTCGCCGGCTTCCTTGCCCAGCTCCATGGAGGAATTGCGGGTGGACAGCGGGCCCAGCCGGTAGGAGGCCGGGTCGTTGCGCCGGGCGATGAGCTCTTCCAGGGCGTTGAGCAGCACGGTGCCCGAGGTCTGCGTATCGGCCAGCGCCAGCTGGGCCAGCGGGGAGCGCGGCCCGGTGGTGTGCGGCAGCCACTTGAACCATTCCAGGTCCCCGGTCCAGGCCGGGTCGATGATCGCGGCGGTGCACAGGTCGTTGGGGGCGTGCAGGCCGAAAAGCTGCACGGCCAGCGAGCGCAGGACATCGGCGGACTGCAGCCGGGGCCCGGCAATGCCGATGGCGCCGGCAGAGGGCAGCAGCTCGATGATCGGCACATCGTCGATCATCCGGTATTGCTCGGTGAGCTCTTCGACCCGTTCCACGTAATCCTGCAGTCCTGCCCGGTCCGCCAACGGGGCCACGGTGGTGCGGCTGCGGGCGGTTCCCGAGCCCAGCCGCAGGGAGAGGAAGTTCCAGTGCTCCGGGCGTCGGGTCCAGAGCAGCTGGCCCAGGGACTCGGCCTGCTCGAAGACCGTTGCGGTGGCTGGGGCTTCGCTGCGCCGGTGGGCGCGTTCGGCTTCCTCCCCGGCCAGCAGGCCATCTTCCAATGCCTCGAATTGCCGTTCGAAGGTCTCGATTTCCAGGCGCAGCTTGTTGTTGTTCTGGGTGCGCTGGCCGATCAGGTTGCCCAGCATCATCAGCGGCGAGACCAGCACCACGATTAGCGACAGCGCGCGCTGGGTCAGCGAGAAAATGGTCAAGCCCATGATCAGCGGTGCGAAGATCATCGGCCAGGGGAAGAGCTTGGGGCTGGCTTCCTGCGGGATCGCCGGGCGAGGCAGTTCCTCGCCGGGGTAGCGGATCTCCACCCGCGGGGAGCGGTTGAAGAGGATCGAGCCGCCCATCTCGTAGACCGGGGACTGCCCCGTGGCGGTCCCGTGCAGCAGCTCGAAGTAGACATCCGTGGCGCCCAGGGTGATCAGCTGGCCGGGGATCACCGAGACGCGCTGGGCCAAGCCGCCATCCACCAGGATGCCGTTGGCGGAGTTCAGGTCCACCAGCTCGATCTTGCTGCCCACCTCGATGCGCGCATGCCGGGTGGAGACCATGCGGTCGTTGAGCACCACGGTGGCCTTCTCCGAGCGCCCCACATAGGAGGTGCCGGCGGGCAGCGCGAAGGCCATGCCGGCATCCGGGCCGTTGGCCACGCGCAGCACCGCGGCCGCCGAGCCGCCTGAGACGAAGGCGTCGGTAGTCGGCACGACTTCGATGGTGAAGCCCGAACCCAGTTCCGCTTCGGCCAGCGGGGTGTGCGGATCGAGCTGCACCGGGGCGGTGCCGGTGGCCGTGGCCAGCAGCGTGGGGTGCTCGGGAACCTGCTCCCCGGCCAGGGCGCGGGCGGCATCTCCCACGGTGGCGGTCGCATCGCAGGTCAGGATGACGTCCACGGTGCTGGTGTCCGGTCGCCTGAGCGTGGCCTTGATTTTCACTTGGCGGTCTCCTGGAAGGTAATGCGGAAGGTGCGGCTGCCGACTTGGACGACGTCACCGTCATTCAGATGCAGGCGGACATGGGGCGGTGCATTGTGCGGGGCGCGGGAGGCGACGATGACCTGGGTGCCATTGCTGGATCCCAGGTCCATGATCCAGGCATTCGCCCCGTCGCAGCCGAAGGCCAGGTGCGTTTTGGACATCAGACGTTCCGGGTCCTTCAGCGCGACCAGCAGTTCATTGCCGGTGCCCGCGGTGGCCTGGGGCGCACGCCCGATCAGCCCGGATTCGGGAACCGGGATGTAGGACCCGTCGTCGAAGGCGAAGGCCGCGCGGCGGACGATTCCCAGACCTTGCTCCGAAGGCGAATGCCAGTCGCTGTTTTGCGCCCCGACAATGCCCGCGGTGGACCGGGCACGCGAAGGCACGGCGGCCTCTTCGCGCTCGGCGTCATCTTCGATCGTGCCCAGCGGCGGCAGATGCTCGGAAATGTCCCGGTCCGGGCGCGAGAGCAGGTATTCGGCACGGGCCAGCGCCCGCGGGTTGGTGGGGTCCAGTCCATTGCGGATATCGACCACATAGGTCTGGGCAATCTTGTCCAGCCAGCCGCGGCCGTGCTCCTTGTCGAACAGGCAGGAGACCAGTAGCAGGACGGGGCCGATGAGCGGGATGAGATGGCTGAGCAGGAAGGCGAAAGACGCGGCCATAACGCGGGGGAAACCCGGTGCGGCGAAGCGGCCCAGTCCGGTGGCGCGCAGTCGCATCGCGGACTTGCCGGGCGAAGAGCCCTTGCGGCTGTTCATCGTGAGCAAGACAATCAGGTAGACCAGCAATAGCAGGGCACTGACCGCGGACAGGACCAGCGGAACGGTGGAGTACTGTCCAGTCACCCGGAAAATCACGTAGCCGATGCCGGCGGGCAGCAATGCAGCCAGCGAAATAGCGTAGTCGATAAGGTAGGACCAAATGCGCAGGCGTGCTTCGGCCGGCCGCATTCCGAGGGTGGAGGATTTGGCGAGGGCTGCTGCTGAAACGACGTCCATGGGACCTTTCTACTTCAGTTCAATGCCGGCCTGCCACGGGGAGTTCTCCCCATTGAACGGAGGCCATCTGCCACATTATTCTAGACTGTGAACGAACTAGAGTGGCCCGGCAAGCGGGCCAGTCGACGAGTTGAGGAGCATTGTTGTGACTGATTTCAAGGCCAATTACGGCGAAATGGAAGCCATGGCATCGAAGCTTGATACCGGGCGCGAAGACCTGGATGGCGTTCTTGAGCAGCTGCAGTCCGGCGTGGACAAGCTGCTGGGCGAAGACTTCACCACCGAGCACGCTTCGGGCCAGTTCGGCGAAGGCTACAAGGACCTGAACGATGGCTTGAAGAAGGCTTTCGACGGCATTAATGACATGGCCATCGCCCTGCGCGACATGATGGAGCAGATCCAGGACACCGACCGTTCCATGGCTGGCAAGTAGGACCATTTTTTACGGGGTAATGTGGCCGCCTTGGGAAATTACGGGCGGCCACATTTTTCTTGCACCGCCTGATCCTTGAATACCGAATTGTCCTGCAGCGTCGTCGCTGGATACCTGAGGAGTCGTTTGCACTATGGCCGATGAAATCTATTTGGCGCGCCTGGAAGAAATTGTCACGGAGCTAGGCAATAGTATTAAGGATTTCGAGAATGCGTCTGACTTTGCCAAGGGCATGGCCGGCTCAGTGGGAGACCCGATGGGCAAAGGCGATCTGAAAGACCGAGTCAAGGACTTCGAAGACAACTGGAACGATACCCGAGATGACCTCCTCAAGAATCTTGAAGGAGTGCATACCGGCTTGAAGGACATCAAGGATGGATTCGAAGAGTGGGATCTGGAAACGAAGAAGGCCTTCTTGAATTCACGTGCTTCCGATGCCCCCAAAGAAGCTAAGTAAACTGAGAGAGTTGACGACATGACCTTGGAATCGCCAAAGGGTACAACCCTGCAGCTCATCGACGGAAATCCTGATGACCTGCTCCGGAGCGCCAAGGACTTGATCACCTCGGGCGAGGAGATGGAACGCTCTGCGGCCAGGCTGGAAGACATCAGTAACGGGACGTCGGATCTGAAGTCTGAAGCTATCGCCAAGCTGCGTGAGAACGCTGGAGACGTATTTCCCGAGTTGCGCAAGGCGGCCATCCGATACGACGGCACAGGCCAGGCCCTGAAGAAATATTCCTATGCTTTGGACCGGGTCCAAGGCGCGCTCCAAATGTGCACCGCTGAGGGCGGAGTGGATTCGTACACGACCTTGAACGCGCTGATCACGGACATCGAGGATGTGCACCAGAGCGTGCAAACCAAGAGAAGCCAAGAAGACACCGCCGAAGGCGCGGTAGATGATGCCGACGGATTCCTCGGCTTCAGCGAAGGGACCGACGAGGAAAAAGCGGAAGCCAAAAGCGACCTGACAGAAGCAACCGCTGCGCGCGAAGAAGCCGAAGAAGAACTGCGTGAGCTGTGGGGCAAATTCGACGGTCGCGTTTCCTATTGGGAAGATGCCTACGATGAGGCAGTCGGCGAAATCGAGGATGCCTTCAAAGCCGCGGACAACGATGACAAGTTCCTCTCCACCCTGGGTTCGGTTCTAGGCTGGATTGCCTTGGGCGTGGGTATTGCGGCCTTGTTCATCACTTCGCCGGTGTGGGGACCGATCGCATCAGCAATTGCGGTGATCGCTGCCGTTGCCGTGGTGGCAATCGAGGTCATCAAGTTGGTCCAAGGCGATGGCGACTGGACCAGTTTGCTGATAGCGGTAGTCGGAATTATCCCCTTCGGCCGTTTTGCTGGAAAAGCCTTCTCCGGCTTAAGCAAGGCATTTCCCTCGGGGATCAAGGCAGGATCCAAAGCGGGACCTCGGAACATCATCAAGGCCTTTAGCAAAACGCGTTCCAGCACGGGGCGCGGCATTGTCAGGTCTTCCATCAAGTCGGGCACTAAGCGCCCACCGAAAACTACGATCCGTGGAAACCGTCCGACCAAAGCCAAGATCCGGCGAAATAACCGCAAGATCGAGCAAAAGTACCAGCAGACCGTTTCCGGCAAGACCAACAAGTATTTGGATGGCTTCAACAAGGAATTCAAAGGCGACTGGAAGACATACGTTAAGTACATCTCGGAGGGAAGCGCAACAAAGCATCGCGAAATGGCTGCCTACATACTGAAGAACCCTGATGACATGGGTCCTCAGGCCAGAGCCTGGGCGGAAAAGATTGCGAAGCACGGGAACTGGGAAGACCGGGGCAACGTCATAGTAACCGCGCCTCCTAGCCTCTGGGACCTGACTCGCGAGAAGTAGCTTCGGCGCGGAGCAATCCGTAAAGTGAACATCCGAGCTACACATTGAATTGGCGGGAGAAACGATGAGCGCAACACCACCAGCGTCGATGGCGCGTCCCCGAGGCATCGGATATAGCTTGCTTTATCCGGCAGGTTGGCGCGAATTCAACAGCAGTGTGGAGCACGAGCAGGCTTTGACGAAGCTGGTGACTGCTGAGCCCAAGGCACTTGGGCGCGCAGACCTGGTATTGATGCTTCGACGGCAAATGCACCAGACATTCGAGTACTTGAGGCGCCGTGGATCACTTGGCTTCGCAATGCCGGTAGAGAAACTTGCCGAGGGGGGAATGCCGGTTTCCGTGATCATGACCCCACTCAAGGTGGGATCCTCCGGCACTCTGCTGGAAGCTGCGCGAAAGGCCGCAGGCGGCAACCAGATCGAAATCGAAGACGCCGACGGAGCAGACTGGTACCTCTGGTCTTCCGTAGAGCAAGCCGCCGAATCCCCAGAGCTCAAGAACAATGGCCTGAACATGGTTGTTCCTCGTCCGTTGCCAGATGGAACCATCGATCCGGATCCAAAAGCCGGATTGTGGCTGCTTTATTCCTACGCGCACGTTGAGTCGGAGAATGGTGAGGCATTCTCCGAAGGATTAAAGTCGTTGGGCTTGTCGATACTGGGAACTTTCAAGTGGGTGCCAATTCAGTGACAACATACGAGATTGAACCGGATCTGGAAATTTGGATTCCGGTACCTCGCTCATTTCCTGAAGATAGTTGGGATACGGCAGAGCAATGGGCACAGGACCTTGCGGAATTGGCCATCCCGGAAGATCTTGAGCTGCGGAAGGTCTATGAGCAGCTTGCTTTGGACGTGGCGAACAACCAAATAGCCGAAGCCGAGCATACGCTCTGGTATTCGCCTGAAGATGGACACGCACTGGGCACTGCCCATTTGATAGTTCTGGATGACGACCCTGCCTTGAGTTTGGAGGAACTGGCCCAGCCGGACTACGAATCGGCGGCACCGGTCCAGATGAGCGAATACCACTCGGAGTCACTTGGACAGATCATCCAATTGGCGTCCGTCATCGCGCTGGATGGGCAGCAGGAAGGAAACGGATCAGCAGTGCTGCCGGCCATCGGGCATGTCAGAACCGTAGCGCGGGGACATGGACTGCTCTTCCTGCTCGAGGCGTTCGACTCCGACCTCTCGACTTTGAATTTCATGATGGACCCGATGATCGATCTTTTCGATGCGGTGATCTTCGACAACGTTGACCATGAAAGCGAATTAGGCAGCATATGAAGACCTCTAGATCCAGATTGCCCGAGCACAATGAATTCGTGGCGTCCTCGCTGTATTTCTATCCGCGGATTGACAAGGGCTTCAGCCTGTTGGCTATTGGAATGATCCTCTTATTGATGGGCATCTACCTGATTGCCAACGACTTGCCGGAAACCTCAAGCTATCTTGCTCAAATTGTCCTTCAGGGTATCCCCACCGTAGTGGGCTCCATACTGCTGATCTTCGGCGCCGTCGCACTTGCCAGCGCAGTGAAGGGTGCCGGTAGAAAAGCGGCCGATGCCATCGATCTGAAGGTCAAGGCCAGTGGCCTAACAGTTCGCGGTGGGCACAAGATCGCTTGGGCTTCGATTGCTTCGGTCATGGGCGTCGAGCACGTCAACAATGCGAAGGTCCAAGTCCTATGGGATCGAGCGGACCTGAACCGGACATTAGAGATTTATTTGCACGAACCCGTGGAGGGTCAACCAGGAAAATTCAGGGAAGGAAAGCCCTATATTCAGGTGTCCCTCCGCCATTATCCTGCCGTAGAGTACCGCGCCCTTTACGAAAAGATAATAGACCAATTCGAGAATCGTGGCATCCCTCTCGCATTCGAGGCTAAACCTACTCAGTTCTGATTCAAGCGGCTACGCCAAATGACGTGCAAGAGGCGCCGCCTCCCCAGGAATTCGTCCGGGGTGGCGGCGCCTCTATTCGTGTACGCCCAGTGTGGGCATTTGCTACAGGGAAAATGCCCAAGGGAAGAGGGCGTTCAACTCCTGCATGAAGGCAACTGCGTCTCAGCTAGGGGGTGGGGAGGAAGCCAGAGGCAGAACTGTGCGCTGAGGAATATGAATCTCATGAGCGGCATGCGTACCGGGGGTAAGCCAGCAAGCGGTTGTGGAGCCAGTTCCTCCAGATTTGTTCCATTATCAACCGGCGGGGATGTGCATTAGCCGGAAGTTCCCTGGTCTTGAGGACTGGGTGAGGCGACAGTCGCGTCAGATTCCTTGGATGGTGTGAAAGCGTCCCCGGACCCAGATGGCGGACCTTCGCCGTTTGGTGTTGCGAAGGACGAAAATAAACAGTCGGAAACGTTCGCTCGAGTACTGGCGTAATTCGATTTTCCGTTGTTCCTCGTGAATTGCCAACTGGGTATTGGGAGGCTTTGGGCATGGTGTTCTTTAGTCGTGCTCGGGATCGTATTCAGTGACGTGGCGAAGCGCCGGATGCTGGCCCGCATGCCCGGTGGTGCGAGAGGCGGGGCCAGGTACCCCGCCCGCTCGACGGCTTGCGGCCCATTGCTCTCCAAGCGCAGGCACGGACAACGTGCACAGGATGTGGCAGGCCATGGAACTTTCCTGGTGCATCTGGGCGCGATGCATTGAACTTCACCCGCCAGCACGATCCAGACCCCACTTGCGACACAGCTGAGTTGTATGTTTTCAGGCGTTTGGCAGGATATGAAGCGACAGCGAAGTCGGGTGCTCAGTCGAGAAATGAACAGTATTTTCAGCGATGAGCTTTTGATTATCGCGGGCTGCGGAACCTCCAGTATTCGGATTGATGTCGAACCGGGGGAAATTGCTTGACGAGACGTCCAACCGAATACGGTGGCCAGCGGCGAACAGGTTTGCTGTCGACGGCGCAGCGACCGTTACCCGGTAGACCTGTCCTTGCTGCATCAACTCCGGATCTTTGTACGAATCCCGGTAACGCACCCGCATGATTCCCTCGGTAAGATTCATCGCGAATCCGTTCGGATAGTCTGCGCTAGGTGGGTACTCATCGATCAGCTTGATGGTCAAGTCGGTATCAGGTGCAGATGACGAAAGGTATATTTCGGCAGTGACGTCGCCCGCGATACTCACGGCAGTGTCGAGCACTGCCGACCGGAATACTAAGACATCGGCACGATCGGCCAGGCTGACGGGGACAGAGTCGAGCGCTCCTGACGGTGCCACTTGGTCGTATGCTCCGCCTCGCATGAGCGGCTCACCGCTGGTTACTTGGCCGCCCACGGTCGGTGCAGGATCATGAGGATCGAAAATCAGCGTTGAATGGGCCTGGCCCGAGAACGGGTCCGCTCGCATGCCACCGTCCGGGTGCAAGTACATGGTTGTCTTCGCCGAAGTCTCTGGCGGCCAGGTAGTTGCGTGCTTCCACTGTCCTCCGTGCAACAGGCGGCCTTCGTCAGTTGCCGTCCCAGGACCACCTCCCATCATGAAGTACGTGACCTTGTGGCGCGGAGTTGCATTCCTAGCCCGGCCGAGCACTTCATCCATCCAGTCGGCCCGGAAGTGCAGGTAAGAGGGTGCGAGGTTACCGTCGAAGTAGCCCCCGGTTCCGAAATCCACGTCTCCGGCATAATTCTGGCACCGCTTGCCATGGGTCCAAGGGCCCAGGAGCAAATACGCTGGACTGCTTTTCATGGAAGATAACTTCTGAAAGTTCTCAATGGCTGAGGAAATATATGGATCGTACCAGCTGGAGATATGGAAAGACGGCACGTCGGGAAAGCGATCATAATACCCGCGAGCATAGATTGCCGGGTGACTCCAGTACTCCCCAAATGACTCGCGGGACCACTGGTCAAGCAGATAGCTTTCGTAACTGGGAGCCAGGCTCAGGGGGGACTTGCCAGGGGTCCAAGGGGTCCGTTCAAACCATTCAGCTAGATCCACCTTGGCCAGGCCCGCGGCGATCTCGGGGCTGCTGGCAGCCTCTGGACTTCTGGCCGCGTGGCGGAACGCCCAAGTGGCCTGTTTCAGTTCGAAGGCCCCGCCCATCCTCATGCCCACTTCGTAGGCTGAAGAGAACCCGCCAGAGTCCATGAACATGCCTGCAAGCGATTCGGGAGACAATGCCGCTACTGCCGTCTGCGCGTGGGCAGAATAGGAAACGCCATTCATGAGCACACGCCCATCGCACCATGGCTGGTCGCGTATCCATGCAATGGTCTCGAAACCATCGCGTCCCTCATTGAAGTACTTTACGAATTCGCCGCCTGAACGACCTCTGCCGCGGCAATCCTGTCGAACTACAACGTAGCCCCGGCTAATGAAAAATTCGGCAATCTCCTCCGGCATGGGAACGGCGCTATGGCGAACAGACTGGTCGGAATCCCTTATGGCTCGCTTGCCATAGGGGGTGCGTTCCAGAATCACGGGGAGCGGCCCTTCATGTTGGCTGTTCCGGTAAACATCCGTGGCCAGCTGGACGCCATCGCTTAGAGTCACCATGTACTCCTGGATTTCCACGGCAACTTCTGGAATTGGTGTCATATCACCAGTTCGGATCGACAAGGCTCACTCTTTTCGCGTTCAATGCCGATCAAAATTGCGGGCTTGACCGGCGGCTAATTATCTACAATCGAAGATATCCGTCGTCGAGGTAGTCCATGAGACAATTGGCGCAAGTTAGCCAAATGTTTGTTGTGTACAGGGTCTGGGGAGGGAAAAATGGCTATTGCCTTGCAGTTTTCGGGCTTCAACCCCAGTGACCTCAAAGTGGCGAGTTCACCGCTGGCTGAGTTGATGGCCCTGCTGCATGTATGGGCCGAGCCCGATCACCACCTTGAATTCTCCGATGCTGTCCAGGCCCTCGCCAGCGGCGCGGATGAACCCCTGATCAGCGAATTCCAAGCGCTTTCACCGTTGTGGGCACGATTCAGGGCTCGATTCTTTTTCCCGCTGAGTTTGCAGCCCGGTTCCCTGTTCGATCGCGAGCTAGCCGCTTTGGCAGCAATGCCGGTGAGTGCCTTCGCTGGAATGGCAGCTGAGGCGCTGAGGGGGTTCAGCCAAGTGCAAACTATAGCCATCGATGTGCTCAGTGATAGCCAGGCACAGCAGGAATTTCTGGATTCCTGTCGGTCACGCTCTGCGAGCCGCTTTGAACTGGCGGAACAATTGGTTAATGATCCGCAAAAATTCAGGAGCCGGATTATTCGGTTCTGCATCGAATGCTGGAACTCTTTCTTCGCGGCGGAGTGGGAGAACTTATACCAGGAGGCAAGTGGTTCCGCCGCTCAACTGACAATGAAGTTTAAGCGCTCTGAGCCGACCTCTGTGATTGCAGAAGTAGGCGCCACAGCGAAAGCTTTCCCTGGCGTTGCTGAGGTGCGTTTCGATAAACTCCAGCAACGCAGCGTGCCCTTGGCGCACAGGGAACTTCTGATGATCCCGTCGAAATGGATTGGGAATCATCTTACGGTCAAGGATCACCCCGGCTACCCGGTAATTGTCCACTTCCCGATGCAACAGGACCGGGATCCTATTCTCAAGATCACGCAGGTCCGCGAGCGGCTCCGAGCGTTGAGCGCCGATTCCCGGATGGAATTGTTCCGCCATATTTCGGCCGAACCAATGACGACGTCGGAACTTGCCTCGCGCATGGGACAACCCGCGGCGCAGATCTCCCGGTCCTTGCGAGTTCTGCGCGAGGCTGACCTGGTCGTTTCGGAGCGCAAAGGGAAGCTTGTGTATCACCGGATAGATACCAAGACGGTCCTCAGCCTTGGGCCGGATCTCTTGTCCACACTGACCCGGTGACCGGTGGCCGGGCGGATTGCCATGGCTAAAGGGCGGCTAACGATTGTCTGAAATTGGTTAATCATCCTCACATAGCTCAACATCTGTAATAGAAATCACTAGTGGGCGATCCGCCCCATCGTTACCGAGCGCAATGGGAGCTTGGCACGGACCCGCTACTGGAGGAACCATGACTATCACTGAGTCCATAACCCGAAAAGAGCCGCTGGGAATCAGATTCCTGGCGCGACTCGAACGCGCGGGCAACGCCTTGCCGCATCCGTTTTGGCTGTTTTGGATCTTGTTCGCGGTTCTGGCGGTAGCCAGCTGGATTCTTTCTCGTACAGGGGTCGAAGTTGTTGACCCAGCAACAGGCGACACGGTAGGGGTCAACAGTGCGTTGTCGGTTGGTGCCATAAGGGATCTGCTAACTGGCGCTGAGGAATCGTTCGTCACCTTCGGTCCGCTGGGCACAGTGCTGATCGTGATGCTGGGTGTTGCTGTCGCCGACAGATCCGGGCTCTTCGAAGTGATGGCACGACGTGCATTGAGCAACGTGTCGCCGCGGTACGTCGTCTTCGCCGTGGCTTTAGGCGGCGCCCTATCCAAGTTCCTCTCGGACTCCGCTTACGTTGTACTGATTCCCTTGGGTGCGGTGGCCTTCAAAGCGGTGGGCCGCTCGCCGATGCTTGGCATGATCGTCGCATTCGTATCGATTAACGCAGCCGGCGACGCCAATCCGTTGATTGCTCCCGGCGACGTCGTATTCGCCAAAGTGGCGACGGAAGCCGCACAAATCATCGACCCGGCAACCACGGTTCGTGCGACGGATAATATGTACTTCACGACGGTTTCGGCGTTGGTCCTGGCGGTCACGGTCACCCTGGTTACGGAGCTGATTCTGAAACGGCGGGAAGGAACGCTTGTCGTCGAAGCTACCGAGGTGCCGCCAGGCGACAGCCGGGCAGCGGGACTGCGCCTGACCGATGTGGCCGAGCGTCGTGGCCTTCGCACCACTGGTGTGGTGGCATTGGTTTTCGTTGCCGTGATGGCTGTGGCAGTAGCGATTCCTGCGTCACCGCTGCGAGGCGAGAACGGCGAGTTCCTTGAGTCGCCATTCTTGAACGGAATAGCATTCTTCCTTTCCTTGTTCTTCCTGGCCATCGGGACAGCTTTCGCCAAGAGTTCTGGTCAACTGGAGTCCAACGCAGACATTCCCCAGTTCATGGCCGACGGAGTTCGTGCCATCGCACCATTGATTGTCCTGTTCTTCGCGGTGTCGCAATTCCTGGCTCTGTTCAAGTACACGAAAATCAGCACCGTAGTCGCAGTGATGGGCTCCGATACGATCAAGGGCCTGGGAATCAACACGGTCGGGTTGTTCCTGATCGTCGTGTTGGGCGTTGCGACCTTGAACCTGCTGATTACCTCAGGGCAGGCGTTGTGGGCACTGGTGGCACCGGTAATTGTCCCAATGATGATGCTATTAGGCACCAATCCGGCGACGACCATGGCGCTTTATCGGATCGCAGATTCCTGCACCAATTCCATTACACCGATGAGTACCAGTTTCGTGCTCTGCGTAGGGTATCTGCAGACCTTGAACAAGAAGGCTGGCATAGGAACGTTGATCTCCTTCACGCTGCCTTGCGCCGTGATCATGTTCGTGGTTTGGCTGGCGCTTTTCCTTGTATGGTGGGCGCTGGGCATCCCGTTGGGCCCGGGCGCCCCTGTCCGCTAACCAATGGGCCTGGAGTTGCAGCGCTGGGAAGTAAACTCCAATCGAAGCAGCCACGGGTGCCCTGTATTAAAAAGTTCCGCCCCGGAATTGTGGACTGCTCCCCAGAAGATTGTTCTGATTTCTCAGTCCAACTTCTGGGGAGCAGTCCATTGCTCCGGGGCGGAACTCATTTAATCTGCCGTTCGGGAAACTTGCGCCTCCGGATTACTTCTTCAGGTGGTCAACCAGCTGCGAAGCGATGCCGTTGTAGCTGCCCGGGGTCAGCGACTGCAGGCGGGTTTCGGCTTCAGCCGACAGGCTCAGTTCGCCAACGAATTCCTTCAGGCGGGCCGCATCCACGCGGTGGCCGCGGGTCAGGTCCTTCAGGCGCTCGTAGGGGTTGTCCATGCCTTCGACACCGGCGATAGCCTCGGCGCGCATGACCATCTGGATGGCCTCTGCAAGGACCTCCCAGTTGTGGTCCAAGTCGTCAGCCAGCACGGCTTCGGCGACAGACAGTCGATCCAAGCCCTTGGCAACGTTGGAGATTGCCAGCACCGAGTGGCCGATGGCGGTACCGATGTTGCGCTGCGAGGAGGAGTCGGTCAGGTCGCGCTGCCAGCGGCTGGTGACCAGGGTGGAACCCAGGGTGTTCAGCAGGCCGTTGGAGATCTCCAGGTTGGCTTCTGCGTTCTCGAAGCGGATCGGGTTGACCTTGTGCGGCATGGTCGAGGATCCGGTGGCGCCGGCCACTGGGATCTGCGCGAAGTAGCCGATGGAGATGTAGCTCCAGACATCGGTGCACAGGTTGTGCAGAATGCTGTTGAAGCGTGCAATGTCTGCGTAGACCTCTGCCTGCCAGTCGTGGGATTCGATCTGGGTGGTCAGCGGGTTCCAGGTCAGGCCCAGGTGCTCAACGAAACCCTTGGAGATCTGCTGCCAGTCAGCGGTAGGGACCGAAGCGTAGTGGGCAGCATAGGTGCCGGTAGCGCCGTTGATCTTGCCCAGGTACTCGGTCTTCTCTACGCGGTCCAGCTGGCGGGTCAGGCGCCACGCCAGAACTGCCAGTTCCTTGCCCAGGGTGGTTGGGGTGGCTGGCTGGCCGTGGGTGCGCGAGAGCATCGGCACGTCGCGGGAGTCCTCGGCCATCTTGGCCAGCTGTGCCACCAGGTCGCGGGCTGCCGGCAGCCATACCTGCTGCACGCCACCCTGGACGCCCAGAGCGTAGGACAGATTGTTGATGTCTTCAGAGGTGCAACCGAAATGCACCAGCGGCTTGAGGTTGCCAATGCCGATCGCTTCCAGGCGGTTAGCGATGTAGTACTCGACAGCCTTCACATCGTGAACGGTGACAGCTTCGATCTCTGCCAGTTCCTTCACGGAATCAGCGTTGAAATCGGTGACGATCTTGCGCAGTGCTGCCTTCTGTTCCGCAGAAAGCGGGGAGGTGCCTGGAAGAACGGAGTTATCGGTCAAGTGGATCAGCCATTCAATTTCAACGTGAACGCGATCGCGGTTCAAAGCCGCTTCGGAAAGGTAGTCGACCAGCGGTGCCACGGCGCTGCGGTAGCGTCCGTCGAGGGCAGTCAAAGCCAGTGGTTCATTAGCAAGGGAAGTGCGCGCAATCTCAGCCATACTCATATTCTTCCATCCTCGGCGCTACATCACATCTTTTACTTCACTGCTGTTTCCACAACCGGTCGCCAAACGTGCTGGTGCCCCATTGTTGCTGTCCATGATGGTGGACAAATTCTCAAGGATGCGGAGCAAGGAAATGATGTTTCAAGCGACGCTGCTGACGGTGGCAAGTCAGCTCGATGACGCCCAGAAAACCACTAAGTTTGCCATCGCACAGTTGGGTTCAATCCGGGCATTGACTTGGAATTCAAAGGCTGGCAAGGCGTTTCTAGACAATGTTGAGGAGCTGAGCCAGCGACTGGAAATGCTCAATGGCGAGCTGAACAACGCTGAAGAGTACTTGGGGGTTGCCATGCGTGAGATCCAAAACCTCGAAGCGCAAATCATGAACCAGAGAATGGCCTCGTAGCCATGGGATATGAAGTCAATTACAACGAGCCGGATTACGCCCAGGCAGGGGAAATCTGCCAGCGGGTTGCTCGCGACATCAATGGCATATCCGACGCTTTACTCAGGGCCGCGCAGGCTGCGGACAGTTGCCAGGGGGACCTGAATCTGCAGTGCATGGCGGCAGGCATTGAAGCCAGGGGCTATGGCATCGGGCATCTAGGCGATTTGATCAGAGACAGCTATCAGCAGGCCAGGGAAGGCGAAATCACAGCGTTCGAACTTACCGGAAAGGTCTCTGCGGCCATGCGGAATTATGAGGTTGCCGAAGCCGCAGTTGAACGGATGATGCTCGTAAGCACCAGCGCAGTACTGGTCGGGGACTTCATATCCAAGACCCGCGATAACGGCTGGCGTCCGCCGAGGGAAAGCATGGAGACCTTTTTGCGCTTGCTGATGTCCTACATCCCGCACTGGCCCTTGGCGCCGAATATGACCTTGACCGAGCAAATCGAAGGTACCGCCAAGTCGCTGTCGCGGATTATGCGGCTGCTGGGGTCAAACCGGAATACCGAAATAGAGCTCGCAGGGCAAGATCCAGCTCAGACGGTTGAACTGGATGGCAAGATGAGAAGCTATTTCCAGCTGCACGAAAAGCTGGAGGGCGAAGGCACGGAGAACAACGGAAAGATCATGATCGTCGAAGCTGACGATGATACTTATATCGCGCTCTTTCCGGGGACGCAGGATGACGCCGAAGTTCCTTCGCCTTTTGGCCCGGAAGGCATCGCTGACGGCTTCGGGGTGGAATCCGAGAATTTTGTGGAACCGCTCGATGAAGCATTAAGGCTCAGCGGAGCGAAAGAGGGCGATGAAGTAATCCTCTCCGGCTACTCGCAAGGAGGCATTCACGTAGCCCAGCTGACGAAGAACAAGTTCTTGAAGCGCAAGTACAAGCTGAACAAGGTGCTGACCCTTGGTTCTCCCATCGGCACTATTGATCTGCCAGAGGATATCCGCTGCCTATCCGTAGAAGACCGAAAAGATATGGTGCCCGGCACCGATGGCGGACCCAATCCCCGCAAGGGCGAGCATTACACCACCACTTTCCCAGGTCCGCGCGAGCACATGCAGGACATCTTGCCCGAAGACGGGCTCTTTGGCCCGTCGCATCATCTCAAGAATTACGGTGACCACCTCCTGGAACTCGATGAGGACCCGAAACTGGAAATCAGAGAGCATCTGAAGCAGTTCTATCTTCCCCAATCCCCGCTGAAAATCCGCATGTTCAAGCTGGAGCGCAAGCAAAAAGAACGTCCGCCCTTGAAGGAAGAAGACAAGGAGCGGCTCAAGCACATGGCACCACGCCACTAAAGCGCTCAAGAACTGCAACCAGCCGGCCGGATCAGCATCACCGGGTATCACCGTGCTGATGAATGGTGCTGTGGATCAGGGCAGAAGATGGGACGCTGATCGGGGGCGGCGAATCGGATATTAACGAAAGAGGACGGCACCTGTCGGATGCCGTCCTCTTCTTGTACTGCGTCGAATACCGCTTACTCGTTCTCGCTCTTGACGAACAATCCGAGGACCGCAGAGACGATGGAGATGATAATCGTGCCGGCGATGGCATCCCACCAGAACTGCTCGATGACCAGTTCAATCGGGGTGAAGGTCGTCAGCCATGAAGTCAGCAGGAGCATCAGGGCGTTAATCACGATAGTGAACAAGCCCAAGGTGAGGCAGGTGATTGGCAAGGAGAACAGCTTGACGATCGGACGGACCAAGGCGTTGACCAATCCGAAGATTGCGCCAACCGCCAAATAGGCGATGACCGTGCTTACTGCACCTTCGCCGGCC
This sequence comes from Glutamicibacter sp. NPDC087661, assembly GCF_044743275.1. NCBI lineage: Bacteria > Bacillati > Actinomycetota > Actinomycetes > Micrococcales > Micrococcaceae > Glutamicibacter > Glutamicibacter sp. NPDC087661. The sequence goes on from NZ_JBIUWE010000002.1 coordinate 254,030, forward strand.
GCGACGATCTTGAGGCCGGGCACAATCCAGACGGCGGCGGCGAGGGCAAGCGCATTGACGATGACTCGAATCAGAAAGCTCATGCCTTAACTTTGGCATAGAAATCTGGGATTAGGATGAACCGGAGATATCGCTAAACCCTTAGTGAGGGCTAGGCTTTGAGGTATGACTGAGAACCCGGTGACCCAAGATCAGGTGCAGCCACGCTCTGTAGTTGCACGTTTGCCCAAATACGCTGCGGGCAAGCCGCCTGCCCCTATTGAAGGCGCGAGAGCTTACAAGCTGTCATCGAATGAAATTCCCTTCGGTCCCTTGGACGCTGTGCATCGGGCGGTCGTGGAGCAGTCCAGCCTGAATCGCTACCCTGATCCGCTATCGACCAAGCTGCGCGAAGCACTTTCCGAGTACTTGGACGTTCCTGCGGAAGACATCGTGACCGGGGCCGGTTCCCTTGGCGCGTTGGTGCAGATCCTGAACGCTTTCGCGGGCCAGAACGAAGACGGCATCCAGGATGAAGTCATCTATGCGTGGCGTTCCTTCGAGGCCTACCCAATCCTCGTGCAGACTGCCGGTGCGCTGCCCGTTGAAATCCCGTTGCTGGAAGACGGGCGCCACGATCTGGAATCCATGATCGCAGCGGTGAACGAGAATACTTCAGTCATCTTGCTGTGCACACCGAATAACCCCACCGGTCCGGTACTCAGCCAGGCCGAAGTCGATGACTTCCTGGCACGGGTTCCGAAGAACGTGCTGGTTGTCCTGGATGAGGCCTACACCGAGTTCGTCCGCGACGAGAAATCGGTGGATGGCATCCATACCTACAACGAGAACGAAAATGTGGTTCTCCTGCGCACTTTCTCGAAGGCTCACGGCCTGGCGAATCTCAGGGTGGGCTACTCGGTGGCTCACCCGGAGATCACCGATAACATCCGCGTAGTGGCCACCCCGTTTGCCGTCTCCAGCGTGGCCGAGGATGCCGCGGTCGCTTCGCTGGCCCACATCGACCAGGTGCTTGAGCGCGTTGAGGGCTTGGTCATGGAACGCGAACGAGTTGCCTCGGCCCTGTCCGGGCAGGGCTGGAAGATTCCTTCCACCCAGGCGAACTTCGTCTGGCTTCCGCTGGGCGAAAATACCGATGAGTTCGTCGAGCGGGCAAACGCCGTGGCGCTGTCGGTGCGCGGCTTCTCGAACGAAGGAGTGCGCGTCTCCATCGGCGAAGTTGAAGCAAACGATCGTTTTATTGAACTGTGCAAGGAATCACTAGACCTGGCATAGGGGCAACTGGTGCTGATTTCTCGCGTTTTAGCGGTCAGTGCCTATAGGCTTAGAAATTAGACAAGCCGTATATGTCCCATGCGGAATGTATTCCGTGTGGGGCATATTTATGACCGAAGGATGATAAATGACGCGTGCTGCGACCGAGGCGACGGAGCCGGATCTGATTCAGATCCTGACTCCGGACGGCCAGCGTCAGTCCCATGGAACGTACGATGCGTATCTGGGTGACGTTGATGATGACATGCTTCGCGGCTTCTACCGCGACATGGCATTGACCCGTCGATTCGACCAAGAGGCCACAGCATTGCAGCGCCAGGGCCAGTTGTGCCTCTGGGTTCCGCTGCGCGGGCAGGAAGCGGCGCAGATCGGTTCCGGCCGTGCCACCCGCCGAAGCGACTACATCTTCCCCACCTACCGCGAGCACGGTGTGGCACTGACCCGCGATGTCTCCTTCTCCGAAATGCTGCGCCTGTTCCGCGGCATCTCCGGAGGCGGCTGGGATCCCCGGGAAAACAACTTCCACATGTACACCATGGTGCTTGCCGCGCAGATGCCGCATGCCGCCGGTTATGCAATGGCTTTGAACATGGAACAGCGCGGCTGGGATGAAGCCCGTCGCGCCAAGGAGGGCAACGCCGTAGTCGCCTACTTCGGCGATGGCTCCTCCACCGAGGGCGAAACCCATGAGTCCATGGTCTTCGCCAGCTCCTTCAACGCACCGGTGGTCTACTTCTGCCAGAACAACCAGTGGGCGATCTCCGTTCCTTTCGAGGTCCAGTCCAAGGTGCCGCTGGTCAACCGCGCCGCAGGTTACGGCATGCCGGGAGTGCGCGTGGATGGCAACGACGTGCTGGCCGTTCTGGCGGTCACCCGCTGGGCCCTGGAACACGCACGCAGCGGCAAGGGCCCAGTCCTCATCGAGGCCGTCACCTACCGCCTCGGCGCGCATACCACCGCCGATGATCCAACCAAATACCGCATGAGCGAAGAAGAGGCCCAGTGGGCCCCGAAGGACCCGCTGATCCGCCTGGAAACCTACCTGCGCGAGAACAACCTGGTTGACGACGCCTACTTCGAGCAGCTGGCCGCCGACGCTGATGCGATGGCTGCCAAGGTCCGCGAAGACGCCATGGCCTTCCCTGTCCCGCCGCTGGCCAAGTCCTTCGAGCAGGTCTACGCCGAAGCGCATCCACTGATCCAGGAAGAACTGGCCTGGCATCTGGAATACGAAGCAGGATTCGCCGATGCGGCTGAGGGAGAGCACTAAATGACCACCACAATGACCCTGGCCAAGGCCATTACCAGCGGCCTGGACAAGGTGCTGGAGTCCAATGGCAAGTCCCTGCTGATGGGCGAGGACATCGGGCGCCTCGGTGGCGTCTACCGCATCACCGACGGGCTGATCGACAAGTATGGCGAGCACCGCGTCATCGACTCGCCGCTGGGCGAGGCCGGCATCGTCGGCACCGCCGTGGGCATGGCCCTGCGCGGCTTCAGCCCGCTGGTGGAAATCCAGTTCGACGGCTTCGTCTTCCCGGCTTTCAGCCAGATCACCACCCAGCTGGCCAAGATGCACGCCCGCTCCGAGGGGCGTCTGACCACGCCTGTAGTCATCCGCATCCCTTACGGCGGCGGCATCGGCTCCATCGAGCACCACTCCGAATCCCCGGAGGCGCTGTTCGCCCACACCGCGGGCCTGCGCATCATCACCCCGTCCAACGCGCATGACGCCTACTGGATGATCCAGCAGGCAGCCAGCTGCCAGGACCCGGTGATCTTCTTCGAGCCCAAGCGCCGCTACTGGCTCAAGGGCGAGGTCGATACCGAAACCCCGGCGCTGGATGCCTTCAAGGCGCAGGTGGTCCGCCCGGGCACCGACGCGACCATCGTCGCCTACGGCCCGCTGGTGCCGATCGCCCTGGCTGCCGCTGATGCCGCGCTGGAAGATGGCCGGTCCATCGAGGTCATCGACCTGCGCTCGCTGTCGCCGATCGATTTCGACACCATTACCGAATCGGTGCAGAAGACCGGCCGGCTGATTGTCACCCACGAAGCGCCGACCTTCGGCGGCCTGGGCGGCGAAATCGCGGCCCGCATCACCGAGCGCGCCTTCCTCTCGCTGGAAGCCCCAGTGCTGCGCGTGGGCGGATTCCACATGCCTTACCCGATTTCCAAGGTGGAGTCCCAGTACCTGCCGGACATCGACAAGTTGCTTGAAGCCCTCGACCGGTCTTTCGCTTACTAAGCGGAATCCAAGGAGTAGTAATGACAGTCTTTAATCTCCCCGATGTGGGCGAAGGCCTGACCGAAGCGGATATCGCCTCCTGGAAGGTCAAGGTGGGCGACACCGTTGAGGTCAACCAGATTTTCGTGGAAATCGAAACCGCGAAGTCGCTGGTCGAGCTGCCCTGCCCCTTCGCCGGGGTGGTCACCGCATTGCACGCGGCCGAGGGCGATACCGTACTCGTGGACAACCCGCTGATCACCATCGATGAAGAAGGCAACGCGGCACCTCCAACCGGCGTGCCCGAAGCAGCCGAAGCCCTGAGCACCGCCGCACCGCAGGCCTCGGAGGAACCCGGCCCGCTGGTCGGATCGGGCCCCACCGCTGATGCCTCGGTGCGCCGGGCACGCACCACCCGCCCCGCTCCTTCGACGGCCGGTGCGCGAACCGCAGCGGTGCGCGCCTCCGGCTCCGCCTTGGCCGAGACCATCTCGCGCCGCGCGCAGTCCCTGGGCACCGCGGTGACCCGCGAAGTGGATCGCCGCAAGCCTGCGGTGGCGAGCTTCGTGGACCGCGTGCTGGCCAAGCCGCCGGTACGCCGGCTGGCCAAGGAGCTGGGCATCGACATCAACGACGTGGTGGGCACCGGCAACCAGGGCGAGATCACCCGCGAAGACGTCAATAGCTACCAGGCCCAGCGCGAAGCCGAGCATGCAGCGGCGCCAACCTATTGGGCCCACGGCCAGCTGGCCGATGCCCGCGTGGAACGCACCCCGGTGCGCGGCGTGCGCAAAGCCACCGCCAAGGCCATGGTCGACTCGGCCTTCACCGCACCGCATGTCTCGATCTTCGTGGATGTGGATGCCAGCCGAACCATGGAATACGTGCAGCGCCTGAAGAAGTCCCGCGACTTCGAGGGCATCAAGGTCTCGCCGCTGCTGGTGCTGGCCCGTGCCGTGATCTGGGCGGCGGCCCGCAACCCTTCGGTGAACGCCAGCTGGGTGGAAACCGCAAACGGCGCCGAGATCCACCAGAAGCGCTTCATGAACCTGGGCATCGCCGCAGCCACCCCGCGCGGCCTGCTGGTGCCGAATATCAAGGACGCCCAGAACCTGAACATGAAGGAACTGGCCATCGCCCTGAACGATCTGGCCACCACCGCGCGTGCCGGCAAGACCCGTCCCGAGGACATGCGCGATGGCTCGCTGAGCATCACCAACATCGGCGCGCTGGGCATCGACACCGGCACCCCGATCATCAACCCGGGCGAAGTAGCCATCGTTGCATTCGGCACGATCCGCCAGAAGCCATGGGTCATCGACGGCGAAGTGGTCCCGCGCTGGATCACCACCCTGGGCGGCTCCTTCGACCACCGCGTGGTGGATGGCGACCTCTCGGCGCGCTTCATGGCCGACGTGGCGTCGATCCTGCAGGAACCGGCGATGCTGCTGGACTAGGCGACTGAGGCGGACACCCCAAGGAAAACTCCTGAAAAAGTTTTCCTTGGGGTGTCACAGTTTAAGCTCCGGATCCGACGTACTTTTGAAGGGCAGCACACTGCCCGGGAAACGACGAAGAAACTGGAGCAAAGCATGCGCATGAATTTGGGCAAGACCCACAAGAAGGGCTACGCCGCGGTACTGGGACTGGAAGCCTATGCCGGCCAATCGCTGCCCAAGGAACTATACGAACTGGTTAAGCTGCGCGCCTCGATCATCAACGGCTGCTCCTTCTGCACCGACATGCACTCCCATGACGCACTGGAGATGGGGATTTCCGCCGCGAAGCTCTTTGCCGTGGCCGCCTACAACGATTCGCCATTATTCAGCGATGCCGAACGTGCCGCACTGCGGTTGACCGACGCGGTCACCCGGCTGGACCCGCAGCACGGGGTGAGTGACGAGGTGTGGAACAGCGCCGCTGAAGAATTCAGCGAAGAAGAGGTGGGCAACCTGATCCTGGCCATCGCCACGATCAATGTCTGGAACCGCATCGCTATCACCACCCAGCTCGAACCCCCGGTGCGCTGATAGTGCCAGGACCCGCAGGTAGAATCAGGCGCGTGGAAGAACCAAGGGAATCTGCCGCACTCGGGCAGTGGAACTCGCAGCGGCGCCGGCTGACGGTCCTGGCCTACAACATGCTCGGAGCCTGGGCACAGGCCGAAGACGTCGTCAGCGAAGTGGGCGAGAATCTGCTCAAGCTCGATCCAGCGGCCGCGCAGCAGGTGCGCAATTGGCCGGCGTACCTCACCACGCTGACCACGCGCCGGGCCATTGACGTCCTGCGCTCGGCGCAGCACCAGCGGACAGAGTATGCCGGTTCATGGCTACCCGAGCCGGTGGACCAGCAGGAGCTTCCCGAGGATGCAGCCGTCACCGCGTCGATGCTGCGCCTGGGCGTGCTCTTCCTGCTCGAAGAACTCTCGGCCCCATCCCGAGCAGCCTACGTACTGCACCATGCGCTGGGGTATACCTCGGTGCGCATTGCCGAGGTTCTGGAGATCTCGCCTGCGGCGGCACGGCAGCTGCTGAGCCGGGCCAGCCGGAAACTCGGGCAGGCCCGGGCGCCAAGCAGGGAATCGGGTCAATTGTCAGCCCTGCTCTCGAAGATCGTTGAGGCCATCCGCGCGGCTGATGCCGGGGAACTGGTCAGCTTGCTGGCCGAGGACGCGGTGCTCTACTCCGATGGCAGCGGCAAGGTCAGGGCCGCGTTGAACCCGGTGATCGGAGCGCATCGCATCGCCCGCTTCCTGATGGGCGTGGAGCGGAAGAATCCCGGGCGAACCGTCTTCATGGGCCGAGTCAATGGGGAGCCTGCGTTGCTCTTCAGGCTGGCGGACCGGCAGGACGTGGTCGCGATCGAAGTGGCCGAGGGATCCATCCGAACGATCTTGCAGGTTTCGAATCCGGACAAGCTCTGGCAGGTGGGGAGCAGGTGGGATCCGCTGACCGGGTAGATGCGTGCTGTTCCACGTGAAGCCAGATTAGTCGAACCCCTGTTGATACAGTAGTTTCCATGACTCGTCCCCGCCGCCTCGGACCGCCGGTACCACGCAGGGCCCTGCTGGCAAGCATGCTCGCGGTCTGCCTCGGACTTGGCCTCGGCGCGGGCAGCATCCCGTCCTTGACAAGCGCGCAAGCCGCCCAATTAGAGGCGCCATCGCCGGCACCGGTCTACCCCTCGGCGACACCCGGCGGGGATTCCGAAGACGAAGGCACCGTCCGCATTCCTTCGGTGAGCTCCCAAGAGGGGAACTTCTATCTGGCGGTCACCGACGCGGCGCTCGATGATGTGGATTCAGAAAGAATCATGGATCAGGTCCGGGCGGCTGTCGATGGCCAAGATGCGAAAATCCTGCTCGGGGTGGACCAGGAACCCAACAATCTCAAGGGCGCCGGCCAGCTGGTGCGCGGGATGCTGATGTTCGGCGACAGCGACGCGCTGAGCGATGACTGGCTGGAGAACGGAAAGACGCTGGGCTATGTCGGGGAAGGCTGGATCGCCATCGGCGTGATGCTTCCCCAGGAAGCCGGGGATCCGGTGGAAATCGCCGTGGATTCCGGGCGCGACGTGCGCGAAACCGCACCGGGAAGCCAGCAGCGGATCCTGGAGGCAGGGCAGGGAGAGTTCGCCGCCGGGGATTACACCGCGGGGATCACCGCCGTCGCGCTGGCCACCACGCAGCAGCTGCAGGCACCGCCTGACCGGACACTGGCCAAGGTGATCGCCGTGGGCGCGCTCGCCGCGGCCATTGCATTCCTGCTCGCATGGGCCTGGCGTGCCAAGCGCCGAAAGGCCCGGCAGGCAGCCGCCGCCGATCGCAACAAGGAGGCCGAGCTGCTCGAATCACGGATCCAGCGAGCAAGCATTTACCTGGGCCGCCATCCGGTGCCCAATCCCGGCCTGCCGCAGGAGAGCCGCTTGGCGCAGGTGATGGCAGAACTTGAAAGGCAACGGGCCGGCTCCCAGCCAGGCGCCTTGCGCGCACTGGACACGGACCCGGATTCCCCGCAGCCACAGCAGGTCTCCGAAGCGCAGCTGGCCCAGCTGCGCGACCGCGAGCACGAGCTCTCGCTGCTGCGCGGCGCGGTGCAGCTGGCCCATGCCTTCACGGCACGGCCACGGGATTCGCGCGAGTCCTGGAACCGGATTTTCGAATACCACCGTGCACGGCTGGAGGACCTGGCGCTGTTCCTCGATCTTCCCGGTGCCGGGCAACTGGCTTGCGCCCAGGCCGCGCGCACCGTGATCATCACCCATGCCGATGAGCTGCAGCTGCTGCGAACCCGGGTGGGCCGGCGGGGCACCGGGGCGGAGGATGCTCCTGGAATCCTTGAGCGGCTATGGGAGCTGCGCGACGAGCTCGATAGCGTGCTGCGCGATGCGCTGGAGCAAGCCGGGCAGGCACGGCTCAAGGTCCCGCAAGGGCTGGGTGAGCGGATGGCAGGCAAGCAACCGGCCGCCGATGCGCTGGAGCATGATCCCATGGCGGTGCTCAGAAATTTCTTGCCGGGAAGCGAGGCCTGCTGATGCCTGCCCGCTTGATGCATGATTCGACCGGGCGGCGCCTGCGCCGCCCCTTCCATTGGACTGCCATCGCCGCCATTGCCATGGCTTTGGTGACCACGGCCCTGGGCGTGCGCGCCGTGCTGGCAGTGCAGGCAGCCAACGTCCCGGCACCCTATGAGGTCAAAGTGGTTGTCCAGGGCGAGAACCCTTTCAATATCACCCAGCAGACGGTGGACGCCGAGCTGGCCCGGCACCCAGTGCGGGCCACGGCCCCGCTGGAACTGGTCGTCGCCGAACGCTGGCTAACGGGTGATGAACTGCTGCGCGGAGAAGTGCCCGAAAACCAGATCATCGTCTCGACCAAGATGGACAACCGGGATTCCGGGCAAAGCGATGCCGAGCAGCGCTTCTCCGGGGTGGGTCTGGACCGGAATCTGGCCGCGTCCGATGACGCGCACACCGACCTGCGCTTCGATATCGAGGATGCCTTCGTCAAGAACGTGTCGGTAGGCCACGGACCCAAGGCGGTGGTGGCCGCCGCGCATACCGCCGCCGTGCTGCTGGATGATTCGCCCAGCAACTCGGCGATCTTCTGGTTTGCCGTGGTCGGCGCCAGCGCCATGCTCACCGCCGCGTTCCTGGCCAGCGCCCTTCGCTTCCGCTCCCGGTGGGCATCCCGGCACCGGCGGCTGGCCGCGGCGCAGCGCAAGCTGGCCCGCGTGGTCCTGGATCTCGAAGCGCTGGAAGCCACCTACCAAGCCACCGACCCATCGCGCCGCCCAGCCGGATTCACCAAGGCGTGGCGGCAGCTCGAATCCCTGTCCCTGGAGGCCGCCCGCCGCGAAGAGCCCTTGGTGCACTCGCTGTTCACGCGCGCAGAGTGCCTGGAAAAGAGCACCGGGCAGCAACTGGCCGCTTTCGAGGCCGACGCGCGCAAGCTGACGGAACTGGCCGACTCGCTGATGGGTGCCGGCTCGGTGCATGCGCGCCTGGCCGGCACCGGGTCCACCTTCGACAAGCTCAGCTCTCCGATCAACGATGCTGCCACGGCGCTGCTGATCCGGCTGGAAACGGCTCCCGGCACCATGGTGGCCGGCGGGGATCTGGAGAACTTCCGCAGCGCTCTGGGCGAACTGCTCAACACCGCCCATGGCGACACCGGCCAGCGCACGGCCATCGAGCGCTGGTCCGAGGCCGAAAAGCGGCTGGCCAAGCTTGCCGGGAAAATCGCCACCCGGCTGCGCCGCTATCCGCGGGGCCTGAAGCAGGACGTGCCACAGATCGGCAGCCAGCACAATGAGCTGCGCGCCAGCCTGGGGCTCCCGCCGGCAACCAAGCAGGGTGCGCTGCAGCAGATCGCCATGGCGAATGCGCTGGCCCGCGGGGTGCTCGGTGACACGATGCAGACCGACCAGGTCGCCGGAGGGACGCTGGGCAAACGAGCAGCCTGGCAGCGCATGCTGGCCCGCTTCGCCGGCACCCGCAAGGCAGCTGGCGATGAACCGTCCAAGCGGCGCCGGGTCTGGACCGCCGGACTGCTCGCGGCCCTGCTGGTGGCCAGCCTGATCGCCTCGGGGCTCATCGTCTCCTCGATATCCAACGAGCCCGAACGCACCTATGAGGGGTCCGGCCGGGGGATGGAACTTGAAATCGATGACCAGGGGCAGCTGGTAGATGAGGCAGAGATCCGCCGGTACATGGAAGAGGACTTCGACACCCCGCAGCAGATCCTGGTCGCGGTGCGCGATGCGGAGGCCTACTTGGACATCAAGGAGGTCGAAGGCTATGACTTCCGCGAGTCGACACCTGAGAGCGTGCGCTCGGCGATCTTGCGGATCAAGGACGAATACTCTGATCGCGCGGATCCTTCCAACGGCGAGCTGGCCGAGGACCTGACGATCATCCCGCTGCTGATCACGGATGCCGGCAAGGGCATCATGCCCGGGTTGATTTCCGGAGCGGTCATCAGCGGAACCGCCTCCTGGGGAACGACCGGCGGGTGGGATCATGGAAGCATCTACGAGTCGAGCTATCCTGCCATGGAAGTTGCCGGCACGGCCGAGGACTTCGCCGTGGTGCTCAAGCGGGCCGGCTATGAGCAGCCGGACTACAACACCACGTTGCTGTACTGGATGCTCGTGTTCATGCTGTTCTTCACGGTGATCAATGTGGTCCAGGTGATCCAGTACCTGCTCGGGGCGAGCACGCAGCTGACCAGGTTCTCCCGCGGCTCGCGATCGGTCCAGCAATCGCGCCGGCAGCTGGAGGAGCTGGCCATGGGCTTGGAGGATTCGCAGATCAATGCGGTGGCCGTGCTCGGCGCGACCGCGGACGGGACCGCCGACGAGGCCGGGCAGCGATTGTTCGAGCGTGCCCTGATGATGGCGTGGCGCGAGGCCCAGGAATTGTCCTCGATGACCCTGGGCCAGCGGCTTGCCGCCGGCTATGCCCAGCGCGCTGCGCATCTGGCCCGGCTGGTAGCGCTGCTGGGCGAACGCGATGCCGACGTGGCGCGACGGGCCAAAGCCCTGGTGCTGGCCAGCCGCGGTGCCGGGGGAGATGCTCCAGCGCCAGTGGAACTGCCGGGGCAGAAATGACTCCGCCCCGGCAGTCCGGCACTGCGCGGTTCTAGCCCAGCAGCTCGGGCAGTTCCTGCGGCGCGTTGCCCAGCACCTTCTGGGAGAGGAACTCGGTGACTACCTGGTACCAGATCTTGGCGTGCTGCGGGGACAGCACCCAGTGGTTCTCATCCGGGAAGTACAGGAACTGGTGCTCGGTGCTGCCGTCTTCCTTCTGGGGCAGCCCCGAATCGGCCAGCAGCTCGTACCACAGGCGCAGGCCCTCGCCGATGGGCACCCGGTAGTCCTTGTCGCCATGGATGACCAGCATCGGGGTGACGATGCTGCCCACCGAATGATGCGGCGAGTTCTGCTCGCGCATTTCGGGGCTCATCTCGCGGGTCCAGTAGAACGCGGCGTCGGTGGTCTTGCCGAAGCCTTCCAGCGCCCACAGGCTGGCATGGGTGACGATGGCCTTGAAGCGGTCGGTGTGCCCAGCCACCCAGTTGGCCATGTAGCCGCCGAAGGAGCCGCCCATGGCGGCGGTGCGGGTTTCATCGATGTCCGGCCGCGCCTCGGCGGCATCGGTGATGGCCAGCAGGTCCGTGTACGGTTCCTGGCCCCAGCGGCCCCAGCCGCGCTGGATGAACTCCTGGCCGTAGCCGGTGGACAGGGCCGGATCCGGCAGCAGCACGGCATACCCCTGGGCCACCAGCAGCCATGGGCTCCAGCGCCAGCTCCAGGCATTCCACGAGCCCAGCGGCCCGCCATGGATCCACAGCAGCAGCGGCGCCTTGTCGGCGGCAGAAGCGGTGGCGGGCAGGGCCAGCCAGGCGCGGATGCTCGACCCGTCATCGGCGGTGGCTGACACCTCGGTGAGCGTTCCGGGCAGGGCCGGGCGGGAGACCGGGGAACGCAGCTCGGTCAAGGCCGCGAATTCGCCCGGCTCCAGGTCCCCGGTGTGCGCCAGGTCGATGGCCACCGGTTCGGCCGGGTACAGGTAGCTGGAACGAAGCGCGTAGGCGGTACGCGAGTCGCTGCTGATGGCCAGATCGGTGTACGCGCCGTCATCGGTGAGCCGGGTGATCTTGTCGTTGTACAGGCTCAGATGGAAGACCGGTGCGTGGCCGTTGTCATCGGCGGTCAGCAGCAGCGAGCGCCCGTTGGGAACCCACTGCAGGTCATTGACCCAGCGGTCCCAGCCGGCGGCGATCCGGTGGGTGGCGCCGTCGGCCAGATCCATCAGCCACAACTCGAAGACCGGGGCGGTATCGGCGGTGGAACGCTCCCAGCGGGCGTAGGCCAGCTGGGTTGAATCCGGGCTGATCTTGCCCAGCGTATATTCGTACTGGGCATCGGGGGCCAGCAGCATCTCGTGGGCGCCGGTGTGCAGGTCGATGCGCATCACTCCCGGGGCTGAGGAAGCCCGGCCTTCGGGAACCTGCCATTCGGTGACCAGGAAACTGCCATTGGAAGCAACGTCGTAGGAGGTATCCTCCAGATTCGCGCCGATGCCCGGGGTGAGGTCGGTGAGCTGGGTACTGGTGGCGTCCTGCAGGCCCGGCAGGGACCCGGTGTAGTAGTGCGGGGTGGACGGGCCCAGATCTTCGTCCCAGTAGCGGACCGGGTAGCCGGTGTGCAGGATCGCCGAGACCTTCTTGTCCTTGCGGCCGGTGCGCAGTGCCGCTTCGGCGTCCAGGTCCTTGGCGCGGGAGAAGGCCGAGGCGCGCAGCACGATGGTCTGCGGGGACTGCTGGCAGATCCGCAAGGACTGCACCCCGGCAGGGTGGGAAATCACCGAGCGGGCTTCGCCTCCTGCTACCGGCAGGATCCAGCCTTCGGCCTTGGCGTCTTCCTTCGACGAGCGCTTGGCCACGAAGAGCAGGTCGCCGTTGGCGGTGAACTGCGGTTGCGATTCGCCGTGCTCGCCGAATGTCAGCCTGCGTGCTGGTGCTTCGCCTTTGGGATCCAGCGACCAAAGGGCGCTTTCGTATTTCGTCCCGTCCTCGGAAAGCTCGCTGAGGGTGGTGACGAGCTTGGTGCCGTCGGGGGAGAGCGCCAGGTCGCCGAGGCGGCCCAGGCCAATAAATGAATCTAAATTATGAAATGAATGCTTAGAGTGTTCCACTTCACATATCTTGCCACTGTTCGCGGCTGGGCACTACCGGAAATCGAAAATTACCTGGCATCGGCAACAAGACCGGGACAACTTGCAACCAAGGCGTGATGCCGCCGCTATTGGAAAAACCTGCAATTGAGTGGAGGATGAATTCAATGGGGGAGCTCGCGATGTCAGCTGCATGACCGGATCATGGATCAAGGAGTTGGAAAAGATGAACCGTGCCAGAACCCGTCTCGGCGCGCTCCCGATGATGTGCGCAGCAGCCCTGATGCTGGCTGCCTGCCAGGGAGCCCAGCCGGACTCGACACCCAGTCAGGAACCTGCGCCAAGCGGCACATCGCCATCGGCAAGTGCCAGCTCGCCGGAGGCTTCGAGCCCCGAATCCAGCCCATCGTCAAGCGCCGAAAGCCCGGATGCGCCAAGCACGGCGGCGCCCGAGCTGAGCCAAGAGCATGAAGTGCATAGCATCCAGTTCATGACCCCGGAGCAGTGGACCGCCACCGGGGATGACTGCGAGGGTGAATGCACCGAATGGGATGAATGGGAGATCAAGGACGCGCAGGGCAAGCATGTGCTCACGCTGATCCCCACCACGGCAACCTCGCCGGATGGGGACATGTCGCTGTACGAGCGGGAGCTACTGGACCGCGAAGAGCTGCCGGACCCCGGAGCTGGCACCGGCTTCCATCCCGCCAGCCTCATTGCCGAGTTCTGGGAATCGACCAGCCAGGAAGATGGCGAGAAGGATTCCGGGTTCGATATTGCCCTGGTCGATGACCAAGTGCTCGCCCAGCGCAATGAGAACCCGGATCTGAACTTCTTCAAGGTCGGCGAGCAGTCGCCGATGATGTGGGTCGAAGAGGACTATCTGGAAGACCACGGCGTCCCGGATGACCCGGTGAAGCAGCAGGCACAGCAGTTCCTGGATACCCAGGAATACGCGTTGGTGCGCGAAATCCTGCTCAGCGTGCAGCCGGTCAAGGGCTAGGCCAAGCCCGGAACGCAAGAAAAGACCGGCCCGGAAGCAGCTCTAGGCTGCTTCCGGGCCGGTCCCGGGATCCTGCTACCGCTGGTTGGCCGGCTGCTCGTTGTGCAGCCGCGCCTTGGCGATCTCGTTGATCCGTCCGCGGCACAAGTACCAGCCGCCGATGATCAACGGGATGATGACCACCAGCGAGGCAATGGTCCAGGTGCCGATGGGATTATCGAAGGCCATCATCACCAGCACCAGGGCCAGGAAGCCCAGGGTGACCCAGCCGGAGACCGGAGCCAGCGGCATCCGGAAGCCGGGGCGCTGCTGCTCGCCGCGCTTGGCGGACTTCACCAGCGCCATCTGGCACAGCACGATCATCCCCCAGGAGGCAATGATGCCGATGGCCGCGAAGTTCAGCACGATCTCGAAGGCCTTGGCCGGGACCACGGCGTTGAGCACCACGCCGAACACGGCCACCACAGCGGTGATCACGATGCCGCCGTAGGGAACCCCGGCCTTGTTCATCCGCCCGGCGAATTTCGGCGCCGAGCCGTTCAATGACATGGAGCGCATGATGCGCCCGGTGGAGTAGAGCCCGGCGTTCAGCGAGGACAGCGCCGCGGTGAGCACCACCAGGTTCATCACCACGTCCATGCCCTGCACGCCGATGGATCCGAAGAAGGTCACGAACGGCGATTCCCCGGCGCTGTACGCGGTGTAGGGCAGCAGCAGCGAGAGCAGCACCAGCGAGCCGACGTAGAATACGGCGATGCGGATGATCACGGTGTTGATCGCCTTGGGCATGACCTTTTCCGGATTCTCCGTTTCGCCCGCGGCGGTGCCGATCAGCTCGATGGAAGCATAGGAGAAGACCACGCCCTGCATCAGCACCAGCACCGGCAGCAGGCCATTGGGCAGCAGCCCGCCATTGGAGCTGAGCAGCGAGAAGCCGACCTCATGTCCTGCCAGCGGCGTGCCGAAGATGACGAAGTAGCAGCCAATGATCAGGAAGGCCACCAGGGCCACGACCTTGACCAGTGCGAACCAGAATTCCATCTCGCCGAAGGCCTTGACCGAGATCAGGTTCATGGCCAGCACCACGGCCAGCGCCAGCAGCGCCCAGAGCCACTGGGGCACCGAGCTGATCCACCCCACGTACTTGCCGAAGAAGCCCATGTACAGGGCCACCGCGGTGATATCGACAATGGCGGTCATTACCCAGTTCAGCCAGTACAGCCAGCCGGTGGCGAAGGCCGCCTTCTCGCCGTAGAACTCGCGGGCGTAGGACACGAAGGAACCGGTGGACGGGCGGTGCATGACCAGTTCGCCCAGCGCCCGCAGGATCAGGAAGGCGAAGAAGCCGCAGACTGCGTAGCTGATGACAATGCCCGGTCCGGCTTCGGCCAACCGGCCGCCGGCACCCATGAACAGCCCGGTGCCGATGGCGCCGCCAATGGCGATCATCTGCATCTGCCGGGAGGACAGGCCCTTGTGGTAATCGTTGTCGCCGGCCGTCAGCGCGGCATCGGGGACGTGCGCCGCGGTGGCGTGCGGAGTGGAATTATCCATATGATTCCTCGGATCTAGTCGGTGAGGTTGGCGAGGCGCTCGGGGGAGAGCAACTCATTGAGGTCTTCGGCCGAGAGCAGGCCGCGTTCGAGCACCAGCTCGGCCACGCCGCGCCCGGTGTGCAGCGCTTCGAGGGCCACCGAGGTGGATGCCGCGTAGCCCAGCCGCGGGTTCAGCGCGGTGACCAGGCCGATGGAGTTCTCCACCTCGCGGCGCAGCGCCTGCTCGTCCACGGTGATCCCGTCGATGCACTTGTGCGCCAGGGTCAGGCAGCCGTTGGCCAGGTGCTTCAGGGAGAGCCCGATCGAGTGCACAATCACCGGCTCGAAGGCGTTCAGCTGCAGCTGCCCGCCCTCGGCGGCCATGGTCACGGTCAAGTCGTGGCCCACCACCTGGTAGGCGATCTGGCTGACCACTTCCGGGATCACCGGGTTGACCTTGCCGGGCATGATCGAGGAGCCGGACTGCACGGCCGGCAGCTGCAGGTCGTTCAGGCCCGCGCGCGGACCGGAGGAGAGCAGGCGCAGGTCGTTGCAGATCTTGGAGATCTTCAGCGCCACGCGCTTGAGCACGCCCGAGAGGTGCACGAACGCGCCCACATCCGAAGTGGCTTCGATCAGGTCCGGGCTGGTGGTCAGCGGCAGGCCGGTCAGCTCGCGCAGGTGGCGGCAGGCGGCCTCGGCATAGCCGGCCGGGGCGTTCAGCCCGGTGCCGATGGCGGTGGCGCCGAGGTTGATCTCGGTGACCAGGCACAGCGATTCCTCCAGCCGCGCCCGGTCCTCGCCCAGGGTCACGGCCCAGCCGCGGAACTCCTGGCCCACGGTCATCGGCACGGCGTCCTGCAGCTGGGTGCGGCCCATCTTCACCACGGTGCGGAACTCGGCGGCCTTGGCGATGCACGAATCCTGCAGCACCTCGATGGCTGCCAGCAGCGGCTGGGTGGCGAAGTGCGTGGCGATGTTCACCGCGGTCGGGTAGGCGTCGTTGGTGGACTGCGAGAGGTTCACATGGTCGTTGGGGTGCAAGAAGGAGTACTCGCCCTTGGCATGGCCCAGGATTTCCAGCGCCAGGTTGGCGATGACCTCGTTGGCGTTCATGTTCGTGCTGGTGCCGGCCCCGCCCTGGATCGGGTCGATGATGAACTGCTCATGCAGCGCCCCGCCGGCGATGGCCTCGCAGGCCTGGTCGATGGCGTTCGCGCGCTGGGCGTCCAGCAGCCCCAGCTCGTGGTTGGCACGCGCCGCGGCCTGCTTCACGCGCGCCAATGCGCGGATCAGGTGCGGGTTGCCGGACAGCTCGGTGCCGGTGATGTCGAAGTTCTCCTTGGCGCGCAGCGTGTGCACGCCCCAGTAGGCATCCGCCGGGATATCGCGGTCGCCGATCAGGTCATGCTCGCTGCGGGTCTGGCCGCTGAGCAAGGTTTCAGGCATGGTGGATTCTTCTCCAGGATTCGTTGAAATGGTTGGAACGGAAAAAACTACAGTGCGGCCAGCAGGCCCACGGGCGCACCGCCGCCGAAGGCCGGGCTGGTAGCCAGCGGTTCAAGGGCGATCGCGGCCTCGGAGCCGAGGTGCTCGGCGAGCAGCTTGGCGGTGATCGGCATCCGGGCGCGGTCCGAGCCGTCGGCGATCTTCACGGCCAGCGCGCTGCCATCGGGCAGGCCCACGGCCTGGATGCCCTCGAAACCGTCCTTGGCCACGGAGCCGGGCACCGCGCGCATCAGGGCGGTGACATCGCGGCCAACGCCGGCTACCAGTTCCGGGTAGCCGGCCATTGCCGCGGCCACGCGTGCCTCGGCGGTGCCTTGCGCGGCGCTGGCCAGCTTGCCGAAGGCGCGGGCCAATCCGGCCAGGGTCATCCGGTAGACCGGGGTGCCGCAGCCGTCGGTGCTCACCCCGGAGATCTGTTCGCCCGAAAGATCCTCCACGGTGTCCTGCAGCAGCTGCAGGAGGCGCTCGTCGTGCAGGTAGTTGGCGGTGTCCCAGCCCTTGAGCTCGCACAGGGCCGCCAGTGCGGCGTGCTTGCCCGAGCAGTTCTGCGCGAGCGCGGTGGCCTTGCCGCCAGCGGCCAGGTAGTCCTGGCGCTCGGCAACGCCGTAGGGCAGGTCGGTGGAATTGCGCAGCGCTGTGTGGTCCAGGCCGGCGGCGGCCAGCGTGGATTCGGCGACCTGCAGGTGGCGCGGGCTCCCGGAGTGGCTGGCCGAGGCCAAGGCCAGCTGCTGGTCGTCGAGCTGCAGTCCGGCGCGCAGCATGCCCACGGCGAACAGCGGCTTGAGCGCCGAGCGCGGGTAGAACGCGGCCTGGGCATCGCCGCGGCTGGCGGCGATGGAGCCGGCGGGATCCAGCAGCACGGCCGAGCCGTAGTGGATGGACTCCACGGCCTCGCCGCGGGTGGCGATGACCAGCGGTTCGTGCTGCGGCAGTGCCTCAACGACCAGCGAAGCGCGCAGGGTCTGGGGATCGGCGGGGGTCACTTCTTGCTCCTGACTATGGTGGATACTGCTTGCTGCACCGCATTGAGGTGCTTGGCCATCGCATTGTTGGCCGCTTGCGGGTCTTGGGCGGCGATGGCCTGGTAGATTTCCTGGTGCTCCGAGTTCGACGGCGACCGGCGGCCGGCAACCAGGTTCACGGTTTCGGACTGGCGGGCCATGGCCTCGCGGATGTCCGCGACGACCTTGGAGAACACCGAGTTGCCGCTGGCCTGGGCGATCGCGGCATGGAAGGCGGCGTCCAGCTCGACCCAGGCTGCCGGGTCGTCTTCCTGCTCCATCGCCTCGATCAGCCCGCTGATCCGCTCCAGGTCCTCGGCGGTGCGCCGGGTGGCGGCGAGGGTGGCAGCCGGGATCTCGATATGCGGACGGGCTTCGTGCAGGTCGTCGGAGGAGAACGTGCCCAGTTTCAGCTCGCGGGTGGGCCGGTGGGAGACCACGAAGGTGCCGCGCCCGGTTTCGGTGCGGGTCAGGCCCAGGGCCGCGCAGGAGCGCAGCGCTTCGCGGATGACCGAGCGGCTCACGCCGTAGTCGGCCGCGAGGGCAGCTTCGGATCCCAGTTTCGCACCGATGGCGATTTCCTGGGCTTCAATGGCTAGGCGGAGTGCATGGAAGACGCCTTCGGCAGCGGATCGTCGTTCGATCGGTTGCTGTCCGGGTGTCCAGCTGTCAGACAGGTTCACGTGTACCAGTCTGGGGTGTGATCCACTTAACGTCAAGTCGAGAACTGGAGCAATCGGGAATGCTCAGGTCAGTGACGCGCGAACACCGCGGACACGATGCCACAGGCAAGGTATCCGCGGTGTTCGCCGCTGGTCCTCAGTCTTTCTCCAGGATGCTTTTCAGCGCCCGGAGATCAGCCATATTGGCTCGCCGCATCATCATTTCCATCAGCGGGCCGGCCAGTTTGCCGAAGCCAGTTGGCTCGCCGTCATTGCGCAGCTGGACCCGGGTCGCCGTTGGCCCTATCGCTTCGAAGCGATAGGTGGTGCGCATGGGAAACGGGCCCTGCGCGGTGGCCATGACCAGTTCCTCGTTCTGCGCGAACCTGGTGACTTCGTAGGTGTAGGAAAGCTTCCGTCCAAGGAACCTGGCTTCGAAGGCGGTGCGTGATCCGAGGCCGAAGCCATGGGGATCCAGCCGGCGCACCGAGTGGATATTCCGGTACCACGCCGGAGCGTTCAGCGGGTTCATCGCGTAGCCGGCCACCACCGAACGTGGCCGGTCGATAGCGATGCTCGTGGAGGCATCAACCATGGGAGGTCCTCAGGCTCCTGCGGGAACGCGGCCGGTGAACGCAATCAGGCGATCCAGGCTGCTGGCGGATTCGGCGACCATGGTTTCTTCCGCGAAGGAACCGGAGGTGCGCTGAGCCGGTCCCACAGTCTTACGTGCCAAGCCCAGTACGTATTCCGCGTGGCCAGGATGGATCGCGAACTCCTGGCCGGTCGCCTGGGCGAAGTCCCACCCGTGAACCATCAGTTCCAGATTCAGGATCCCGGCAACCACTGAAGCCGGCATGACAGCGAATCCGAGATCAATCTCGCCGGCAACGCCGCGAGCGGCAAAAGCCTCCAGGGTCGGCTGCACCAGGTTGGCGATGCGTGCTTCCGGCGCCAGGGCCGGGTCATCGGATACCGCAGCGCCCAGGGCACCGCCGATCATCGAGACCGAACCCGCAAGGTGATCCAGCAGCTCGCTCACGGAGAACTCGGAGCAGGGAGTGGCTTTGGCCAGGTCCGCTGCGCAGATGTTGTTCAGGATGAACTGCAGGGCTGCCACGGAGCCCTCGGCGGAAACGATCGGATTCTGCGGCTCGGGCACGGCGTTCCACTCGTCGATGGCTGCTTCGCCGGTTTCGGCAAACTCCTTCAGCCGATCCAGGAAGTGGTTCCATCCCTCGGCGTGGCCCGAGGACTGCTCGGCGTCCAGCCCCTCATGGCGCAAGGTCAGGGCCGTGCCCTGATCCAGCGGTTCCAGGTTGATGAAAACCGTCGAATCGCCGGGCGGAACGGCATCCGAACCTTCCCATCCCATGGTGAAGACCAGGCGCTTGCCGGGCTCGATTTCGGTGAAAGTGCCCGAGGCCTGGTGGCCCGGACCCATGGTGAAGCGGTAGCTGCCGCCGGTCTGCAGGTCAACGCGGTTGGCAACGGTTTGCCAGCGGCGAAGGCGTTCCCGGTTGGTGACCAGTGCAAAGGCGGTGTCGGCGTCAACGGGGAGGATGACTGTTCGTTCAAAGCTCATGGCTTTTCCCCTGGTGGCTGGTGCGGTGGCCCATTGAACGACGCCAATTCGGCGGCCTCGGCAACGAGCAGGTCGAGTTCGGTATTCCAGAACGAGTCAAGGAGGGCCTTGAGCTTCGTGATGCCTGCAGGGTCCAGCGAGTAGTAGCGGCTGCGGCCATCCTTGCGGGCTTGCAGCAGTCCTACGTCAATCAACAGCAGCAGGTGTTGCGAGATGGCGGAGCGGCTGACGGCGAAGTTCGCGGCCAGTTCCGTCACCGTGCGTTCCCCGGAACCCAGCAACTGAATCAAGCGCCTGCGCGTTGGCTCGGAAGCGACTTCCAGTAGATCAAGCATGAAAAATACGTTAGCAGTCACTAACGCGTTGTTGCAAGGGGTTCGGAGCAGCTTTTTAGGCTGATGCGGAAGGCACCGTTAAAGCACTAGTGGGCGCCACGGCAAAATGCCGTAGCGCCCACTCATGGCGAAATACTTAAGGGATCGTGATGATCTGGCCGGCGTAAGCCAGGCCGCCACCGAAAGCGAAGAGCAACGCCTTGGAACCCGAAGGCAATGGCTCATCCGAAGCCATCAACTTGGAAAGAGCCAGCGGAACCGAAGCGGCCGAAGTGTTGCCCGAGTACACCACATCGGTGGCCACGCGCGCGTTCGGTGCGCCGATCTTCTCTGCCAATGGCTCGATGATGCGCAGGTTGGCCTGGTGCAGGACAACGGCATCCAGCTCCTCAGGCTTCATGCCGGCACGGTCGATGATTTTCGAAGCGATCTTCGGCAGCTGCGTGACGGTCCAGCGGTAAACGCTCTGGCCGTTCTGCGCGAACTTCATGTTGTTTTCTTCTTCGATGCGCACTGCATCGGACAGGGATGGAACCGAACCCCAGACCACCGGCGAGATGCCGTTGTCTTCCGATGCGGTGATCACGAAAGCGCCAGCGCCGTCCGCGGTCAGCACGCAGGTGGTGCGATCGGTGAAGTCGGTGTAGTCGGTGAGCATCTCCGAGCCGATAACCAGGGCATTCGTCGCCGAGCCAGCGGCAATGGCGCCCTGGGCCAGGCCAACGGCGTGGGCAAAGCCTGCGCAAGCCACGTTCACGTCCACCGCTGCCGGCCCTTGGTCCATGCCCAGGGCGTTAGCTACGCGTGCGGCCATGTTCGGCGAACGGTCCGTAGCGGTGCAGGTGGCGACGATGATCATGTCGATATCGGCTGCCTTGATGCCAGCTGCGTTGCCCAGCGCCATCTCTGCGGCCTTGATGGCCATGGAGTCTACGGTTTCAACACCGGTTCCCCAGCGGCGTTCTTCGATGCCGACACGTCGGGTGATCCATTCATCGCTGGTTTCCACCAACTTTTCCAGCTCGGTGTTAGGGACGATGCGCTCTGGCTGGAAGTGGCCAAAGGCGACGACTTTGCTGCCGGTCATGGATATAGCTCCTCGGTGGATTCAAATCTTCTCTTCTAAGATTAGTCGTTTTGGATGCTACTCGCCGTTCAT
Source organism: Glutamicibacter sp. NPDC087661 (assembly GCF_044743275.1). Classification (NCBI taxonomy): domain Bacteria; kingdom Bacillati; phylum Actinomycetota; class Actinomycetes; order Micrococcales; family Micrococcaceae; genus Glutamicibacter; species Glutamicibacter sp. NPDC087661. Next base: position 275,498 of record NZ_JBIUWE010000002.1, read on the forward strand.
ATGCGCCAGAAAGCATGTGTCAGCCAGTTTTACCTGCCTTCCATGGCCGATTTGTCCGATTATCGGCAAAACCCCGATTCTTCAGGACTTCATATGGCGTCGACGCCCTGTTCACCTGCTGGCCAGAACCCCGGCGTTCAATGGGATGATATGCAGCAGCCGTGAAGGAGGAAAAAATGGAACCTCTGACGATAATCCAATTGAGCGACACCCACCTGCGTCCCGAAGGGCAGCTGCTTCACGGATCCATTGATTCGTGGCAACGAACAGAACAGGCGCTGGAAGCAGCCGCGTGCCTGGATCCGGATGCCATTGTGGTGACCGGCGATATCGCAGACCGCGGTTCGGACATCCATGAGCGGGCCGCAGGGATCTTCAACCAGGCCCAGCGCGAACTGGATTGCCCGGTCATCACCATTCCGGGCAACCATGATCCGTTGGGCGCGATTGGAGAATCCTTCAACACCAGGCGTCTGTCCACCGGTCCGCATCCAGCCGACACGGTGCACGAGGTCCTGGGGCTTCGGATTATCGGCTTGGACAGCGGGGGATTCCAGTTGGCCCGGGGACGCTTGGAACAGCGGCAGCTCGATTGGCTTGCCTCGCTGCTGGCGGTTCCGGCGCCGCGCGGATCCCTGCTTCTGCTGCACCATCCTCCGGTGGAAGCCGCCAATGAAGCCCGCGCCGGCCGCGGGCTGGAGAACCCGATGGAGCTGGCGGCCATCGCCGCCGGAAGCGATATCCGTGCAATCCTTTGCGGCCACTACCATCAGGCGTCCACCAGCCAGCTGTTGAGCACCCCGGTGTTCATGGCTCCTGCAGTGTCCTACAACATGAATCCATTTGCCCCGACGCAGATCGTTGACGAGCCCGCAGCGGGATTCAATGTCATCAAGGTCGGGGCGAAATCGGTCGACGCGTTCGCTGCAACCAGCGGCCAGTACGCCGCGCTGCACGCGAGCACCCCGCTGCCAGCGCCGGTCAAGAGTTCGCAGACCGGCAACTGACTTCAAGAACACTACTTCGCACCGGGCACCTGTTGCTTCGGTGCATGCCAGAAAGAAGAAGACGATGAGCGCAAAGAACCTGATCCTGATCCGCCACGGACAGACCGAATGGAACAAGGCAGGACGCCTGCATGGACGCAGCGACCTGCCACTGAACGATACCGGCATCCGCCAAGCCCAGCAGCTGGCCACCGAGCTGGCACCCGAAGGTACTTGGGACGCGGTGTATTCCTCCCCGTTGTTCCGTGCCCGCCAAACAGCGCAGATCCTCGCCAATAGCCTGGGCATCCGTGCCCTGCACGAAAACCAGGAACTGATGGAGCAGGACTTCGGCGATCTCGAAGGCACCCTGGTGGCCGATGGCGCCGACGAACAGCGCCAGCTGCTGGTTGGCACCGGAGAAACCGAAGAGCATCTGGTGGGGCGTGCAGTGAACGCATTGTTCAAGATCTGCCATCAGCATCCCGGGCAGAACGTGATGGTCGTGAGCCATAGCGCCTTGATCTGCTCGGTAATCGCCGCGCTCACCGGCGAAAGCAATCCGCGCATGGCCAATGGAACCTATGTCGAGCTGGATGCGCAGCTACTGGTCAACCACGTCTCGCGCGAACCGCTGTGGCATTAGGAAGCAAAGGGCAAAGCCGCGTGCCGGCCATGGATCATGGCCGGCACGCGGCTTTGCGTTCTAGTCAGCGGCGGGCTAGCAGCAGCTGAAGCAGCGGCTTACCACCAGGATGCGCCTTCGACGGTGACCTGGGGCTTCTCGCCGTACCAATCCACGCTGCCCGTGAAGCTGCGGGTGAGCTCTTCTTCGTCGTAATCAATGAACTCCGTGTCATTGAGCTTGTACTTGAAGACGATCTCGGAGCTTGAGAAACTGCCCGATTCCTCGATGGCCACGCTTTCAGCATGCGACTTCACAGAGAACGATGCGATGTCCTTGGACTGCAAGGTGCTCGGGCAACCGTCATCGAGGTTGGTTGGAACGGTCACGCAGGCAGTAGCGAACTTCTTGACCTCATCCAGAACCAGCTCGTCGAGCTTCTCGGTGGTGGTCGTAACCAGCGCCGCCTGTGCCGGCTGCGAATCAGGATGGTTGACGCGCAATTCCTGCGCTTCGCTCGTCAGGTATTCATTGCCAGGCGCTGAGACATCATAGATGCCCGGGTAGGCATAGAAGCTGCCGGTGAAGGAACGTCCCTCGCCGTAGTAGTCCTCGCTTTCAAGCAGCTTGACCTTGGCCTTGCCGACAGTGACTTCCGAGCTCTTATCGGAGGTGATCTCCACCGGAACAATCAATGCTTCATTGAGCACCCAGGTATCGAGCAGGCCGAAGTCCTTGTCGCCCGCGTCGACATTGAAGGAGCGTTCGTGGCGCTCGCCGTTGATGGAGTAGATCGCTCGCACACGGGCCGAGTCCTTGCCCTTGGATTCCTCGATGACATCAACGAGTTCCAAGCGCTGCTTGGCGTTGCCCAGGACATCGTCGCTGAGCAGGACGCGCGAGGCGTTGTCGATCCCCGGGTCGACCATCTCGGTCGCCTTGCCGGCCTGGCCCTCGGCAAGCAGCGCGAGGTATTTCTCAACTTCAGCTTCGGGCTTGCGCTGCCCGTTCAGGTAGGCGATGGCACCGAAGCCCAGACCGGCAATGACTGCCAGCGCGAGAATCGAGAAGCCAACGGCCTTGGCCTTCTTCTTGGATTCTTCCGAGGCCGGGGCCAGCGCCGGAGCCGGTTCACCAGCCATCGGCTGGCCGTTGGCGGACACGGCAGGGGTGGATTGGGCTGCGGCGGCAACTGGAGCAGCCTGGCTGGGTGCGGCTGCAACCGGCGAAGCCGGAACAACGGCGGGTGCCTGGCCGGAAATCCATCGCGCTGCGGCGTCCTTGCCGGCAATCACTGCCAGCAGGGATGGGGCGAAGCGGTAGACCTGCAAGGGCAGGATTTCTGCCAGCAGCGAGACAGCTGCGGCCCCGAGTGCCAAGAAGATCACCGAGTACCAGGTGATGCCGTAGGACATGCTGCCGCTCATGTTGCCCATCTCGTTGGCGGTGATAGCGCCACCCAGGGAGATGTTGGTCAGCCCGGCAAGAATCATCCACAGGACCAAAGCCGCTACCGGCAGCTGCCAAGCGCGCTGCAGGTTGAAGCCAGCGGCCAGTCGACCACGGTGCACGCCAATACGGATAGCCGCCAGGAGTACCAGGATGACGCTCAGGACCAGGAGCCAAGCACCCTTGCCGTCGGCGATATCCCAGATGCGCAGGACGGATTCGGGCATGGCGTCGGCGGTGTATTCGCCCAGGAAGCTGGCCATGCCGGAGACATTCGGAGCCAGCGCCCCGAGGAAGCCCAGCGCTGCCACATATGAACCGATGGTTCCCAGCAGCGGGAGCAGGATCAGGCCCAAGCTCCAGGGCATGTCATCCGGACGCTGGGTGAATGCGGCAATGATGCCGACCAAGGCGAAAGCGGCCAAGGTCGAAACAGCCAGGGCCACGGCCTCGCGGACCCCAGTAAGCAATGGGGATCCGGCGTTGGCGCGCTGGGGCGCGGTGGCAAGGAACTGCGAGAAGAAAACGGCCAAGGCAATCGTGAAGAAGACACCTGCATATCGCGGGGACACCGCGGCGGAGAAGAATTCGCCACCCTGGATGCTGAGCTTCCCGAAGAGCGCAATGACCAGGAAGACCAATGACAGGACCAGCGCGTGCAGTCCGGAGGCCAATGCAGCGCTCTTCCATCCGCCGTTGCGTGCGCCACGACGCAGCTTGCGCACGATCAGGTAGTTCGCGGCGCAGATTGCCACGATGGAGGTGACCGAAACGAGGGCGAATGCGAGGCTGAGCTCGCCGAACATGCCGAATCCGCCTCCGGATCCGGTGATCTTCAGCCCGCCGCCCAGGACGGCACCGAAGACCATGATGAAGGCCTTGAAGGAATTGAGCTGGGACGCCACGTTGAATTCAGCGGAGCTGCCGCCACCGATCTCCTTGGCCATCGAGGCCAGGGGGATCAGGTAGCAAAGAGCCAGGACGATGCCAATGGCCGCAATGGCGCCGGCTTGGAATCCAAGAAGCTGCAGGCTGGCACGGGACTTCAGTTCCAGGACCGCGTTGGTGAATTTCCTGACCTGCCGGTTCTGCCCGGCATTCTGGAACGGATTCGCCGGTGCCGCCGGCGCTGGCAATGGATCCGAAGGTGCCGGTGGCACCTTCGGATCATCAGGCAATTGCGTATTTTCCAAGGTGAGTCCTCACATGGTGCGATGATGGCATCACATCCGGGCGTTCTTGGAAACTTAAAGTCGAACAATTGGAATATGACCTTCCAATTACATAACAAGTAAGTGGAAGAACAAAGTCCAGTTAAGAAACATGCGGCGGGTTAAGGAGCGAGTTCCGCCTTTCACTTCACCGGTAAAAGGAAAAGCCGGTGCGGTTGGATCCCGACAGACCCAACCGCACCGGCTAATCGGACAGCGGCTACAGCGAACGCAGCACCATTGCGGTGCCCTGGCCGCCGCCACCGCAGATGCCGATGGCGCCCAGCGAGCCGGCCGGCATCTCGTGGAGCTGGCGGGCCAACGTGCCAATGATGCGTGCACCGGAAGCGCCGATCGGGTGGCCCAGGGCAATCGCGCCACCATGCGGATTCACGATGGAGGCATCGAGACCCAGTGCCTTGGTGGACTGCACCGAAACAGCGGCGAACGCCTCATTGATTTCGACGGCCTTCAGATCCTGGGCTTTGGCGCCGGCCTTCTCCAGGGCTGCGCTGATGGCATTGGATGGCTGCTCGTGCAGGGTGCGGTCCGGGCCGGCAACGAAAGCGTGCGAGAGGATTTCAGCCAGCGGCTCCAGGCCCAGGCGCTCAATGGCCGCATCGCTGGCCAGCACCACGGCTGCTGCGCCGTCGGTGATCTGCGAGGAGTTGCCCGCGGTAATGGTGCCTTCCTTGGCAAAGGCCGGACGCAGCTTGCCCAAGGATTCCACGGTGGTTGCTTCGCGGATGCCATCATCTTCGCTGATCGTGGTGTCGCCGCGACGGCTGGAAATGGTAAATGGCGCAATCTCGCCGGCTGCGAAATCTCGGGCCGCGGCAGCGCGCTGGTGGGATGCGGCCGAGACCGTATCCTGGGCCTCGCGGGTCATCGACAACTTGGCATTGTGCTCCTCGGTGGAAGCGCCCATCGAACGCTTCTCGGCAGCATCGGTCAGGCCGTCGTATTCCAGGGTGTCAATCAGTTCAATGGCACCGTATTTGGTTCCGGCACGGGCGCGCTGCACGTGCGGAGCCAGCGACATGGATTCCTGGCCGATAGCCAGGACAACGTCTGCCTCGCCGCTATCGATCAGGCGGGCCCCTGCCACAACGGCCTCGGCACCTGAGAGGCATACGGCATTCACGGCGATGGCCGGAACGTCCAGCGCAATACCGGCACCCACAGCGGATTGGCGGGCCGGGTTCTGGCCGGCGCCACCTTGCAGCACCTGGCCGGCGATGACTTGCTGGACTTCGCTGGGATCAACTCCGGCACGTTCCAGCGCGGCCTTGCCGGCATGGGCGCCGAGCTCGGTGGCCGGGACGGAGGCGAAGGCGCCGTTGAATTTCACGAATGGGGTACGGGCGTAGCCCACAATCTTTGCGGTCATGCTTTCAGATCCTCCACAATATCCACGGCAAATTCTGCTGCCGTGATGTCCTTGATGGTTTCCACGCTTTCACCCGGGGCTACTGCACGCAGGGTCAAGGTCGAGTTTTCTATATCAAACACTGCTCGGTCGGTGATGATGCGGTTGACCACGCCGACTCCGGTGAGCGGCAGGTCGCATTTCTCCACAATCTTGGATGTCCCGTCCTTGGCCACGTGATCGGTCAGAACGATCACGCGCGGGGTGCAGGCGACCAGGTCCATGGCGCCGCCCATGCCCTTGACCAGCTTGCCCGGGATGGTCCAATTGGCCAGATCACCGTTGGCGGCCACTTGCAGGGCGCCGAGGATCGCGGTCTGGACGTGGCCGCCGCGGATCATGCCGAAGGAGGTCGCCGAATCGAAGAAGCTGCCGCCGGGCAGGATGGTCACGGTCTGCTTGCCTGCATTGATCAGATCCGCATCTTCTTCACCTTCATAGGGGAAGGGACCCATGCCCAGCAGGCCGTTTTCGCTTTGCAGCTTGACCGAAACGCCTTCCGGCAGGTTATTGGCCACCATCGTGGGGATTCCAATACCGAGATTCACATACTGGCCGTCGGTTAATTCGCTAGCGGCAATGGCCGCCATTTCATCGCGTGTCCACATGCTCAGGCCTCCTTTCGGCTGCGCACGGTGCGCTGTTCAATGTCCTTGACCGCATCGGCCTGCACCAGGGTCTGCACGAAGATGCCGGGGGTCTCCACCAGCGACGGATCCAGGTAGCCCTCGACAATTTCCTCGGCTTCGGCGAAGGTATGGCGGCCGGACATGGCGGCCAGCGGGTTGAAGTTCTTCGAGGTCATCCGGTAGCGCAGGTTGCCTTCGGCGTCGGCCTGGTGCGCCTTGACCAGTGCGATATCGGCAAAGATGCCACGCTCGAGGATCGCTGGCTTGCCGTTGAATTCCATGACTTCCTTGCCTTCGGCGATCGGAGTTCCCACGCCGGTGGGGGTGAAGAAGGCGGGAATGCCCACCCCGCCAGCGCGCAAGCGCTCGGCCAAGGTGCCCTGCGGGCAGAATTCAACTTCCAGGTCCCCATCGAGGAACTGCTGTGCGAACAGCTTGTTCTCCCCGACGTAGGAGGCCAGGACCTTGGAGACCTGCTTATTTTCCAGCAGGATGCCCAGCCCCTTGCCGTCTACGCCCATGTTGTTTGACACGATGGTCAGGTTGGTTGCCTTCGAATCCCGCAGTGCGGTGATCAGGCGGTTGGGGATGCCGGAGAGGCCGAAACCGCCTACTGCGATGGTCATGCCATCCTTGACGACGGCAGCCAAGGCGGCGGCTGCGTCATCCCGAAACTTCGATGTCATCGATTCCTCCATGTGTCCACTATGTGGAGCGCGGATCTGCTTATCCTCTAACGTACGTAGTCGCAGGTGAGCATGCAATAGACCCGGTGCATTGCCGGGTAACTGGTCGGATGGTGAGGAGGAATGGCCAAGCGGTCCATATTATGGACGCATCTGAAAGGGCTAGACGATGTCGAACTCATTGCCTTCGATATCGAACATGCAGATAGCGAAATGGCCCATCTCCGGCATGTCGTGAACGGTGCGGACTTTGGCCCCCAGAGCCACCAGGCGCTCCGCCTCGTCGGTGATGATTTGCCTGCGTTCCTCGAAGCGAACGCCGCGGCCGCCGCTGACCAGCAAGTCCAGATGCAGGCGATTCTTGATGCTCTTGGCCTCCGGTACCTGCTGGAACCAAATCCTCGGCCCACCACCTTGCGGATCGACCAGCGACTCCGGTTCATCACCGGTTCCGGGCGGCAATTCATCATCCGGCACGCCCATGGACTGCCAGTAGGCGCGCCACGTGGGATGCCCCTCCGGGGCGGGCTCGGGAACGTAGCGCAAGGCTTCGGCCCAGAACCGGACCATTGCTTGCGGGCGGGCGCAGTCGACGACGATTTGCCATGTATTTTCCATGTGCTGAATTATCCGCCGACCAGCTCGATAGCAACAGGGGTACGGCGACAAAGTATGAAGCGGGAATTATCCGGCCCGGAACCGATCGTCCATAATGTGGTCATGAGCAATTCCCCGGCTGGAACCCAAGTCGTAGGGCGGCTGGCCGCCGTGCTTCGCACCGTGAGCACCGCAATGCCCGAGGGCATCACCACGACGCAAACTGCCCGGAGCACCGGTTTGGCCCGGCCCACCGTGCATCGCCTGCTCAGCGCGTTGGCCACCGAAGGATTCTGCGACCACGATCATCGCACCGGCCGCTGGCTGCTTGGCCCCGAGCTCTACCTCATGGGAGCGGTGGCAGCCGAGCGCTACGACATCAGCGAACTGGCCCGCGAGCATGTTGCCGCGCTGGCCGAGGCGACCGGGGAAAGTGCGTTCCTCTCGGCGCGGCGAGGGGAGGAAACCGTGTGCTTGCTGCGCCAGGATGGAGCCTTTCCCATCCGCTCGTTCGTGCTGTATGAAGGACGGCGCTTCCCGCTGGGAGTCGCTTCGGCCGGAATCGCGATCCTTGCTTTCCTGCCTGAACAGGGCATTGAGCGCTACCTGCGCGATGCCGATCTAGAGCCAGGATATGGGCCGGCGCATTCGCGCGAAGAGCTGCGCAAAAAGGTCGCCGAAACCCGCCAGCTGGGCTATTCGGTCAACCCCGGCTTGATCGTCGAGGGCAGCTGGGGCATGGGTGCTGCGGTTTTCGACAACTCGGGACAGCCTGCCTGGGCACTGAGCCTGACCGGGATCCACACGCGCTTTGAAGCGGACCGCCGCGAAGAGCTGGGCAACCTGCTGCTGCACCACGCGCATGAGTTGTCCACCAAGCTGTCGGCCCGGTCAAGCATGCTGCCACGCTAGTTTTTCCTTCCCCTGTACAAAGCTTCCTGCGGTAATCTTTCAGATCGGCGGGAATGCCTATTTCCAGGATTCCCCGTGACGCAGCCAAGTGCAGAAGGACGGAAAATTTGGGCACTATCCCGGCCGGAATCAACACCCCGCAGGTCATCGTTGACGTAGCGAAGCTCCAGCAGAACATTGACCGGGTGGCCCACCGGGTGGCGAGCCAGGGCCTGAAACTGCGCCCGCATGCCAAGACGCACAAGATGCATGAAATCGCCGAACGCCAGATGGACGCCGGTGCCGCCGGACTCACCGTGGCAACTGTCGGCGAAGCCCTCGCGCTTGCGCTGCACGGGGTCGCGAAGATCTTCATCGCCTACCCTCTGTGGGTCAATGAATCCCAGGCGGCACGCATCCTGGAGCTGATGCGCCGTGCCAAGCTGAGCATCGGCACGGACTCTGTCCAGGCCGTGCAGCAGATGGCCAGGATGCTGGGGGAGAAGGCCTCCAAGATCAAGCTCGTCATCGAGATCGACAGCGGCCATCACCGAAGCGGCACCAGCCCGCAAGGCGCGGTGGAAATAGCCGATGCCGCCCGTGCGGCAGGCATGCGCGTGCATGGGATCTTCACTTTCCCCGGCCACAGCTACTCGCCGGACGGCATCGACGCGGCACTCAACGATGAGCACAAGGCCCTGGCCGAGGCAGCGTGCCTGCTGCGCGAGGCCGGGCATGCCATCAAGCGCATCAGCGGGGGCTCCACCCCGACCGCCGAACTGAGCGACAACTCGGTGCTGACCGAGGTGCGTCCAGGGGTGTACGTCTTCGGCGATGCGCAGCAGTTCGAGCTGGGGCGCGTGCGCTGGGAGGATATTTCCCTGACCGTCGCGTCCACCGTGATCAGCCGCCATGAAGGCGATGGGCAGATTCCCCGGCGCATCGTGCTGGACGCCGGCAGCAAGGTGCTCGGAGGCGACCGCCCGGCCTGGGCCACCGGATACGGGCGCATTGCCCAGTGCCCTGAAGCCCGCATCAGTGCACTATCGGAGCATCACGCCACCGTGCTGTGGCCCGAGCACTTGGACCTGCCGGCCCACGGCGAGCAGCTCCACGTCATCCCGAACCATGTCTGCGTCGCGGTGAACCTGGTCGACAACGTGCTGGCAGTGCATGAGGACGGCACCAGCGAGGTATGGGATGTAGCGGCCCGCGGACTGAACTTCTAGATTCTGAACCTAGCTGGCCCTTTCAAGGAACCGCAGCAGGCAGCGCGAAGCCGGATCCAAATGGTTCTTGGTCCCCAGCTGCCGTTTGGAACGGCGCAGCGCCGCCAATTTTTCCGGATCGTCCGCCAGCTCCAGCACACGGGGATCGATATAGGAGCCGGCCGCGATTTCGGGAGTATTGCCCAGTTTTCCGGCGGCCTGCTCGATGGCCAGCTTGCGCAGATTCCTGGCATCATCGGCAGCCATAGCCGAGGCGGGAGCCTCGATCAGTGCCCTGAAAGCCGCTAAGCTGCCGCCCCAGGTCCTGAAGTCCTTGGCGGTGAATCCGCTACCCAGATGCTCCTCGAGGTACCGGTTGATTTGCGCAGGCTGGAGCAGGTGCGAGTGCCCATCGTCATCCAGGTAGCGGAAAAGCTCGTAGCCCGGCTGATCGCGCAATTGGACCAGTACTCGCGCCAGTCGCCGGCTCCTGATTTTCACATGCTGCTGCTGGCCGCTCTTGCCGGGAAACTCGAGGGTGGCGCAATGCCCTTGGACCTCCAGATGCTTGGCTCGCAGCGAAGCGGCCCCGAACGATTGGTTGGAACGCGAGTAGGCGTGCGTGCCGATGCGCAGCAGATGCAGATCCAGCAGCAGGACCACGGCCGCAGTGACCCTGTCCTTGTCGTTTCTTCCCCGGCGCAGATCCCGCAGCAGCTGGCGGCGGAGATTGGGCAGTGCGCGGCCGAACGCCGGCAACCGGTCGAATTTGGCGGCATCCTGCCGCTCGCGGAAATCGGGGTGGTAGATCATCTGGGTGCGTCCTGCCGCATCGATTCCGCGAGCTTGGACCTTGGCCCGCGCACTGGCCGCGATCTGGACCTGTTTCCATGCCGGCGGGATCGACAATTGCCTGATCCGATCCAGCAGGTGCTGGTCCTTCACCGTGCGTGCCCCTTCCAGGTAGAAGAAGCCAGTTCCCGCGCGCCGGCGCGTGATGGGAAGCCGTTTGCTTCGGCGTGCTGGCATGGATGCCTCCCGGTAGTTGCGTAGCCGTGCAATCACGCACACGCTATCGCCGATCGCTGCCCTGCTCCGGGTGTTCGCAGGAAAATCCCAGCTGTGCGGTGCCGGGGCATTGACGCCAGCGGGCGGATCCGCCACCTGCAGCGCGTCGTTTGCACCCGGGAAGACCTGGAATCGCGCCATGTCCCGTAACAGGGCATGATTGGAGGTATGGAAAATAGTGCTGCGCCCGCATGGGTGGCAAATTACCAGCCGGGAGTCCCGGCCGAAATCGAGCTGCCCACCGAACCGCTCAGCCGCATGTTCGAGCGCTCCGTGCGTGAAGCCGGCGAGAGCCCGGCGACCGAATTCTTCGGCCGCCGCACCAGCTACGCCGATCTGGGCGCGCAGGTAGCCAAGGCCGCCGAGGGCCTGCGCAAGCTCGGCGTGCGCGCCGGCGACCGCGTTGCGCTGATCCTGCCCAACTGCCCGCAGCACGTGATCGCCTTCTACGCGATCCTGCGCCTTGGCGCCGTCGTGGTGGAGCACAACCCGCTGTACACCTCGCGCGAACTGCGCCACCAGTTCGAGGACCACCAGGCGCGCATCGCGATTGCCTGGGACAAGGTCGTGGCCAACGTCCAGGAATTCCCCAAGGACGTGCAGCTGGACTCGATCGTCTCGGTCAACCTGCTCGAAGCCTTCCCCGCGGTCAAGCGCCTGGCGCTGAACCTGCCGGTCAAGAAGCTGCGCGAGACCAAGGCGTCGCTCACGGCCCGCACCTCGGGCACCGTGGCATGGAAGGACCTGCTCTCCGGTGCGCAATTGGATGCCAACCACCCGCATCCGGATGTCGATGACCTGGCGGTCATCCAGTACACCTCGGGGACCACCGGCCACCCCAAGGGCGCCATGCTCACCCACTTCAACCTCTATTCCAACGCCTTGCAGGGCGAGGCCTGGATGCTCGGGGCGCAGGAGCGCGAGGAAATCCTCTACGCGATCCTGCCGATGTTCCATGCCTTCGGCATGACCCTGTACCTGACCTTCGGCGTGAAGAAGCAGGGCCTGCTGGTGCTCTTCCCGAAGTTCGATCCGCAGATGATCCTGGATGCCTGGAAGAAGTCCCCGGCCACCGTGTACTGCGCGGTGCCGCCGATCTACGAGCGCACCGCCCTGGCGGCCAAGGAGCGCGGCGTCTCGCTGAAGAGCGCCAAGTACTGCATCTCCGGGGCGATGAACCTGCCCGACCATGTGGTGGAGCTGTGGGAATCGATGTCCGGCGGCCTGCTGGTGGAAGGCTACGGCATGACCGAGTCCTCGCCGGTGGCCTTGGGCAACCCGTTCCACCCCAGCCGCCGCACCGGCACCATCGGCGTGCCCTTCCCCTCGACACTGATGAAGGTCGTGGACGTGGAGGACCCGAGCCGGGAAGTGGCCCAGGGAGAACCGGGCGAATTGCTGATCAAGGGCCCGCAGGTGTTCCAGGGCTACTGGAACAACCCGGAGGAAACGGCCAAGGCCAAGACCGGGGACGGCTGGCTGCGTTCGGGCGATGTGGTCACCGTGGACGAGGACGGCTTCGCCCAGGTGGTGGACCGCGCCAAGGAGCTGATCATCACCGGCGGCTTCAACGTTTCACCGACCGAGGTCGAGATCGCCCTGCGCCAGCACGCTGACGTGGCCGATGCCGCGGTCTTCGGAAAGCCGCTGGCCCGCGGCGGCGAAATGGTGGTTGCCGCAGTGCAGCTCGAAGAGGGCTGCGGGCTGAACGAGGACGCGCTGCGCGCCCACTGCCGCGAGCTGCTGGCCGCCTACAAGGTGCCTAAGCGCATCGTGCAGATCGATGAGATGCCGCGCTCGCTGCTGGGCAAGATCCTGCGCAAGCAGGTCAAGGACCAGATGGTGGATCTGGTCTAGCGCAACCGCGGCATCGCCGAAAGCAGCAGTTTCGTGTAGTCGTGCTGCGGGGCGCCGAAGACCTGGTCAGTAGAGCCCTGCTCGATGATCTTGCCTTCATGCATCACCGCAACCAAGTCGCTCATGTGCTCGATCACCGACAGGTCATGGCTGATGAACAGGTAGCTGGTTCCGGTGTCCAGCTGGATCCGATCCAGCAGGTCCAGCACCGTGGCTTGGATTGATACATCCAAGGCCGAGACCGGCTCGTCAAGGACCAGCACCTGCGGCTTGGGCGCTAGCGCACGGGCAATCGCCAAGCGCTGGCGCTGCCCGCCGGAAAGCTCGCGCGGGTTGCGGCCCAGCAATTCGGTGGACAGCTCCACTTGTTCGAGCAGTTCAGCCACCGGCTTGCGGTACTCGGCTGCGCGCTTGGACTTGCCGCGGCTCAGCGCATCGGCCAGCAGCTGCCCCACCGAATAGCGCGGATCGAAAGACCCCAACGGGTTCTGGTAGATCGCGCCCATTTGTTCGCGCAGCTTTCGGCGCTGGGATTCGAGGGCCGGGGCAAAGTGCTCGCCGAGCAGCTGGACGTTGCCTGCATCAGGCTTCTGCAAGCCCAGCACCATGCGCGCGGTGGTGGTCTTCCCGGACCCGGATTCGCCGACAACGCCCAGGGTCTTGCCCCGGGGCAGTTCGAAACTGATCGCATCCACGGCCTGGTGCTTGCCGAACGTTTTGGACAGCTGCGTGACTGATAACGCGGGGACAGTAGTGGCGGGTGCTTCTGGCGGTGGTGCCGTTAACTGCTTGCTGGCTGCCGACAGTGGGGCGAAGCGCGGTATCCCCGAAGGCACGGCCCGCAGCAATTGGCGGGTGTACTCGTGCTGCGGGTCGCCCAGGATCTGCCCGGTGCTGCCGGCCTCAACGATTGCACCGTTGCGCATCACCGCGATGTCGTCGGCCAAATGCGCTACCTGGGCCAGATCGTGGCTGATCATCAGCACGCCGCGGCCCTGCTCCTTGAGCTCGCGCAGCTGCGAAAGGACCAGTGCTGTCAGCGCAGAGTCCAAGGCGGTGGTTGCCTCATCGGCGATGACCACCTGCGGGTTGCCGGCCAGGGCCTGGGCAATCAGGGCACGCTGGCGCATGCCGCCAGAGAGCTCGGTGGAACGCTGCTTGGCACGGCGCCCGGGCTCGGGCATGCGCACGGATTCCAGCACCTGGAGCACTCGCTGCTGGCGCTCGGATTTGGACATCTTGCCGTGCGCCTTGAGCGCATCACCGATTTCCCGGCCCACCGGGCGCAGCGGATCGAGCGCCATCAGCGCATCCTGCAAGATCATGGACACCGAATTCCCGCGGATCTGCTGCCAGCCGCGGTCGGCGAGCTCCAAGGCGTCCTGCCCGCAGACAGTCAGCTCGTCGGCTTTCGCGATGCCTCCGGACAGTCCCAGCAGGCTGCGGGCGGTGACGGATTTGCCCGACCCGGATTCGCCGACCAATGCGAGGCAACGTCCGGCCTGGACGGTGAAGGAAATGTTCTTCACCGCCACGGCGGAACCGAAACGGACCGAAAGGTCCTTGACCGTAATCAGTGCTGGCTCGTTCATGCAGTCCTTGCCCTTCCGCCCAGCGCGCGGCCAATCAGCGTGGCGCCTGCGGCCACGACAACTATCGCCAAGCCGGGGAACAAGCTCATCCACCACGCGAAGTGCAGGTAGGTGCGCCCGGCCGAAAGCATGGCACCCCATTCGGGAGCTGGCGGGGGAGTGCCCAAGCCCAGGAAGGACAGGGCAGCAGCCCAGATCACGGCTTGGCCGATCCCCAGGGTCACCAGTGCCAGCAGTGGCTTGAGGGCGTTGGGAACCAAGTGGTTGCGGACCAACAGCCACGTGCCGCGGCCCAGCACGGTGGCTGCCTCCAGCATTTCCGAGCTCTTCAGCGTGCGGATTTGGCTGCGCACCAGCCGGGCATATCCCGGTGCGGTGGACAGGCCCACCGCGACGATGGCCGGCCCGACACCGGGGCCGGTGAAGGCAATGATCAGCAGTGCCATCAGCAAGGATGGAATCGCGTAGAGCGCTTCGAGCACGCGCAGGATGATCTCGTCGAGCCAGCGCGGGGACAATGCCGCAACTGTGCCCAGGACGATGGCCAATCCCATGCCCAATCCTGTGGCCGCCAGGCCGATAGCCAACGAGTCGCGGGCACCATGGACGACACGGGTATAGATGTCGCGGCCCGATTCGTCGGTGCCGAAGAAATGCGCGGCGCCGGGTTTGCTGAATGCCTCGGCCGGGTTGATGGCCAATGGGTCGCCCGGGGCCAGCACCGAGGGAACCAGTGCGATGAGCACCCACAGGGCGATGAATGCGGCGGCGAAGATTTTTGCGGTGCGGCTCATGAGCTCGCCCCTGCCGGATTGATGGCTCGTTCGATGCCTTCGGTGATCGCCATGACCACGATGTAGACCAGTGCGGAGAAGAGTGCGATGCCGGTGACCATCGGGATGTCGCGGGCCAGCACCGCAGAAAGCAGCGAGCGCCCCAGGCCCGGTCGGGCGAAGATCGCCTCGACCACCACCGCGCCGGAAAGCAGAGAGGAGAAAGCCCAGCCGGTCAGGCCCAGGGCAGGCAAGGCGGCATGGCGCAAGCCATGGCGCCAGAAGACCGCCAGCCGGCTTTCGCCACGGGCACGCGCGGCCAGCGCGAACTGGCTGCCCAGGGCTGCGCTCAGCGAATCGCGCATCAGCTGGGTGAGGAACCCGGCCAGCGGCAATGCCAAGGTCAGCACGGGAAGTACCAGGCCCTGGGCGGTGCCGTTATCCACGGCCGGCAGCCAGCCGAGCATCGAGGAGAAGAGCATGATCAGCACCGCGCCGAGCCAGAAGTGCGGCACGGCGGCGGCAATGATCTCCACGATATTTCCCAGCCATGCGCCAAAGCGGTTGGCCCGCATGGCCGATGCCGCGAAGCCCAGGGCCAGCACCCAGGCGGCCGCCAGGGCCAGCAGCGCAAGCCAGAGGGTATTGGGCAGGAGATCGCCCATGATGCCGGCGACCGGCTGCTTGAGCGAATAGGAGGTGCCGAAGTCCAAGGTGGCCAGCTTGCCCAGGTACATCAGGTACTGGGAGATGAGCGGCAGGTCCAGTCCGTACTCGGCGCGGGCCGCGGCCAGCGCTTCGGCCGAGGCCTGGGAACCGGGGCCGCCCATGATTGCTTCGGCCGGGTCGCCGGGGATCAGCCGGATGGCGATGAAGATGGCGGTGGCCACCAGCCACAGCACCACCAGCGCGCCGCCGATCTTGCGCCCGGCCCAAGCAATCGTGCCCAAGGGGTGCTACTTGGTGATGAAGGTGTCGTAGTAGACCGGCGAAGACACCGCGGTGGTGGCGCCGATGCCGTGCACGTTCTTGCCGTAGAGGAAGTGGTTCTGCTGGTCGTAGAGCGGCAGCACGTAGTAGCCCTCCAGGACCAGCTTCTGGGCCTGCTCGTACAGCGCAGCGCGCTGGGCTTCATCATTGGCCTCTTCGGCCTGGGCCAGGATCCCATCGAGCTTCTCGTTCTTCACCTGCGCATTGTTGGCGAAGTAGCCCGATGGCGCCGGGACGGTCGAGTCGGAGTGGTAAAGGATGCGCAGCACCGACGGGCCGACCTTGGTGTAGGGAGCCGAGACCAGATTGTAATCGTGCTTGGCCAGGGCGCCGTACCAGCTGGACAGGTCCAGCAGCTGGATCTTCACCTCGAAGCCCACGGCCTTGGCCTGGGCCTGGAACTGCTCGAACAGGGACTGCTCGGCAGGAACCGACTGGTTGGTGGAGACCGGGAAGTCCAGCGACAGGCGCTTGCCGTCCTTCACGCGGTAGCCCTCGGCGTCGCGTTCGCTCCAGCCTGCTTCATCGAGCAGCGCGTTGGCCTTGGCCGCATCGGTGCCGAACAGCGATTCATCGGAGTAGCCCAGCGGCTCGGCTGACGACAGCAGCGAGTAGCTGCGCTCGGTGGTGCCGAAATAGAGGGCCTTGACGCCGGCGCTGGCATCCACGGAACGGATGAAGGCCTCGCGCACGCGCTGGTCATCGAATGGCGCCTTGGAGCTGTTCAGCTCCAGGCGGTTGGAAGCACCCGGGCGCGGGGCGTCCAGATGGCCCAGCGAGCCGTCCTGCTTTGCCGTGGCGATGGTGTCCGGCTGCGCGTTGTCAATGACATCGACTTCGCCCGAGACCAGGGCTGCGTAGCGGGTGGCGGCCTCAGGGATGAAGCGCCAGGTGATGGCCTCCAGATAGGCCTTGGAATCGGAGCGCTCCGCGTTCTTGACCGGCGGCACGTAGTCTTCGTTGCGGACCAGGTTCACGGCCTTCTGGTGCTCCCAGGATTCGACCTTGAACGGGCCGGTGCCTACCGGTGAGGCGCAGTTGGTAGCCTGGTCGCGTTCCAGCGCCTTGGGGGATTCGATTGCGGTCCATGGCATGGACAGCGATTCCAGCAGCGCGTTATCCGGGGCGGAGAGCGTCAGCTTGGCGGTGAGCTCATCGGCGATCTCGATATCCACGACCTTGCCCACGGCCAGATAGCCGGTGGAGGACGCGGTATTCGGATCCTTCAGGTGCTCGATGTTGGCTTCGATGGCTTTGGCGGTGAGCTTCGTGCCGTCGGTGAAGGAAATCCCATCGCGCAGGGTGATGGTGCGAGTCAGGCCGTCCTCGGAGACCTCGGTGCTTTCGGCCAGCCACGGGATGATCTTCCCGTCCGCATCCTTGGTGAACAGGGATTCGAGGTACTGGCTTGCTACCAGGGCTTGCGGGTAGTTGCCGCCCACATGCGGATCCAGGCAGGCCGGCTCGGCGTCGCCCGAAGCATAGACCAGGGTGCCGCCGGCAACCGGCTTCGCCTCCTCTGCGGGGGCATCGGGTCCTGCCCCTGCCGAGCAGCTGGCTAGAAGGGATCCAAGGAGCGGGAGCGCGATAGCGCAGCCAAGGATCCTGGACGCGCGCGAGTTTCGTTGCATGGGGAAGGGCTTACCTCGATGAACTAGTGGTGATGACCAAACCAACTCTAGCCATCTGGAACGCATTCGTCAGATCGGAGCGAATCGCTCCGATCCGACGAAACCTGGCTAGCGGAGATCCTCGAGGGGATCTACTTTTCGCTGGCCACGGTCATGCGGCGGTTCTGGTGGACCGGGCTTTCGATTTCATCGAGGATCGCCACGGCGAAGTCCTGGGAGGAAACGAAGTCGCCTGCTGGCGAATCGGTGCCCAGGATGTAGCTGCCGGTGCGGCGTGCAGGCATGATCACCGGGGCTGGAGCCGCGACGGTCCAGGTGATGCCGGAAACCGAGGTGAACATGTCGTAGACCTCGGCGCAGGTGGTGGCTTCGGCCTTGTATTCCTCCGGGAAGCCCGGGGTGTCGACCAGGCGGACGCCGTCTACCTCGGTAGCGCCGGCGCCGCCGACAACCAGCAGGCGGGCTGGGACCAGGGTTTCGGTGATCTGCTCGAAGGCATCCAGGTATTCCTGGTGGTCGCCACCGGTGCGCGATGGCGGTACGGCAATGACGAGCACGTCGTTGTTCTTTCCCAGGTCGCGGTAGGTTGCCCCGTCGCCCAGCTCGGCGGCCACGGTGGTGGTTCCGTCGATTCCCTTGCCCGAACGGGAGACCGAGGTGACCTCATGGCCGCGTGAAATGGCTTCGGCAACGACTTCCGAGCCGACCATGCCGGTAGCTCCGTAAACTGCAATCTTCATGGTGTTCTCTTTCCTTGGGAAATTGGGTCCGGCACAATGGTATCTTTTAGATACCGCCCACTACAACGAAACTAGGTTTCCTCATGGATAGCCATGGCTCTTTTGACGTGTTCGTGCAGCAATGCCCTTCACGTGAAATCATGCAGCGCCTAGGCGATAAATGGACTCCGCTGGTCCTCCTGTCCCTGGCTGGCGGCCCGCAACGTTTCTCTGCATTACGCCAGCGCATCGGCGCGGTCACCCCGAAGGTGCTCACCAATACCCTGCGCAACCTGGAGCGTGACGGGTTGGTGCAGCGCACCGTATATGCCCAGGTGCCGGTGCGGGTCGACTACGAGCTGACTGATTTGGGACGCGGGATCCTGGAACCCATGGAAATCCTGCGCCTGTGGTCCGAGGAGCATGTGCCCAAAGTGCTCGCTGCCCGTGAGCGGTTCGACGCGCGCGGCTAATGGCCAGGTGGAGCAGCAGGACGCAGCGGCAGGAACATGAAGTGCTGGCCCACCAGCCCCTTGGTCGGATGGTTGAAGGCGCCCGGAATGGTGCCCAGGATCTTGAAGCCCAGCGATTGCCATAGACGCACTGCAGCCTCATTGGTCTCGACGACCGCATTGAACTGGATGCCGTGATAATTTTCCTGCCGGGCCCAGTCGATCACGTATTCGCCCAGTGCTCGTCCCACGCCGCGATTGCGGCATTCCGGATCGACCAGGAAGGACGCGGTGGCGATGTGGGCTCCCCGTCCGGGCTTGTTTGGCCCCATCTTGGCCGAGCCGATGATCCTGCCATCTGCCACGGCAACGACCGTTTGCCCTGGTAGCGTCTCCATCCACCAGGGGCGGGCTTCTTCAAGGGTTTGGCCTTGGGGGAAGGCGTAGGTCTGTCCCTCATCCATGATTTTGCGGTAGAAGCCGAAGATCCCAGGCCAATCCCCGGCGGTGCTTGTCCGGATTTGCATGCGGTTAGCCCAACTCTTTCGAAATGAATGCTTCGGAACTCATCCTATTGGCCCTCATTGTATCTTGCGTCACATAGACTGAGGTCAAAGACGCAAGGTGCAGGCAAAGGAGCCGGTGTTGTTTGAAGTAAGCGAAGACCAGAAGTCGTTGATCGAGATGGTCCATGATTTCGCCGAGACCAGGATTGCTCCCAATGCCCTGAAGTGGGACCAGGAACAGCACTTCCCGGTGGATGTGCTGGCCGAAGCCGGACAGCTGGGCATGGGCGGAATCTATGTTTCTGAAGATCATGGCGGATCCGGTCTGAGCCGCAGCGATGCGGTGCTGGTCTTCGAGGAACTCGCCAAGGCCGACCCGACCTTGGCCGCCTACATTTCCATCCACAACATGGTCGTGTGGATGGTCGACACCTTCGGCAACGACGCGCAGCGCGCCAAATGGCTGCCATCGATGACCGCCATGGACGACCTGGGCTCCTACTGCCTGACCGAGCCCGGAGTCGGCTCCGATGCGGCGGCCCTGTCAACCCGTGCCCGCAAGGACGGTGACGAGTATGTGCTCAGCGGCGTCAAGCAATTCATCTCGGGAGCTGGAAGCTCGGCGCTCTACATCGTCATGGCCCGTACCGCTGATACCGGTTCGCGCGGCATCAGCGCCTTCCTTGTTCCCGGGGATGCCGAGGGCCTGAGCTTCGGGCCGAACGAAAAGAAGATGGGCTGGAAGGCGCAGCCCACTCGCCAGGTGATCATGGAAGGCGTGCGCATTCCCGCCGCCAACCTGCTGGGCGAGGAAGGCCAGGGATTCTCCATGGCCATGCAGGCACTCAATGGCGGCCGCCTGAACATCGGGGCCTGCTCGCTGGGTGGCGGGCAGAGCGCGCTGGAGAAGTCGGCGCTGTATTTGAAGGAGCGCCAGGCCTTCGGCGGACCGCTGACCAGACAGGAAGCGCTGGTCTTCAAGCTGGCCGAAATGGACATGGAGCTGGAAGCCGCCCGCTCCTTGCTGCGCCGTGCCGCCGCCGCACTGGACACGAAGAGCCCGGACCGCGTCCGCCTCTGCGCGATGGCCAAGAAGATGGCCACGGACGCCGGGTTCAACGCCGCCAACAGCGCTATCCAGCTGCACGGCGGCTACGGCTACCTCGCGGACTACGGGATGGAAAAGATCACCCGGGATCTGCGCGTGCACCAGATCCTGGAAGGCACCAACGAGATCATGTCGCTCATCGTCGGACGCACACTGCTGGAATCCTGATCGGTGGCAATCAGGCGTTGAACTGCTTTTCCGAATTCCGCACAGCGTTTCCCGAGAGGGAATCGCGGGGATCCGGATGAACCGATGAGATGACCGGCTCGCTGGCAATGATCTGCTCGATGCTGCCCTGCTCCATCGCATCCCGCAAGGTGCGCTGGGTGGGGCGCATCATTTTAATCTCGCCGCGTTCCAGGGAAGCGAAGAGCTCCTGGGGGCTGATCCATGTGGAGATCACCGCTTCGGTGGTCTGGTGGACTGGTTCCTGGCCGGGGCGCAAGGCCGCGACAAAGAAGTACGTATCGAACCGCCGCGGGAAACCGGCTGGGGTGACCCAATTGGCCCAGGGGCGCAGTTGGCCAGGATCCAGCAGCAGCCCTGTCTCCTCGAAGACTTCACGACGTGCTGCGGCCAGGATCTCCCCGGCCAGATGCTCCGCGCGATCTGGTCCTTCCCCAAGGATCGAGGTGCGCGCCCATTGCCGGGCGTGCTCGCTGAGCAAGGCGGGATCCAGCTCTCCTGCCGCCACCGCTTGGCCGTCTTGGGCATCAACTCGGCCGCCGGGATAAACCACCATGCCGGCTGCGAAGTCCATGGTGTTCACGCGATGCTGGACGAAAACCTCAAACCCGCCAGCTGCCTCGCGCAGCAGCAAAACACTGGCCGCTTTGCGGATCGGGACCTCGGCGGGAGTCGCAGGTATCGGGGAAGTCGTCATTGCCTACCATGTCCTTGGCTCTTGGGAGTGAAAATAGCCTTCGAGAGCCAGCTTAGCTTCCAGCGCACAGCAAATTCGCAACCGGCAGTAGCCGCTGTGCATGCTTGCACATTGACCTGCGGAATCTGCACAGCAAATGCCGTTGACCGGATTCCTGGCGGAGCCTAGTTTGAATCAGAGAGACCTGCGCGAGCTGCGGGCATCGCAACTGGAAGCCGCAGGGGAGCCGAGCAGAGGATGAGCGCAATGGCGGAACAGATTGGCCCATGGCCCCAGGGGTTAAAGGGGCGCCGCGCTTTGGTTACCGGAGGCGCCTCCGGCATAGGCCTGGCCACTGCCCGGGCATTTGCCCGCGCCGGTGCCGCCGTGACGATTGCCGACCTCAATGAACAGGCCGCTGAAGAAGCGGCCAGCGAGCTTGGCGGAAAAGCATGGGCTGTGGATCTTTCGGATACCGCGTCACTGGAAGATCTCAGCTTGGATACCGACATCCTGATTAACAACGCCGGCGTGCAAAGAGTGGCTCCAATCCACGAGTACGACCCCGAAGCCTGGCGGCTGATCCATCGGCTCATGCTGGAGTCGCCTTTCCTGCTGATCAGGGCAGCACTGCCCGGCATGCGCGAGCGCGGCTTCGGCCGCATCATCAATATTTCTTCGATCCACGGGCTCCGGGCCAGCGCATTCAAGAGCGCCTACGTTGCGGCCAAGCACGGGTTGGAGGGACTGTCGAAGGTCACTGCATTGGAAGGTGCCGACTACGGGATCACCAGCAACTGCATCAACCCGGGGTATGTGCGTACCCCATTGGTGGAGCGGCAGATTGCCGATCAAGCGAATTCGCATGGCATTGACGAGTCGGATGTCATCCAGAAGATCTTGCTTGCCGAATCGGCCATCAAGCGCCTGGTTGAACCAGAGGAAGTCGCTTCGCTGGCGGCCTGGCTCAGTGCGGATACCGCGGGCATGGTGACCGGAGCGTCCTACACCATGGATGGCGGCTGGAGCGCGAAATAGGTGCGGCGGGCACACATGGCTGCCATGCCTAAGCCGGCGGGAACAGCAGGGTTCCGCCGATCGACACGGCGATGATCACCAAGGTGGACAGCAGCCCCAGCAGCAATGAACGTCCGCCGGTTTTTACGATGCTGCGCAGGTGGACCCCGAGCCCCAAGGCGAACATGGCCGCGGCAAGCAGGAGCGTCTGCACGCTGGCCGCAACTGAAAGCCACGCCTCGGGCACCAGCCCGGTGGTGCGCAGCAGCATTGCCGCCAGGAACCCGAGCACGAACAGCGGCACCAGTGGCGGGTTCTTGCCGCCTTGCACCGATTGGCGCCGCCGCATGAAGACGCCGACGCCGGCAATGATTGGAGCCAGCAGGACCACCCGGGCCAGCTTGACGGTCACCGCCACGGCCAAGGCGCCGGCACCTACCGAACCGCCGGCGGCGACGACTTGTGCGACCTCATGGGTGGACGCACCGATAAGCATGCCGATGCTGCGTTCATCCAGCCCGAGCAGCAAGCCCACCGCGGGCATGAGCGGAATCATCAATGTCCCGAAGAGCACTACCAGCCCGATCGCGGTGGCGACCTGATCCTGCTTGGCCTTGACGACATTCTCGGCACCTGCGACCGCGGCGGCACCGCAGATGGAGAAGCCGGTGGCGATGAGCAGGCGCTGCGGCAGATCCATGCCGAGCTTCTTGCCGATCCACAAGGTGGCCAAGAACGTGATGCCAACCGAGAGGACCACCACCAGCAGTACCCCGGGGCCCAGGCCGAGGATGGTGCCCAGCGAGAGCTGCAAGCCCAGCAGCACAATGCCCAGGCGCAGCAGCTTCTTGCCGGCAATTGCCGTGCCGGGGGCAAAAGCCTGCGGGACCGGGGCAAGATTGCGCCACAGCGCACCGAGCAGGATAGCCAGCAGCAGGGCGCTCAGGCCATTGACGTAGTGGCTGGCAAACATGCACAAGATGCCGGCGAGAAGGCAGAGGAGAAGTCCCGGAAGAGCAGGAGCGAAACGCGAAGCAGGTTTTCGATGTGCGGACTGGTCACGTTTGGAGGTGGCGGATTCTTCGATGGAACTTGTGGAGTCGTGCATGGAAATAATTCTTCTCCGGCATGGCGAATTGCGGTATATCACTTCTTGCTATCGCGGACATATGATCATGATATGGAAAGCAGCTCGTCATCTCTCGAAGACATTGCCCGCTGGATTCAACCCTCCTCATTGGAGTTGCTGGTCGGCATCGCCGATCACGGGAGCCTGAGCGCCGGTGCCCGTGCGGCCGGGATGGCGCAGCCAAATGCCACCCGCGCATTGAAAACGTTGGAGCGCCGGCTGGGATACCAGCTTGTGGCACGCAAGACCACCGGATCGCGCTTGACCGCAGAGGGAGTGCTGACCGTCCAATGGGCTCGTGAAGTCCTGGACAGCCTGGAAACCTTCGCCGCTGGCGCGCGCTCGCTGGCTGAAACCGGAGAGGGAGAGCTGGAATTCGGAGCCAGCATGACGGTGGCTGAATTCTTGGCGCCAAATTGGATCGGACTACTGCATCGTGCCCTGCCACGAGTCATCCCTCGAATGAAGATCATGAATTCCCAAGATGTTATTCGTGCAGTGCAGCAGGAGGAATTGGGACTAGGATTCGTGGAAACCCCGCACATTCCTCTGGGCCTGAAAAGCCGGCAGGTACTTCACGATGAAATGCTCGTGGTCACGTCGCCTTCACATGCTTGGGCACAACGGCAGGAACCGCTGAGCCTGCACGAATTGCAAAGCACGGCGCTGATAGAACGCGAGGAAGGCTCCGGCACCCGGGCATTCTTGGATTACATTGCCCATGCCGAACGCCCGAATCCGGTCGCTGTCTTCAACTCGAACGCAACGATTTGCCAGTGCGTGGCGCGCGGAATGGGGCCCGCTGTGCTCAGCCATTTGGCGGTAGAGAGCCAGTTGGAGCAGGGGCTGCTCGTCGAGATCCCGTTTGATGGGCCGGCGCTGTTGCGCGAGCTGCGGGCGATATGGCCTGCGCACCGTGTCTTGAAAGCGACCGAGCAGAAGCTGCTTGAGATTTCCGTGGAATCACGGATTGCGCAGGGCTAGCCGGAGATCCAGGCCCCGGCTTGGAACTGTGCGGACTTGGCCACGAGGCGGACAGCAAGCTTCCCATCAAGGATGCAAGGGCGGCCATTTGTACCGGGCCGTGAGCTCCCGGTACAAGCCTCCGGCCTTAGAGTTTGGAGATCTCGTTCTTGAGCAGGCCCGACAGTCGCTGGACGCCTTCGTCGATGGTCTTCTCGTCAACGGAGCAGAAAGCCAATCGCAGCTTGTTGTCGGCTTGGCCGCTCGGGCTGAATGCCGCGCCTGGGATGAAGATGACCCCGGCCTTCACGCCCTGCTGCAGCAACGCGTAGGTGTCAATGCCTTCAGGCAAGGTCAACCAAACGAAGAAGCCGCCTTCGGGACGAGTATGGGTGACGCCTGCCGGCAGGTACTTAGCCAATGCTTCGAGCATCGCGTCGCGGCGGGAACGGTACAGGTCGTTGTACTTGGTGATCTGCCCCTTCCAATCATGCTCGTTGAGGTAGGCGCTGATGATCATCTGGTTCAAGGTCGGTGGGCACAGGGCTACCGCCTCGCCGGCCAGGTAGAAGCGGCGGAAAAGGTGGGTCGGGACCGCTGCCCAGCCGATGCGCAGGCCGGGCGCGAAGATCTTGGAGAAGGAACCCATGTAGATGACGTTTTCCGGGTCCAGGCTCCGCAGGGTAGGCGCAGGGGTTCCCTCGTAGCGCAGCATTCCGTACGGGTTGTCTTCCAGGATCAGGATGCCGGCTTCGCGGCAGATGTCCACGATTTCCTGGCGGCGTTCGGCCGCCAGAGTGATCCCTGATGGGTTGTTGAAGTTCGGGATGGTGTAGAGGAATTTGATGCGCTCGCCGGCGGCGCGCAATTCGGCGATGCGCGCACGCAGGGCATCAGGAATCAAGCCATTTGCATCGGTGCCCACGGGGCGGGCGGACACCTGGTAGGCCTCGAAGGTATTCAGGGCCCCGACATAGGTCGGATCTTCGCAGAGCACAGTGTCTCCGGGATTGCAGAAAACCTTGCAGGCCATGTCCTGTGCTGACTGGGAGCCGTTGGTGACCACGACATCTTCGACCCCCACGTTCGTGATGCCTTCAGCTGCCATGACATCGATAATTTGTGCACGCAGTTCAGGAGTGCCAAGTCCGGAGCCATATTGCAATGCTTCGGGGCCCTGCTCGACGATGATGCGCCGGGCCATTTCACCGACCTTTTCCAGCGGGAGCAGCTGCAGGTAGGGGTTGCCTCCTGCCAGGGAGACCAGGGAAGGGTCCAAGGAGAGCTCGAATACGTCGCGCACCGCGGACTGCTTGATTCCGGCCGCGCGCTCGGATAGCAAGGATTCGTGCGAAGTGGTCAGCGGTTCTGATGCGGTGGTCATGGTTCTCCTCGGCAAGGCTCCCGGGGCGGGGGAGCGGGGTTCCTGCGCTGGGTGCGGCACAAGAATTGTTTTCAAATAGAATACTTTGGTATTCCAGCAGGAAATTCAAGGCTTGGCAAGAGCTGAGTTTTCAACCACGTGATTCTTTGCTCCAGGCGAGGCGTTGCGTTCCTCGATCTTCAGCTGGCCCAACGCCGAATTGACGCGGCCGTGAAGTTTCTCGGAAAGGTTTCGCGGCTAGCTCCCGGCCAGCCAGCACTGCCGGACCAAGAGGACCAGTAATTCGACGCCGTCCGCCGAAGCCCGGAAATACCCAAGACCGGGAGGCGCCCATCCATGCGAACAGGGAATAACCCGGGACCCTGATCAGCAGGCGATCCCATCATCCGACTTCCTGCGGGCCGCTGGCGTATTCGCCGGCTGGTTGGCTCACTTCTCGGTTTCGGTGCGGGAATCCAGCCAAGACTGGATGGCGCTTGGGCGAATGCGGCGATGCGTTCCACGGTATTCCACCGGAATAATCCCCGCATCGGCCAGCTTGCGCAGGTAGCTGTTGGAAATCCCGGCCATTTGGGCTGCTTGGGAAGTATTAAGGAGCAGCTCGGGTGTGCCGATGCTGACGGACTCGCCATCTGCAAACCGTGAAAGCACCTCGATCAGCGCCTGGTGCGCTTCTTTGGGCAACTTCAACGCGGTGCCGTTGACGAACACGGTCGTGTCATCCGACTCGTCCAGCGCGCGGCGTAGCCGCGCGGTGGTCTTCTCATCTAACGCCTCGAAGGTGCGGACCCTGCCCAGTGCTGAAGTCGGTGATGCCATGGCCCTTATTTTGCCTGAGATGTCCTTCGGACGCACCTCATGACGCTGCAAATGGACTGCCTGTCGCAACTCCTTTATGACACAGATGCGACGAATGGGGGTTGTACAGCGCCAAGCGGTTCCCGTATGGTGGAAAACGTAGGTCTAAAGAAAGTACTGACCAGCCATCTTCCGGCACACCATGACGGATCCTTCAGCCTCACCCGGCGGAGCCCCTCTGGGAATTGTGTACATGGAAGCCTGACGCCCTCCTTAATTGCCTGTGGGTCACGCTCCATTGCGGTCGGATGAATGGTCATGCGCGTTCCTACGCTCTGCCACCAATTTCGTGGGTACTGCGTTTTCGTCAATCAGAACTTTCTTGAAAGAAGAGCTATTCAATGTCTGTTGAATCCACTAAAGACCTGTCCACCATCACCGACGAAGAGATTTTCGACGCCCATCTTGGCGGCAAGCTTTCCGTCTCATCGCAAATGCCGCTGAACACCAAGCGCGACCTGTCCATCGCCTACACTCCGGGTGTAGCCAAGGTATCCCAGGCCATCGCAGATGATCCAGCCAAGCACGCAACCCACACTTGGGCCTCCCGCCTGGTTGCTGTGGTTTCGGACGGCACCGCTGTGCTGGGCCTGGGCAACATCGGCGCCGCTGCCTCGCTTCCGGTCATGGAAGGCAAAAGCGCCCTGTTCAAGGAATTCGGCGGCCTGGATTCGATCCCGCTGGTATTGGACACCACCGACGTCGATGAAATCGTCGAAACCGTCATTCGCCTGCGCCCGAGCTTCGGCGCCGTGAACCTGGAAGACATCTCCGCCCCGCGCTGCTTCGAAATCGAAAAGCGCCTGATCGAGGCGCTGGATATCCCTGTTATGCACGATGACCAGCACGGCACCGCGGTGGTGGTGCTGGCAGCTCTGATCGGCGCGGCCCGCCAGACCAAGCGCGACATCAGCTCGTTGAAGGTCGTCATCTCCGGTGCCGGTTCGGCTGGCGTCGCCGTCACCAACCTGCTGCTTTCGGCCGGCGTGGATGACGTCATCGTGCTCGACTCGCGTGGCACCATCCACCGCGAACGAGACGACCTTAATCCGGTCAAGGCCGACCTGGCCAGTCGCACCAACCGTGAAGATGTCATGGGTGGCCTGGCTGAGGCACTGGACGGCGCGGATGTCGTAGTGGGACTTTCCTCATCGACCTTCGAAGAAGCTGCCGTGGCGAAGATGAACAAGGACGCCATCATCTTCGCGCTGTCCAACCCGACCCCGGAAATCATGCCGGATGCTGCCGCGAAGTATGCAGCCGTGGTGGCCACTGGCCGCAGCGACTTCCCGAACCAGATCAATAACGTGCTGGCCTTCCCGGGCATCTTCCGCGGCGCCCTGGACTCCGGTGCCAAGAAGATCACCGAGGGCATGAAAGTCGCCGCGGCCCATGCCATTGCCAACCTGGTTGGTGATGATCTGGCAGCGGATTACATCATTCCTTCGGCAACCGATGACCGCGTGATGCCTGCTGTAGCCGCGGCTGTGGCTGCGGAAGCAGAAAAGGCCAGGTAGAAAAAGCTGGCGAAAAAGCACTGCCTGCAACGACTCGTTGCGGGCAGTGCTTTTTTCATGCGCCGGGCTGTTCTGAGGCCGTTGTCTTGGGATATCCACAATCGTAGAAAGTTCCTGCCGGGGCGATGAATTCGCGCCACACTTGCTGGCATCAGATCAACCAAGGAGGAATGCGATGCGTAATCCTGAAGGCGTCCATCTCAGTGTCCGCAGCTCGTTGCCCGAAATGCAGCTACTTGGCGTTGTTGCACTGCGCGAAATATCAGAGAAGGGGTATGCCGTAGTGCTCAGCACTATGGCAAGGCAGCAACAGGTCCTGGGGTACACGCTGGGATTGGCGAAACGAGGGCATCCTGAAATCGTCAGTATCGGTGGAGGCGAAGATGATGTTTTTGGGCTTCTCACGCATCTGGCATCACAAGTCGTCGAGCATGGACAAGTCTTTTCCGAAGGTACCCACAACACATCGCTATTTAGCGAGCTCATTTTCTCGGAGCCAGAGGCGGAACTGAACACTCTTCCCCTCACCAGTCTGATCCTTGGCGACATCCCGATAAGAACCCTGCATTGCATGCAACCCAGGGACTTCGCCGTGATCCAGCAACAGTCTGCTCACTAGGAACTGCGCCGCATCGTCAAAAGATGAGCAGGCAGAGGAAAGGAACTGGACCATGTGCGATATGTGCAATGGCATGACACGCAAGCAACTGGAAGCCCTGATCGACCAGCGGATCCGCGACTACGGACATGAAGTGATTTTTGTTGAGTCGGACCGGATCAGCCCATCGCTTGCCTACACCGTTGGCCTGAGTCGCATCGGGCACCCAGAATTCCTTGTTCGAGGGCTGGACATGGATGACAGCATTCAGATGCTCAACGGATTTTCTGCGTCCGTGCTGGAATGGAATGAGGTTTTCGCCCACGGGCACACCGGCCGCTGGAAGGACGGAACACTGTTGTACTTCTCCAAGATCAGTACCGGGATCCGCAAGCAGGTGCCATTGGCTTATCAGAGGTACGGAGAAAGCCTGGGGTTGCTAGAAGTCCTACTCGTCGGCAGGGATATCCCTTACGAATATGTAGTTGCCCGGCACAATTAGGCCTTGGCATCCTTTGCCAAGCGCCTAGCTTCGCCGATGGATTGCAGCGGCCTCGTTCTCCGCGCGGACTTTTGCCCGATGTGCTGCGCGCAGGGCCTGGTGGCCGTCGGATTTGCGCACCTTCAGGTAGAACATTCCAACTACAAGGAACCACAGGGGCGTAGCCAGCAACGCAGCACGCGTATCGGCCTGCGTGGTCAATGCCCACAGGACGAATACGAAGAAAGCTAGGACCATGTAGGGGGCTCCCATGCCGCCGGGGACCTTGAACTTGGAGGCATCATGCAGCTGCGGGCGGCGCTTGCGGAAGGCCAAATAGCTGATAAGGATCATTGACCAGACGAACATGAAGCACAGGGCAGACACCGTGGTCACCAACGTGAAGGCCTGGGCTACGGAGTCACCCGCGTACAACAGCACGACGGCAGCAAGAAGGAAGATGCAGGAGAATAGCAACGCATTGCGTGGCACCTGCGTGGCAGAAAGCTTGCTGAACTTCTGCGGAGCATCTCCATCCTGCGACAGGGCGTACAGCATGCGCGATGTCGAATAGATTCCGGAATTTGCACTTGAAGCGGCGGCCGTCAGCACGACGAAGTTGACCAGACCTGCAGCTGCGGCCAAGCCAGCCATCGAGAACATGCCAACGAATGGCGATGCATCAGCGGAGAACTTGTACCAGGGGGTGACGGCCATCAGGACGGTCAAGGCACCGACGTAGAACAGGATCACGCGCAGCGGAATGGAATTGATGGCCTTCGGGAGATTCTTTTCAGGATCCTTGGTTTCAGCCGCAGCCGTACCTACCAATTCAATGCCGACGAAGGCGAAAACGGCGATCTGGAAGCCTGCGACGAAGCCCATGAAACCAGTGGGGAACATGCCGCCGTGCGCCCACAGGTGGACGAAGGAAGCGGTGTCTCCCTCGGAAGAACTGAACCCGGTGGCAATCATTGCCAGGCCGCAAACGATCAACGCCAGGATTGCAACGATTTTCACCAAGGAGAACCAGAACTCGGTTTCGCCAAAAGCCTTGACCGTGGGCAGGTTCAGCCCGACCAATAGCAGGATGCAGCAAAGCGCGGGGAGCCACAACGGGATCTCGGACCACCAGTAGGCGACATACTGGGCAATCGCGACTACGTCCGCAATGCCGGTGACAACCCAGCAGAACCAATAGGTCCAGCCGGTGAAGAAGGCAGCCCAAGGTCCCAAGAGATCGCCGGCAAAATCTGCGAAGGTCTTGTAGTTCAAGTTGCTGAGCAGGATCTCGCCCATGGCACGCATGACGAAAAAGAGCATGAAACCGATGATCATGTATACGAAGATGACGGACGGTCCAGCAGCGGAAATGGTCTTGCCGGAGCCCATGAACAAGCCGGTGCCGACTGCTCCGGAGATCGCCATGAGTTGGATGTGCCTGCTGGACAGGCCGCGCTCAAGTTTCGTTCCGTCGGAAACGGTTTTCACTTGCGTGGAATCGTTCGCCACGGCTGCACCTTTCATGAGCAGATCCCTTCAGTTTTTCGAAGGAGACGGCCTGCTCGGAAGAAGAACTAGACCGCTGGAAGAGGTTATCGCAGATATATTGACCAGCTATATTTGGCCGTCACCGTGGACTGCGAGCAAGCTTAACAGTTGTGAAATTGGTTATACGCCACTCGATTCGGGCAGGCAGCCCGCTGCTTCGCGCAGTAGCCAGATGGGCAGAACCTGCACTTGAATGGGGCATTTGGATGCTGCTGGACCGCAGGGTGGCGGCATCTACCCGAAAATAAAGCCGCGGGAAATTGTGCGAAGGAAATCCTCCGGTTCCGGCAAATGGAATTAGCGGGAGGCGGTTGATCTGGAGAATCAGTACCACCGAAGATCAATACCCGTATGTCCCACCTGCAATCGGACTTCGGAAATGGCGGAACGCGGGAGCCGGGAAGCACCACGGGCAACACTGCATCCATGTTCAGCTCTACCGCGCAGAAGATGACCCGGCCCATCTTGGCAATGCGTAACAGGATTGCTCCAGCGCTGCATTCCGCGCCTTTTGGTTCACTTGAAGCAAATACTGTACATGGCCAGTGGAAGCTTGGAGGGCCAAGTGAGTAGTGTAGGACGTATGGCATTCCGAAATCGTCGAGCTGCGGCTCTTCCTGCAAAATTGTCCCGTTCCTGGCTCTTGGTCAATGCGGCCAAGGAGGAAACTTTCGCTCCTTCACTGGCTTGTGAAGCGGACTCGGTGATTTTTGATATGGAAGCTGCCGTTCCTGACGACCAGAAGATCCAGGCTCGCGATAACGTAGTGCGCGCACTGTCCAATGGCATGACTGCGTGGGTGCGCGTCAATGGCATTGACACTGATTTCTGGGCCGATGACCTTGCCGCGCTGTCGGGAACTCCCGGCCTGCGTGGAATCATGCTGGCCATGACCGAGCAGCCTGAACAGGTTACCTACAGCGCGATGAGGCTGCGCGCGGGCACTCCGGTCCTGGCCTTGATCGAAACCGCTTTGGGTATCGAGAACGCCACGCAGATCGCTTCGGCCCCGGGTACCTTCCGCCTGGCGTTCGGCATCAACGACTTCCGCAAGGACACGGGCGTCTCCGACGACCCGATGGCACTGGCCTACGCACGCGGCCGGCTCGTGATCGCTTCGCGTGTAGGCAAGCTGCCTGGCGCTATCGACGGACCTCCACCGGCAGGTGCCGATGCCGCCAAGGTGACCGAAGAAACCCGCATCACCGCCTCCATGGGCATGACCGGCAAGCTGTCGTTGTCCACCGATCACGTAGATGGCATTAACGCCGCGTTGGCACCCAGCGAAGACGAGCTGTCTTGGGCCATGGAACTGCTCGAAGCGCACGCCGCCGGCGCTTCGGTGGGCGATGGCTCATACCTGCCGCGTCTGGCCCGTGCCCAGAAGATCGCCGACCTGGCCGACTCCTACGGCCTGTGGAACGCCTAAGTCTTTAGCTGTCTTCCAACAGCAAAGAACCCGTTCAGCATCTGGAATCAATCAGATGCTGAACGGGTTCTTTTAGCTTGCGGAGCCTATGCCTCGTGGGCACCGCGGTTGCGAGAGGAACCGACGACGTCGCCAGCCTTCCATTCAGCCCAACCCGGACGATCATTCATGAAGTCCTCGATCTGCGCCTTGTTGGCTTCCAGCTTCGGGTCATGCTTGAGGTACCAGTGGGTTTCGCGAGCCACCATGCCCGAGAGGATCAGTAGGCCGATCAGGTTCGGCAGCGCCATCAGGCCGTTCATCATGTCCGAGAAGTTCCAAACGGCGGTCAGCTCGGTGGTGCAGCCTACGTAGACGACCAGCGAGAAGACGATGCGGAATGGCATCACGAGCTTGCGGCCGAAGAGGCGCTCGATGTTGCGCTCGCCGTAGTAGCTCCAGCCCAAGATAGTGGAGAAGGCGAACATGACCAGTCCGATGGTCACGATCCAGTGGCCCCATTCACCAGGCAGGCCGTGGGTGAATGCCTGGCCGGTCATCAACGCAGCGGAGATCTGCTCGCCGGTGGATTCATCGATCACCTTCCAGGTGCCGGTGGTGATGATGACCAGGCCGGTGCAGGTAACAACGATGATGGTGTCGATGAAGGTCTGGGTCATGGAGACCAGGCCCTGGCGAACCGGGTGGGTGGTCTGTGCCGACGCGGCAGCGATAGCAGCCGAACCCATGCCGGATTCGTTGGAAAAGATGCCGCGGGCAACACCGTACTGGACAGCGATGATGATGGCCGAGCCGACGAAGCCGCCAACAGCGGAAGTGCCGGTGAAGGCGTCGGTGAAGATCTCGCCGAAAGCTGCAGGAATGCCGCCGACGTTAGCGATCAGGATGTAGATCGATGCGGCCACGTAGAAGACGATCATGACCGGAACGAATCCAGCGGTGACACGGCCGATGGACTTGATGCCGCCGACCAGGACAGCGATCGACAGCACGGTCAGCACGACACCGGTAACCCATGGGGTGACGTGGAACGAATTCTCCAAGTTCAGGGCGATGGAGTTGCCCTGGGTCATGTTGCCGATGCCGAAGCAGGCCAGGGTGGCGGCGATGGCGAAGAACAGGGCCAGGAACTTGCCCAGCGGACCCTTAATGCCGCGTTCCAGGTAGTACTGCGGACCGCCGGACTTTTCGCCTGCGGCGTCGGTGCCGCGGTAACGCACGCCGAGATAGGCCTCGGTGTACTTCGATGCCATGCCCAGCAGGCCGGTGACCCACATCCAGAACAGGGCACCTGGGCCGCCGATGCCGATGGCGGTTGCGACACCGACGATGTTACCGGTTCCGACAGTGGCCGCCAGCGCTGTGGTCAGTGCCTGGAATTGCGAGATGTCGCCTTCTGCCTCGGCATCCTTGCGCTTGAGCAGGCCCAGGCGCAATGCGGCAGCGAGCTTGAAGAATTGCAGGCCACCCAAGCGGATGGTCAGGTACAGGCCAGTACCCAAAAGTAGCGGGATGAGGACAAACGGTCCCCAAATGACGGAGGAGATGTCCCCGAAGAGATCGCCCAAAGCGTCCATGGACTCAATATCCTTATGTGCGAGTGACTGATGATGAAGAGTTTCAGGCGAGAAGCCGATCCCCTTATGTGAGTGCCATCATATGGCAAGGGGAGAACTGTGTCACAAAGCGCGCTGGCGGATGCCATGTCCGGTTTGTTAACTTTATTTCACGATCAGGCCCGGGGCTCGGGCTGGCTGCCGCATTGCCGGCATCCACCGAAGTGGACGCCGGCAATTTCCGGGCTTCAGCCTTGCCGCGCTTTCATGCGCGGATTT
This sequence comes from Glutamicibacter sp. NPDC087661, assembly GCF_044743275.1. NCBI lineage: Bacteria > Bacillati > Actinomycetota > Actinomycetes > Micrococcales > Micrococcaceae > Glutamicibacter > Glutamicibacter sp. NPDC087661. Next base: position 309,529 of record NZ_JBIUWE010000002.1, read on the forward strand.
TGCTTGTTGATCACGAAGACGCGACCTCGTCGTCTGACCACCTGGGAGCCGGGCGCCTTCTTCAATGCGCGGATGGAATTCCTAACTTTCATGCCATTCACCTCCTTCATGATGTGCGGAGCTGAACAGGTCCTTGAGTTCTTCTTCGGTGACCTGGCATTGCTCGAAGACCGTCTCGATCTGCGAAGCTTCGTGTTCGGATCCGTAGAGCAGCAATTCCGAGACGGCGATATTCGAATTCCACGCTCCGGTGTTTTCCATCCAGATGCGCGGACCGGCTCCGCCGATGGCGACGCGCTCGCTGAGGGCACTAGCCACCCAGAGGATTCCGCGGATGCAGGTGCAGGATTCAGCCAGGGACGGCAGGGCTTTGCGGAAGCGCTCGGGATGAAGCGGACGTTCGGCATGCAGGTGGATCGGCGCAGTGCGGGCATTGGTTGCTGTTCGCGGCAGGTGCCCGGCGCTGGTGCGTTGGCGCGCTGCTCCGGGGTGGAAGGAGCCGAGTCCTTCTTCGTGCACGCAGATATGCGCATGCGGTGCCATCTGCCGAGCTAATTCTAGGCCGGCTTCATAGTCGGCGCCGCCAGCGCGTCGTGGACCGGTGGCGCTTTCGAGCAGCTGGGTTTCCAGGCCTTCGACCGGAATGAGGGTATCTGCCTGCATCAATTCGGTGAAGAAGAACTCTCCCGACGTCCTCGCATCGCGTTCCATGGCGTTGAATCCCGATTCCCAGAGGGTGTGCCGGTCCCACATCTGGTTTTCCAATTCGGCGGGATCCAGGGACAAGACGATGCTGCTGATCCGGATTTCCAGTGGTTCGAGCTTTGTCTCGAGCATGTCCAGCACTGTTCCGCTATGCCATGTGGCGGGCAACGCCAGGATCATTGTGGCCTCGGAATCTTCGGGGGCCAGGCGTTGGATCGTCGGCAGGATCTCGAACTTCGTGGCACAGCCGATGCAGGGGTGCCCAAGAACGGTTTCGGCATGTTCTGCGGCTGCAGATCCGGAGACGTGGCGCACCAGCCGATTGCCGTCGACGAAGTCATAGCGCAAGGTGACGGCGTCAGGATGGTGGTGTCCCAGGTGGCTGAGGCCGGAGTCGCGGCTGGAAGTATCAAGTGCGGAGAGAACGATGAGATTCACGCGTTCAAGCTTATATGAGAATGAGTCTCAATAGCAAAATTGGGAACGGGGCTTAACGCCTCGGGGGCCCGCCCGCCAATGCGGACAGGCCCCCGGAAGCGACAAGGAATATCAGTTCTGCGGCGCGTTGAAAACTACCGCAGAGGTACCCAGGCCTTCGATCGAAGTTTCAAGTGAATCGCCGTGCTTGAGCCACGGGTGACGCCCATTCTCGTCGCGGCGGCCCAACGCAACACCAGATGGCGTACCCGTCAGGATGACGTCGCCTGGCTGCAATTCATTGAATGTCGAGAGGTAGGAAACCAAGGCGTCAGCAGAGAAAATCAGATCATCGATCTGTTCGTCCTGCACCACGGTGCCATTGACCGTGCTGGTAATGCGGGCGGCGGGGTCCAGCTCATCCGGGGTCACGAGCCACGGGCCCAGGGGAGTGGAGCGATCCCAGATCTTGCCCTGCAGCCACTCTTGGGTGCGGCCCTGGTAACCGCGCATCGACACGTCGCTGGCCACGGCGTAGCCGGCAATATGCGCGGCTGCATCCTCCTGGCTGATGCGGCGACCCGGCTTGCCGATAATGATGGCCAGCTCTGCTTCGTAGTCCACCCGATGGTCTTCCACTGGAATTTCGATGGTGTCCTTGGCGCCGCATAGGGTGGAAGCGAACTTCGCGAACACCGTCGGATACTTCGGCAGCTCTTCGCCGACCTCGGCCGCATGCGTCTTGTAGTTCAACCCGATGCAGTAGATTTTCTCCGGCTTGGGGATCAGCGGAGCGTAGTCGGCTTCGCCCTCGGCGATGGAATCACCCACTAAAGCGCGAGCAACTACTTCTTGCTGAGTTGCGTCATCAAGACGCAGGAAACGCTGCACTGAATCGAGATTGTCCAAGTAGTAGGCGCGGCCATCTTCAATGACAGCAGCGGTGGTATGGCCTGGTTCGCTGGCGAGGCGGAGCGTTGCAAGTTTCATGAATCTATCTCACTACACTTCTCGCTGAAAGTGCACCATATTTCGTGATCGGCAATTGATATCAATTGGCCTTAAATACGGCCGAGCCAGAGTTTTGATCTGGAAAACGTGGCTTGGCCATGCGCCGCTGACCCGGCTAAACTCATGGCAAGCTACGGTCCCAGAGACCAGTCTTGAAATAACGATCTAGATACGAAACTAAAGTGAAGCAGGTTTTAATGTGGGTGACTTTTTTGGCGAGCGATCTCGCCATATCCTCTTCGCCTCGTGGCAGCACTTCTCGCTAGTCGCGCAGTGCTTGATCCTGGCGACAATTATTGCTGTGCTGATTGCCGTATTGGTATACCGCAACAAGCCCCTATCAGGCTTGGCTAACGGCATTAGCGCCATCGGCCTGACTATTCCGTCCTTTGCCCTGATCGGTTTGCTTATTGTCCCCGTGGGCTTCGGGGTTACTCCGGCAGTCATCGTGGTGACGTTCTTCGCCGCCCTGCCAATTCTGCGCAACGCGATCGTTGGGCTGAACAACATCGAACCAACCATTATCGAGTCAGCGCGCGGCATCGGCATGAGCCGGCTGAAGACTCTGATATCAGTAGAAATTCCCATAGCTTGGCCGGTGATCCTGACTGGCGTACGAATTTCAGCCCAGATGGTGATGGGCGTCGCCGCAGTGGTCTCCTACGCCCTGGGTCCTGGCCTCGGCGGGTTCATCTTCCAAGGACTCTCGCGTCTGGGCGGCGCGAACTCCCTGGAATCCGTGATCACCGGCGTAGTTGGCGTCGTGATCCTGGCGCTCATTCTTGATTTGATTTTGCTCGGCATTGGCCGACTGACTACCCCGCGAGGTATCCGTGTCTGAACATAAGATCCCTGAAAATGCCGTGGCCCAGAATGTCACTGGCGCTTCGATCATGCTTGAAGAAGTAACCAAGACCTACCCGGGACAAAAGAAATCGGCCGTAGGCGGCCTGACCCTGGAGATCCCTGCCGGGTCCATCGTGATGTTCGTGGGGCCATCGGGCTGCGGCAAGACGACCACCCTGAAGATGATTAATCGCCTGATCGAGCCGACCAGCGGCAAGATCGTCATTGACGGCGAAGATGTCACCGGCATGAACGGTGATGAACTGCGCCGCCGCATTGGCTATGTGATCCAGGCTGGCGGCCTGTTCCCGCATATGACCGTGGCGACCAATATCGCCATGGTTCCAAAGATGCTGGGTTGGCCCAAGGAGAAGATCGCTGCCCGCGTCGACGAGCTGCTGGAACTCGTCTCGCTGGATCCGGAACTTTACCGGGACCGTTTCCCCAAGGAGCTCTCCGGCGGCCAGCAGCAGCGTGTGGGCGTCGCCCGTGCATTGGCAGCGGATCCACCGGTCTTGCTGATGGATGAGCCATTCGGTGCAGTTGACCCAATTACCCGCCAGCGTCTGCAGGATGAGCTGCTGAACATCCAGTCTGAAGTCCAGAAGACGATCGTGTGCGTGACCCACGACTTCGACGAAGCGGTGAAGCTCGGCGACTGGATTGCGATCTTCAACGAAGGTGCGCAGTTGGAGCAGTACGACTCCCCAGAAAGGATCCTGGCCAATCCGGCCAGCGAGTTCGTGGAGAACTTCATCGGTTCGGGTGCCGGCTTGAAGCAGCTGACCTTGACGCGGGTGAACGAAGTGGAACTGGGAGAAGCCATCACCACCACACCGGGCAAGAATGCTTCGGAGGTGCTCTCGCAGCTGCAGGGCGCCGGACGCAAATACGCGGTAGTGCTTGATTCGCGGGGACGTCCGCTGCGCCGCATGGACCGCCGGCAACTGTCGCGTGCCCAGATCATCGAGGGTACCTACGATGAATCCATGCCGGTCGTCGGTGAGCAGGCCACCTTGAACGACGCATTGGACACCATGCTGGTGGCCAGTTCCGAGTCGGCCCTGGTAACGGGACGCCGTGATGTGCTCACGGGTGTCATCACGGTGCAGACCGTCATGGAGGCGATCGCGGCCGCGAACAACACCACGGATGCTAATCACGAGGCGCCGGTTGGCCTGAACTCGGGTGCCATCAACGTCGTGAATATCGATAGTGCGGCCACCGGGCAGGATGGTGAATCGGCATGAGATCCGAAACCCGCAGCTTGATTTGGCAGATCGCCGGAATCGCAGCTGCTTTCGCCATCTTGGTGGGTTGGCTGGTAACAGCCGACCTGACCGAGACCGAACAGCAAACGCTGGATCCGGCAACGATTTGGGGCTACACCCTCGACCACCTGAAGATCACGGTCATCTCGGCGCTCATCGTGCTGCTGATCGCGATTCCGCTCGGCGTGCTGCTCACTCGCCCCGGACTGCGCAAGGCAGCCCCGGCGGTGCGCGCCATTGCCAACTTCGGCCAAGCCGCACCCGCCATTGGCGTCATCGTGCTCTTGGCCTTCTGGTTGGGGTTCGGCCCGACAACTGCCATTGTCTCACTGGTGATCTATGCGATTCTTCCGGTGCTCTCCAACACCATTGTTGGCCTGCAGCAGGTTGATGAACGCCTGGTGGAGGCCGGGCGGGGAATCGGCATGAGCCAGATGTCCGTGCTGTTGAAGGTCGAGCTGCCGTTGGCCGTCCCGGTGATGCTATCGGGCATCCGCACAGCCCTGGTGCTGCTGGTAGGCACCGCGACGTTGGCAACCTTTATCAACGGCGGCGGGCTGGGCATCTTGATCACTACGGGTGTGAACCTGAACCTGAATGTGGTGCTGATTGCCGGCTCGTTGCTAGTGGCCTTGCTGGCTTTGACGATTGACTGGCTTGGCCGCGTCGTCGAACAGGTGGCACGACCGAGAGGACTTTCGTGAACCGCAAACTGAATTTAGCTGTCCTGTCCATGGCCGCGCTGATCGGAATGACTGGGTGCGGACTTAGCCCATCGACCGGGACGGTGCCCAACGCCGGCCCCGCCGAGATCAAGCCGCTGGTCGAAAACGCTGAAGACACCACCGTGACCGTCACGTCCAAGTCCTTTACCGAGCAGCTGCTGCTGGGGAAGATCACCGTGATCGCGCTCAAGGCTGCCGGCTATGACGTCACCGACCTGACCAATGTTCCTGGCTCCCAGCCGGCACGTCAGTTGCTGCTTTCCGGCGACGCGAGCGTGCTCTGGGAGTACACCGGTACCGCGTGGCTGACCTACTTGGGCCACGAATCACCTGTTGTGGGTGAAGAAGAGCAGTGGCAGTCGGTGCACGATGAGGATGTTGCCAATGGAATTATCTGGGGAAATCCGGCACCGTTGAACAACACCTACGCATTGGCGATGAACGAAGAAACGACCAAGCGGCTGGGTATCACCAAGCTTTCCGAACTGCAGACGCTGGACCCCGAAGATCTGACGTTCTGCGTCGACCCGGAATTCAATTCCCGTCGAGACGGTCTGACTCCAATGCTGGAACACTACGATATCGACCGTGGTTCAGAAGTGGCTGAGGACAATATCGGTCTGTACGACGTGGGTGCCATTTACCAGGCAACCGCTAATGGCGCGTGCAACTTCGGTGAAGTCTTCACCACTGACGGGCGCATCAAGGCGCTTAACTTGACCGTGCTGGAAGATGACCGGAAGTATTTCCCAAGCTACAACGCCGCCCCGGCTTTCAACGGAGAATTCCTTGAAAAGCACCCGGAAATCCAGCAGATCATGGACAAGATCGCTCCGTTGCTGACTGATCAGGTCTTGATGGACCTGAATTACCAGGTGGACGTGGTTGGCCGTGAACCGGCGGATGTTGCCTTCGAATGGATGGTTGGCCAAGGCTTGGTCTCCAATCCCTAACCGAGGCAACGAAAACTGCATGGATTAAGCAATGGATCCCCGGCATCGCGATGCCGGGGATCCATTTCAATGTCGCCGAGGATTCACTGGGGATTGGTTTCTCTCGGATGGATTTGCTTGCAGGATAGAAATAGGTGGAGGCCATCTACCTATTGCTGGTTCCGGGTGCCTAGCTCGCCGTCGACTTCATCGGCGATTTCGGTCGTGGCAGCGGTAGTGATGGATTCTTCCTGCCAAATTTCCTCTAGCTCTGCGGATAACTCGGCTTCTTCTTGGGCATGATCGGGAACTGGGTCATTTGCGTTCATGGCCTCAGTCTAGCCATGTACGCGTCTGAGTAAAGGGGTGCATGAAAAATGACTTCAGTAGAAACTTTCCTAGTCAGTATCAAAATACGGATCTCTTGAATAGCCAGATGAAACTTTTTTAGGGAAAGTGGTTGACGCTTCAACTTCATTAGTGTCATACTGGTATCAGCAAAACAAATTGAGGCGTCAACTACTTGATGGCCCGACGAAAGGACTTAGACATGACTGCATCTGCACTGACCACCGGAACCTGGAACCTCGACGCATCGCACTCCGAGATCGGCTTCTCGGTTCGCCACGCAGGCATCTCCAAGGTTCGCGGCAGCTTCACTGAATTCGACGCAACCCTGACCACCGGCGCAACCTTGGCGGACTCCTCGGTCGAGGCAACCGTCCAGATCGCATCGGTCAACACCAAGGACGCTAACCGCGACGGCCACCTGAAGGGCGAGGACTTCTTCAACGCCGAGCAGTTCCCAACCATGACCTTCAAGTCCACTGCGGTCAAGGGCGAGGCTGGCGAGTTCATTCTCGTTGGCGATCTGACCATCCGCGGCGTGAGCAAGGAAGTTGAATTCGAAGCAGAGCTCGGCGGCGAAGCTGTAGACGCTTTCGGTGCAACCCGCGTTGGCTTCTTCGCATCCACGACCATCTCCCGCAAGGAATTCGGCATCACCTGGAACGCAGCACTGGAAGCCGGTGGCGTTCTGGTCAGCGACAAGGTCAAGATCGAAATCGACGCTTCGTTCGTACTGCCAACCGCAGAGTAAAAGTTTCCCGAAGGCCGTCATGGGGATGACGGGACAAGGGCCGATACCGGCAAAGCCTCCGGCTCACGAAAGTGAGCCGGAGGCTTTGTCGTTAAAGTGGAGGGAAGAAGTGCCTAGGACCCGCTGAATGACGGGTCCACGGAAAATGCGATAGCACCGATGACAAGGAATGCGACATACACGATCCAGAGCACGCCCAAAATGGTGCCGATCCAACCGGTCACTTTGCCGACCGTGGATACCGTATTGAATTCCCTTTCGGCTTTATTGGCCTTGAAAATAGCAATCGGGCCAAGGATCACGCCTGCAACGAAGATGGACACAATGCCAAGAATCATCGAGGTCTGTGCCAGCTGGGTGCCTTGAAATTGGGATGCTGTCGGATAGCCGAAGTTGCCCTGGGGGTACTGGCCCGGTTGGCCATGTGCCTGTTGATTGTAGTAAGGCTGTTGCGGGACGCCGTTGAGATCGTAGGAACCAGGCTGCTGGTACTGCCGGTTCTGACCCTGGTGCCCTGAAGAATAGGGGTTTCGTGGTTCTTCGCCTGGACTGGTCATGGCAACCTGCTTTCCGCTTGTGAGGCTCGTTCGCTTAATTCAAGATTCTCACATGCAACCGGCAATAACATCTAATCTCTAGAAGAACTCTCTGCAATGCCAGAATGCCCCCTACCTGCCAGTGAAGTCAGCTGGCTGGATGCATTCTGCGCCACAGCGCATGAGTGCCAGTCGCCACCGCCACAAGTAATAGGCTCAGTGCCAAGCCGATTCCGAAGATCTGGCCGTAGTGGCCATTCTGCGCTAGATCTGCAGTTAGGTAGGTCGCCGCAGATGCCCCCGCGAACAGGGCAAAAACGAACAGTGAAACGGTGGTGGCCCGCGCGTCAGGCGAGATATCGGTCGCCCACCCCTGCATTGATGAGTGCATGATCGCGTTCGTGGCACCCAGGAAGAACGCGGTGAAGGTGTAGGAGGCAGGGGAGGGAGCGAACGCCGAGGGGAGGAAAGCTGCGCAAAGCACCAGGCCGCCACCCCCAATAAGCCACGTTCGGCCAATGCGTGCCACCAATCGGCGCATCAAGCGTGCACCCAGAATGACTCCCAGGGCAAAAGCGCAACCTAGCGCTCCCGCCAAGCCAATAGCGACACCGGATTCTTGCAAGGCGGGAACGATATAGGTCAGCAATCCCATGAGCAGCCCGCCTTCGAGGAAGACGATGGCATAAAGGGCCAAATTCATGGGACGCAAAGCTGCACGGAATTGGAATCCGGAACGCGAATGTTCGGGCTCTGCCGCCTTCCGCAAGCTATACAGGGCCGCTACGCAACCCAGTGCAGGCAACAGGAACACCAGCCGCCAGTTCGCGTATGTTGCCAATGCTCCTGAAGCTAATGTCGCCAGGGTGGTGCCCAGCGAGGAATAGATCTGCAAATCAGATAAGCCCCGCGCGCGTTCTACCCCGGTACGCGTATCGCCCAGGAGCGTCATCAGCGTTGGATACAGCGCGCCGAACATAAACCCGGTGAGGGAGCGGGCAATGAGTAGCGGCAAATAGTCGGTGAACATGATGCTGGCGACCGCGCCGAGGCCAGCGCCGATGAGCGCCGCGCGCAAAACCGCCAGACGCCCGAAACGATCGCTAAGCACGCCCCAGATCGGCTGGCCAATGGCATAGAACAAGGCATAGGAAGCTACCAGTTGGACAGCTTGGGCGAAACTGAGCGAGGTACCCAGCGAAAGTGCGACCAGCATGGGAGGGGTGCCATAGCGGTCGAAGAAGGAAAGGAAGCCGACGAAGCGCAAAGCCGAATCGGGAATGGTGCGTACCGAAATCCGAAGGTCCTGTTGTTTCTCCATCCCGGCCCTTCAAGTGAGAATCTTCCGCCTGCCTATCCATGTAATCAGAATCTGCCCGCTGATGCTGTTTTGGATGACAGCTGCCACGGGCAGATGACGCATCGGCAGCTAGGCAGTTACTGGTGATTCAGTCATGAATTGAGCGAAGAATTCGCCCAACTCACCGGTCGCGTCCAGCGGCAGCGCCATAGACACGTCCAAGCCTGGACAGGATTGGCGGGCTGGGTGCGCCAGATATCTCCGGTGATGAAAATCCGAGGCAAGGGAAGCATAACGGATTGCCGTCACGATGGAGCCAGGGAAGTCATCGCGGGCTTGAGCGTTTCCATGCCACCGGTGCGCTTCCGCGAAATGTTCGAAGCTGGACTGCCGGCTTCGCTTTTTTGCCGCGCGCGATCGAATAGAGGCGGACCTGAAGGGTTTTATTGCCGGCGGCTAGGGCAAGAAGCCGACAGCACACTTAAATGCACTCGCGGCCGGTTCCCCTGGAGGTTTAGGAGGGGGGAACCGGCCGCGAAAGCTTATTGCGCCAGCCTTACAGGCCGCGAACCATCAGGACGTCCAAGGTACGCGGGCCGTGCACGCCTTCAACGCGCTCCAGCTCGATATCACTGGTGGCCGACGGGCCGGAGATCCAGGTCTGCGGACGGGTGATGGCCAGTCGCGGCATGGCTTCTGGCAGCAGGCGCACGATCGACGAGATCGGCACGATGCACACATGGTGGTCGGGTACCAGCGAAATCGCGCGGCGGCCCTGGTTTGGCTCGCCATCGAGGATGATGGTGCCGGACTCGGCGACCGAAACGGCCGACGAGGTGACCACGGCGCTGGTTTCATCCAGTTCGGCGATGCTCAGCCGTGCGCCCGGGGCATCGATGCGCTGCTCGACCTTCTCGCCCAGCCCTGAGAGCCAGTCGGTGTCCAAGCCATGCGGGTAGACAACGCTGGAGGCTCCCGCCAGCTTGGCCGCTACGTATTCCGGGATCTGCGCGGCGTCAATGACGTCCACCCCGGCCTTGTAATCCACCAAGCGGTCCACCAGCAGGTCGATGAGCTCAGCTTCACCCATATCCGAGGTCTTGCGGTATTCGCGGGGTACCTCTTGGGCGACGGGAGCATCGGCTAGTGCCGAGCGGATCCGTCCCAGGATTTCGTCTTTTGCGCTCACTTGGACTCCTTCTCGTCGCTCCACCAGTCGCGGAAGGACTTGTTTGGCGGGGCGGGAATGTCACGGCTGGCGGTCCACCCTGCGGCGATGCCCGGAAGCTTCTTGATCTTCTTTTCCTTGCCGGACATCAGCCGGCCCAGCGGCAAGGCCTTTTCGAGCAGGCCGAGGTTCTTGCCCTTGCCCAACGCCCAGGAGCCGCCCTTCATCAGCAGATCCATCTGGGTCGGGAGCTTGTGCTTGTCGCGGTTGGCATCCACATCCTCGCCGCGCAGGTGCACGAGGATTTCCGGGATGTTGATCTTCACCGGGCAAGCGTCGTAGCAGGCGCCGCACAGCGAGGAAGCATATGGCAAGGAGCCGTTTTCCTCGACCTGGATGCCGGTCAGCAGCGGGGAGAGGATTGCGCCGATCGGGCCCGGGTAGGTCGAACCGTAGGCGTGGCCGCCGGTGCGCTCGTACACTGGGCACACGTTCATGCACGCCGAGCAGCGGATGCAGTTCAGCGCGGTGCGGCCGAAGCGGTCGGCCAGGGCGCGGGTGCGGCCGTTATCCAGCAGCACGATGTGCACGTTCTGCGGGCCATCGTCTTCGCTCACGCCGGTCCACAGCGAGGTGTAGGGATTCATGCGCTCGCCGGTGGAAGACCGCGGCAGCAGCTGCATGAAGACCTCGATGTCCTCCCAGTGGGGGAGAACCTTCTCGATGCCCATGACCGTGATCAGGGTTTCGGGCAGGGTCAGGCACATGCGGCCGTTGCCCTCGGATTCCACTACGCCCAGGGTGCCGGTATCAGCCAGCGCGAAGTTCGCGCCGGAGATGGCGACCTTGGCGGAAAGGAACTTCTTGCGCAGGTGCTTGCGGGCAGCTTCGGCCAGCTTGGCTGGCTCATCGGTCAGGTTCGGATCCACTACCGGCATTTCCTTGAGGAAGATGTCGCGCACCTCGGTGCGGTTCTTGTGGATCGCCGGAACCAGGATGTGGCTTGGCTTGTCGTTGCCCAGCTGGACGATCAGCTCGGCAAGGTCGGTTTCGAAGGCTTCGATGCCCTCGGTCTCCAGGTGCTCGTTCAGGCCGATTTCCTGGGTGGCCATGGACTTGACCTTGACGACCTCTTTCGAGCCGGTCGCCTTGACCAGCTCGGTAACGATCTTGTTGGCTTCGTCCGCGTCACGGGCCCAGTGGACAATGCCGCCCCGGGCGGTGAAGTTCTTCTCGAACTCTTCCAAACGCTCTTCGAGGTTGGCCATCGTCAGGTTCTTGATGGCGCTGCCGGCGTCGCGCAGCTCTTCCCAGTCCGGAAGCTCGCCGACGACGTTCAGCCGCTTGTCGCGAATGGTGTGGGTGGCGTGGCGCAGGTTCTTGCGCATCTGGGTGTTGCCCAGTTCGCGGTGCGCGGCCTTGGGGAATGGCTCGGTCTCGAACAGGTTGCCCTGCCCGCCGGCAGGCATGCCGAGGAATACCTGAGTCACAGTGACACCGTCTCTTCCATGGTGCTGGCCAGGATATCTGCCAGGTGCAGGGTCTTTGGCTTGGCTCCGGTGCGCGAAAGTCCGCCGCCGATGTGCATCAGGCAGGAGGCGTCGCCGCCCGCGCAGGCCGAGGCGCCGGTGGAGCAGATGTTCTTCATCTTGTCTTCGAGCATTGCCGTGGAGACATCGGAGTTCTTGATCGAGAAGGTACCGCCGAAGCCGCAGCACTGGTCAGCTTCCGGAAGCTCGTTGACGGTGATGCCGCCGACGGTCTTGAGCAGATCAAGTTGCCGATCGCCGAGTTTCAGCGAACGCATGCCGTGGCAGGAAGGGTGGTAGGTGATGGTCTGCGGGAAGTAGCTGCCCAGCTGCTCGGCGGCGTTGGTGATCCCCAGGACATCCACCAGCAGTTGGCTCAGTTCATAGGTGCGCTTGCCCACGGCAACTGCGCGTTCCTTGAGCTCCGGCTTGCCCAGGCGCTCTGCCAGGAAAGGGTGCTGGTGCTTGACCGAAGCAACGCAGGAGCCCGAGGGGGCAACTGCGACGTCGTAGTCTTCCGTGTCGAAGGCATTGATGTGGTTTTCAACCACGGGCAGGGCTTCAGGCATATAGCCGGAATTCATGTGCATTTGCCCACAGCAGGCTTGCGCCTTGGGGAAAATGACTTCATGGCCCAAGCGTTCCAGGATTTTCACTGTCGACTTGGCGGTTTCCGGATACATAGCATCCACAATGCACGTGGCAAAGAGAGCAATTCGCATAATAAATGACTCTTTCAGGGTGTGGTCAGACCATACTATGCCACGCACTTCGTAATAGTCAAGACTTGTTGTGATAGCTCTCACCTTGTACTCTAGGTGGTCGGACCACATATGGTCAGACCATCTCGAGTAAGGACGCCCACACCGTGTTTACACCCTCCACGGATCCGATCGCGGGGAGCATAGCTGTTTCAGCGCTCATCGCACTGATCCCGCTTGTAGCCTTCTTCGTACTTCTGGCGGTAGTCAAGGTCAAGGCCCACTGGGCCGGCCTCGGCTCGCTCGCTGTTGCCATCCTCGTGGCGATCTTCGGCTGGAACATGCCGGTTGGATTGGCATTGAACTCCGGACTAATGGGCATGGTCTTCGGTGCCTTCCCTATTGTCTGGATCGTTGTCATGGCGATCTTCCTCTACCAGGTCACCGTCAAGTCGGGCCGCTTCGAAGACCTGCGCCGCGTCTTCGACGTCATCGGCGGCGGCGACGTGCGCATCCAGGCCGTGCTGATTGCTTTCTGCTTCGGCGGCCTGCTTGAAGCACTGGCCGGCTTCGGCGCACCGGTGGCGATTACCGCCACCATGCTGCTGGCATTGGGCCTGTCGCCGCTGCGCGCAGCCTGCGCCGTGCTGATCGCCAACACCGCCCCGGTGGCCTTCGGCGCCGTGGCGATCCCGATCACCACCGCCGGTGCCCTGACCGGCATCCCGGCTGCCGACATCGGCGCCATCGTTGGCCACCAGTCCCCGCTGCTGGCGCTGTTCGTCCCATCGATCCTGGTGCTGATCCTCGACGGCTGGCGCGGCATGCGCCAGACCCTGCCGGCAACGCTGACCATCGGCATTTCCTTCGGTGTCGCCCAGTGGCTGTGCTCGACCTACTTCTCCTATGAGCTGACCGATATCGTTGCTGCGCTGGTTGGCCTGGCCGCCGCAGTGATCCTGCTGCGCTTCTGGACTCCAAAGGGTGCCGACGAGGCACGCCAGCGCGTGCTGACTGCTGAAGCCGCCGCAATTCCATACGAGGCCAATGCCAAGCTGCACCCGGTCAACACCTGGATGGCTTTGTTCCCGTACCTGCTGGTTATCGTCATCTTCGGCGTGGCCAAGCTGTGGAAGCTGGGCGTGGACATTCCTGCATGGCTGGCAACCACGGACATCAAGTTCGGCTGGCCAGGACTGGACGGCAAGATCCTGAATGCTGATGGCGAAGCGGTATCTTCGACCATCTACAACTTCCAGTGGCTATCCTCCCCAGGCACCTTGCTGCTGATCACCGGCCTGATCGTGGCCCTGGTCTACGCGAAGAACGACGGCAACGGCAAGTACAAGATGACCTTCGCCGAGGGTGCTGCCGAAATCGGCAAGACCGTCTACAACATGCGCTACGCCGCGCTGACCATCCTGTCGGTCCTCGGCCTGGCTTACGTGATGAACCTTTCGGGCCAGACCATCACCATTGGCACCTGGCTGGCAGGCACCGGCGCATTCTTCGCCTTCCTGTCGCCAATCCTGGGCTGGATCGGCACCGCGGTGACCGGCTCGGACACCTCGGCCAACGCGCTGTTCGCCAAGCTGCAGCAGACCGCTGGCATCAATGCCGGCATCGATCCGAACCTGCTGGTTGCCGCCAACACCTCCGGCGGCGTGGTCGGCAAGCTGATCTCCCCGCAGAACCTGGCCATCGCCGCTACCTCGGTGAAGATGGAAGGCCAGGAGTCGGTGATCCTCAAGAAGGTTGCCGGTTGGTCCGTAGGCATGCTGCTGGTGCTGTGCTGCTTGGTTTACCTGCAGTCCACCCCGGTTCTGTCCTGGATGCTGCCTTAGCTTCAAACGGCTAAAATAGATCCGATGCCAGTAAACCCAGCTCCGCGTGCGTACCAGATTGTTCTCCAAGCAATTGAACAGGATCTGCGCAAGGAGAAGCTCTCCGTTGGAGACCAGCTTCCCGGCGAGCGTGCGCTCGCGGAGCAGCATGGGATCTCGCGGGCCTCGGTCCGCGATGCCATCCGCATCCTTGATGTGATGGGCATTATCAAGACTTCCACCGGCTCCGGGCCCAACTCCGGAGCGGTGATCATCTCCAACCCCTCGGCTGGCATTTCGCAGGCATTGCGCCTGCATCTGGCGGCCAAGGGGATCAACGTCCGCGAGATCGTCGAATCTCGCATCCTGCTGGAAACCTGGGCAGCGCAAATGACGCCGCGCGATCCAATCCATGCCCAGCAGGTCATTGACCGCACCGCGGTGCTGATCATGCGCATGGACGACGCGCAGCTCTCGCGCGAGGCCTTCCACCGTATTGATGCCGAGTTCCATGTGCTCCTGGCCTCCATGGCCGGCAACGCGGTAGTGGAATCGATGATGGAATCGCTGCGCAACTCGATCAGCGACTATGTTTCCGAATCGGTGCCCAGCGATGAGGCCTGGCAGCCGGTGGTGCGCATCCTGCGCCGCCAGCACAAGGCCATCCACCACGCGTTCGCGACGAACCAGCGCGAACGGGCGGCCCAGCTGCTCGAAGAGCACATCAACTGGTTCTACTCGCAGACCCGCTAGATCCGGCAGGATAGTTTTCAGGTAAATAAGTCGGACTTTAAGGCACCTCGCACCTCTTATATCTGATATGTTTTGGGGAAGCGACGGGGCTGATTTTTCGGATTTAACAGCTGGTTCATACCGCTGATGAGTTCCCGTCGATGTACCATCGACACTTCATGCGAGGGAATTCATGAGCCAACTTTTTGACCTGTCCGGACGCCTGGCCTTGGTCACCGGATCCTCCCGCGGCATTGGCCGCGAACTTGCCAGTGCCTTGGCGGATGCCGGTGCCACCATCATCCTGCATGGCCGCGACGAGCAACGCCTGGCCGAAACCGTTGCCGAATTCAGCAGACGCTATGGAGCTGAAAAAATCCATAGCGCCTGCTTCGATGTCACCGATGATGCCGCCGTGCGCGAGAACATCGCAGCCATTGAAAAGAACATCGGCCCCATCCGCATTTTGGTGAACAACGCGGGTATCCAGCACCGCGTGCCCATGCTGGATCTGGAGGTGGCTGACTGGCAGCGCGTGATCGACACGAACCTCACCAGCGCATTCCTGGTAGGCCGAGAGGTCGCACGCTCCATGGTGCAGCGTGGCGAAGGCAAGATCATCAACATCTGCTCGGTGCAAACCGACCTGGCCCGCCCCACCATCTCCGCCTACACCGCGGCCAAGGGAGGTCTGCGCAATCTCACCCGCGCCATGACCGCCGAATGGGCTGGTTCGGGACTGCAAATCAACGGCATCGCACCGGGCTACATCCACACCGAAATGACACAGAATCTGGTGGACGACGAAAAATTCAACTCCTGGATTCTGGGCCGCACCCCCGCAGCGCGTTGGGGCGCCGTCGAGGATCTGGCCGGACCAGCAGTCTGGTTGGCCTCGGACGGATCAAATTACGTGAACGGACAGACCATTTTCATCGACGGAGGCATGAGCGTTGTCGTCTAATTCCCTCGCCACCAGCACGTTGGCCGTCGTGGCCCATGCAGCCGATGATTTGCGTATTGAACAAATCGAGCTGGCAGCGCCGCGAGCAGATGAAGCACGCGTTGCCATCGCTTACGGCGGTATTTGCGGATCAGACTTGCATTACTGGAGCCACGGCGCCGCCGGGGAATCGATCCTCAAGGCTCCAATGGTTCTCGGGCATGAAATCGTCGGGACCGTCATGCAGGCCGCCGCTGACGGCAGCGGGCCGGCAGCCGGAACCAAAGTCGCCGTGCACCCGGCAACACCAGGCGAGACCGGGGAACCCTACCCGGCCGACCGCCCGAATCTTTCCCCGGGGTGCACCTATCTGGGCTCGGCCGCCCGCTACCCGCACACCGAGGGCGCATTCGCCCGCGAAGTGAACCTGCCATCACGCATGCTGCGTGAGCTGCCTGCTGGCTTAGCACTGCGTGATGCGGCACTGGCAGAACCGGCTGCGGTTGCTTGGCATGCGGTGTCGCGCGCCGGTGAAGTCGCCGGCAAGAAGGCGCTGGTTATTGGTGCTGGGCCGATCGGAGCTCTCGCTGTAGCAGTGCTCAAGCGTGCCGGAGCCAAAGAAATCATCGCAGTGGACATGCACGAGAAGCCGTTGGAAATCGCCGGGAAACTCGGTGCCACTTCAACTTTGCGCGCCGATGACCAGGAAGCTCTTGCCCAGGTGGGCGCGGACGTGGTGATCGAGGCCAGCGGCAACTTCCGCGGGTTGGCCTCCGCCGTGCGCGGTGCCGTGCGCGGCGGTCGAGTGGTCATGGTCGGGTTGCTGCCCTCAGGAGAACAACCCGCACTCATTTCGCTGGCTATTACCCGCGAGCTGGAACTGGTTGGTTCCTTCCGCTTCAACGACGAAATCGACCATGTGCTTGCTGCCCTGGCCGACGGTTCACTGCAGGTTTCCGAGGCGGTAACCCACGAGTTCCCGGTCGCCGATGCGCTTGAAGCCTTCGAAACGGCCAAGGATTCGGCTCGCTCCGGCAAAGTCCTGCTGAACTTCCTGGGGCAATAGTTGGCTTCAGCTAGAAGTGCACCGCGGCGGCCCCTGAAGTCGGGGGCCGCCGCGGTGCTTTTTAGTTCAGCGAACTCTAGTTGGTCTCTGCGATGCTTACCGCGGTTGTCACGGGCACCGGATTGGCGAAGAGGTCCAGCACCGGGCAGTGTGCATCCACTGCGCGGCGCAGTTCTTCATAGCGTTCAGCTGATTCCGGTCCGGCAATCCGGATGTCCAGATCCACCGACGAGAAGCCGGGGCGGATGGTCTGGTCGATGCCGAAGAGTCCGCGGACATCGAGGTGGCCATTGGCCTGGATCTTCACGTCGTCCACCTGGATGCCGAGGTTCTGCGCGTACAAGCGGTAGACCACAACCTGGCAGGAGATGAGCGCTCCGAGCGCGTATTCCACGGGGCTTGCGGCCAGGTCGCTGCCGCCCAGGGCAGCTGGCTCGTCGACCTGGAAGGTGTGCTTGCCGGAGACAATGTTGCTGGCTACCGAATCGAAGCCTTCGCCCTCGACGGTGAAAGTCAATTGGGCACTTTGCGGGGCAGCCGAAATTCGTTCGCCCCAGCCCTTGCCTGCTTCCTGCAGGCGCTGTGCGCGGTCTTCGGATACGGTTGGGGCAGATGCTGCATTAGTCATGGGGAATTGATCCCCTTTCTGGCGCAAGGGGCGCCATCGCTTACGCATCTTGGCGTTCAAGATGCGTCGAATCTTCACCTGGGGCACCCCGCACAATGACGCAGGAGGGTTGCCGTCCACTCAGCCAGGGCTCAAAGAGTGGAACTCGTGATTCAGTGATTAATTTCTATCGGTTGCAGGGCCCGCGGGTAAAGGGCAGAAGTAACTTTTCGTCACCGGGCATCTTGCTTTCCGGCTCGCTAAGATGGAATCTAGCTCTCGGGCGCCCACTGCACGAACAATGAACGGCGAGTATGGAATTCCAGCTGACACTTTCTGCGGCCCAGACCTTGGTGACCGAATCCGAATACAACCTGGGCCAATTCCTGTGTGATTCCGGAAAAGTGCAGATCGCCAACCGGGTAATGCAACCGGGATCTACCCGCATCTCCGGTGTGGTGCTGCGTGAATCGGTGATGGCCCAATTGGAAATCACTGAGGGCAATATCAGCTTCACCAGCTTCTGCGGCAAGCATCCGGGGGTTCAGTCCTGTGAAGATGTCGCCGCCTTGCTCATTGAGGTCACCACCGAAGAAGACCAGGGCTTTTTCGTCTCCGACTCCGGGGTGGATCCCCACGCTTGGAAACGCAATAGCAAGCCGCAGTGGGAACGTACCCTTGACCGTCTGCTTCCAGTCATTTCCGATGAGCCGCTGGTTGCCGAAGAACCGCTGGGATTGATCCTGAAAGTGGTAAGCGAACCGCGTTATGGCGGCGAGGACGCGCTGACCTTGCAGGCACGCCCGGCCCGCCAGGGCACCAAGAGCCCCTGGATCCAAACCGGGATCAGCTGGCGCAATGTTGCTTTTGATACGCGGTTCTCCAAGAAGCAGCGTCGTGCGGTCGTTGAACTGGACCGGTTGCGTGAACACGTTGAACAAGATACTTATCGCCATTCGTGGGATCCCAAGGAGTGGATCTCCTTGATGGATCTTCCAGGCCAGGACCTGCTGGATGCGTTCGAAGCCCTGCGTGAAGCTGGAGTGCAGATCGTCAACGGCGGTTCTACGGCCAAGGCCCCGGTGGAGTTCAGCGAGCAACCAGCCATGGCACACGTGGATGTGCGTCGCGGTGAACATGGCCTGAGCATGGAAGGGAAGCTGCGCGGGCCGAGCGAAGAGCACGTCTACCTCTTGCCCATAGGCACGCCGCCGACCTTGTTGGCTTACGCGTCCAGCCCCTTGCCGAAGGCCAGGGAAATCGGTTTGGCCCGGTTCGCTGAACCGGTCACGAAGGAACTGGCCACATTTATTGAATCCGGTGCGCAATCCATCCCGCAGGAAGGCGTTGAGCTTTTCGAGCGCCAGCACCTGGACCGATTGCGCCTGATGGCACCGTTGAAGAGCGAGGATGACAGCTACAGCATCCCTGTTCCAGCACGCCCCAGCCTCAAGCTGTCCCTGGAGAGCATCCGAACTCCGCTGACCGTGAGCTATTCCTGGGAGTACGCCTCCGCGGGCCCCCGCCAGTATGCCGTGGAAAAGGAAATTGCTGCTTCGGTGCAGGACAAGCTCGGCGCGCAGGCTTCCTTGGGGCAACTGACCTCTTCAGGAATCTTCCCGCCGAAGGAATTCAGCACCTCCGAATCCATCGATTTCTTGGTCTACGCATTGCCGCTATTGGCAGAGCATCCCGATGTGGTCGTTGAAGAGCAGAACAGGCTGCCGAAGTACCGGATCAGCCACGCCCCGGCCGCTGTCAGTGTCGAAGCCGGCGAAAGCACGGGGGACTGGTTCGACTTGTCTGTGGAAGTGCTCCTGGACGAGACCAAGGTCCCGTTCCCACTGCTGCTGGAGGCCTTGACCAAGCAAGATGAGTATCTCGTCCTCGATGACCTTACGGTGATCCCGATTGATGGTGCAGATTTCACGCAGCTGCGCCAGCTGATATCAGAGGCCGGGGAGCTGGGCACGGTGCAGGGCGATACGATCCGCATCCATAAGTTGAGCATCGACTGGTGGCAAGAACTGGTGGATCTGGGCATTATCGAAGCCCAGCACAACCAGTGGCTGCAGACCATGAAGGCGCTGCAAAGCGGTGAAGAAATGCAGCCGGTCCAGCTAGCGGAAACGTTCAACGCTGAACTGCGCCCGTATCAGGGCCACGGCCTATCCTGGCTCAACTTCTTGCGTACCCATGATCTCGGTGGCGTCCTTGCCGACGATATGGGTCTGGGCAAGACCGTCCAGTTGCTGGCTTGCCTTGAACAAGCGCGCGTCGAGGATCCTGCCCAGAAATTCCTGGTGCTGGCTCCTACCTCGGTGGTGGGCAACTGGATCAATGAGGCGCAGCGATTTGCGCCGCAGATGAGAGTCACCGGCATCACTTCAACAGCTAGAAAGAGCGGCCAAAGCATGGCGTCGCAGATCGGTGACGCCCAATTGGTAGTTACCAGCTACACGATCTTCCGCCTGGCCTATGAGGATTTTGAAGCCGCCGGATTCAACGTCATGATCATGGACGAGGCCCAGCAACTGAAGAACCATGCCTCCAAAGGCTACAAGCAGGCCCGGCAGCTGCCAGTGCCGTGCAAATTCGTGGTCACTGGCACTCCCATGGAAAACAACCTGCTGGAACTGTGGGCGTTGGTCTCACTGGCTGCACCAGGCCTGCTGGGCGGTGCGAAGTCCTTTAAGGACAACTACCAGAAGCCCATTGCCGACGGAGACCAGGAGCGCCTGGAGCGCCTGAAGAGCCGACTGCGTCCGTTCGTGCTGCGCCGTACCAAGGAACAGGTCGTTCCAGAGTTGCCGGCGAAGACCGAGCAGGTGCTGGAAGTCGAACTGGAGCCGGGGCACCGCAAAGCTTATGACCGCCGCTTCCAGCGTGTGCGGCAAGAAGTTCTGGGGCTGGTTGACGACGTTGATTCGAATCGCTTCCAGATTCTCCAATCGCTGACCTTGCTGCGCCAGCTGGCCTTGGATCCGTCCTTGGTAGGCGAGGGCGATGCTCCGAGCGCGAAGCTGGAAATGCTGCGCGAACTCATGGGGGACGCGGTTTCTGAAGGGCATAAGATTCTGGTCTTCAGCCAATTCACCAGTTTCTTGGCCAAGGCACGCGACGTCGCTGAAGAGCTGGGCATTGAGTACGGATACCTTGATGGGTCCACCACTGGCCCAAAGCGCAAGGAACTGATTGACGGTTTCAGCGAGGGAGATTTCCCGGTCTTCTTCATCTCGCTGAAGTCCGGCGGCTTCGGCATTAATCTCACTTCCGCCGACTACTGCATCTTGCTGGACCCATGGTGGAACCCGCAGGCCGAAGCCCAGGCTATTGACCGGGCCCACCGCATTGGGCAAACTCGTCCGGTCTATGTGTATCGCTTGGTGGCAAAGGACACCATCGAATCCAAGGTGCTCGCGCTGCAGGCCAAGAAGACGCAGCTGTTCAATGATGTCCTGGGAGAGACTGCCCAAGCCGCGCAGAGTGCTGCGTTAAGCGCCGATGATTTCCTGGCGCTGATGGAGTGAGCCTAAAAAGCTGAAGCCTTGGAAACCAGAAGGTCTCCAAGGCTTCAGCTGATGATCGGGGACTAGAGAATCTGTTCAAAACTGTCGTTGAGGCGGTGCAGGAGATCTCCAAAATTCTTCAGTTCGGAGGCTTCCCATTCCTTGAGCTGGCGGCGCAGTTCCTCACGCAGCGTGTTACCGCTGGAGCGCCATTTTTCCTTGGCGTTTTCTGTTGCCGAGACCAGCTGGGCCCGGCCATCGGAAGGATCCTGGGTGCGGGTGACAAGTTCCAGAGACTCGAGGTGCTGCACGAGGCGGGAAATAGTCGCCTTGTCCAGACGCAGTTTTTCTGCGAGTGCTCCCTGTTGCTGGGCTTCATCGCGGATGACCACTGCAAGCAAGCGGTACCCCGGATCCTGCAGGTCCGGGTGGATGATCTTGGCGCGACGGATCAGCATCTGGCGGGCGCGCAATAAGATGGCGGTGAATTCTTCTTCGACCGTCTGCATCAGTTCTTCTTCTTGCATACAAACCATTCTAAAGATTAATGGTCGATAAGTCTGATATTGGAGACCGCAGCCGTTCGAAGCCGAAGTGTTGAACGTACTGCGAATCCCCAGCTGAGCGTAATTAATGGCTTGGAAAAGACTGGCCAGGCAACGCCTGATGCCTGCAAAGCCGTACAGTTCCACTTCTCCGGCGCAGCTTAGGAACGACTTGCCGATTGCATTCGTGATTAGAGAAGCAATAGATTTCCGCCGCCGCTCAGAAGCAGAGCAAGAAAGCCATGGCCTCCGTTGCCTCTGGCGTTGGACCCAACGTGGTGCGGCGAAGCTGTCCGCACTGTCCACGGGCCTCTTGGAGAGCATTTGGAGTTGGATATCGGGATTCATGAAAATAAAACTTGACGCTTCAACTAATGCTTGGTAGGTTTTAATCATGAATCAGCTATCCGATACCCCTCCCGTCTTGTTCCTTAGCCATGGCGCACCGCCACTGGCCGACGACCAGCGCTGGACCCAGGAGCTGGCTAGCTGGTCCGGCACTTTCGAGAAGCCGAAAGATATTCTGATGATCTCCGCGCACTGGGAAAATGCGCCGGTGACGCTGAGTGCTACCCAGCAGAAGAACGAATTGGTCTACGACTTCTGGGGCTTCGACCAGAAGTACTACGACGTTCGCTACGACGCGCCAATGGCGCCCGAGCTGGCCAATGAAGTCGAACGGCTGACCTCGGCCTATGGCCATCACGTGGAGCGCGACGAGACGCGTGGACTGGACCATGGCGCCTACGTGCCGCTGAAGGAAATGTTCCCGGATGCGGATGTACCGGTGGTGCAGATGTCCATGCCAACACTGGATCCTGCAGGACTCTTTGATCTGGGCAAGAGCTTGGCGCCCTTGCGCGAGCGGGGAACCTTGATCGTTGGCTCCGGATTCACCACCCACAACTTGCGCTGGTTCAACCCAGCCGGCGGGCCGGATTCGGCGCCGCCATCGGCCTCCAGCGAGTTCGACCATTGGGCCGAGGAGGCAATGGCCCGCGGGGATGTGGACTCCATCCTCGACTTCCTGCACAAGGCCCCGGCGGCCCGCGAAGCGCACCCGCGCTCGGAGCATTGGGCTCCGCTGTACGTTGCGCTGGGTGCGGCATACGCCTCGGGTGGAATTGATGCCAAGACGGCAATTGACGGTTTCTGGTACGGCCTGTCCAAGCGCTCCTGGACCTTGAGCTAGGCGATATCCCTATCTTTCCCGCAGCAAGCGCGGCACCGATTGGTGCCGCGCTTGCGCAGGTAATAGTGGACTTTTCTGGTCGATCCTCTAGCTGGCGGCTACCGATGCATCATCAATGCGGAACAAGGTAGCCTGCGAGCTGTCTTCCACGCCCTTGAAACGCAAAGTAACGGTCTTACCGCGGAAGTTGTTCAGGTCAACAGCCTGCAGTTCGTAGGATGAGCCGGCATCCAAGTTCGACCAGGTGCCCATGTTGTAGGTTCCGTAGCCGTCCAGAACCTGTACGGTCAGCTTGTCGTACTGGCTATAGGCAGTAGTTTCATTGGTCAGCACATGCAGGTAGAACTCCAGCTGCGCATTGGTGGCATCTGCCGGGATGGCGACCTTCTGGTCCAGGGTGTAGGTGTTGGAATTGCCCCAACCATTGAGCCCAGCTAATCCGCTGCCGGAGCGGGCTGCCGAGCCGGACTCGAAGGTGTCGGCGCGGTTGGCGGTCCAGTAATCCGCCCCGTTCTCGAAGCCAGCATTCTTCAGCAGGTTGCCGCTTGGCTCCGGATCCGGAGTTGGCTCCGGGGTTGGTGTTGGGTTGCTGCCGTCCAGGGCATTCATGATCTTGGCGGCATCCACCAGTCCGGCGCCGCAACCGATGCTGCAACCGCCTGGCATCGCGCGGGTGCCCTGCTTCAACGCAGTTTCCACGGAGGCGGGGGACATCCCAGGGTCTGCCGACTTCATCAGTGCGACCATGCCCGCTACGTGCGGGGTGGCCATGGAAGTGCCCTGGTAGAAGGCATAGCCCTGGCTGGATGGAGTAGTGGTGCCGGTATTGATGGTGGACAGCACGCCTTGGCCGGCGTAGCGGGTGTCGCCACCAGGTGCGGTGACGTCAACGGCCGAGCCGTAGTTCGTGTAGTACGACGGAGCGCCCGAAGGGTTGCTTGCCGCTACGGTAATGACGTTTTCGCAGTTGGCCGGGCGGGAATTCGAAGCGTTCTGGCTTTCGTTGCCGGCGGCAACTACCACCGAGGTGCCGCGCGAAACCGCGGCGTTGATGGCCGCCTGGTAGGTAGTTCCGCAAGCGCCGCCACCGCCCAGGGACATGTTGATGGTGTCTGCCGGGGTTGGGTTATTGGCAATTCCCGGGACCGCACCGCCCGAAGCCCAAATGATGGCATCGGCGATGTCGGACAGGCTGCCGCCGCACTTGGCCAGGACGCGGACTGGCTGGATCTTGGCATCCGGGGCAACTCCGGCCACGCCGCTGGAGTTGTTGGTGACTGCGGCTACGGTGCCGGCCACGTGGGTGCCGTGCCAGGAGGAATTGCCCGAGTAGCTGCCGCCGCATTCACCGGCGGCGTACCAGTCGCCCTCATCCTGGGGGTTCGCGTCGCGGCCGTTGCCGTCGCGGGCCGAAGCAGGGCTGGAGACGAAGTCGTAGCCGGAAACGATGTTGGCGTTCAGATCCGAGTGCGAGGTGATGCCGGTATCCAGGACTGCGACGATGCTGCCCTCGCCGGTGGCGATGTCCCAGGCCGAAGGCAAGCGCATCCCGTTGGTGCCGCTGTAGTGCCACTGCTCGCCGTACCGGGTGTCGTTAGGCGTCATGGAAATCTTCATGATGGCATCGGGTTCCACCGATTCCACGAGACCAGACTGCGCAATATCGGCCATGAACTCCTTGGCGCCGTTGCCCTTGAGTTTCTTGTCGGCCTTCACCACGAAGCT
Organism: Glutamicibacter sp. NPDC087661; assembly: GCF_044743275.1. NCBI lineage: Bacteria > Bacillati > Actinomycetota > Actinomycetes > Micrococcales > Micrococcaceae > Glutamicibacter > Glutamicibacter sp. NPDC087661. Next base: position 333,911 of record NZ_JBIUWE010000002.1, read on the forward strand.
GCCGGTGGCCATGGCTCGCATTTCCTTGACGGTAACGCCTGCTGCCTTGGCTGCTTGGCCCCAGGCCTTGGCGCGGGAGGACTTGCCTGTCTGCGTGGCTGAAGCCTTGTAGGTGACGATGAACTGGTCGTAGGCCTCGCCTGATTGAACCGAACCGATCTTGACCTTGTCTTCGCCATTTGCCTTGGGGAGGGACTTTTCAGCGGGAGCTGATACGGGGGAGGCGGTAGCTGGCAAGGCGCCAGCGCCGAAGCCGCTCATGCCGATCACTACGGCCGCGGAGACGGCCAGGGTTCTCCGAAGAGGGGTAGAAAAACGTGCCATTGATGTTCTCCTTGTAGGGTTTTTGGGCGCACAAAGGTCGGTGATCAATCGATGTGGTGTGTGCCGGTAGGAGCGTAACTGCTCGGCAACTCCTAAAGGAAGTACTTCTCAAATAAATCTTTTATATTCGCTCATGTACTAAAAAGGTGTTTCACATATTTCTGTGGAACTATCCCGGCGGACTCGCAGATTCGAAAAATGAATGATGGTTATCTGCATGTTTGGGGAGTTCGAAATTTTCAGATCCGCACTGACCATGGAAAACACATAATTATTTGCATAGCGAACGCTATCTTTTCTAAGTTGTTTCACGCTAGAAGTACATTCCGGGATCCAGCTATCCTGGCGTCGAAGCCTTGGTCCAAGCGTGCTAGGTATCTTGGCTAATTCATTGAATAAATGGTGTCCCTCCGGATTCGGCACCGTGCGATGGCTGATAGCGCCTTGGTTGCCAGCTCATCGGCTGGACGCTTGGCCAGCCCATCAGTTCCGCCGAGTTACCGTTCGGGAGACAGCTGGCAACGGATTGCTTCGGCAGGCCCAAGATGCCCACCGGCGTGAATACCGGTGCTGCACGTATCTAGCCCAGCAAGAAGGCAATGACCAGCACACTGGGAAAGGTCAGCAGGGTGCTTGCCAGCACCACTTCGCGCGGCACGGCGACGGGCAACTTGAATTGCTGGGCAAACAGCAAGACGTTTTGCGCGGTTGGAAGCGCCGCCATGATCACTACTCCGAGAAGTTCGATTCCGGATAGGCCGAAAACGAAGCGGGCAACGAGCCAGGCGAGCAAAGGCATGAAGAACACCTTGAACGCGGTCGCCAGATAGATTTCGCCGCGCAGGTTCTTATCTGACAATGGACGCTGGCCGTATAGCGCCATTCCAAAGGACATCAGCAACAGGGGGATGGATGCGTCGCCAATCATTTGCACTGGCGCATGAATGACTTCGGGCAGTGCCAGGCCAAAGAAGGAGAACACCGCACCGAGGAAGGTCGCAATAGTGACAGGGTTGGCGATGGGCTTGAGGATCATTTTCGCACCGGGCAGGCTATCCGCGCCACCGGACTTGGCGCGGGAGAGCACCGCGAACATGCACAGGTAGACGGGAGCGATGATCAGCAACTGCGCGATGAGCACCGACACTACGGGACTGGTGCTGCCCACCGCATAAAGGGCCAGCGGCACACCGATATTTCCAGCATTCACATAACTCGTGGACATGGCCGCAACGGGCAGCCGATGAGCTGGAGTCTTGAAGGCCAGCCGCGCGACCAATGCATAAGCGGAGCCGGTCAGCACGGCAACCATCAAGGCTATCGGGGTGAATACACCAACCACCGCATGCAGATCGGTGCTGGCAAGCAGAGTGAACATCAGGGCGGGGTTGGTGATGTAGAAGATGAGCGGGGTCAGCCCCTGGGCAATGGCCGCGCGTTGTCGCGGCAGCGCGACCGACGTCAGCAGGCCGATGCCGATGAGGATCAAGACAACGGAGAATCCCTGTAGAACTCCTTGCATATTGCCTTTCCCGCCCGGTACTGGTGTTCCCAGCTCCGGGGCTTCTCGAAGCCGTGGACGGCGAGGGTGCGAAAGCTCCCTCTACCGTCCACGGTGCATTATTCAGATTCCCTGGCAGCCCATCAGCGAACCAGCGCGGGACTCTTCGAATCGAAGGTCCAGCCGGGAATCAGGTATTGCATGGACACCGAGTCGTCACGCGAGCCCAACCCATGTTCCAGGTACAGTTCGTGGGCTTGGGCGACCCGATCCATGTCCAGGCTGACACCCAAGCCGGACCGCTGCGGAACCTTGATCTCTCCGTCCCGAATCACCAATGGTTCCTCGGTCAGGCCCTGTCCATCCTGCCAGATCCAGTGGGTATCGAGTGCCGTGATCTCGCCCGGAGCAGCGGCGCCGACCTGGGTGAACATCGCCAGCGAAATGTCGAAGTGGTTGTTCGAGTGCGACCCCCAAGTCAGTCCGAACTCGTTGCACAGCTGGGCAACGCGCACTGAACCGGACATGGTCCAGAAATGCGGATCTGCCAGGGGGATGTCTACCGCATTGGTGCGCACCGCGTGCGCCATTTCTCGCCAGTCAGTCGCAATCATGTTCGTGGCGGTCTGCAGACCGGTCGCCCTGCGGAATTCGCTCATGACCTCGCGGCCCGAGAAGCGGCCCTCAGGGCCGCACGGATCCTCGGCATAGGCCACCACTCCACGCATGCGCTTGCCAAGCCGGATAGCATCTTCGAGCAGCCAGCCGCCATTGGGGTCAAGCGTGATCCGGGCTTCGGGGAAGCGTTCCTTCAAAGCGATGACAGCATCGACCTCGGAGTCCCCGTCCTGGACGCCGCCCTTCAGCTTGAAATCCTTGAACCCGTAACGGGCCTGCGCCGCCTCGGCCAGGCGCACCACGGCTTCTGGCGTCATGGCTTCCTCGCGGCGCAAGCGCTCCCAATCGTCGTTGCCCTGCGGTTCGCGCAGATACGGCAGATCCGTCGTGTCCGGGTTGCCCACGTAGAACAGGTAGCCGAGCATCGGAACCGCGTCGCGTTGCTGCCCGTCGCCGAGCAGTTCGGCCGCCGGCACTCCGAGGAACTGGCCGTGCAAATCCAGCAGTGCAGATTCAAGTGCGGTGACTGCGTGCACGGTGGTGCGCAAATCGAAGGTCTGTGCACCGCGTCCGCCGGAATCGAGGTCTGCGAAGCGGGCTGCCACCTGGCGCAGCAGCGAACGGTAAGTCGCCACAGGGGCGCCGGTAATCAGTGTGCCGGCCTCCTCTATGGTCGAACGGATCGCTTCGCCGCCAGGTACCTCGCCGAGGCCAGTGCGGCCTTCGGAGTCAGTGATGATGGCGATATTGCGCGTGAAGAACGGCCCGTGCGCCCCGGAGAGGTTCAGCAGCATGGAGTCATGCCCGGCGACCGGGATGACCTTCACCGAGGCAATGGTGGGCTGGGAAGTCATGGATTATTCGCCTTTCGCCTGCAGGACGCCGTCAATCCGGCGGGTCAACTTCCACGGATTGTCTTCCGCGATGGGCTTGGGCAAAAGCGCGTCCGGGAAGTTCTGGTAGGCGACCGGGCGCAGGAAGCGCTCGATGGCCAGGGTGCCCACCGAGGTGGTCCGCGGGTCGGACGTTGCCGGGAACGGACCTCCGTGCACCATCGCGTGGCCCACTTCCACACCGGTTGGCCATCCGTTGACCAGGATGCGCCCGACCTTGGTTTCCAGCGTCCCGATGATCTGCCCTGCGGCTTCGTGATCCGAATCGTCCAGCTGCAAGGTGGCGGTGAGCTGGCCTTCCAGCCGGCCCAGCGCCGTTTGCAGCTGTGCGGCATCGGCGTAGCGAATCACCAGCGAGGCGGCTCCGAAGATTTCGTCTTGCAGCACCGGGTTGGCCAGCAGCTGCTCCACTCCAGCGGTGTAGATGGCTGGTGCCGGAGCGTTCTCGGTTGCCCCTTCGGTGCCACGGCCCAGCAGTTCGACACCGTCCTGGCTGCCGAGCGCTTGGACACCAGCGGTCCAGGAATTGTAGATTCCCTCGGTGAGCATCGTCTGCCCGGAAGTTTCCGGTGCCTGGCCGCTGACGGCGCGGGCGAATGCGTCGCCGGCAGCTCCAGTGGGAACAAAGACGAGACCCGGTGCGGTGCACAGCTGCCCGGAAGAACCGACAACAGAAGCCAAGTAGGCCTTGGCCTGCGCAACGGGATCCTGCGCCAATGCTCCCTCGAAGAAGATCACCGGGTTGATGGAGCTCATCTCGGCATACACCGGGACAGGTTCCGGTCGCGCGGCCGCGGCGGCCATCAGGGCGGTGCCGCCGGCCCGCGAACCGGTGAAGCCCACGGCCTTGATGGCCGGATCCTTCACCAGCGCCTGGCCGATCGACGCGCCGGGGCCATAAACCAGGGAGAAGACTCCCGGGTGCAGCCCGAAGTCGGCGACGGCCTTGCTGATGGCATGGCCAACAATCTCGCTGGTTCCGGGGTGCGCATTGTGGGCCTTGAAGACCACCGGGCAGCCGGCAGCCAGCGCGCTGGCGGTGTCGCCGCCGGCGGTGGAGAACGCCAGCGGGAAGTTCGACGCGCCGAACACCGCGACCGGGCCCACCGGGATCTTGCGCTGCCGGATGTCCACGCGCGGGGCCGGGGTGCGCTCTGGCAGGGCCGGGTCCACGCGCACGCCGTGCTGGTCACCTTGGCGCACCACCTGCGCGAACAGCCGCAGCTGTCCGGTGGTGCGCCCGCGCTCGCCGGTCAGGCGCGCCTCGGGCAAGCCGGTTTCGGCCATGGCGCGAGCGACCAGTTCGGCGCCCACTGCCTCGATGTTCTCCGCGATGGCTTCCAGGAACTCTGCGTGCTTCGACGGTTCCAAGGACCGGAAGGACTCGAAGGCCTCGGCCGCCGCAGCGGTGGCCAGCTTCAGCTGCTGCTCATCGATGAGGCTGTAGGCAGGTTCCAGGCGCTCGTTGGTCGCCGGGTTATAGCCGTTGACCTTGCGCCCGTTGCCTTCGGTGCTGGCGCCGGCGAGGATGGACTGGCCGGTGAGGTTCTGCGTGGTTGTGCTCATGAATTGCTCCTGAGTCGACTGATTGGTGTGTCGTAAAGTGCCAGTGCTGGTCAGAGGCTCGCGCCGGCGGGAACGATGCCTGCCTGCTGGATCAGCGCGGACAGGTCCGCCAGGTCCTGCTCGGTCAGATCCTGCAGCGGCGGGCGCACCGAGCCGGAGTCGCGGCCGATGGCCTTCAGCCCGCCCTTGACGATGGATACGCCGTAACCCTTGACGCGGTCGCGGATTTCCAGGTACGGCAGCACGAAGCGGTTCAGCTTCTCGTTGACCGCCTTCAGGTCCTGGGCGCGCACATCCTTGTAGAAGTCCAGCGCGAATTCCGGAACGAAGTTGTACATGGCCGAGGAGTAGGTGCTCATGCCCAGCTGCAGCAGCGGCAGCGCGAAGGTCTCCGCGGTAGGCAGCCCGCCCAGGTAGAACAGGCGGTCGCCGTTCTTGGCGTACACCTTGGTCAGGTGCTCGATGTCGCCCAGCGCGTCCTTGAAGCCGATGAAGTTCTCGTGGTTATCGGCCAGCCGGGCCACGGTGTCCGCCGAATAGATCGCGTTGGCGCGGTTGTAGACGATTACGCCGGTCGTCGTCGATGCGCAGATGGCCGACGCGTGCTGGTAGAGCCCTTCCTGGTCGCATTCGGTCAGGTACGGTGGCAGCAGCAGCAGGCCCTCGGCCCCTGCGGCCTCGGCGTCTTGCGCATTCTGGATGGCCTGCTTGGTCGAACCGCCGGCCGAGGCCAGCACCGGAACCTTGGAGCCGGCTTCTTCCACTGCCATGCGGACCACACGCGAGGCCTCTGCCGGGGTCAGCGTGAAGCCTTCGCCCGTGCCTCCGGCGGCGAACAGTCCCGCGACATCGAAGCTGGACTGCCAGGCCAGGTGGTTGCGGTACGCGGCCTCGTCGATTTCCAGGTTCGCGTCGAATGCGGTGACCGGGAAGGAGAGCAACCCGTCCTTGAGCTTGGAGGCAAGTTCGGCGGGGGTGTACTGGGCCATGGTTTGTTCCTTTGACTGGTTCCCACCTCAGGCGAGGCGGGAAAGCTGGGGGCGGTGCATTGGTATTACCCTCAGCCTAGGAACCCTCTATGATGCCTGTCCAAGCCCATATTTGTATTGTTTGATACCTACTGTGCATCATTCAGCGTGCAGCGCGTGGCGCACGATCGAGACCACCCGTTCCAGCGCCGGATTGCGCGAGGACTTGCTCCAGATGGCGTGCAGCTGCACCGGATCGTCGGTAACCTCGCCAAGCCGCAGGTAGCTGACCCCGCCCACGCCCAGCAGCTTGGCACTCTCCGGGACGAAAGCAATACCGCGCCCGGCGGAGACCAGCGCGAGCATGGTCAGCACCTGGCTGACGGTATGGCGCACGTTCTTGTGCTCGATGTCGACGCGGCGCACCACCAGGTCGTAGAAGTAGCGGGCCTTGGTGGGGGAGTGCATGATCAGCGGTTCGTTGCGCAGGTCATCGAACAATACCTCCCGCTGCAGCCGGGCCAGCCGGTGGCCGGAGGGCACTGCCACGTAGAGACCCTCGGTTAATAGCAGTGCGGATTCGAAGAGCTTCTCGTCGAAGGGCGGGCGGGCTAAGCCCAGATCGATGTCGCCGTCCAGCAGGGCGTCGACCTGCTCGCCGGTCACCATTTCCGACAGCTCCAGGTGCACCTGCGGCATCTGCGCGGAGATTTCTCCCAGCAGCGGGCCGAGCAGGCTGAAGCCCGAGGCCGCGGTGAAGCCGATGCGCAGCTCGCCCAGCTGGCCGGCGGCGATGCGGCGGGCATTGTCCGGGGCACGCTCGGCGGCCACGACCAGCCGGCGGGCATCCTGGAGGAAAGCATGGCCCGCCGCGGTGAGGGCCACGCGGCGGTTGTCGCGCTCGAGCAGTTCCACGCCGACCGTGCGCTCGAGTTTCTGGATCTGCCGGCTCAGCGGCGGCTGAGTCATGTTCAGCCGCTCGGCGGCACGGCCGAAGTGCAATTCCTCGGCAACGGCAACGAAACTGCGTGCTTGGTCCAGAGTAAACATTTGATACCTTTCTGGAATCATTCTATGCACATTCAACCTTGGACATGCATCACTTCAAGTTTCTACGCTTGACTCCAAGACCAGCAAGGTGAGCTGTCTCACTCGAGGCCTCGGCCGGGGTCCCACACTCGACACCACAGGAGAACTTCCCATGAAAAATCGCTTGACTCGCCGCTCGCCCTCTCGGCCACTGGCGCGGTACTAGCGCTTTCCGCCTGCGGCGGCAACGTCGGCGGGGGCTCGGCCTCCGCCGAATTCCCCAGCGGCCCCATCACCCTGACCGTCGGCCAGGCGCCTGGCGGCTCCACCGACCTGATCGCGCGCGCCGCGGCGGACGGCATGGCGGATTCCCTGGGCGTGGCCCTGCCCGTGGTGAACAAGCCGGGCGCCAATGGCGCGCTGGCCACCGAAGAAGTGGCGGCCATGGCCCCGGACGGGCAGAACCTCGTGCTGCTCAACGCCTCGTTGATCACCATTACCCCGCTGGCGGTATCCGCGGACGAGGCGGTTTCGCTCGATGACCTCGATGTCCTCATGGGACTGAGTCAGGATGACTACGTCATGGTAGCCAGCACCAAGTCGGGGATGGAGAACTTCGATGACATCAAGAACAGCGGCAAGAAGCTGTCCTTCGGCACTACCGGCGTGGGCACCGGCTCGCAGCTGGCCCAGGAACTGATCCTGGCCCAGGCGGGCATCGAAGGCACCACAGTACCATTCGACTCGGGTTCCCCGGCACTGACCGCCGTCATGGGCGACCAGGTACAGGTCTCCACAGTGCAGCTGGGCGAAGCCAAGCCGCAGATCGACGCCGGCACCGTCACCCCGATCGTGGTCTTCTCCTCCGAGCGCAATGAGTTCCTTCCCGATGTGCCCACCGCCATCGAGGCAGGCTATGAAGTCCCGGTCTCCCAGTACCGCGCCATCGCAGCCCCGAAGGGCCTGAGCGATGACGCCAAGCAGAAGCTGGTGGCCTCCATCAAGGACGCGGTAGCCACGGACACCTACACCTCGTTCAACGAGAAGAACATGCTGACTCCGAACGAGATTTCCGGCGAGGAAGTCACCGCCGAATGGAATGAGCTGGCCGCGAAGTACAAGGAACTGACCGATGAGTACGACATCTCGCTGGCCGGCAAGTAGCCTCCCGGCAGCCAGCTGATCCGGAACACTTCAAGCACAGGAGGACATCATGCAAGCCAAACACGTTGAACGCCCGCCGGTGCCCGCCGCGCCCCGCGCGGAATCCGGCCCGGTGCAGCCCGAGGACGATTCGTCGCCCGAGGCGCTGACCCCGGAGGAACTCGCCGCCCAGTGGGAAGCCGAGGCCCCGGAACCGGCCGGACCGGTGGCGAACCTTGCCTCCAGCCTGGTGGTGCTCGCGCTGGGCTGCGCCGGCATGGCGCTGTCCGTTGGCCTGGGGCTGGGCACCCCCGCGGCGCCCAGCGCCGGGATGTGGCCCTTCATCGTCACGCTGATTGCCGCCGTCATGGCCGTGGTGCAGCTCATCGTGGGCAGGCGCGGCGGGCAGGACGGGGAGAAGTTCAGTGCCATGAGCTGGTACACCGTCATTGGTTTCGCCACCCTGATCCTGATGGTGGTGCTCATGCCGCTGATCGGCTTCGAGATTCCCGCGCTGCTGCTGTGCTTCGTGTGGATGCGCTGGCTGGGCGGTGAGCGCTGGCGCTCTGCCGCCTTGTATTCGGTGCTGGTGGTCGTGGCCTTCTACGCCATCTTCATTGCCGCGCTCGGCACCACGATTCCCCGACTGTTCTAAGTCGCAATTAAAGGTTGACTCCCATGGACTTCTTCGGACCAGTCCTGGACGGCTTCGGCACCGTCCTGGACCCCACAAACCTCTTGTATTGCCTGCTCGGCGTTGTCATTGGCATGCTGATCGGCGTGCTGCCGGGCCTGGGCCCGGCGGCCACGATCGCGATCCTGCTGCCGTTGACCTACGGTGTCGAGCCGGTGACCGCCATCATCATGCTGGCCGGCATCTTCTACGGTGCCCAGTACGGCGGCACGATCACCTCGGTGCTGCTGCGCCTTCCCGGCGAGGCCAGCTCGGTGGTGACGGTCTTCGACGGCTATGTCATGGCCAAGCAGGGCCGGGCCGGCACCGCACTGGGCATTGCCGCCATCGGCTCGTTTATTGGCGGCACGATCGCCATTGTGGGTCTGACCTTCCTGGCTCCGCTGGTGGCCAGTTTCGCGCTGGACTTCGGCCCGCCGGAGTACACGGCGCTGGCGCTGCTGGGCATCTTGCTGGTGGCCACCATCTCCGGAGGCTCCAAGATCAAGGCGATCATCGCCGCGGCGTTGGGCCTGTTCCTGGCCACGGTGGGTCGCGATGGCTTCACCGGGGCCGAGCGCTTCACCTTCGGCAACCTGTCGCTGGCCGACGGGATCGACTTCGTGCCGATCGCCATGGGCCTGTTCGGCGTGGGCGAGATCCTCTACAACCTGGAGGAGCGGCACCGGGCCGTGTCCGCCCCGCTGAAGGTGGCCAACGTGTGGCCGCGGCGCCAGGACCTGAAGCAGGCCTCCGGGGCGATCGGCCGCGGGTCGGTGCTCGGCTTCTTCCTGGGCATCTTGCCCGGCGGCGGCGCGACGATCTCCTCGCTGGCCTCCTACGCGCTGGAGAAGAAGACCGCCAAGGACCCTACGCGCTTCGGCAAGGGGGCGATCGAGGGTGTCGCCGGACCGGAAACCGCGAACAATGCGGCGGCGACCAGCTCGTTCATCCCATTGCTGACTCTGGGCATTCCTGCGAATGCGACGATGGCGATCATCTTCGGGGCGTTGCTGATCCAGGGGGTCACCCCCGGCCCGCAGCTGATCTCCAATGACCCGGAATTGTTCTGGGGCGTGGTGAACTCGATGTATATCGGCAACATCCTGCTGCTGATCATGTCGATCCCGCTGATCGGGGTATTCGTGCGGATCCTGCGCATCCGCGCCGCGATCCTGGCGCCGATCACCGCGTTGATTACCCTGCTGGGCGCGTACACCATCCGCAACTCCATGTTCGACGTGATGCTGGTGGTCATGTTCGGCGCCGTGGGCTACCTGATGAAGAAATTCGGTTTCGAGCCCGGCCCGCTGGTGCTGGCGTTCGTGCTGGGCAGCCTGCTGGAATCCAACCTGCGCCGATCCCTGCTGGTGCTGGAAGGCGACCCCTCGGGCTTCCTGTCCCGACCCATCTCCGCAACGCTGCTGGTGGTGTTCGTGTTCGTGGCCGTGTGGCCGATGATCAAGTCCGCCATCGATCAGCGCAAGAACCGCTTGGTGGCCGTGCAGGCCGTAAAGGAAAAGGAAAACGCATGAGCATCATCGTGGGATACGTCCCCACCCCAGTAGGGCAGGCCGCCGTCGACGCGGCCATCATCGAGGCGAAGCTGCGCGCCGAACCGTTGCTGATCGTGAACTCCTCGCGCGAGGGGTCGCTGGTGGACAAGCACACCGCTTCGCCCGAGGACCTGGAACGCGTACTGCTAGCTGCCGCCGCGGCGGGAGTCGAGGCTCGCATCGTGGAGTCCAGCTACCGTGATGACCTGACCGAGGAGTTCCTCGGGCTGGCCGAGAAGCACGAGGTGTCCTTGATCGTCATCGGGCTGCGCCAGCGCAGCCAGGTGGGCAAGTTCATCATGGGCTCGCACGCCCAGCGAATCCTGCTGCAGGCGCAGCATCCGGTGCTGGCCGTCAAGGCCGGCTGACCCGCTACCGCACCGCTGCCAAGGGCCGCGGAAGGCTTCAACGGAAGCCTTCCGCGGCCTTTGCGCGTCCACGGTCCGGTGGCTCCTCAATGGTTGCAGCGCGTCAACTACTGTGAGGCTCGTCACTCAATGCACGGTTCCCGGGGAGTGCCGAAACGCCGAGCCGAATGCGCTACCGGGCGCGGAGTGCCGGAATGTCGCGGGATCGCGGGGATGGCCGCCACCCGGGCACGCAACGCGATGCCGGCTGGGTATCAAAACATGCGGATCGAGTCTTGGACGGGAGCGATCCCGGCTTACTAACGTGACTACAGGCACATGGCGATATGCGGCAGCTCACGTAAACCCAAGCCCCCGCCGCCACCCGCGATGCCGAGATTCCACCCTTTCCAAAGTATTCCCCAGATCGGAGCCCCTTTATGCCCCTGCTTGTCGTAGCCCTGGCGGTAGTCGTGCTGCTGATCCTCATGATGAGGTTCAAGCTCAACGGATTCATCGCCCTGATCCTCGTCGCCACCCTCGTGGCCTTCTGGGCCGTCGCCACCGGATCGCTGAGCGTGGACGGCGAGCCCGCGGGCGTCGCTGACATTCCGGAGATCATCACCGAGGGCCTGGGCGGGCAGCTGGGAAGCACCGCCGTCGTCATCGGCCTGGGTGCCATGATTGGCCGCGTCATGGGCGACGCCGGGGCGGCGCAGCGCATTGCCCGCAAGATCCTCTCGGTCTTCGGCGAGCGTGGCGTGCAGTGGGCCATGATCATTTCCGCGATGCTGATCGGCGTGACCATGTTCTACGAGGTCGCGTTCGTGATCCTGGTGCCGGTCGCCTTCACCCTGGTGCGCGCCACCAAGGTCAACCTGCTGTGGGTGGGCCTGCCCATGTCCATCTCGCTGTCCACCATGCATTCCTTCCTGCCCCCGCACCCGGGTCCGACCGCAGTGGCCGGGCTGTACAACGCATCGGTCGGATTGACGCTGGCCTACGGCCTGCTCATCGCCATTCCGGCCGGTGTGGCCATTGCGATGGCCTGGCCGCGGCTGTCCTTCGTGCGGCAGATGAACCCGCAGATGCCCTCGGGGCTGCTCGCGGAAAAGGACTTCGCCGACGACGAGCTGCCCTCGGGCGCCTTGTCCTTCCTGGTGGCGCTGCTGCCCATCGTGCTGATTGCCGGTTCGGAAATCCTGCGCATGACCGTGACGCTGAGCGAGGAGGCCGACGATGTGCTCGCGCTGCTGGGCTCTGCGGAAATTGCGTTGCTGATCGCCCTGCTGGTGGCGATTGCCGCCTTCGGCCCGCTGAACAACCGTTCCATGGCGCAGGTCGCCAAGTCGATGAGCGAGGCCGCACGGGCCATGGCCATGATCCTGCTGGTCATCGGCGCCGGCGGCGCCTTCAAGCAGGTGCTGGTTTCCGCCGGCATTGCCGACTACATTGCGGACACCACTGCGGGGTGGAATCTCAGCCCGCTGTTCCTGGCCTGGATCATTGCGGTGATCCTGCGCATCGCGCTGGGATCAGCTACGGTGGCGGTATCGACCGCCGCCGGCATCGCCGCACCGCTGGTTGCGGCCACCGGAGCGTCGCCTGAGCTGATGGTGCTGGCCACCGCCTGCGGCTCGATCGCCTTCAGCCACGTGAACGACCCGGGCTTCTGGATGTTCAAGGAGTATTTCAACCTCAATGTCGGGCAGGCGCTCGCGGTGCGCACCACCTACACCACGACGTTGGCGGTACTCGGGTTGCTCGGGGTCTTCGCACTGGACCTGGTGATCGCCTAGGCCCGGTACGGAACTTTGAAGGAAAGACCTCTCGGCGACATGGAGCTGATGGCAGCTGCCACGGCCAGCCGGAGGTCTTTTCCGCGTCCCGGCCCTAAAGCGCGGGGCCGAGCCCCGCTTCGGATTGCAGCCGCAGCATGGAGTTGCCCAGATGCATGCGCATGGCCGCGGCCGCCATGTGCGGGTCGCCGGAGGCAATGGCATCACGCACGGTGCGGTGCTCTGCGGCCACCGAACCCAGCCGGTCGGCGGTGATCGTGTCGGCCGAATCCAGCCGGCCGCGCGGCATCGCGATCATGGAGGGACCGAAATTCTCCACAGCCTGGCCGAAGTAGGGATTGCCGGTAGCCCTGGCCACGGCCAGGTGGAACTCGAAATCGCAGCTCATGCTCACCGCCGCATTGCCCGCTGCGGCCTCGAAGCCCCGCAGGGCCTGGTCCATTGCGGACAAATCCTGCGCGGTGCGGGAGCGGGCCGCGACGGCGGCGGCCTCGGTCTCGAAACCCACCCGGTACTCGATCAACTGGCGGCGTTCCTCGACGGTCCGCGGAACCAGTGCTTGAGCGGCAGGCTCGGCGGGCGGTGGAGGAGTCAAAGCGAAGCTGCCCGCGCCGCGCCGCGTGTAGACCAGCCCTTCGGCCTGCAGCCGGGTGATGGCCTCGCGGACCACGGTGCGCGATACCCCGTGCTCGGCGATCAGCTCGTTCTCGCTGGGCAGCTTCTGTCCCGGAGGAATGGCCCCGCCGCTGATCTGCGCGCGCAGGTGCCCGACCAAGGCCGATGCCAGATTGGGTTTGGCGTTGTGCATGCTTAAAGGATAAGCGCCGGAACCGCCTGGCAGGCGGTTCCGGCGCGAAGGTCCAGTCATGGGGACTCAGGCGGTGCCGAATTGCGCGGTTTCGGTGGTCCACGCGCGGGCCTGGTCGCTCAGGGTGAAGCCGAGCCCTGGCCTGTTCGGAACGATCATCCGGCCGTCCTTGGTTTCCAAGTGCTCATTGAACAGCGGGTCGAGCCAGTCGAAGTGCTCCACCCAAGGCTCGCGTGGGTACGCTGCTGCCAGATGCAAGTGGATTTCCATTGCGAAGTGCGGTGCCAGATCCAGCCCAGCCTGGTCAGCGAAAGTTGCCAGTCTCTGGAACTGGGTGATGCCACCGACCCGGGGAGCGTCAGGCTGGATGATGTCGCAGGCGCGTGCGGCAATCAGGCGTTCGTGCTCGGATACCGAAGCAAGCATCTCTCCTGTGGCTATTGGCGTATCCAGGGCAGCGGTCAGGGCCGCATGGCCTTCAGCATCGTAGGCATCCAGCGGTTCTTCGATCCAGACGAGGTTGAACTCCTCGAGCCTGCGCCCCATGCGCAATGCGGTAGCGCGGTCCCATTGCTGGTTGGCGTCGACCATGAGCGGGAAATCCGGGCCAATATGCTCGCGCACTGCGGCAACGCGGCGCAGGTCTTCGGCGCTGTCCGGCAGGCCGACCTTGATCTTGATGCCGCCGATCCCTTCCTCGATGGACTGGGTAGCCCGATCCTTGACCTCCTCGATGCTGGCGTTCAAGAAGCCGCCGGAAGTATTGTAGGTGCGCACCGAATCGCGGTGGGAGCCGAGGAACTTGGCTAGCGGAAGCCCCGCGCGCTTGGCTTTCATGTCGTAGAGCGCGATATCAAGTGCGGCCAACGCCTGGGTCGCCACACCAGAGCGGCCCACCGAAGCGCCGGCCCAGAGGAGCTTGGTGTACAACTTGGCGATGTCACTTGGATCTTCGCCAATCATCGCTTGTGCGACTTCCTTGGCATGGGCGTACTGTGCAGGACCGCCAGCCCGCTTGGAGTAGGAGAACCCGAAACCCTCATGGCCCTGTTCCGTGGTGATCTCCGCGAAGAGGAAGACCACCTCGGTCATTGGCTTCTGACGACCGGTGAAAACTTTCGCATCGGAGATCGGTGTGGCCAGCGGCAACCGGGCCGTTGAAAGCTTGACGTGGCGGATGGCGTCGGGGGTATAGGTCATGGCGGGAATCTCCTGTTGGGATCACTGTGGGGGTAAGCTCATTTAATTACTTATCCTATAAGTAAGAAACTTATTACACAAGTGATTTTTCGAGTGTTTTCTTCGGTGGCCTGCTGCCCCTTTCTTCTCTGTGGTCGAATGCGCCCGGAGCTGCCGCTCGGGTGCTTGAAACCACGGCAGGTTCCCGTCTGGACGGCGGGGCTCCAGGCAATCGCGGGCTGTCCGCAATGCTTGAAGCGGCTATTGCCTTGCCGGATCATTTACCCTTCGCAAGGCGCAGTGGTCAAGACCAGATGCTTGAGGGCATGGTTTTCAAGAACGACTGGATCCGGAGTGAAACCGAGCCCGGCTTCCGTTGGCAGACGGATCGTACCCTCGTTAGTGAGCTTCCCCTGATGCGGCGCATGCCAAGGGTGGAGCTGGGTTTCCCAACCGAGGAAGGGGATTTCCAATTCCGGACGGAGTGACCCGTTGGCAAGCTGGACTTCCTGGTCTGCGGCGATCAGCTGCGCGGTGGCCAGGAGGGCCGGACCGTAGTAGAAGCAGTGTGGCACCACATGGACATTAAGCCGTTGACCCGCCTCGCGAATTTTGAGCATGGCGCTGAGTCCGCCAATCTTTCCGACGCTAGGCTGGGCAAACTGCAGGGCGCCGAGTTCCATATCCGAGGTCAGCCCCTGGACCCCTGAATGGTTTTCTCCACCGGAGACGTTGCCGAAACGAGCATTGAGGGCGGCTAGTGATTGCGAATCATCTGGCGGGAAGATCGGTTCTTCGATCCACAGCAGCTCCAGGTCCGCCATGGCAGCAATCGACGACCCGGCTTCGGCTGGATGATGCCACTTGCAATTGACATCGACCATCAGCGGGTGGGAGCCCACGGCCTGCCGTGCGGCCTTGATGGCTGGAATCGAGGACTCATGGATTTTGAACGCCTTGAATCCGTGTTCCAAAGCCCTGGAAAGATGAAAAGCAACCTCCTGCGGATCCTCGGCATAGTGGACCAAAGACGCGTAGGCATTGATTTCATGGCGGGCATCGATATTGATGAATTCCCGCAGCGTCTGTCCTGCACGACGTGCCGCTATATCCCAAAGAGCGATGTCCACTGCGGATAGTGCGAAGTGAATGGGTCCGGTGCGCCCGAAGGCGTGGAATGCATATTCGGCCGAGGCAATGCTCCCGTCGAGGGCCGATGAACGCCCCAAGAAAAAGGGGGCCACGATCTGTTCAAGGGCAGCCCATGTCGCGGGATTGGATTTGTGGCCGAAGGCTTCGCCCCAGCCGGTGAACCCATCCGCGGTTTGCACCTTCACCATTAATGATTCCATCTGGGTCAACGTGCGTGATGATGCATTGAAAGCATCGATTGATTCCGCATTGGAATCTTCCTGGCTTCGCCGCGCGGCATCAAAAGGCAGTGATATCCAATAGAGCTCTATTGACACGATAGTGTCACTTAAACCGTCTTTGGCCTGCGACATTTTACTGATCTCCTATTTTCATATGGACGCATCCAGCGACTGTTCGCACCGTGTGATGGCGTCCAGCGGTGGCTCCGAGGCGATTCCTCAAACCTATCTCGCCAGTGTGGTTGACCTCACGTTGGTGTTTAGTTTAGCGTTGAGGAACAGAGATTGGAAAGCGCATTCCTGAAGTCGATTTCGAATCATCTTCACCAAGCGCTTCTAGCAAGGAGTCACTCATGTCGGTCCCGATTCGTAAGGGCTGCCTTCGCGTTTCGTCGAAAGGAGGTAGTGGTCAATGAGCGCCATTGCCGAACTGCAGAACCTCAGCAAGAACAATGGCCGCAAAGTCCCTCCCAAGGACAACAAGGCAGCGCATATCTTCCTCATTCCGTGGACGATCGGGTTATTCCTTATCACCCTGGGGCCCATGGCCATGTCGCTGTATCTTGCGTTTACGGACTACAACCTTTTGCAGGCTCCGTCCTTTTCAGGGTTTGAGAACATTGAACGGATGCTCGACGACCAGCGGCTGCATAATTCATTGCGGGTCACGTTCACCTACGTTTTGATCGGTGTTCCGTTGCAGCTGGCAGTGGCCCTCGCCGTAGCAATCTTGCTTGACCGGGGAATGCGCGGGCTCTCTTTTTACCGCTCAATTTTCTACCTGCCTTCCATGCTGGGTTCCTCAGTTGCAATCGCAGTGCTGTGGAAGCAGATTTTCGGTACCACCGGCCTGGTGAATCAGCTCTTGGAATTGGTCGGTATCCAAGGCATTGGATGGATCTCCGATCCAAACACGTCACTTGGAAGCCTGATCTTGCTCAACGTGTGGACCTTCGGCTCACCGATGGTGATCTTCCTTGCAGGTCTGCGTCAAGTTCCCATGATGTATTACGAAGCAGCCTCCATTGATGGGGCGAGCAAATGGCGGCAGTTCCTGAGTATCACGTTGCCGATGATTAGCCCCATTATTTTCTTCAACCTGGTCCTGCAGATCATTGGGGCCTTCCAGAACTTCACTCAAGCTTTCATCGTGTCCAATGGATCGGGCGGTCCTGCCGATTCCACCATGTTCTTCACGCTCTACCTGTACCAGCAAGGATTCAAACAGTTCGATATGGGTTATGCCTCAGCCATGGCATGGCTCCTGGTGCTCATAGTTGGTGCATTTACCGCTGTGAACTTCTTCGTTTCTAAGTATTGGGTGTTTTACGATGACTAATCAAACTTCACTTCCAGATTCGCAAGTACGCGGTGGGTCACCGCAAGAACTCGTGCTTGATGAGGAAGAACTTCTCGGAAAAAAGCCGCCGGTTGGCGGTACTGATGAACGAGGCAAGACCGTAAAGGGTAAGAGCCCGAAGTTCAAGGTTTCAATGCGCTCATTGCTAAAGCATGCGCTGCTGATCCTGGGTGCCGGAGTCATGATCTATCCATTGCTGTGGATGGTAGCTAGCTCCTTCCGCCCGAACGACCTGATCTTCCGCGAGGCCGGTTTGGTTATTTCCCAGGTGGACTGGAATAACTACCCCAGCGGTTGGAACGCGCTGTCTGAACCTTTCAGCAAGTACTTGATGAACTCTGCGATTTTGGTTTTGGGATGCATCCTTGGCAACTTGGTGTCCTGCTCCATGGCGGCATACGCATTTGCCAGGCTTGACTTCAAGTTCAAGAAGATTATGTTCGCGCTGATGCTGATGACCATCATGCTGCCGATCCACGTGATTATCGTTCCGCAGTACATCATGTTTTCTCAGATCGGCTGGGTCAATACCTTCTGGCCAATCATCGTTCCGAAACTGCTTGCCACGGACGGGTTCTTCATCTTCCTGATGATCCAATTCATCCGAGGAATCCCTAAGGATATGGATGAAGCAGCCCGAATCGATGGCGCCGGCCATCCACGGATCTTCCTGCAGATCATCCTGCCGCTTATGGTTCCAGCCTTGGCAACTACGGCAATCTTCACGTTCATCTGGACCTGGAGCGACTTCTTTACCTCACTGATCTACCTCACCAACCCGAGTAATTACACCGTGCAAGTTGCGCTCAACGCATTCATAGACTCCACCGGAGAATCCAACTGGGGCGCACTGTTCGCAATGTCGATCGTCACGTTGGTCCCTGTATTCCTTGCCTTCCTCTTCGGGCAGAAATACCTGGTCAAGGGCATCGCAACTACTGGTATCAAATAGCAGGAATATGCCACTGGCCTAGGACAACAGCGCTAGGCCAGTGGCCTCGACCGATACCAGACACAAGCGCCAGAAACTTATCGTAGGAGAAACCGCATGGGAAGCTCATCACGCACCAGCTACGTACTGATCGGCACAGGGAACCGATGCGAAATGTACCTGACTGCTATCTTCGGTGAACATAGCGACGTCGCTGAACTTGTCGCATTGGCAGATACCAACCAGGGGCGAATCGAGTACTACCAAGACGTAGTTGAACAGACCTTCGGCGAGAAGGTTGGGTCCTTTGACCCGCAAGACTTGGCCAAAGTCATTCGAGAACGCCACATTGACCGGGTAATCATCACGAGCCCGGACTACACGCATGCTGAGCTGATCTGCACCGCTCTGTATGCCGGCGCCGATGTGATAGTTGAGAAACCACTAACAATTGATGCGCCGAGCACCGCTCGTATAGCTCGGGCGGTGGAAGAAAGCGGCCATGAAATCGTGGTCACGTTTAACTACCGTTATTCTCCTCGGAATACAGCCCTGAAGAAGGCCATCGACGATGGGAAAATCGGCCAAGTCACATCCGTGGACTTCAACTGGATGCTGGATACCGTTCACGGAGCAGACTACTTTCGCCGATGGCATCGACTCAAGGAAAACTCTGGCGGCTTGCTAATCCATAAGTCCAGCCATCATTTCGATCTGGTCAATTGGTGGCTCGACGATTCACCGCAGAAGGTCTTTGCAACAGGAGGGCTGAAGTTCTACGGGCCCGACAACGCAGAGTTCAGGGGCCGCCAAGCCAACGAACGCGGTACCCACGGGCTAAGCGATAAGGATCCGTTTGATTTGGATCTTCGCAGCGATGAGCGGTTGGAAAAGCTCTATCTAGAGAACGAACACTTTGATGGGTACCGCCGAGACCAGGGAGTCTTCAATGGCGAGATCACCATCGAAGACAATTTGAGCCTGACTGCTGAGTATCAAAACGGACCGGTGCTTTCATATTCCCTGAACGCGCACAGCCCATGGGAAGGATACCGGGTTGCGGTGAACGGGACGGAAGGACGCCTGGAACTGGACGTTGTCGAACGGGCAGCAGTACTGCCCGCGGCCGGCGGGCATCCGGTGGATCCTTCATATAGCAATGATGGCCAGAGCGGCAATGCCAGGTCGAAAGGCGAGAGATTGCTTTTGCAGCGGCATTGGGAAGAAGCAGTGGAGATTCAGATCGAAAACTCGAATGGATCGCATGGTGGCGGCGACAAGCTCCTGCTCGAAGAGCTCTTCCGCGGAGCCAACGAGGATGGATATGCGCGGCAAGCCGGATTCATCGACGGTGTGCGCGCCATTGCTGTCGGGATTTGCGGAAATCAATCGCTGGAAACCAGGCAGCTCGTGGACGTCGGGAGTGCTGGCCTGGGCGTGGACATTTCGTTTCAACCGAAGGTCAAGGTGTAAACGGAGCCATGGGTGAAAAAGTCGTCATCACCGGGGGAGCAGGGCGTTTAGGCCGTGCCGTGCTCGCGGGGTTTTCTCACGCAGGGCATGAAGTGATCTCTCTTGACAGGCAGATTCCGGAAGAACCTCTCGATGGCGTGGAATATCACTGCATCGATCTGATGGATGCGAAGGCTACGCATGCGCTATTCGAGCAGCTTGCTCCGCAAGCGGTGGTGTCCCTCGCGGCAATGGCTGTTCCTTTCATGGCCCCGGAAGAGGTGCTTCTGCACACGAACGCGACCATTGCCCATAACGTCACCTCGGCGGCAGTGGAGGCCGGTGCTACCAGGGTCGTGCTGGCCTCCAGCCCATCAATAATGGGCTATGGTTCTCCGGGCGGATGGGTGCCGGAGAAGCTGCCTCTTGATGAAAACGAAGTTCCCAAGCCATGGCATGCTTATGGGCTTTCCAAATTCGTAGCCGAGCAGATTGCCGCCATGTTCGCAGCGAAAATGGGACCGGCAAGTTCGGTGAAGTTCGCTTCCTTCAGGCCCTGCTATGTGATCGCAGAGGAAGAGTGGGCCGGCGCTCCAACGCAGCAGGGACACACTGTTGCTGAGCGCCTACAAGATCCTCGCTTGTCAGCGCCTGCGCTATTCAATTACGTTGATGCGCGGGACGTGGCAGATTTCCTGCTGGTACTGCTTGAACGGTTTGACCGCGTAGAGAATGGCTCGGTGTTCTTCGTTGGTGCAAAGGATGCCATGGCAACGCGTCCGCTCGCAGAGCTGATCCCAGAGATTTATCCGGAGCTCGAGGACGTCGCAGCGGGACTCACCACGGATAGCCCTGCCTTCAGTATCCAGAAAGCGCGAGATGTCCTTGGCTGGGAACCGAAACGCAGCTGGCGCTCGGAATTGAAGGCCACCGTATAAAAGACATCGGTACACAAAATTATTGGCTGGGAAACCTCAAAAGGATTTCCCAGCCAATAATTGTTTAGGGGTGCGCTTAGCGTTGAAGTACTGCCGGCCGTGGCAAACCGTTAACCAGGTTTGAGGGCCAGAGCGGATCGAAGGTGAGAACCTCAAAATCCCCGGACTCGGTCAGCAGCATGGTGTCCTCAACTTTGAACGCCAGACCATCGCGTGCTGCACTGGGATTGAACGCAAAAGCCTGGTTCAACTGGAAGAGATCAGTTGCTCCTGGGGTGAGCCGGGGATCTCGTCCGTTGTAGCCGGCAATGCCGCCTTGATGATGCAACGACCATTCCCCGGCATCGAAACCATGCTCCGGGTAGGATTCCTGGATGACGGGCAATAATTCACCGAGAACGCCGCCAGGGCGAATTGCCGCAAGGATATCTGCCTCGACAGCCAGGATGTCGTCTTCTCCAGAGAGTTCCTGAGGCGTCGGCGCACCGAATCGCACCCACCTGGTGATGTTGGCAATGAGCCCATGACGTCTTACGCACAGCACTGCCATGGCTTTGCCTCCGAGCGGGGCCGCGGTGGGCAGGGGGTGCCGGGCTGCGGCACGTGAATCGCCGCTGACCAAGGCAACGAGCACTTCGCCTCCTTGGACGACGGCTCCAGCTGTCAGCTTGGCTGCCACGTCGAACTCGGAATCATCGCTACGGGCGGCCGACAGCACTTGGGTCATGAGCGCAGCCGTGTCGCGGCAAAGAGCGCGATACCTATTAATCTCAGTTTCATTGAGTGCTGAGCGAAGGGCTCGCAAATCGGACTCGATTTCCCGCTCGCTGAGGATCTTTTGTCCGCTCGCCGCTGGAAACCATTCTCGGACATTGTCGAGATCCTGGTACCAGGCGGTGACATGCACCGAAACTTGTTCCACGTTGCCGAGCTCTTCTCGCTGGATCCGTGCAGCTTCGCTCACGGACGTGGCAAGCTCGCACCCCTGGGCATGAACCAGAACCCTGGCAATGGGTGGTGCCGCAAGAGATACGTGCGTGCGGGCACCGCCCAAGAGCCAGGCAAGCGAAGCGGGGGTTGAGAGAAGCAGATACTGCCCATCGCGGCTTCTGATGAGCTCGACCAGTTGGGCATGCTTCTTTGCGTATTCATGAGTGGCGGTGGTGGGCACAATCAGCCTTCCTTGGAACCTGAACCGTATTTTCGGGCTAGCAGGGCCACGGTCTGCACCGGGACCCTCCCATCAACCACGAGTACTCGAACTTGGCGGGTTATCGCTTCCTGAGGGTCCAGCACAACCGGTGTAGACCAGGCCAGCGAACTGCCGACACCCGGATATCCAGAACTGCGAACAAACCATGGGTCATCTTGCTCACTGCAGAAAATAATGGTGGCATCCCCGTGGCCTTCAGCAAGATCAGCCAAACCCACCGAGTCCGAAGAGAATGTAGCACTGAAGGCGAGCCATGGACTGTGCACACCGTGGACTTGCGATTCCCCGGAAGCCGATGGGGTAAAAATCTGTGGATCAGCGATTGGAGGCAGACGCCAGAAGAAACCTCCGTAGCCGCCGTTGTGACGGCCGTTGGTACCCGGAGAGCCAAGCGACACCTGGCGTTCGCGCGCCGAGAGCCTGAAACTGAAATCCAGGCTCCAGCCGGTGATGGCGCTTTCGTGGTCCTCAAATGCATTGAGCTCAATCGAACGGTGCTCATCCAGCAGGATTTCCTGTTCGTGGCTGACCCATTCAAGCTGCGAATCCAAAGCGCTGCCATTGCGGGCGAACGCATTGGACGCTGTGCGGATATGTCCATGGTCCGCACGCCATATGTAGCGTGAGGCGTCGCGGGTGTAGGTGCGCCCTCCCCAGAAATTGGTCCCGTTCACATCTTGCAATGCAACCCCGACACCTAGATGCCAGGTGTGGTCAAGCGGTTGCTGCTCACTGACCACAACTCCGTTGAAGGTCTTCAGGTTATCCAAGAAGGGACGCGGTGAATTGGTGCGGGAAATATCTTCTCCCGTCCGCAACTCCGCAAGGGTGCGCTGCTTCCCCGTTGCGGGATGGATCAGCGACAACGAGCCACTGGTTTTCGCTGGCAAGGCCCAAGGCGCTCCGAGTGAAGAGAAACTGGACTGCGCCGCCACCGCTCGGTCGATGAATCGTTCGATGTTCGGTATCACTGGGTGGAAATCTGCTCCATCCCCGGCAGGGATAACCTGCACTTCTGCGATCTGAGTTGGAGTATCCGAGGTCCGTATCTGCTCGAGAACGCGCATGAAAGCACCGGCCGACGCCAAAGAGCTCAAGAGTTCGGTTTCGCTGCCGTTGCGCACCTCGACGAGGTTCGCGAGAAGGTTGACTCGTCCGAAAACTTCAGAAGATTCTGGAAGCCCCAAGTCCGGGTTGGGTCGAACCAGCAGCTCATCACGGGTGTAGTATAAGGTTGCGGTGCCTTCGGTGCCATAGATGGTGATCCATGGATCCTGCTGTTCACTGGCGCAAACGGTCAGCGCGGCAATGACGGGGATTCCGGTGCTCGTTTGCACGCGCACCACGGAGGTATCGTCTGCTTCGATGCTGTGGGCGTGATACAGCTCGGTGGCCAGATGGGCGACATCCTGGGCTTTGCGCGCTCCGGCGATGTGCAAGGCGCTGGCGACCGCGTGGGCCAGGGGATTGGTCACTACACCGTCGGCAATCTCGACGCCGTCGAGTTTCCGATGTCCTGCCCAAGGCGAACGTTCATAGTAGCCCGTGGTGCGGAGCCAATTTCCACTGGCACCCACCGCACGAAGGGCCCCGATGGGAGAGTTCTTCGCGTTATCGGCGAAGAACCCATCTATGGTTTTCAAGGCTGTCGAGCCAAGGGCCTGGAACCCTACCTGCACGTGGGCGCCAGCATCGGCCGCGGCTTGCAGCAGGCGTGAATACTGATCCAGGGTCGCTGTCGGCGGTTTTTCGAGGTAGAGATCTGCACCTGTACGCAAGGCCCTCATCGCCAGGTCGGCATGCGTACTGATCGGCGTTGAAATAATGATGATGTCCGGGGTTAATCCGGAGCTGAGGAAAGCATCAAAGTCGGCGAACACGTGCGTGTCCTTGCCGCGAATCTCTTTCCCGGGATCGACCGGATCGATGCCGGCAAGGAACGTGATTTTCTCCTCGGCTGCGAGTCGATGGATATTTGCCAAATGCTGGCGTCCGAATCCGTTCAGACCAATCAGCACCACCGCAGGAGCAGTTGGCGCTGCCAGGGCACTAGTCGTTGCAGATCCCGCTGCGGTGGCTTGCTGATTCATCGTGTTCCTTCAGAGATATTCGAATTCAGATCAGTTTAATGCGCTGGCCGGCTGAACGCCCGCAGCTTGCTCAAGGTGGGGCAGTACTAGAGTTTCGTAGCGCTGGGACATGGTTGCCAAGGTCAGCGCGGAATCCTGCTGGTTGATCTCCTCATTGAAGATCTCGACTTCAACTGGACCTCGGTATCCGGCCTGTGACACCCATCGGGAAATCGCCGAGAAATCGATATGGCCGTCGCCCATCATGCCTCTGGATTGCAGTGCATTGCTGGCAATCGGCAGATTGAAATCACAGATCTGGTAGCTGGCCAGGCGATGCTCAAGGCCTGCCCGCTGGATCTGCTGCTGCAACTGCGGATCCCAGAACACATGGAAGGTGTCAACAACAACGCCCACGGCCTTGGTTGGATAAGGACTGGCCAAGTCCAGGGCCTGTCCGAGTGTGGAAAGCACCGCTCGGTCGGCGGCATACATTGGATGCAACGGTTCTAGCACCAGCCGAACGCCGTGTTCCAGGGCGATGGGAACCAGCTCTTCCAAGCCGCGCGCGACGCGATCACGCGCCGCGACAATGTTCTTGTCTGCTGGATCCCCGGTGCCGCCCAGAATATGCGCGGCCGACGGCAAGCCGCCCACGACCATGATCAATTCATTGGCGCCGATGACGGCAGCTTCCTCGATGGCCTGCCGGTTCGATGCCAGCGCGGCAGCTTGGGCTTCGGCAGAAGGTGCAGTGAGAAAGCCGCCACGGCACAAGGTGCTGGCTTTGAGCCCTGCCCCAGCGATGATCTGGGCTGCTGGCCCAGCGCCACCGGCCTCGGCAAGCAAATGCCGCCACGGACCAATATGGCTCAGGCCCGCCTGCGCTGCAGCTTCAGCGGCTTCGTGGAGGCTGAGATTCGGGGTAGTGCCGGTATTAAGCGATAGTTCGAATGTCATGACACACCTGTCAGGGACGAAGTTGTAGTTTTGATTCCAGAAATTGCCAGGAGCTGTTCCATTCGCCCAGCAGCCAGATCAGGGTTTTGCAACAGGCCAGCGCCATCAGCGAGAACGAATGTGCGCACCAAGTGCGGCAGTGAACGTCCGGCGTGCAGCCCGCCGATCATCTGGAAACCGCTTTGGTGCCCATTGAGCCACGAAAGAAAGGCAATCCCGGTCTTGTAGTAGAAAGTTGGGGCGCTGAAAATATGCAATCCCAGCTCTCTGGTGGAGTCCAGGATCTTCCGGCCGCGTTCTGCGTCGCCTGCATCGAAAGCCTGCAGGGCCGTTGACGCAGCGGGATAGATGGCGGCGAAAATTCCCAGCAACGCATCGGAATGCAGTTGCCCGTCACCGTGAATCAGCTCGGGATAGTTGAAATCGTCTCCAGTGTAGAGGCGCACTCCAGCTGGCAATGCGGCACGAAGCTGCTTCTCATGCTCGGCATTGAGCAAAGAGACTTTGACGCCGTCGATTTTCGACGCGTGCTGCTCCAGAATGGACTGGAAAACCCCGGTGGCTTCTGCCAAATCCTGTGTTCCCCAGTAGCCGCTCAACTGTGGATCGAACATGTCTCCAAGCCAATGCAGGATCACTGGCTGCTTGGCAGCGTCGAGCAAAGTCGCATACACGTCCAGATAATCCTGCGAGGTGCGCGCTGCCTTGACCAGGGCCCGGGAGCACATCAAGATCGCCTTCGAACCTGAATCTTCAACAAGGCGCAGCATCTCCAAATAAGCGTTGGTGACTTCAGCCAGCTGGCCCGGCTGGACAGTGTCTGCCGACAGCTGGTCCGTGCCGACACCGCAGGCGAGGATATCCCTGACGGTGAGCCCGGCCAAGGCCGGGTAGCTGTTCTTCTGGAGAACCACGGCCGCTTCGATCGCCGATCGCCTGATCAACTCGCAGGTAGCCGCGTAGTCCAGCCCCATGCCTCGCTGCGCCGTATCCATCGCATCGGCGACACCCAGCCCGTAGGACCATAGCTCGTGCCGGTAGGCCAGCGTCGCATCCCAATCGATGCTTGCCGGTGCGCCAGGCGTATTGTCTGCTCCCATGAGGGGGATGACATGGGCTGCGGCATAGGCCTTGCGCGAGGAAAGCGGGGCAGACGGCCGCTGGAATTCGCCGGGGCCTTTCAACCGATAGGAAAAGTTCTGCCCGTTTTCGTCAATGAGTGTCAATTCGGGCAAGGATGCGTAACTCATAGCGTGATCTCCGGGATATCGAGGGTGCGTCGTTCGGCGGCTGACTGCAATCCCAAAGCCGCCAGCTGGACACCGCGAGCGGCCGAAAGCAGGCCATACTGGTGTTCGCGTCCCACTGCGACGTCGGCCAAGAAATCTTCCCACTGCAGCTTGAAGCCGTTATCCAGGTCGGCATTGGCGGGAACTTCCATCCACTGGTCGCGGAACGACTCAGTGACTGGCAAATCGGGGTTCCAAACAGGCTTCGGAGTGTGGGCGCGTTGCTGGGCAACGCACTTGTTCAATCCCGCGACGGCGGAACCGTGGGTGCCGTCGATCTGGAATTCCACCAGTTCATCGCGGTAGACGCGCACTGCCCACGAGGAGTTGATCTGCGCAATTACTGCATCGCCGGAAGGAGTTTCGAGTTCGAAGATGCCGTAGGCCGCATCATCTGCGGTGGCTTCGTAGGCTTCGCCTCGTTCGTCCCAGCGGGTAGGGATGTGGGTTGCCGTGGTCGAGGTGACGGACTTGACCTTGCCGATGATTCCTTCAAGGACGTAGTTCCAGTGGCAGTACATGTCGGTGGTCATCGATCCGCCATCCGCAAGACGGTAGTTCCAGGAAGGCCGCTGCGCTTCCTGGATATCTCCCTCGAATACCCAGTAGCCGAACTCACCGCGCATTGAGAGAATGCGTCCGAAGAAGCCTTCGTCGACCAAACGGCGTAACTTCACCAAGCCTGGCAAGTAGAGCTTGTCGTGCACGACGCCGGCGGTAATTCCCTTGGCCTGTGCCTGGCGGGCGAGATCCACGGCCTCTTCGAGAGTTTCAGCGGTCGGTTTCTCGGTGAAGATATGCTTGCCTGCCCCGATGGCTTTCGACAGCGTTTCGTAACGCAAGGAAGTCATGGACGCGTCGAAAATGATGTCGACACTCGGGTCATCAATCAGGGAGTCAAGATCGGTGCTGTAGTGCTCAACCTGGTGCTTCTGCGCAAGTTCGCGCAGCTTCGCTTCGTTACGTCCAACGAGGATCGGTTCAACGGTCAGCTTCGAACCGTCCCCGAGAGTGATTCCTCCCTGGTCTCGGATAGGAAGGATTGAACGCAGCAAGTGCTGGCGGTATCCCATGCGGCCGGTGATGCCGTTCATGGCGATGCGTAGAACTTTTGTTTCTGTCACTGGGGTCTCCTCGAAACGGGGAATGCGTAAGGGAATAGAATGGGAATGCGCTTTCCACGATAGTGAGGTGTAATTGGAGTGTCAACCATCACGTTCGTGAAAGATAAGCTTGTGCCAGGTTGCAGAGAATGATAAGGATTTCAGATGGCTGTTCGACTAACTGATGTGGCTAATGAAGCCGGGGTTTCCCTGGCGACCGCTTCGCGAGTGCTCAATGGGTCAGCACGCAAGCCGGCTGTGGAAATCTCGGATAAAGTGCGTGCTGCGGCTGAAAAGCTCGGTTACTTCCCCAATGCCCAAGCGCAAGCGCTTGCCAGATCCACCACGAAGCTGATCGGCTTGGTGGTCAGGGACATAGCCGACCCCTACTTCTCTACCATCGCCCGGGGAGTGCAGCGCTCTCTTGGTGATAGCGGTGTCCAGCTGCTTTTGGCCAGCACGGAGTACGATCCCGAGCGGGAAATCGAAGCCGTTCAGGCATTCATGTCGCAACGGACGGACGCTATCATCCTGTCGGGATCGCGCAGTTTGGGCGAGAATGGGCAGTTGCTGAAACTGATCGAGAATTATCAGGAAAATGGTGGCCAAGTCATGATTATCGGCCAGCCCATGACCGATATGGGCGGCATACAAATCGACAACGAGGCAACTGCCGAGCACCTGGCGGCCGAGTTGATCAGTGCCGGCCACCGCAGGTTTGTCGTATTGGCCGGGGAAGCGAATCTGCTGACATCAAGGGACCGTTCCAACGGGTTCCTGGAGAAGCTGAAGCGCAGTGGCCTGGATGCAGAGGAAGTTATCAGCGGCCCCTTCTCGCGCGAGGGGGCCTATGTTGCAATGAGCGATTACCTCAAGCGGCAGAAGTCGGCAGGCGGTGTCCATCGGGTGTGCGTGTTCTGCGTTTCGGATGTCATGGCCCTGGGTGCCATTCGGGCGATTCGCGAGAACCGCTTGCGTATTCCCGAAGATATCGCTGTGGTGGGATTCGACGACATCCCGACCCTTATCGACATTACGCCCACGGTCAGCACTGCTCGACTTCCTCTGGAAGAAATCGGAAAATGGGCTGGTGAGATGGCGCTGAACCACGGCGAACTGCGGAAGATTGTGGTTTCCGGTGTGCCGGTCCTGCGCGAGTCCACGCAGTTGGCTGACGGCCAGTAGCGATGTTCATTGGGAATCGTGCCATGCGAAAACTAACTGACTTGATTCCTGAAACCCCTTGACCAGTGACCGCAATCACATCTAGATTGTTTGGCAAGCGCTTTCCACAACGAAAACAGGTGTTGCTTGCAGGATGGCCTCGCATCACCACCCCACCCAAGGAAGATTTTCATGACTCAGCAGGTATGCACGAGAAAAACTGGACGGAAATTCGGTCTGCGGCTAAGCAAATCAGTTGCAGTTGTGGCGGTAGCCGCCCTGGCCCTCACTGGCTGTGGCGGTAGCAGCGCTGCCGACGGTGAAGACGGGAAAACCCAGCTTCGTTTCTCATGGTGGGGCTCGGATTCGCGAGCCCAGGCAACCAATGAAATTATTGAGGCTTTCGAAGCGGCCAACCCGGACATCGATGTCCAAGGCGAGTACTCCGACTGGAGCGGCTACTGGGACAAGCTCGCAACACAGGTTGCCTCCAACGATGCTCCGGACATTATCCAGATGGACGACAAGTACCTTCGCGAATACGCGGACCGAGGCGCATTGCTGGATCTCGAAGGCGTAGATGTTTCCAAGTTCGAAGACGTTGCCGTTCAGAACGGTACGACCGATGCCGGCCTTGTCGGCATTACTACCGGAATCAATTCCTTCACATTGACCGCCAATCCAAAAGTCTTAGCCGAAGCTGGTCTGGAAGTTCCAGATGACAAGACCTGGACGTGGGATGATTACCGGACGATCACCGAGACGGTGAGCCAGAAGCTCGACGGCAAATATGGAGCCGAAGCCCCGAACGAACCGGCCGGGTTGCAGACCTGGTTGCGTCAAGACAAGAAGAATCTGACGAGCTCGGATGGATCACTCGGATTCTCGCCTGACGATCTGGCCAAGTACTTCCAGCACCACAAGGACTTGATGGATAACGGTTCGTATCCAAAGGCCTCGGTCCTGGCGGAAAACCAGAATGCAGGCCCAGACCGCTCTATGACAGGCACGGGAGTGGCAGCCTTCGGCATGTGGTGGAGCAACCAGCTGGGAGGCCTTTCCACAGCGGTTGGTTCGGACTTGGTTCCGCTCCGACTGCCAAGCCACACCGGCAAGGCTGAGGACAACGGTCTTTGGCACAAGTCATCAATGATGATGTCGGGGTATGCTCGCACCGAACACCCGGAAGAGGTCAAGAGATTTGTTGACTTCATGGTGAATTCGCAAGAAGCTGGCGCACTGAATCAGATGGACCGCGGGCTACCCTCGAACACCGAAGTGCGGGAGCAAGTCGTCTCCAAATTGGATTCAATTGAAGCTTCTTCTGCAGAATTCGTGACGAGCTTGAAACCCGAACTTCAGAGCACGGAACCAATCCCGCCAATGGGATTCAGTGCGGTTCAGGATGTCCTCTACCGTTATGAAATGGAAGTGTTCTTCGAGCGCCAGAGCGTAAGCGATGCGGCGCAGAATGCGTTCAAGGAAATCGAAGCTGCGGTAGCCCAATAGCTGAACGAAAATCAACCATCGTTCTTACGGTCGTTGCAATCCCTGGATCCCGGGGATTGCAACGGCCTTTCCGCGTTCGAAGGAAAGTTCCTCTTGCTTTCTTTAACTCTCTGCGTGGTGCAATCCTTGAATTCGCCACGGCGCATGCCGTACAGGGCATGCGGTTTAGGCCAAGGCTTCCAGATGACTCAAAACCCTGTTCGGTCGTGATCTGCGCCCAAGCAAGCCTCTCCAGCCAATTGCGTGCGACGAGTCGCGAGTGCACCAGCAACCGGGATGCGAGTCTCCAACGGCCGTTGAACTTTCCAGAGCATGGCCTGTCGGAAGGGTACTGCCGATCAGCTGGACTCCCGCAGAGGTGGATTGCCATTGGGTTCCTGCGTTCTTCCATTCATTGCCAGAGGCAACCACACCGCGGTGCCCGCAGTTCTGGGCCGCGAAGCTGCTGACTCGACCGTGCCGGTGATCAGTTCGCGGCACCTGCGGATTGCAGGGCGAACCCCGCCAGCTCTGCGGCCAATGAGCGGAGCGCAAAGTATCCTGAAAACAAAGTGCAAGAGGAATGGAAAAATGGCATCTGGACTTTTGGCAGTAGACGGCGGGCAGACCGGAATCAAGCTGAGATTCGAGCAGGATGGCAAAACTGCAGAATTAGCGCTTCCCGGTGTGCAAACCCATGAACCAGTCCTGCCCCAACTGGCACGCGCCATTAACCAAGCTGCCGCTGCCGCCGGATGGGAGTGCGGCACCGTGAGCGTAGGCACCACAGGCCTGGTCAAAGCCGAACATGATGCACGGCAGCTCTACGACCTCATCGGATCCAGCGCTATTTCCCATATTGCGCTGGCCCACGACTCGGTGACCAGCTATCTCGGAGCGCTGGGAGAACGCCACGGCGCTGTCGTTGCAGCCGGTACCGGTGTCGTCACCTTGGCGGTAGGCCCCCGCTCTGTGGCCCGAGTTGATGGATGGGGCCACATCATGGGTGATGCCGGCAGCGGCTATTGGATTGGCCAGCAGGCAATGAATGCGGCCATGCGCGGCTTTGACGGCCGCGGGCCAGCTACCGCGCTGACCGGGGAACTCGCGAAGCGCTGGCCTGATCTCTCCGAAGCGTATATTGACCTGCAAGCGATGCCGGACAGGGTGGCCATCGTCGCCTCTTTTGCGCAGAGGGTTGCCCAATTGGCAGCGACCGATGAAATGGCCGCCCGGATCTGCGCGCTCGCCGGTGCAGAACTGGCCAGCTCCGCAGCAACGGCATTGCGCCGCGCGGGGCTGGAACAACAGGCCGGAGCGATTCCGGTCGCAGCCATCGGGGGAGTGCTCGCCGGCGAATTCGCCAGAAGCAGCTTCGTGCGGGAGCTGCACCTGCTGGTCCCTGCCGGGCAAGTCCAGGATTCGCCGGGAAATGGGCTGGACGGAGCCCGTGGATTGGCCCTCCTGCCAGCGGACCGCGCCTTGCAAGGCCTCGTATCGCGCTTTCGCGCCCAGCCATAAGACGTGGGCAGCGGTGATAACTGGCCATCAAATAGGCGCAGGCAATCAATAGGTGACAAGATTAGTGGAGAACGTCGTGATTATTAAGGAGTCATCGTGAGTTTCCGAGTCGGTCCGGTAGATCTTGTCCCCGAAGGCGAATCGCTGCTGGTTGAAGCCAAAGACAGCGGCGCAAGCGAAGACATCGCGATCTTCCACGCCGAAGACGGCAACTTCTATGCGCTGCAGGATGAATGCACCCACGAGGTCGCTTCGCTTTCCGACGGCTGGCTCGAAGACTGCAGCATCGAATGCCCCATCCACTCCTCGACCTTCGACCTGAAAACCGGCAAGGTGCAGTGCATGCCCGCCACCGTGGACGCCCGGACCTACAAGGTGGACGTCGTGGACGGCTTCTTGGAGCTTGAAATCTAAATGCCTTCCGTGCACATCATCGGAGGCGGGGTCGCGGGGTACGCACTGGCCCGGCACCTGGTGCAGCAGCAATACGCCGGATCCATCAAGATCAGCGATGCCCAGGGCCTGCCCTATGATCGTCCGCCGCTGAGCAAGTCCCTGCAGGTTGAACCGTTCGCACCGGTGTCCTGGTACCAGCACCATGGCGTCGGCCTGATCCAGGAAGATGTCCAAAGCCTGCAACTGCCGCAATCCGCTGACGACTGGGTTGTGCTGGCTACCGGCACCACGCCCAAGGCATTGGATGTTCCCGGCGGGCACCATGCGCTCAGCCTGCACAGCGCAGCTGACGCCGCCCGCATATCAGACGTCCTGGAATCGGGGATGTTCGGCCAGCGGGTGCTTGTCATCGGAGCGGGGCTGGTAGGGGCCGAGTTCGCGTCCACCGCTAAGATGTCCGGGGCACAAGTCACCTTGATTTCCAGCTCCGACGCACCTCTTGCCCACGTGCTGGGCCACGAACTTGCCGAACAGCTGCACGCGGATCATGCCAACCACGGCATTGCCACCTTGACCGGTGCGGTGACCGAGCTCGGCCCCAACTATGCAATGGCCAATGGCCAGCGCCATGATGCGGAGCTGATCGTGGCAGCCATCGGCGTCGAACCCGAAACTGCGCTCGCCGAGCAGCTGGGCCTGGAAGTCGACGACGGGATCGTGGTCGACGCGCAGCAGCGTTCTGCCAGCTGCCCCCAGGTGCTGGCTATCGGCGACGTCGCCCGGGAGGAAAACCAGCCCCGTGCGGTGCACTGGGAAGCTGCCATGGAAGATGCCGCCCAAGCGGCGGCAACCATCATGGGCACAGCCGCACCGAAGCGTTCGGTGCCATGGTTCTGGAGCGACCGCCACGAAATGCACGTGGAAACGGTGGGCGACTTCAGCCAGGCCGCCAGCACCGTGACGCGCCTGAACCGGCGAGGCAAGATCCAGACGGTCTTCGGGCTCGACGCCAAGGGCGCATTGGTGTCCGCCTCGATGATCGATGGCGGCCTGATGGCCAAGGCCGCGAAACGGCTCATTGCGAAATCAGCCACCCCAAGCATTGAACAATTGAAGGACCCCCTGACGGGTCCGCGCGAGTTAGGCCGGTAAGAAACTTATGAATGCAGCCGAACCACTGAAGGTTCCCGCGGCCCTGCAGACGCCCACCAAACGGGTCGGCCCTGGCTGGATCGCTGCGGTTGTCATTGTCCATATCGGTATCAATGTCGGCTTCTTCGCACCGATCCAGGTACTGCTCGGATTGCACGCCGAACAGCTGGATGCCAGCCAGAAGAACGCGATTCTCTCGCTGGTCACCGGCGTCGGCGCGGCAGTCTCGCTGGTGGCCAACCCGCTGTTCGGCGCGCTCAGCGATCGCAGCACATCGAAATTCGGGCGCCGCATCCCGTGGGTGTTCTTTGGAACTATCTGCGCTGCGCTGGCCCTGCTGCTGATGTCGACCTCGCAAACCGTGAGCACGCTGGTCATCGGCTGGGCGCTGATGCAAGCTGCCGGCAACGCCGCGCTGGCTGCGATCTTCGCGGCCATCCCGGACAAGGTGCCGGTAGAGCAGCGCGGCATGGTTGGCGGGCTGGTGGCCTTGGGCCAAACCTGCGGTTCGCTGATCGGTGCCGTGATCGGCATGGTCGCTGCGAGCAACCTGGTCTTCGGCTACGCCATCGTCGCTACCGCCGTGGCCATTTGCTCCATTCCGTTCGTGCTGATGCGCCAGGATGTTCCGCTGCCCAAGGGAGCACTGGAGCCTGTCAAGCCGCTGGAATTCGTGCGCAGCTTCTGGATCAACCCGGTCAAGCATGCCGACTTCGGATGGGCGTGGCTGACCCGGTTCTTGCTGTATCTCGGCTGCCAGCTGTGCCTGGTCTACCTGCTGTTCTTCCTGCAGGATGCCATCAAGCATCCAGAACCGGCCCAGGGCGTGCTGGTGCTGACCGCGATCTACGCCTTCTGCGTGATCTTCTCTTCGGTGATCTCCGGCAAGCTCTCGGACAAGGACGGCAAGCGCAAGAAGTACGTCATCATCTCTTCGGTCATCGTGGCCGCCGCGGCCGGCGTGCTGGCGACGGCAACCTCCTTCGCCACCGCCATTGTCGCCGCAGTGCTCCTGGGCATCGGCTTCGGCGCCTACCTGGCGGTGGACTTTGCGCTGCTGACCCAGGTATTGCCGAACGCCGATTCGCGCGGCAAGGACCTGGGCATGATCAACATTGCCAACTCGCTGCCGCAGGTGGTCGCCCCGCTGATCGCCTGGCTGGCGGTGAGCTGGTTCGGCGGCTACCCGACCCTGTTCCTGTGCTCGGTGGTGATCAGCCTCTTCGGCGCCGTGCTGGTACGCCAGATCAAGAGCGTTCCGTAGATCCTGGACGAAGATTCTCCAGCATCGCGCAACGACTGAAACCGAAACGGCGCGGCGCCAGGAACTGGTGGCGAGAAAACGCCAAGGCGACGCCAATCGGGCCGTATGATGAATCCAGCGAACCGCAATAATGAGGAGCAGGTGCGGCTGAATGTCGATGAACGAATCAGGACGGGAGAGCCGTGCGACGCAGCTTGATGGCATAGACCGCAAACTGCTGGCGTTGCTGACGAAGAACTCCCGGCGGACCAACAACTCCCTGGCCGAGGAGCTGGGCATAGCACCGTCCACCTGCCTGGCGCGGTTGAATGCCTTGCGCGATTCGGGAGTGATTTCGCGCTTCACCATCGAAGTGGATCCGCAGGTTCTGGGCCGGGAGCTCGAAGCGCTGATCTTCGTGAAAATCCGTCCCGGAGCCCGTCACCTGATGTCGAACTTCGCTACTGACATGCGCAGCAAACCGGGGGTGCGACAGCTGTTCTTCCTGGGCGGCGCTGACGACTTCGTCCTGCACGTAGCGGTGCGCAATTCTTCGGATGTGCGCCAGTTCGTGCTCGATAACCTCTCGGCCAATCCGGCCGTGGCCACCACCCAAACCTCCCTGGTATTCGAACACGGCCACGGCAGCGGAGAGTACTAGGCCCCATTCTTGACCGATTTCCATCTCGCCGATGTTCGCAGGAACAACCCACAGCCCTGCGTTGGTCGAAGAAACATGCTAAACTTGATGTTCTTCTCTTAGCATGGCTGCGGCCCGTTGGCAGCTGGGGATCGGTTCTCCAGACAAGCAACGGACCCCACCGCAGCTGCGACTGAAAGAATGGGGAGGTCGAGAAGATAATGCATTTTGACGCAACTGTTGTCACCGCACTGGTGACCTTGATTGTTCTGGCCATCGCAACCGTTGTGCTGGTGATCCGGTACAAGCGCACCCACCAGGCAGAAATCCGCCAGGCCCTGGTTGCCAAGGCCCGGAAGCGCGGCGTTGCCTCGCCGGAAGACCTGTCGAACCACGATCTGGTACTGCAGATCCGCGCGGCAAAGCGCCAGCGAAAGCAGGATGGGCAGGACCTGAAGACCGCATAGGGTTTGCACCCATGCGCTGACGATGCTGAGCCCCAGTCCATTTCCGGACTGGGGCTCAGCCGCGTCAAGGGCCCTTGGGCGGCCGCTGGCCCCGTCTTTATCCAAAGCTGATGAACCGGGAAATGGCGTCGGGAATAAACGGCAGGTGCCAGCGGAATGCAGGCAGGTAATTAACCTCGCGCAATTCCGGGAAACTATGTCCCCGGTCACCGGAAAAGCCGATTTAACCCCTGAATCATGCGGATTGCATCACAGGGGCATGTGGGGTTCTGAACAAACCACTTCTCAATAGATAAATGGTCGGAAATGATGGATATGACTGGAAATGCAGCAGCGTTAATTCTTTAGGAGCAACAACAATGGCCTCGATCCCACTCGGTGAAGACATCCTCTTGGCACGCCACGGCGCCAACATCGTCAAGCTCCGCCAGGATCGGAAGAACCGCACCACTGTTGCCCATCTGCGCGGTGGAGCCACCGATACGGCCTCGAACCTGCTCACCGCACCAGTTCCCGCATTGACCCCGGCAGCCAGCTTCACTCAGGGCGCGGCTCGCTACCTCAACGATGAAGCCGAGGTTAGCCGCGGCGAAGTTCGTTCGCTGGTCAAGATCTCGCTCGGCTTTTCTGCCATCATGGGCATCGTCTTCGGCGGCCTGGTCTTGGCTTTGTACAAGGTCGGCGGCAATGAAGCTCTCCAGTCGCTGAGCTACATGGGCGCAAGCCAGTAGCTCTCGCAAGCATTTCCAGGAAAACGGGATTCCGAGGCAACTCGGGATCCCGTTTTCCTGTTTCCGGACCAGGTGCTTACTCCGAGGCCGGGCTTGCGGCAAGTCTCGTATTTCTTGCCCGGCAGGCATAGGATGGCGGCAACGGGAAGGACGGGAGCAGGCCATGCGTTTTGTTTTGGAAGTTAACTTCGATACCGAGAACATGCAGCTCAAGCCATTGGAGGAGCTGCAGAAGATTCTGCGCGACTGGTCGACGAACATCACGATGTATCCGATCGTTGCCGGCGCCCAGGAAGATGTCTACGACTCGGATAACGAGCAGGTAGGGGAGTGGGCAATCCTCGACGACTAGCCTCGCCGTCTGGAGAACCACCCGATGGCATACCCCGCGGCCAGGGTAATGAGCAGGACAAGCCACAGCGGGGCCGTGGAATGGATCAAGAAGAATTCAACGCGGACGAAGGCCAGGTTCTGCAGCATGAAGACCACCGCGAGGATCACCAGTGCAATAGCTGCCCATTGCTTGGCGCTAAGCCCCTTCTTCGGCGGCCGCTGCTCCGGATAGCCCATGCTCAGCTTCCGTTCGCCAGCAAGCCGGCAACGAGAGCCGACAACCCGCGCTGGAACGAATCGTCGCTGGTATCAAGCTCTGATCGGCGTTGCGCGGCCACAGCCTGGGTGAAATGCGGAGTGAGATCCTGGTGATTGCTGGTGTCGAAAATGTCATGCGGAGCGGCCGTATCCATGGCCGAGCCGAAGATGAATGATTCCAGTGCGACAATCGTCGGAACAATCTCGTTCTCTGCCATGCCGAAGTCTGCCAGCGCTTCGGCAACGCGCTCGTACATTCCCAAGGTGCGCGGCGAATCGGAGACGGGCAGTACCGCGATGACCGGAATCAGGGGAATGTGCCGCGCGAAGACGTTCCGGTAGCTCGTAGCCCATTGAAGCAAAGCCTGCTTGGTATCGGCTTGGTCGAATACCGAGGTGTCTATGTCGGCCATGACCAGTTCCTGGATCCACTGCAGGAGGTCGTGCTTGGAATCGACGTGGTTGTAGAGGGCCGATGGAGAGACGCCCAGGGATTTTGCCAGCCGCTGCATGGTCAGGGACTCGTAGCCGTCCCCGGAAACAAGTTCCAGCGCGTGCTCGGTAATGCGCTCCCGATTCAGCACCGCCTTGCGCGGGCGCCCGGCTCGCCTGGCTTCCGTTTCACTCATGCGGACCTCTTCCTGACGTGGGGTGCTTCACAACTGGATCTTCGTACCCTATGCTATATGACAGGTAAATGAACCTTATTCATTTAAATGTGCAAGGGAGTCGATCATGCAACATCTGGAACGCGACGTCGTCGTCATCGGTGCAGGGCCATCGGGACTGACATCAGCCTATGAGCTGAGCAAGGCCGGCAAGTCCGTCGCGGTGCTCGAAGCCCGCGACCGCGTCGGCGGGCGCACCTGGACCGACATCATGGACGGTGCGACCATCGAGATCGGCGGCCAGTGGATCAGCCCCGACCAGACCGGCCTCTACTCGCTGATCAATGAACTTGGCATCGAGACCTTCGAACGCTACAAGGCGGGCAAGAGCGTCTACCTCACCGGGGAAGGCGAGCGGATCGCCTATGAGGGCGAGGACTTCCCGGTGGCCGCCAGCACCGTGGCCGAAATGGACAAGCTGGTAGAACTCATGAACCAGCTGGCCGCCGAAATGGACCCGGACAAGCCGTGGGAGCACCCTCAGGCCCAGGAGCTGGACCAGATCTCCTTCCACCACTTCCTGCGCCAGCACTGTGCCGACGAGCTGGCCTGCAACAACGTGGGCCTGTTCATTGCAGGGGGCATGCTGACCAAGCCGGCGCACACCTTCTCCGCGCTGCAGGCGGTGCTCATGGCGTCCTCGGCCGGCTCCTTCGACAACCTGGTGGACGAGGACTTCATCCTGGACCGGCGCATCGTGGGCACCATGCAGGGCGTATCCAAGACGCTGGCCGAGAAGCTGGGCCAGCAGACCGTCTTCCTGGACAACCCCGTGCTCAAGCTCGAATGGTTCGATGGCGGGGTGGTGGCCCACGGGAGCACCGTGACCGTCTCGGCGAAGAAGGCCGTGCTGGCGGTACCGCCGAACCTGTACTCGCGCATTTCCTACGTCCCGGCGCTGCCGCGCAAGCAGCAGATCACCCACCAGCACCAGTCCATGGGCCTGGTCATCAAGGTCCACGCCGTCTACGACACCCCGTTCTGGCGCGAAGAGGGCCTGTCGGGCACCTGCTTCGGCCCGAGCAGCCTGGTCCAGGAGCTCTACGACAACACCTATGCCGGGGAGGAAACCGGCACACTGGTCGGCTTCATCTCGGATCTGAAGGCCGACGCCATGTGGGAACTGGACGAGGAACAGCGCCGCGCGGTGATCCTCAAGGCCATGGCCGGCTACCTGGGCGAGAAGGCACTGGATCCCAAGGTCTTCTACCTCTCGGACTTCGCCGCCGAGGAATGGACCCGCGGCGCCTACGCCACCAGCTACGACCTGGGCGGGCTGCACCGCTTCGGCCCGGCGCAGAACGAGAATGTCGGACCGATCTACTTCTCCTCCTCGGATCTGGCCGGCGAAGGCTTCCAGCACGTGGACGGCGCGGTGCGCATGGGCCGCCGCTCGGCCGCGCGCATCATCGCCGCACTGGATGGCACCGCCTACGACCAGAGCTACGATGGCGTTGCCACGCTGACCCCGTCCAAGGAAAAGGCCAGTGCCTAGGCCATGAAATTGCTCGTAGGTTACACCGCGGACCAGCGCGGTGCCGAAGCTATCGAACTGGCCAGCGCCCTGGTGGCCGGTACCCGCGACGCGTCCTTGCGGATCGCCATCGTGCTGCCTGCCGCCACCCCGTTCAACGCGGTCTACCCCGGCGGGGACCATGGGTTCTCCTCCATCCTTTCCGACCAGGTGGACCGCTGGGCGGCGCAGGCCCTGGCCCTGGTGCCGGAAGGAATCGCCACCTCGGTGGTAGCCCGTTCCGTGCCCTCGGTGGCCGAGGGGCTCATTGGCCTGGGCGAGGAATTCGGGGCCCACGGGATCGTGCTGGGCGGCCGCAAGCGCCACCGCGCCGGATTCTTCAGCCCCGGGGCGATCGCCAATGCGCTGCTGCATTCCTCGCCGATGGCCGTGTTCATGTCCTCGCCGGCCTCCCTGGCCACGTTGCGCGCAGCCGGCGGGAAGATCACCAGGCTGACCGCATTCGTGGGGGACCGCCCGGGGGCACGGGAAGTCATCGGCCTCTCGGCGCGGATCGCCGCCGCCTGCGGACTGCCGCTGCGCGTGGCCACGCTGGTCTCCCATATGGATCTGGCTGACCCCCGGCTGGAGCTGGATGACCATCTGGCCCAAACCCGCAGCTACCTGCAGGAACTGACCGGTTCCCTGGGCCTGGAGGCGGTAGTCGAGGTGGTCTCCGGGCGCGGCCTGGACGAAGCGGCCGCCCAGCTGTCCTGGCAGGACGGGGACCTGGCACTGCTGGGATCGGCCCGGCTGGCCGCCCCGCGCCGATTGTTCATCGGCCCCAAGGCCCAGCGGATCCTGGGCCAGCTCAACGTCCCGATGGGCGTCGTCCCGACCCTCGAGGCTGCCAGCTAGAAGGCAGCGCATCATTCCTGCACGATCCTTGTTCCCCGGGCACTTGCCGTCGCGAAGCACGCGGACGGTGCCCATCTGACCCCTGACGGAAGGTGGCTCGGTACTTCTGGCCGACGCACTCACACCTCGCTAATTGTTTAAGGTAACCACCATGTCGCACGACTTGAGGCAGGCATCGCCGCCTGCACGCTCCGAGAGCGGACTGCACGAAAAAGGACTGTCCAAGGGCACCGTTGGCGTTCTGGGGCTTGTCGTTATCGGCATCTCCTGCATCGCCCCGGCCTACACCCTCACCGCAGGCCTCGGCGCCACGGTGGCCGAAGTCGGCACCAGCCTGCCTGCGATCCTGCTGGCCGGATTCCTGCCGATGCTGCTGGTGGCCTTGGGCTACCGCGAGCTGAACAGCGCCATGCCCGATTCGGGCACCTCCTTCACCTGGGCGACGCGTGCCTTCGGCCCGATGATCGGCTGGATGGGAGGCTGGGGCCTGATCGCTGCGACGGTGATTGTGCTCTCCAACCTGGCGGCAGTGGCCGTGGACTTCTTCTATATCCTGATTGCCCAGCTCACCGGCCAGCCGTGGATTGCGGAGCTGACCGGCAACCTGTGGGTCAACATCCCCACCACGCTGGTGTTCATTGCGGTGGCCGCCTGGATCTCCTACCGGGGCATGAACGCCACGAAGGTCTTCCAGTACGTGCTGGTCGGGTTCCAGGTGGCGGTGCTGCTGCTCTTCGCGGTCATGGCCCTGACCTCCAGCCAGCCCAATGATCCGACACCCATCACCTGGCAGATGTTCAATCCGGCCGGCATCGATACCTTCTCGGCCTTCGCCGCGGGCATCTCGCTGTCCATCTTCGTTTTCTGGGGCTGGGATGTCACCCTGACCATGAACGAGGAAACCACCGATCCGAAGAAGGTCCCCGGACGCGGTGCCACCTGGACGGTGCTGGTGATCATCGCGTTGTACCTGGCCGTATCCCTCGGGGTGATCTACTGGGCCGGGGTGGGCACCACGGGCCTGGGCGCAGGCAACCCGGAGAACCAGGAATCAATTTTCGCGGTGCTTTCCGGTCCGGTCATGGGCCCGCTGGCGATGCTGATGTCCTTGGCCATCTTGTCCTCCTCCGCGGCCTCGCTGCAATCCACCATGGTTTCGCCGGCACGCACCTTGCTGGCCATGGGCTACTACAAGGCGCTGCCCTCCAGCTTCGCGAAGATCTCCGCGCGCTTCATGTCCCCGTCGGTGGCGACTTTCGCCTCCGCTGCTGCCGCTGCCGTGTTCTACGTGGTCACCAGGCTGCTCTCGGAGAACGCATTGTGGGACACGATCACGGCGCTGGGCCTGATGATCTGCTTCTACTACGGGCTGACCGCCTTGGCCTGCGTCTGGTACTTCCGCGGGGAACTGTTCGCCAATGCCAGGAACTTCTTCTGCAAGTTCTTGGCGCCGTTGGCAGGTGGCGTCGTCTTGCTGGTGATGTTCTTTGCCACCGCCATCGAATCCATGAATCCGGACTACGGTTCGGGCTCCAATATCGGGGGAGTGGGCATGGTGTTCATCCTCGGGGTCGGCGTGCTGCTGCTGGGCGTTGGCATCATGCTGTGGATGCGGGTGCGCCACCCGGCGTTCTTCAAGGGAGAAACCATCAAGACCTACAAGCTGCTGAAGTAGGACCGGCGCAACGAACCAGAAGGACCACTCGCGAACGAATCGCGGGTGGTCCTTCGTGTTCGGTGCCGCGCCGCAGGAGCTATCTTGCCGCTAGTCGGCGGCATCGGCCCGGATCATGTGCTTGGCCACGCCGATGGCGGCCAGCACGGCGCCGAAGGGGATGAGCGCGCTCTGGATCAACGAATTAAGGAAAGCCAGCGGCGCGCTGCCCAAAGGGCTGCTTCCAAAACCGGATTCGAAGCTCCACATCGCCAGGACTGGCAAGATGCTGCTGATGAGAACGCCTGCCAACACGATGGCGACGCCGGATACAATCATCTTCTTATGTAGAGCAAGCAACGTTTTCTCCTATTGCCTTGGGCTGAGTATTTCCAACCGTAGCCAATTCCGCCACTTTTAGCTACAGTGGGAGTGCTGTTTGCTTTCGCCAAAGGCAGGTCTTTGCCTGCTTCGCAACCTTCTCGTCCAAAGGCCCCTAACCGGCGCGCAAATGGTTCAATAGGTTCATGGCTAACTCGGTACTTTTCATCTGCTCCCGCAATGCAGGCAAATCGCAAATGGCGGCCGCATTGATGGACTACATTTCTGAAGGGAAAGTTACCAGCTACTCGGCTGGAACCAACCCAGGTTCAGGCATCAACCACGAAGCGGTTGAATCGCTCTCGCAGGCCGGCGCGGACATGTCGCAGGGCACGCCCAAGGCCATCGACCCTCGCGTCGTCGAGCAAGTTGACCGCGTGGTAATCCTTGGCTCCGATGCGAATCCGCAATTCGATCCGTCCATCAAGACCGAACGCTGGGTCACCTACGAACCCAGCGAAGACGGCATCACCGGTGCCGAACGAATGAACATGATCCGCGATGAAATTGCTGATCGCGTCCGTGAACTGTTCCACGAGCTGGAGCGGTAGAAATCACTGTTCGCATGACCACCCGAAAGGCAACTCCGTGGTGGCTTCCGGGCGTATGCCTTGTGCTCACTGGTTGGTGTGCCAACCAATACGTATCGCTGATCAATTGGTACCAGCAATTCCGCGAGCTCAGTGAGTTCGAGGCCATGCTGGTCATGGGCAGCTACCTGGCGGGCATGATCCCGGCGTTGGCTTTCGGCGGACCGCTGGCGGACAAGTTCGGGCGCAAGCCATTTTCGCTGCTTGCCCTTGCCTGCTCCATTCTGGGATCCCTCGGGCTCATCTTCGGATCGGTTCACGAGTCCGGTCTCTATGCGGGACGCATCCTGACCGGCTTGGGCATGGGCCTGGCCATGGTTGCCATCACCAGCTGGGTGAAGCTGCTTAGCCCGGGAGCTGCCGGCGCGACTCGTGCCGCGCTGTGCACGTCCTTGGGTTTCGCGCTGGGACCGGTCATTTCAGGGGCAATTGTCGGGACCAGCGGCAGCCCGGA
Source organism: Glutamicibacter sp. NPDC087661 (assembly GCF_044743275.1). Taxonomy (NCBI): domain Bacteria; kingdom Bacillati; phylum Actinomycetota; class Actinomycetes; order Micrococcales; family Micrococcaceae; genus Glutamicibacter; species Glutamicibacter sp. NPDC087661. Next base: position 376,514 of record NZ_JBIUWE010000002.1, read on the forward strand.
ACTGGCATACATCGTCCATGCCGCCGCGGCGCTTTCCTGGTTGCTGTTGATGTTCTTCACCCGAGAAGACCGAGTCACTGACCGGGCAGGGCATCATCTGGAGGCCGACGTGACGACTCCGGCAAACCTCCAGCGGTTCTACCGCATCGTCTTGCCCGCAGCCCCATGGGTCTTTGGCATGGCGGCAACAGGGTTTGCCGTGGTTCCGGCGCTGAGCAACGGCGCCGGTGAATCCAGCCTGTTCTACACCACCTTGGCAGTCGCGGTCACCATGGGCATGGGTACCTTGATCCAGCCATTCGTCAAGAGATTCAATGACTTGGGCAAGATCAAGCTGCTCATGGCTGGACTGGCTACCTCGCTGGCTGCACTGCTCATGATGATCGCAGTGTCGCTGAGCGGCTCAGAATTCTTGGGAATTATCGCATTCGCCATAGCCGGTTCGGCCAATGGCATTTTGCTGGTTGCCGGGCTAAGCCAGGTATTGGATCTTGCCGGCGGCGCCGACGTCGGCAAATTGACCGGCCGGTTCTACATGTGCTGTTTCATCGGGTTCAGCTTCCCGACATTCTTTGCACTGTGGCGCACGGTCGCTCATCCTGCTCTATTCATTGGCCTGCTTGCCGTGCTCTGCCTGCTATCCATGATGCAGGTGTACCGCTCGGCCAAGTATCTGCCCGCTGCCATTCTCGAAGAAGTTCCAAACAGGCCATAATGCCAAACGCCGCTGCCGGCCACCTTGCGGTGCCGGCAACGGCGTTTATGCATTGGACTCCAACATACTGGGAGCTAGTCCTGGCTCAGCTTCTTGAGCAGCTCGGTAGTGCGGAATGGGATGACATCGCGCAGGATCATCGAGGTGGAAGTGCGGGTTATGCCCGGGCAGAGGCGGATCTCTTCACTGACCCGGTACAGGTCATCCGGGTCAGTCGCGGCCACACGAATCAACAGGTCCGTGTCTCCCGCCGGCGCGACGCATTCCAGAACCTCGGGAATCTGGCGCAGTGCGGCGATGGCCTCATTCAAGCTGGCCTGGTTCAATTCAGCGCTAACGAAAGCGCTGACGCCACGGCCCATGGACGCAGGGAGGATTCGCGCGGTGTTCGGGCGCAACGCACCTGAATGGGCCAAGCGTTCCAAACGAGTCTGCACGGTGCCGCGGGCCAGGCCCAGCTGCTGCGCCAGCATCATGATCGGCACACGCGGATCCGCATCGAGTGCCAGAAGGATACGCCGGTCGGTTTCATCGAGCTGATACGTATCCGAATTCATGTGGTGGTCTCCTGAGACAGGTTGTGTTGCGCGTGCATAAGTACCAACCTAGATTTTAGTCAATATGACCAGTGAATCCCAAATGTGTTGCGCGGATTGGCCGATATTATTGCGTGCAAGTCGGCTACTGGGGTCAACAGGGCGAATGCTCGGGCGAAAAGCCATCTTTTATCCACAAAATAACCAGGCTGAGATCAAATGGGCGCTAATCACAGTAACCTGTTGATATGAGGTTTTTGCGGTTGGAAGACGTGGCAGAGGAACTGAATGTGAAGCTGCCCCAGGTCCGCGCTTTGGTGAAAAGCGGCGAGCTGCCGGCCATCCAAATTGGCGGGCGGGGCATGTGGCGCGTGGAACGCGTTGCACTGGAGAACTATATCCAAGAACGCTATGCGCAGGCCCGCGACGATATCGCGAACGAATCCCAGAGCTGAATGCGGTGCCCTTGGCTGTTCCCGAGTCCATCGGGAACAGCCACAGCCTAGTCCAGCTCGATAGCCCGTTCTGCAAAGATCCGCAATGCGTCGCGAACCAGCTCCGCGTATCCGCCGTAGTTCTTTGCAAACCGCGGATCAGCGACATACATCTCGCCGAGATTGCAGATATATGCCTTGTGCTGTGCCGGATCGCCGGAATCCAGCGGGGTGCCCTTGGCGCTCTGGAGCCAGCGCACATGTCGAGCCGCTAATTCCTGGGCTTCGAAGCTGTCCGCTGGGACGGAATTCTTCCCCGCCACGATCCAATCCTGATTGAGCATCTTCACCTCTTCCATGAATGCGTTTTGCTGGTCCCCGGTTTTGGAACGCCACCAGCGATTCGATGCTTCATACGCGTCGGCGCCCCAGCGTTCGGCAACCTCTTGCTTGTACTGCTCGTTGAAGCCGTCAAAGCTCTTTTCCGGTTCCATGTTTCCTCCTGTCGTTAGTGTTGAAATGCTGTGCTCCAAGGCAGCGATCTGCCGGTCCAGCGCCGCACGCTGCCTATGGAGCTGTTCCTTGTGGGTGCTCAGCGCGACCAGTTCATCGCGTTGCTCGTCCAGGATTTCAGCGATGGTCTCCAGCTTGATGCCCAGCTGCTTGAGCAGGAGAATCTGCTGGAGCCGGACCAGCTGCCCGTCGGTGTAGAACCGGTAGCCGTTGGCGGACAGGTAGTCAGGTTTCAGCAAGCCGATCTGGTCGTAGTGCCGCAAGGTACGGCTGCTGATGCCAGCGGATTTTGAGACATGCGCAATCGAGTGGTGAACTGCCGGCTCGTGGCTAGTTGAATCCTTCATGGCTACCACGCTAATGGTTGACGCAACGTCAAGGTCAATAGTCCCAGCCGCATTTCCTGATCAAAAATTTGTGATTCAGATCTCACGGCAAAATGGCGAATAATAACGAGATATTCCTTGTCCAATTGATCATATTGACTAGTTGTTAGCACGCCTGTTGCACAGTGTGATCTATGTGTAGTTCACTGTTGGTAGATGAAGTTGAACAGGTTACCGCCGAAATCAACGAGGACCGCCTGATGACGTAAACCATCTGCATTTACGGGATCAAGGAGCCCTGGCCACCCACGCCAAGGCAAGGTAGAAGACATAGTCCAGATGGCTCGCGGGCATTCCAGTTGGGTGGAATGCCCACGGGCCATCTGGCATTTCTGCCAAAATCACTCACATTCGAATCACAAGCTCCGAGCGAGTTGGAAGAAACGCCTGCCGGCATTCGCGATGCTTCGCTCTGGCTCTGGAACAATGAGCGCGTAGGGACACCGAGGAGTAAGAGTGGGTTCAATGAGGCGCGTCTGGCAAAACTGGTGGATGCAATTGGTCGCCGGATTGCTGATCACTGCGATCGCGGTGTTGCCGTGGTTATGGATCGGTCAGGAAGACCGCTCAATTCTCCCGCATGCCAGCGACGACGCCCAAGGGCTACTGGTGGTTTTCTCCGTGATCACCCTCTGGGGCAGCTGGTTTGCCCGACGCATTGGATATAGCCGCACCGGCTTTGCCATCGTGACTGCCGTGGGCATGGTCCTGGGACTCTTGGGCCTGGGGTTCCAAGGACTCCACGCATTCGAATCGGGGCTCTTGGACGGGGAACTCTCCCCAGCTTCGATTCGCCATCTTTGGGTTTTCGGTGGCCTGCTGCTGGTCAGCCAAGCCTGGTATTTCCTGGCCACTAAATTGCGGCTGCCCATAGCGGTGCTCTTCTATGCAACGCTCACTGTGGGCGTGAGCTATTGGCTGCAGATCATCGCATCGCTCGTTGCGGGCGCCCAGTCGTACTACGTTTACCTTTGGTATTCCGGGCCGCTGATCCTCGGCCTCATTTTGGGATTCGTCGGGTTCTCGAGGATCATGAACTTGCTGATGTGGGTTTTCGCATTGGCTATCCAATGGATGATGCCGGCAGTCGTGGAAAGCGCGGCCAGAGTTATTGGATCGAAGACCACTGGCTGGAAGACCGTCGGCTCCTTCTGGGAACAATTCACCGGAAGTGTCCTGGAAATTCCGTGGCAGGCTCCGCTGCTGGTCAGCTTGGCGACGGCTATGCTTACCAGTGTCATCTTGCTGATTGTTCGCAAGGTGCGGCGGCGCTAGGCAAGAGTCCAAGCCGCTAGTTAGCCGGTGCTGGCCAAATATCCGCAACGACGCGAACTGCACCCTGGAAGTTCATTGCTGCCAAGACAGCATCAAAGGCTTGCGGGCCATCCGTAATGGATTTCTGGAACAACGGCGACCAGGCGCGCCCAGCTCCTCGTAGTTGGCAAGAGTGCGCGCCGGCAGGATCTCCGCTGGATCGTTGCCCGGAACAGCAGGGTGCAGGGTCCACCACGATTCGCCGACAGCCTCATCGAGCAGCACGGTGCCCAGCCCTCCGGTACGTATCGTGGGCTCGATGAACTGCACGCCCACTGGCAAAACGGTGGTGTTCGCGGAGGTGATTGGAATCAGCTTGCTGGTCAGCTTGCCGTTGCCGTTCCCCGAAGCACCAGTGCTCGGGCCCATCGGCCAACATAAGCCAAGCATTGGGACATGGCGCAATGCCGCGCAATGCCGCGCAATGCCGCGCTGTGCACGCGGTGGAAGCCGGGGAGCAATCGGCTTCGGCAGTCAGGGCACTGCTAGTCCGCTCCGAGTATTTCAGGGCCGCCACTCGCCATAGAATAGGACCATGACTGAACTGCGCGATCGCGACCCCGGAGAACTGGTCCAGCCCATCATCCTGCGAATCGACAAGGAGGATCCGTCGAGCGAGGACGAGGGCCTGTCAGCGGTGGCACGAGCAGCCGTGATTGCCTATCTGCAAGATCCGCAGAACCCGGATTGGCAGCAGTGGGCTTCACAGGCCTACGCCAAATCGGTACGCCGGGCTAATCCCAAGATGTTCGCCAAGGTGCTGGAGATGTTCCCTGAGCAAATGGTCAGCGAAGTGGGCAAGGCCCGAGCCGTTGGCTTGCCTCCATTGCCGGCCGCTGACCTGCCGAAGCTGATTGCCAAGTTGCAGGTCTCCGGCACGCAGCTTCCAAAAGCGGAGGAAGTCCTGGATGCGCAGATCAGCATCGTGCTGAACAAATCCTTGGACATGTCCACAGGCAAGGCCGCGGCGCAGGCAGCACACGCGCTGTTCGCCTGGCTGACAGAATCCCCAGCGGAAGAGGTCGAAGCGTGGCTCCACGCCCATGCTCCGGTGGGCATCAAGCACCTGCCGCGCAGGGAATTCGACCGCTTGTCGCGGCAGGCCGCTGGACCTGTCATCCAGGATGCCGGGCGAACTGAAATCGAACCCGGATCCGTCACCGCTTTCGTCATTTCCGAGGCACGCTAGAACCTTAGAATCCAAGCGCGGTGAAACCGCCATACCTGTGTCATGATTTCCTTGGCGGTAACAGCAATTGTCACCACAGCGGATCGCTGTGCACTTCCGTGGGCCGCAGGAAACGGCAATATGCCCTTGCTCGAAAGCACTGACATTGAAATTCTCTAAACGTGTACTGGGCCTGCTGCTGGTCCTGATGCTGTCCTTCGGGACCGCAGCTGGCGCCAGCGCCTCAACGCAGGCTCCAGCCGGCCTGGCGCAACTCGCTGCCGCTCCTCCGGCAATTGCCAAGCAGACCACCACCAACCTGAATTTGCGCAAGTCGCCATCGGTCCGATCCGCGTCGCTGCTAGTCATTCCCAAAGGTGCCAAGCTCCTCGCGTCCAAGGGTTCATCGGGCTGGGTGCAAGTGAGCTACATGAAGAAGACCGGCTGGGTCTCGGCCAAGTACCTGGCAACGCCGAAAGCGCCGGCGCCGGCAAAGCCCAAGACTTCAGCCGTGCGCTATCTGATTTCCTTCCAGCCGGTGCGCAAGAAGGCATCGGCGGCATCCGCGGCCTTGACCGGGGCCATGCGCAAAGCCGAGGTCCGGCGTCTGGGCTCAACCGGTTCCTGGAGCCGGATCAGAATCGGCAAGATCACCGGTTTCGTGCCCACCAGCCAGCTGTCTACCGCAATGCCCGCGCCGGTGTACCGGTATGCGAAAACCGCGCAAGTGCTGCGCAAGTCCGCCTCTGCCAAAGCGGCACGCGTTGCGGGTGTTCCAGCTGGAGCCAAAGTCGAGTGGCTGCGCACGTCAGGCTCGTGGACCTATGCCATTTCTGCCGGAAAACGCGGCTGGCTGCCGGCCAAGCAGCTGTCGTCGCAACCGGCAGCAACCCGGAAAACGATCGGGAACCGTTGGCTGATCAGCAGCAGCGTCCTGCGCCAGTCCAATCGCAGCTCATCTCCATCCCTTGGAAGCCTTGCGCCGGGTGAAAAAGTCGGCTTGTACGCAACCCGAGGTTCCTGGTCCCAGATCAAGTCCCAGCGCGGCACCGGCTGGGTGCCTAGCGCTAGCCTGTCCAGCACCGCCTACAAGCCCGCCAACCCATCGGCTCGCTGGATCCTGGCTAATACCGCCCTGCGCGTCGGCGCTTCGGGCTCTGCCAAGTCCCTGGGGACCGTGCCAGCGGGGTCCAAGCTCACCCTGCACGGCACGTCGAATGGCTGGGCGCGAGTGAAGACTTCCAAGACGATGGGATGGGTTCCATCAAGCGTACTGGTGGCCAAGGCCTACACGCCGCTGAAGCAGGCCAAGCGCTGGACGACGGCTAATGTGCACCTGCGCTCCGGGTACTCCACCGGCCATGAATCACTGGCGGTCATCTCCAAGGGCCAGCAGGTCAGCGTCCTGGGAACGGCCAATGGCTGGACGCGAGTTGCCTCAACGCAGGGCACCGGATGGATCAGCAATGGCTATCTTGCTACTAGCAAACCGCAGGCGCCGCGACCGGCACCGGCACCGAAAGCCGAATACCGCTGGACCACAACCAACGTGAACCTCCGCGCCGGCGCGGGAATCAGCCACCAGAGCAAAGCCGTGCTGCCAGCGGGGCAGAAAGTCGCCTACCTGCGCAGCGATTCCGGATGGGCGCAAGTCGCCGCTCCCCAGGCCACCGGCTGGGTCAAGGAAAACTACCTTTCCAAAAATGAGCCGGGAACGTTGCAACCCGATGCGCAGCGCGTCATCGCTGCGTTGCAGGGGAAGACCGGCGATACTATCAGCGCCATTCATACCATTCGAAGCGGCTCTGCCGGGCACAGCTCCGGGAAGGCCGTGGACCTGATGATTCGCGACTACAAGAACAGGCAGCGGGTTGCCCAGGGCAAGAAGCTGGCCCAGTTCCTGCTGGATAACCGCAGTCAGCTGGGTATCTATTACCTGATCTGGCAAGACCGGATTTGGCTTCCCACGACAGGCTGGACGCCGTATTCCGGATCAGGAAAGTACGGAAACCAGTTCACCGGCAATTGGAATGACACCACGATGCATATGGATCACATCCATGTGGAGGTCTACGGCAACTCGGCCACGGGAGGTCCGCTGGACTACGGGGCGCTGCGAACCCGCTAATCTGCTGCTGTCTGGTGTTTCAGACGAAGATGCGCAGGGGGCATAGCGTACTCGCGGTGTCTCTGGTCAGCTGGAACCATGGAGAATTTTAAGCCGGAATTGGCTGTTGACCGGGCAGCGGCTACGTGGAGCGGGCGCAATGACGGTGCCGGCGAGCAGCACCTGAGATGGCATCAGCAAATCAACCGCAAGGCTGACGACCAGTCCAGCGGGCGGGGACCGGCAGCGCTGCTCGGTTTCGCTTCGGATGCCGGCGTGCTGCGCAACGAGGGCCGGGCCGGGGCGGCGCAAGGACCACAGGCGCTGCGTGCCGCCTTGGGTTCCCTTGCTATCCACGAGCCACGGCTCCTGATTGATGCTGGTGATGTCGCAGTATCTGGCGATGAGCTTGAATCAGGGCAGGAGCGGCTGGCGCAGTCGGTGAGCGCTTTGCTCGGAGGAGGGATGCTTCCAGTCGTGCTCGGCGGCGGCCATGAAACGGCTTACGGTTCGTTCAACGGCCTTTTCCGGCATTGCAGCCAAGAGCCTGGAACTCGGCTGGGCATCTTGAATCTGGATGCGCATTTCGATCTGCGCAGTGCTCCGCGGCGGAGCAGCGGCACTCCTTTCCTGGATATTGCCAAGGACCTGCAGGCGGCGGGACAAGATTTCAACTATGCCGTGGTGGGCATCAGCAAACCGAACAATACCCGGGTCCTCTTCGAGCAGGCCCGCGCCCTGGAAGTGCGCTACCTGCTTGACGAGCAGTGCACTGCCGGGCAGCTGCCTTCCGTCCTGGCCTTCGTTGCCGACTTCATGGAGAGCGTAGACAAGCTGTACCTGACCATTGACCTGGATGTGCTTCCTGCCTCGGTCGCCCCCGGGGTCAGCGCCCCTGCCGGATTCGGGGTGCCGCTGGAAGTAATCCACGGGGTCTGCGCGATGCTGGCGCGCAGTGACAAGCTGGCGCTGGTCGATGTTGTCGAATTGAATCCATCATTGGATATTGACGGAAGAACGGCCCGCACCGCAGCCAGGCTGGTTAATACCCTGCTGGGGGTCTGATGCAGTAGGGCGCACCGAAATCTGCCGACGCGAACTTGCAATGTTCGACCCCTCAAACATTATGATTGAGGGGGACGAACTAATCGTCATGGCGAGATTTGGAATGGTGTGCAATGGTGCGAACCCTCAAGCCCCGATCACGTGCGGGGCAACGCGCAGGCTGGCTGGCTGCTGGCTTGGCATGCCTGTTCGCGCTCGCTGGATGCGGCGGTAGCCAAAGTGCCGTGCCCGCCGACAGCCAAGACCACCGGCCGGTGGTGCTGACAACCTTCACGGTCCTGCAGGACATCGCCCAGAATGTCGCAGGCGATCACCTGCGCGTTGAATCAATTACCCGTCTTGGTGCGGAGATCCACGGTTACGAACCTACCCCTGATGATCTGCGCCGGGCATCGCATGCGGACCTGATTCTCGATAACGGGCTGAACCTCGAAGCCTGGTTCCAGCAATTCGTCGAAGGCAATGACGCTCCGCATGCCACCGTCAGCCAAGGGATCAAGGCCATCGATATCGTCCAGGAAGAAGGTGCGGGAAAGCCCAATCCGCATGCGTGGATGAGCCCATTGAACGTGAAAATCTACGTGGACCGCATGGCAGATGCATTTACCGAACTGGACCCGGCCAATGCGCGCGACTACCGGGACAACGCCAAGGCCTACCAAGCCGAACTGCAAAAGGTCCACGACGAGCTCGAAGCGGCACTGGCAGAAATCCCCGAACGCCAGCGGGTACTGGTGACCTGCGAAGGGGCCTTCAGCTATCTGGCCCGGGATACCGCCATGGCCGAAAAGTATCTCTGGGCCGTCAACGCGGAATCGCAGGCTACGCCGCGCAAGGTCGCCGCGGCGATTGACTTTGTCAGGGAAAACGATGTTCCTGCGGTCTTCTGCGAATCCACGGTCTCCGATGCGGCCATGCAACGAGTCGTCGAATCCACCGATGCCTCCTATGGCGGAACGCTCTATGTGGACTCGCTATCCGAGCCTGGTGGTCCAGTACCCAGCTACCTGGACCTGATCTCGCATGACACCAGAACCATCGCCCGTGCCTTGAAAGGCGGAACACCATGAACGCGAAGCCCAGCGATGCCCTCGCAATTGATGTGTCGGCCGCGACCGTCCACTACGGCCCCGTGCTGGCCCTGGACCATGCCTCCTTGCAGTTGGGCCGCGGTCGGGTCTGCGGCCTGGTCGGGATGAACGGCTCGGGCAAATCCACGCTGTTCAAAACCATCATGGGGCAGATCAAGCCCGACACCGGCAGCGTGCGCATCAACGGCACCGACCCGCTGCAAGCTCGGAAAAGCGGGCAGCTTGCCTACGTGCCGCAAAGCGAAGCCGTGGATTGGAACTTCCCGATCTCGGTGCGTGAAGTGGTGATGACCGGGCGCTACGGGCAAATGGGATGGACCAGGAGAGCCAGGAAGAGGGACCACGCCGCCGTGGATGAAGCCCTCGAACGGGTGGAGCTGGCCAGTTTTGCCAACCGGCAAATCGGCCAGCTCTCCGGAGGCCAGAAAAAGCGTGCCTTCGTCGCCCGATGCATTGCCCAGGGCGCCAATATCATGCTGCTCGATGAGCCTTTCGCAGGCGTGGATAAACGCAGCGAAGCAACGATCACCAAGCTGTTGCGCGAAGTTGCTGATGAAGGCGGCAGCGTGCTGATTTCCACCCACGACCTGCACGCGCTTCCGGAACTTGCCGATGAAGCGGTGCTCCTGATGCGCAAGGTGCTGATGCATGGCCATCCGGATCTCGTGCTGCAGGCGGAAAACCTGGCCCTGGCCTTCGGGCTGGATCCCATGAAGCGAGGCGGGGAATGAACCTCATTGAATTGCTAGCTGAGCCGCTGGGCTACACCTTCATGGTGCGCGCCCTGCTGGTTACGATCATCGCCGCCGTACTGTGCGCGGTCCTGTCCTGCTGGCTGGTCCTCATTGGCTGGTCGCTGATGGGCGATGCAGTCTCGCATGCGGTCTTGCCCGGAGTCGTGCTGGCCTACATCGTGGGTGCTCCCTTTGCCCTGGGTGCCCTGGTCTTCGGATTCCTCGCGGTGGCCCTGATCGGGGGAGTCCGCGACACCACCAAGCTCAAGGAAGATGCTGCCATTGGCATCGTCTTCACCACGCTCTTCTCCATCGGGCTGGTGCTGGTCTCGGTCACGCCGAGCCATGTGGATCTAAACCACATCATCTTCGGCAATTTGCTGGGCGTCTCGGCCAATGACCTGTGGCAGGTCCTGGTGCTTGGCGCGATCACCTTCGCCATCCTGATTCTCAAGCGCAAGGACTTCACCCTCTATGCCTTTGACCAAACGCACGCACATGCCTTGGGGATGAGCCCGCGGATCATCGGCGCGGTGCTCCTGGGGCTATTGGCCATGACCTCTGTTGTGGCTTTGCAGGCGGTGGGCGTCATCCTGGTAGTTGCCATGCTGATCATCCCCGGCGCCACGGCCTACCTGTTGACCGATCGATTCGGGAAGATGCTCCTGATCGCACCGATCCTCGCAGCCTGTGCAGGAATCCTGGGTGTCTACATGAGCTATTACCTCGATGCATCAACCGGCGGAATGGTGGTTCTGGCCCAGGCGGCGATTTTTGGAATTGCCTATCTGTTCAGTCCGAAGCAAGGACTCATTGCCACCCGGCTGGCCAGCAAGGGGCGGCGCAAGGCGCTTGCGGCGAACACGTAGAAGGCGGTGGCAAGTTTCCCGCAGCTGAAAGGAAAATGGCGTGTGAGACGTGCGCTCGCCGGCGACAGCTGATGGGCAATGGATGCACGCATCAGCGAATCAGCGTACTTCCCATGGCCGGCAACGCTGCGGCAGGTCCTCTCGATTCATGGCTGGATCCGGATCCGGGCGATCCGGCGCATGGCTTGAACCTCCACCCGACCACCCTGCTAACTGGAAGGGCGCTGCCCTGCGCTGCGCCCGGATGGGCAGCTGAATCAGTTGGCTCGATCGGGACCTGCAAGCGGCATTAGGCGCGCCAGCGCAGTTTGCCCTTGGCGTCGGTCTTGCAGGTGTAGAGCTTGCCGGCCTTGGACTTGCCGCGCTTTCCCTTGTCTGCCTGCTTGCAGTAAGCGCCCGGATGCACGGTGCCCTTGACCACGGAAGGAGCCTTGTGCACGTCCTTCTTCGGTGATGCCTTGGGCTTGGAACCGGCAGGCTTGATCGTGGTGACTTTCGCGGCCTTCTGGTTGCGGCAGCTCTTGAGCACTTTGGCCATGGCCTGCTTTTCGGCTTTGGTGACCGACAGCACGTACTTCTTCTTGACGCTGATCTGGGTGGCTACGTACTGGCATCGGAAGGACTTGTTCTTGGGGAGCCATTCAGCTGTGTTCTTATCGCCCTTTTGGCGATTGGCAGAGGCATCAGCGGCCATCAAATTCAGCGGGTCATTAGCCAGAGCCTGGCGCTGGGCCTGGGAAAGCTTCTGGCCGCCGGAGATCCACGCGTTCTTCAGGGAAACCACGTGGTCAATGTCGACGCTGCCTGACTTGACCTTCCAGTTGATCCTCTTGCCGGTGTAGCTGTCATGCAACGTGCCCGAAGCTAGGGTGCACTTCTTGCGGTCCTTGAACTTCACCTTGGACATGTCCCGGGACAAGGTGTTCTGGCGTTCATCGCATTTGTCCTTGTCGAAGTCCTTCCACCCATTGCCGAACTTCTTGTTCCGGTTGTACCCAGTGGCGGCCGCCTTGCCCTTTACCGGCAGGGTCTTGAGCATTGCGGTGGCCTTGGGGCCCTTGAGCTTCGCCCCGGGAAGGACCTTCTTGCTGCTGGTGGCAGCCCGTTCAACCAGCAATGGCCGATCTGTTGCCAGCAGGTCTTCAACCGGTGCGGGATCAATCCCGGTAAGTGCCGAAGGTTCTGCCGGTGCGCTGCATCCAGCGAGCACCAAAACTGCAGCGCAGAGCGCAGCAATGAGTTTTCTTGGCAAGGTGATGTCTTTCAAGAGAGTGTGAGCGCAGGAGTTCGCCAAGAATGCTGCAATGTACCCCCATGTAAAACTTGTACATTGCAGTATCCCTGGTTGATCATCACTTTAGACTATTGGCCGGACAATCAGCACCCTGGGTGCAGGGACGCGTCGATGCCACGGGCCCTCCGCTTGCCGTTGACCAGGACCTGGAAAGGCTATTCAGGGGAGAAGGGAGACCCATGCGGCCGCGGCTGCACGCGAACCCAAGCGCAGGGTTTCGCCAGTTGAGCAGACCTGGACATTCACTGTCTCGGAGAATTGCTCGCCAGCGGTAATGCGCAGTTGCGCGCCGACAACGATCCGATGATCGGAGAAATACTGCAGCAGCTGCGAATCGTCATCGGCGATGCGTTCGACAACCACCTGGGCGTCATCGCTGGCTTCGCTCAGGTTGAACGCTTGCGGGATGGAAATGCGGCCTTCGGCCGTCGGGATGGGGTCGCCATGCGGGTCGCGGGTGGGGTGCTCCAGCAAGCTGTCGATGCGCTCGATCATGAAATCGGATACCGCATGCTCCAGGCTCTCGGCCTCGTCATGCACCTGGTCCCAGCGGTAGCCCAGCATCTGCACCAGGAAAGTTTCGATCAGGCGATGGCGGCGCACCATGGTCACCGCATACTCGCGTCCCAGTTCGGTCAGCGTTACGGCGCCATAGGGCGCATGGTCGAGCAGGCCCTGCTGGCGCAATTTGCCCAGGGCGCCGGAAACCGTGGAGAGCTTCATGCCTGATTTGCTGGCGATGATGCTGGCGGTTACCGGATCGCTCGACCACTCGTTGAGACCGAAGATGATCTTGAGATAGTTCTGGGCGCTATCTGAAAGCTGGTTGACCGACACAAGCACCATCTTAGCGACCATCGGGCCAGCTGGTCGCGAGGTGACTTTGATTATTGGGCAATTCGGGCTGGAGACCGCTGACAACTGAAAGCGGCTAGTCACGAGCCTAAAAATTCTGCTCCATGGATAAGGATTATCCGAGGCCCAGGGGCAGCGTATTGACTTAAATTTCTTTGTGAGGAAAACTGTGTAATCGATTCCATGGAATCGATTACACGTAAGCAAAGGGGCTTATCGACATGAACGCTGTCACCATCAAGGATGTGGCACTTGCAGCCGGAGTATCTTCCGCGACTGCCTCGCGCGTTCTATCCGGCCACCCCGCCACTTCGGCCGCTTCCCGCGAAAAAGTGGAAGCTGTCGCCAAGGATTTGGGTTTCGTGCCCAATGCCCAGGCCCGCTCCCTGCGCTCCACCAAAACCGACACCATCGCGCTGCTGATATCCGATGTGCGCAACCCCTACTTCTCCGATCTCGCGCATGCCGTCGAGCAGCAGGCCCACGCCGCGGGAATGATGACCTTCATCGGCAATGCCAACGAGGACACCGAACAGCAGGACCAGTTCCTCGCCGCGATGCTTTCGCGCCGCGTTGACGGATTGATTCTCGTTCCCCAGGGCCTTGATGAAGACGCCGACCGGCCAAGCCAGATGATGCAGCGCATCATTGCCTCGGGCACTCCGCTGGTTTTCGTCGACCGCACCCTGCCCGAGCTTCGCATCCCATCCATCACCGCCTCCAGCACCGGCGCCCTGGAAGAAGCCATCGCGCGGCTGAAGGCCCTGGGCCACGCCAAAATCGCTTTCTTGGGCGGCCCGGACCACGCATCCACCGCCCGCGAACGCCACAGCGCCTTCGACTCGGCGATGGCCGCCAACGGCCTGGATACCGATCCTGCCCTGCACTTTGCCGGCGACTTCCGCGCCGCCTCGGGTGCCGAAGGCGCCCGCTGGCTGCTGGGCCATGAACTGCAGCCGACCGCGGTGGTCATCGCCGATGCGCCGATGGCCATCGGCGCACTGACCGTGTGGCGCGAAGCCGGCATCCGGATCGGGAAGCAGCTCTCGGTGATCACCTTCGACGAGGTGGATGCAATGCTCATGCACGATCCGCCGATCGCCACGATCAGCCACGACCTGACCAGCATGGGCCGCGCCGCGGTCACCGCGCTCCAGGACGTCATGGCGGGCAAGAGCCCCGAGCCCCAAGAATTCATCAGCCGATTCACCGCGCGTGAGTCGCTGGCCCCAACGCAACCCGCCACCGGCGCATAGGCGAGGATGGAAGGAACGAGAATGAGTAATGACGCTCTGCTGGTCCTGGACAAGGTCTGCAAGTCCTTCGGCCCGGTACAGGTGATCGACGAGGTCACCGTCGAGGTGCATGCCGGCAAGGTCTCGGTGCTGCTCGGCGAGAACGGCGCAGGCAAGTCGACGCTGATCAAGATGATCGCCGGCGTGCACGAGCCGGACGCCGGCCGGATCCTGGTGGACGGCAAGGCCGTGAAGATTCCCAACACCAAGGCCTCCGAGGCATTGGGCATCGCCACTATCCACCAGGAACTGAACCTGGTCCCGTCGATGACCATCGCCGAGAACATCACCCTGGGCCGCGTGCCGCGCAAATTCGGCATCATCAACCGCCGCGCCATGCGCCAGATCGCCCGCGAAGCGATGGACAAGCTCGGACTGGCGCTGGATGTCGATACGCCGGTGGGCCAGCTGGGCCTGGCCCAGCAGCAATTGGTGGAGATCGCCAAGGCGCTGAGCCTGGACGCCCGCGTGCTGATCCTCGATGAGCCCACGGCGGCATTGACCAAGGCCGAAATCGCGCACCTGTTCTCGGTGGTCGCCACCTTGAAGCAACAAGGCGTAGGCATGGTGTTCATCAGCCACCACCTCGATGAGATTGCCGAAATCGGCGACTTCGTGAACGTGCTGCGCGATGGCAAATTCATTGCCACCGTGCCGGCGGACACCGAGGAGAACGAGCTGGTCCGGCTCATGGTCGGCCGCGACATCGACGCCCAGTTCCCGCGTGTAGCCACCGAGCCAGGCCAGAAGCCGCTGCTGAGCGTGCAGAACCTGTGCGAGGGCATGCTCAAGGACATCTCGCTGGAAGTGCGGCCCGGCGAAGTGGTTGCCCTGGCCGGCCTGATGGGTGCCGGGCGCACCGAGCTGATCCGCGCCATCGCCGGAGCCGACAAGTACGCCAGCGGCGTCGTGGCGGTCAACGGCAAGAAGCTGGCCAGCTTCGACGTCGCGGCAGCCACCCGTGCCGGGATCGGGCACGTTCCCGAGGACCGCAAGACCCAGGGCCTGGTGCTGGATGCCTCGGTGGCCGAGAACATCGGCTACGCCACCATGGCCGCCACCGCCAAGAACGGCCTGGTGGACCGCAAGGGCCAGAAGGCCCGCGCGCAGCAGGTCGCCGAACGCCTGCGCATCCGCATGGGCAGCATCGATGCGCCCATCCGCTCGCTCTCGGGCGGAAACCAGCAGAAAGCCGTGTTCGGCCGCTGGTTCACCGCCGGAGCCAAGGTGCTGCTGCTCGACGAGCCGACCCGCGGCGTGGACGTGGGAGCGAAGGTCGAAATCTACGAACTGATCAATGAGATCACCGCCTCCGGAGGCTGCGTGTTGATGGCCTCCAGCGAACTGCCCGAAGTGCTGGGCATGTCCGACCGCGTCCTGGTCATGAGCCAGGGACGCATCGCCGGGGAACTGGCCACCGAAGAAGCCACCCAGGACGCCATCATGTCCCTGGCCGTCAGCAATGTGCACCGCGAAGAAGAAATGGGAACCAAGTAATGAGCAGCGTAGCTACTGCCCCGAAGAAGGGCTTTGATTTCAAGGCATTCCTTGCCAACAACGGAGCCCTAGTTGGCCTGGTCATTCTTTGCCTGGCCCTGTTCATCGCCACCCCGCGCTTCCTGACCGGACCGAACCTGATGAACATCGGCATCCAGGTCTCCACCATCGCGGTGATGGCCTTCGGCATGACCTTCGTGATCGTCGCCGCCGGCATCGACCTCTCGGTCGGCTCGGTCGCGGCGCTCTCGGCCATGGGCTCCTCCTACGCCATCACCACCGCCGGCCTGCCCGATGGCCTGTCCATCCCGATCGGCCTGGCCGTCGGTGCACTGTGCGGCTGGGTCACCGGTGCGATGAGCGCCTACGGCAAGCTGCCCACCTTCATCGCCTCGCTGGCGATGCTCACCGTGGTGCGCGGGCTGACCCTGGTGATCTCCGATGGCCGGCCGATCTCCACCAGCTCCTCGGTGTCCTGGCTGGGCGATGACCTGGGCCCGATCCCGGTGCCGATCCTGATCCTGGTCGTCTCCGGCCTGCTTGCCGCCTTCGTGCTCAACCGCACCGTCATCGGCAAGAACGCCTTCGCCGTGGGCGGCAACACCGAAGCCGCGCGCCTGTCGGGCATCCCGGTCAAGCGCGTGCTGGTCACCGTCTTCGTCATCTCCGGCGTCTTCGCGGCCTTGTCCGGCATGATCCTTGCCGGGCGCCTGGATTCTGCCCAGCCGACCCTGGCTTCGGGCTACGAGCTGGATGCCATCGCGGCCGTGGTCATCGGCGGCGCATCGCTCTCCGGCGGCGTGGGACGCATCTCCGGCACCCTGATCGGCGCCCTGGTGCTGGCCGTGATCCGCAACGGGCTGAACCTGCTTTCGGTTTCCGCCTTCTGGCAGCAGGTAGTCATCGGCGCCGTGATTGCGATCGCCGTGGGCTTCGACGTGCTGCGCCGCAAGAACGTCAAGCACTAGATTTTCCGTCCGTACCCAGCAATTCAAGAAAAGTTCAAAGGAGAACCCCATGAAGAACATCATCCGCAAGACCGCAGCCGTCAGCGTCGGACTGGCCCTGGTGGCCGGCCTGGCCGCCTGCAACCGCGGCACCGAAGCAGAGGCCGGCTCGGCCACCTTGGCAGTGTCCACCCTGAACAACCCGTTCTTCGTCGACCTGCGTGACGGCGCCCAGGCCGAGGCCGAAGCGCAGGGCATCGACCTGTCCGTCGTCGACGCGCAGAACGACTCCGCAACCCAGGCCAACCAGCTGGCAACCGCGGCAACCAACGGCTCGGCCGGCCTGATCATCAACGCCGTGGATACCGAAACCGCTGAAGCCGGCCTGAACCCGGTGGCCGAGGCCGGCCTGCCGATCGTTGCGGTTGACCGCGCGGTGGGCGAGACCAAGATCGCTTCCTTCGTGGCTTCGGATAACGTTGCCGGCGGCGAGCAGGCTGCCAAGGCGCTGGGCGAGGCGCTGGGCGGCAAGGGCAAGATCATCGTGCTGGAAGGTGTTCCAGGCGCCTCGGCAACCAACGAGCGCGGCGAAGGCTTCGACAAGGGCCTGGCCGAGTTCAAGGACATCGAGGTCGTCTCCTCGCAGACCGCCAACTTCGACCGAGCCGAAGCACTGGACGTGGTCACCAACCTGATGCAGGCCAACCCGGATGCCGCTGGCGTGCTGGCGATGAACGACGAAATGGCCCTGGGCGCCATCCAGGCGCTGGGCGACAAGGCCGGCAAGGACGTGTTGGTAGTCGGCTTCGACGGCACCGACGACGGCTTCAAGGCAGTCCAGGATGGCACCCTGGTTGCCACCATCGCCCAGAACCCGGCCGAGCTGGGCAAGCAGTCGGTGCAGATCCTGGCCAAGGCCATCAAGGGCGAGGAAGTCGAAGCCAACGTGCAGGTCGCCGTTGACACGGTGGACGAGAAGAACGTCGCCGACTACGCAGGCGAGTAATCTGCCCTTAGCGGCAATCAAGCAGTGCACCGGCGCCCATCGGCCGCCGGGTGGAGAGAACCAGAGGACATAGCATGCAGCAGGACATCCAGGTCACCATTGTGGGCTCTAGCAACGTGGACATCACCGCGCTGATGGCCCGCCTTCCCGGCCCGGGTGAAACCGTGCTGGCAGATTCCTACCAGCTCTCGCCCGGCGGCAAGGGCGCCAACCAGGCGCTGGCCGCCGCGCTGGCCGGTGCCGCCACGGAATTCATCGGCGCCGTCGGCAGCGACTCGCACGCCGAAATCGCGCTGGGCCAGCTCGGGGAAGCCGGCGTGAAACTCGATCGCGTGGCCCGCGCCAGCGAGCCGACCGGCGTAGCCATCATCCAGGTGGACCGTGGCGCGGAGAACTCCATTGCCGTGGTCTCCGGGGCCAACTCGACCGTCTCCGGCGCGGCTGTGCAGGCCGCCGGGGGCATCGAGGGCATCCTGGTGCTGCAGGGCGAGATTCCTGCCTCGGGCATCAAGGCCGCCATGGATGCTGCCACACAGCGCATCGTGCTCAACCTGGCGCCGGTGATCGAACTGGACCGCGAGTACCTGCTCAAAGCCAACCCGCTGGTGGTCAACGAGCATGAGGCCGAAGCCGTGCTCCAGCAGCTGAACCCGCACCCGGCTCGCCAGTTCGACGGCAAGTACGAGCGCCTGGCCGGGATGCTGGTCGACGAGGGCATCGCCAGCGTGGTCATCACCCTCGGCGCTAATGGCTGCCTGGTTGCCGACCGTTTCCCAGGGGAGAACGGCGGGGTCCAGGTTCGCGCGCTGCCCGCCGTGAAGGTCAAGGCCGTGGACACCACCGGTGCCGGCGACGCATTCACCGGTGCGGTGGCTGCCCGCCTGGCCAAGGGCGATGACCTGGCGCAGGCCGCAGAATTCGCCGGCAAGTTCGCCGCGCTGACGGTGCAGGCGCACGGAGCCCAAGCTTCCTACCCGCGTTCCCTGCAGAACCTCTGAGACCCCTTTTCGAGCAAGACCTAAGGAAGCCGCTGTGCTGAAATCCGAAATTCTCAATGCCCCGCTGCTGGCCGCCCTGGCCAAGTGCGGGCATACCGACACCGTGGTGATAGCGGACTGCGGCCTGCCGCTGCCCGAAGGCCCACTGGTCATCGATCTGGCCTTGGTGCAGGGGCTGCCCAGCTTCGATCAGGTGCTCGAGGTCCTGGCCCGGAACATGGTGATCGAGAACAGCACCCTGGCGGCCGAAGCCGAGAACGGCCCGGTCCAGGAACTGTGCCTGGCCAGGGGCCTGGACCCGGACTTCCTCTCCCACGAAGAGCTGAAAGCCCAACTGCCCCAGGCCAAGGTCATTGTGCGCACGGGGGAAGCTACCCCCTACGCCAACGCGATCCTGCACTGTGGGGTAGCATTCTAGGCACCGGATGCCGCAGCTGTTTCGCGGCAGCGCGCTACCCGAGGAGAGACGCAGTGAAGAAGATGTTCTATGCAGCTTTTGCCCTCATGGTGCTGGGGGCGGCCGTCCTGATTCTCACCGTGCCGGCGTTGTCCAGCGACCCGGGCCAGACGCCCCAGAGCATTGCGGTGATCGCGGGAACCGTGTTCATGGCCGCAGCTTCCGTCGTTGTCCTGCTGAAGAAGGGTGCGACGCAAGAATCCTGAGCGACTTCCTGCAGCCATCGGCGCCAATGACCTTGGGCTAGCCGACTGCCTAGAATGGGGGTCATGACGCAAAGGAACCTGGCCGCAGAGAACGGCGAGCCCTTCTCCCGCATCGCGCCGGAAGCCGGGCTGTTGCTCGGAGCGGGCCGAGCCATCTTGCTTCAGCTGGCCCACCCGCAGATTGGCCGGGCCATTGCCGAGCACTCTGATTTCGCCGCCAACCCGCTCAGCCGGCTGATTCATACCCTCGGCTATATCTATGCATTGAGCAATGGCACAGCAGAACAGCAGCGCAAGATCATCGCCCATGTGGACGCGGCGCACCGGCCCATTCGCGCAACGCGTGACGAGGGCAGGCCCGCGTATTCTGCGCTGGATCCCAGGCTGCAGTTGTGGGTGGCGGCCACGCTCTATGATTCGGCCCGCGTGATTGCCGGCCAGATCCTGGATGAAAACGAGGCAGACCAGGAAGAGCTCTACCTGCAGTACGCACGGCTCGGTGAGGCCTTGCAGATGCCGGTCGACTACTGGCCGCAGGACCTCGGCGGCTTTGAGCAGTACTTTGCGCAGAATCAAGCGGAGCTGGAAGTCACCGACCGGACCAGGGCGCTGGCCCGCGAACTTTTCGAAGCACGCAATGCCCCATGGTGGGTCCGGATCGGCATGCCGCTGATGCGCGACGTGACCATCGCCCAGCTGCCGGCCCCGGTGCGCGAGGGCTTCGGCTATCGCCTCACCGGGAAAGCCGCGAGGCGCAACGCCCGCGTCATCGCCGTCGCCAGGGCCGCCACGCGGCTGCTGCCGCGAGTCCTCAGGCATGCCCCGATGCGGCTGATATTGCGCCGCGTCGACAAGATGGCCTAGCCGGCCCGAAGCCTAGTGCCCCGAGCCGTTCTCTGGTCCAACCCGGATCAGGATCCGTGGCAGCGCCACCAGCAGGAACAAG
This sequence comes from Glutamicibacter sp. NPDC087661, assembly GCF_044743275.1. Classification (NCBI taxonomy): domain Bacteria; kingdom Bacillati; phylum Actinomycetota; class Actinomycetes; order Micrococcales; family Micrococcaceae; genus Glutamicibacter; species Glutamicibacter sp. NPDC087661. Next base: position 396,947 of record NZ_JBIUWE010000002.1, read on the forward strand.
GCCACCAGGATCAGCGGCCCTCCGATCCAGGCCCCGATTTGCCAGCCGAAGAGCACCTGCAGCACAAACCAGACGCAACCCGAGACCAGCAGCCCCACGCCGATGCCCACGATCTTCACGATGGCGTGGCCCAAGCTGACCGTCTGCTCTTTGAGCCGCTGTCCGAAGAGATACCGGTGCACGGCCACGGGGGTGATCAGCAGCAGAATCAGCACAGTGGCCGCCACCAGCAAGATGATGTAGACCACCTCGTCGGTTCGGCTGAGCATCTCGAACCTCGCCTGGAAGGGCAGGACCACCAGGAAAGCAGCCAGGATCTGCACACCAGTTTGCATCACCCGCATTTCCTGCAGCAGCTCGTTCCACTGCCGGTGTGGTGCGCCATCGCTGGTATCGGGGTGGGAACGCTTGATCATCACTGTTCTCCTCGGCCTCAATCCGCCAGCTGGTTGAACCCCGCCGGCTCAAACGACTATGCCAAGCAATGCCGGTGCAGGCAAGAGCTTGCTGGCCCGCCGGGCCAAACTGTAGGTCGCGGCCGGTACATTCGGGAGCCAAGCAGAATTCGATGATGGAGGAGCAGATGGAACCTGATGGCGCCGCCGGGAGCAGCATTGATGTGTGGTCGATGCCCAGCCAGGGCCTGGCCTGGTGCGATTGCGGCAAAGGCCATGAACTCACGGAGGAGATCGTGCTCCAGGCTATGGCGGCAGCAGGATTTGGACCCGGCCGGCCGCTGGCCCATGGACAGCTGGCCGAGCTGATTGCGGATCTCTGGCACTACTCACAGGTCTGCCGGTTCTTCCACCTGGCCGTGGAGCAGGCGGCGATGCGTATCCGCGGGAAGGTCGATGAAATCTACCCGTGGGAACACGGTACCGATATCGTTGGATACTTCTCGAAGACCTGGCAAGGATGCCCCGACGCGGCCTGCCAATCCGAAGGGTGAGCGCGCGAGGTGCGAATTGAGTTCGCCCCGTGCAGGCGCATAGTGTGGGAAAGATGAAGAGCTTTGCATCCTTCCGGGCACCTGCCGACCATGACGGATTCATCCATGTGCGGGGTGCCAACGAGAACAACCTGGACAATGTCGAAGTGCGCATTCCGCGCGATGCCATTGTCGCCTTCACCGGGGTCTCCGGTTCCGGGAAATCTTCCCTGGCCTTCGGAACCATCTTCGCTGAATCCCAGCGCCGATTCCTGGAATCGGTGGCTCCCTACGCGCGGCGGCTGATTGCCCAGGGGCACACGCCCAAGGTGGAATTCATCTCCGGGCTGCCACCGGCCGTGGCCCTGCAGCAACGGCGTGGTGCTGCCAGTTCCCGTTCCACCGTCGGGACCCTGACTACGCTGTCCAACTCCGTGCGCATGCTGTTCTCCCGCGCAGGAACCTACCCCCAGGGTGCGGCGAGGCTGGATTCGGATGCCTTTTCCACCAACACCGCGGCCGGCGCCTGCGCGCAATGCCACGGTGCGGGAACGGTGCATTCGGTCAGCGAGGAATCGCTGGTCCCGGATTCCTCCCTGAGCATCAGGGACGGCGCGATTGCGGCTTGGCCCGGCGCCTGGCAGGGCAAGAACCTGCGGGACATCACCACGCACCTGGGCTACGACATCGACGTTCCGTTCCAGCAGCTGCCCGCGGAAACACGGAAGTGGCTGCTGTTCACCGAAGACCAGCCAGTCGTGGAAGTCACCCCGGAACGGGATCGCGTGGCCAAACCGTACAAGGGCCGGTTCTGGAGTGCCGAACGCTACGTCCGGCACACGGTTGCGACCTCGAAGAGCGAGAACCTGCGGTCCAAGGCGCTGGCTTTCATGCATTCGCAGGATTGCCCGGCGTGCTCGGGGACGGGATTGCGCCCCGATGCGCTACAGGTCACCTTCGACGGCCTGGATATCGCGGAATTCAACGGCAAGCCGCTCAGCTCCCTGGCCGAGCTCTTGCGCCCCTTCGCGGCTGATGCCCAGGCAGAGGCGCAGGCCGAAGTCGCGAGCATCATCAGCGCCGACCTGCTGGGCCGAATCCAGGTGCTGGTCGAGCTCGGGCTGGGATACCTGAGCCTGGACCGTGCCACCCCGACGCTGTCGCCGGGGGAAATGCAGCGCCTGCGCATCGCCACCCAGCTGCGCGCGGGACTGTTCGGCGTCATCTACGTGCTCGATGAGCCATCTGCCGGGCTGCACCCGGCCGATGTGCAGCCGCTGATCGAGGTGCTCGATGCACTCAAGGCCGAAGGCAATTCGGTGTTCGTGGTGGAGCACAACATGGATGTGGTCAGCCGTGCGCAATGGATTGTCGATGTCGGCCCGGGCGCGGGCAGCAACGGCGGGCAGGTGCTCTACAGCGGAGAAGTTTCCGGGCTGTCCGGAATTGAGGAATCCGTGACCCGGCGCTTCCTCGATCCCGGGCCTGCGCCGCGCCGCGAGCCGCGCGAAGCCCAAGGATGGGTGCAGCTGCGCGGGGTGGACCTGCACAACCTGGACGACGTGGACGCCGCGTTCCCGCTGGGGGTCTTCTGTTCGGTCACCGGCGTGTCGGGATCGGGCAAGTCCAGCCTGGTCTGCGGTGCCCTGGCCCAGGCTGCGGGCGGCCCGGTGCTTGCCGGGCCGGAGGATCCGGAGGCGGCGGCGGATCGCGCGGTGATCGCCGAGGTCACCGGCGCAGATCAGCTAAGCCGCGTAGTGCTGATGGACCAGAAGCCCATCGGGCGCACGCCCAGATCCAATGTCGCAACCTACACGGGCCTGTTCGATGCGGTCCGCAAGGCTTTCTCCGAGCTGCCGCTGTCCAGGCAACGCGGCTACAGTGCCGGACGCTTCTCCTTCAACGTTGCCGGCGGGCGGTGCGAGAACTGCCAGGGCGAAGGCTACCTGGAAATCGAGCTGCTCTTCTTGCCAGGGACCTACGGGCCATGTCCCGAATGCCGCGGAACCCGGTACAACCAGCAGACCCTGGACGTCGAATACCAGGGCAAGAACATTGCCCAGATCCTGGAACTGGACGTCAGCCAAGCCGAAGAATTCCTCTCCGGAATCCCTTCCGCGGCACGGGCCCTGGCGACCCTGCGCGAAGTCGGACTGGGGTATCTGCAGCTGGGCCAGCCAGCTACCGAAATGTCCGGCGGCGAAGCCCAGCGCATCAAGCTGGCCACCGAACTCCAGCGCCAGCGCCGCGGGCACACGCTCTATCTTCTCGATGAGCCCACCACCGGACTGCACCCTGCCGACGTGCAGCTGCTGGTATCGCAGCTGCAGCAGCTGGTCGACCAGGACAACACCGTCATCGTGGTGGAACACCAGATGGATGTGGTTGCCGCAAGCGACTGGGTGATCGATTTGGGGCCGGCCGGCGGGGATGGCGGCGGGCGCATCGTTGCCGAGGGGACCCCAACGGCGGTGGCGCAAGACAAGGCCAGCAGAACCGCGCAATACCTTGCGCGCCGGCTGGCCTTGTGAAGCTGGACTAGTTGCTGTTCAGCAGTGCGTGCGGCGGGGTCTGCACCCCGTCGGCCACCGCTTCGGCAGGATCATCGCCGAGGTGGATGATCTTGTTATCGGCATCCACATGCACCACGCTCGGCACATAGCCACGAGCCTCGGCGTCTTCCATCTGCGCATAGCTGATCAGGATGACCAGGTCGCCGGGGTGCACCAGATGCGCTGCCGCACCATTGATGCCGATGACCCCGCTGCCCGGCTCGCCGGCGATGGTGTAGGTTTCCAGGCGGGCGCCGTTGGTGATGTCTACGATGCTGACCAGTTCGCCGGGCAGGATATCCGAGGCTTCGAGCAGCTCGGAGTCAACGGTGACCGAGCCTACGTAGTGCAGGTCTGCCTGGGTGACAGTTGCCCGGTGGATCTTGGACTTGAACATGGTGCGTTGCATTAGACGATTCTTTCACGCGAGGTAAGTGGTTTCCCGGTATCCAAGCTTACGCCTCTTGCGCGCAGGTGCCCGGGCATTGTCCGGCACCCCACACAGTTGGCCGCGAACGGCTACTTTGGCAGATGGGTTTCCAGCACGCGGTGCACTTCCCCGGAGGCCAGCAACTGGCAAGCAGCTTCCAGCTCCGCAGAGAGGAAACGGTCCTCGCCCGGACCTGCGACCTTGGTGCGCAGCAGCTCCAATACGGCGCCGGTAGCCGGGCCAGGCTGCAATGGCTGGCGCAGATCCAGGGCTCGGCCGGCAATCAGCATTTCAATTGCCAGGATGCGGCGCAGGTTGGCGACCGAGGTGCGCAATTTGCGCGCCGCGTGCCAACCCAAGGAAACGTGGTCTTCCTGCATCGCTGATGACGGGATGGAATCCACGCTGGCCGGTACGGCCAAACGCTTGTTCTCCGCGACCAGTCCGGCCTGCGTGTACTGGGCGATCATCATGCCCGAATCCACGCCCGGGTCATCGGCAAGGAAAGCTGGCAGATCGCGGGAACGAGCCGGGTCGAGCATGCGATCGGTTCGGCGCTCTGCAATGGATCCCAGGTCAGCTACGGCAATGGCCAAGAAGTCCAAGACGTACGCCACGGGAGCACCGTGGAAGTTGCCGTTGGAGGTGACTTCACCCGATGGCAGCACGACAGGGTTATCGATGGCTGCCGCCAATTCGCGGGTGGCGACCAGGCGGGCATGGGCGATGGTGTCGCGCACTGCGCCGGTAACCTGCGGGGAGCAGCGCAGCGAGTAGGCATCCTGCACCCGGCCGTCGCCTTCGCGGTGCGAAGCGACAATGGGGGAGCCCGAAAGGAAGCTGAACATGTTCGCAGCACTGCGGCCCTGGCCCGGATGCGGGCGCAGCGGTTCGTGCAGTTCAGCACGGAAGACCTGGTCGGTGCCCAGCTGGGCTTCGACGCTCATGGCCGCGGTGGCATCGGCAATGTCTGCGAGCTCTTCCAGGTCTGCCAGTGCCATCAGCAGCTGGCCGAGCATGCCGTCGGTGCCGTTGACCAGCGCCAGGCCTTCCTTCTCCGCCAGTTCGACAGGTTCCAGTCCTGCTTCAGCAAAGAGCTCCGGCACTGGGCGCTTCACGCCTTCGCGGTCAGTGGCCTCGCCTTCGCCCATCAAGACCAGTGCGCAGTGGGAGAGCGGAGCAAGGTCTCCTGAGCAACCCAGCGAACCGTACTCACGCACCACCGGGGTGATGCCGGCATTAAGCAGTCCAACCATGGTTTCCAGCACTACCGGGCGCACGCCGGTGCGGCCCGAGGCCAGGGTCTTGGCGCGCAGGAACATCAGCGCGCGCACCACTTCGCGCTCAACTGGGTCGCCCATGCCGGCTGCATGCGAGCGGATCAGCGAACGCTGCAGTTTAGCGCGGTCCTCGGGAGCGATGTGGCGCGTTGCCAGGGCGCCGAACCCGGTGGAAATGCCATAGACCGGGGTGTCGGCTGAAGCCAGGGCATCAATGTGTGCGCGGACTGCTGCCAGTTCTTCAAGAACCTGAGGCGCGAGGCTAATCTGCGCGTTGTGCCGGGCTACCGCAATCACGTCATCGGCGGTGGCGCCAGCTAGGTCCAGGGTTACGTGCGGGGAAGTAGCCATGATTTTCAATCCGTTCTCTACGCTGCAATGAGGTCTCTAATCTCCATTGTTCGGCAGAACGAGTTTGCACGGCACTGATATTCGGGTCATCTGTCCGAAATGCCAGACAGTGCCCTGGAGGGAGAAAAGAACGGACCTCCAATTGGAGGCCCGTTCAGGGGTTCCGGTTTCAGAAGGTGATGCCTTCGAAGGCTTCCTCGCCAAATTTGTTGGACGAGCCGTTGTCCGTGACCTTGGCGTTCTCGTTAAGGGATGCGGCAGAATTGCCGATGCCGCTAAAGGTTACGTGCTTGATGTTCTTGACCGCTGCGATATTACCGCTGCCGTCCAGCTCAAGATTCTTGATGTGCGGAGCGACGATCATGTTTCCGGAACCAGAGACGGTGACGTTCTGGCAATCGCCGATGAGCTTCAGCATTTGACCCATTTCAGAGATATCCATGCCGCCCGTGCACCTGATTTCGGTCGCTTGCGCATCGAGGAAATCATAGACGGACTGGAAGGTGCTGTCCGCAGGTGCCTTCGGAACATTGGGAGTACCAGTAGAAGCGCCTTCTGGGGCTTTGGAGCTTGGGGTGACGCTGCCTTCGATAGGCCCGGCGTTCTCCGGTGCCATGCTTTCTTCTGCTGGTGCGCTTGTCTCTTCGCTGGAGGGTTGGATGCTCACGCAACCTGCCAGTGCGACTGCAAGGATTCCAACCGCCAGCGGCCCAGCGAGGCGTTTGGTAATTTTCGAGAACATAACCATCCTGTCAATCGAACCGGCCAGCGCATTTGGACACGCGGTATAGATACATTCTGCGTTGAATGACGACAAATGACCAACGCGAACGGCTCAGGAACGAATGAGTTCTCGTGCCCCGGGAGCACGCAACCATGCAATTTGCTGACGATTCCGTGCGGGGCAAAAGTAATCGCTTCACCGCTTGCCCAGTGCAAGCAGTGAAGCGATTACTAGTGCCCAGGGGGAGAAGGGGCACGATTTGAGCCGGCAGGCGAACCTACCGGGCTATTTGGTACCTAGAATCCTTCATTCCGCTCTTCGGAACCAAACTGGCTTTCATCGTTTCCATACGATTGGCCATCGGACTGCTGTCCGGACTGGCTTTCGCCGCCAAACGATTCCTCACCGGATTCGTTGCTATCGCCGTAGGACTGCTGCTCCGACTGCTGTCCGGACTGGCTGTCGCTGCCGTAGGACTGCTGTTCTGACTGCTGGCTTTCGCCGCCACCGTAGGACTGCTGTTCCGACTGGCTGTCATTGCCGTAGGACTGCTGGCTTTCGCCACCGCCATAGGACTGCTGTTCTGACTGCTGGCTTTCGAATCCGCCATTGTCATTTGATCCGAAATCTGAATTGGACTGGCTTTCGAAGCCTTCAGATTCGTTGTTGTCGAAGTTCCCGAACTGCTCGTTTGCATCCTGCTCAGACATGCTGTCCTCCGTGGGTCGGTGGTTCCTGACTTGCCCTACGCTATGCGTAGAAAAAGCCCGGTTCAAGGATTTCGGGGAAGCTCAGAGCCGCTGGAAACCCGCAGTTAAGCCAATACCCATGGTGTTCAGAGACTTCGGCCAATATTCACTACTGCGTGCTAAAGGAATCGCCATTCCCGGGAACCCGAGGGACAAGGAGGATTTTCCGCAGCTGCCATGGCGGCTTCTGGAATTGCTCAACAGGCGCGAAGAGAAAGCTGAACGTTCTCCGAAAGAATTGTCCATCCGGTCGGAATCTGCCCGGTAAATCGATAGTGTCCAGACTGGGACACCGAGAAAGGTCTTGCCCCAAGCGTCCATGACAACGTAAGGAGAAGCATTGGCTAATTCGAAGAAGACTCCAGCAAAGAAAACTGATCGCGAAAACGCAGAAAACGGGTTCGTGGCTCCGGAAGTGCTGCGCGAGTCCTTGCAGACCGTGCTGATCCAGCTGCTGGACCTGCAATTGGTGGGCAAGCAAATCCACTGGAACGTCGTTGGTCCCAACTTCCGCGACCTGCACCAGAACCTCGACGAAATCGTTGATATCGCGCGCCGCGGCTCGGATGAAATCGCCGAGCGGATGCGAGCTTTGCATGCCACTCCGGACGGGCTGGCAGCAACGGTCACGAAGTACACGAAGCTGGAACAACCCGTGAATACCGAAATCCTGACCACCAATGCAGTGGACATGGTAGTCAAGGCACTGCAGACCACTGTGGGAGTCATGCGAGAGGTCCATGACCCGGTGGATGAAGCGGATCCGACCACCGCCGATATCCTGCACCAGTACATTGCGGATCTGGAGCAGCAAGCCTGGTTTATCAGCGCGGAAACCCGCAAGCCGTAAACCGGGCCGCGCGGTCCTGGAATTGAATAAATAGCCTGAGGCACCACAAACAGTGGTGCCTCAGGCTATGTGCGCGTCCTACTTCTCCTGTGCGGCCATCGGGATGCGCACGCCGCGCTCAGCGGCAACTTCGGCGGCGCGTTCGTATCCGGCATCGACGTGGCGGATGACGCCCATGCCCGGGTCATTGGTCAGCAGTGCCTCCAGCTTCGCGGCGGCCATTTCGCTGCCGTCAGCCAAGGAGACCTGGCCGGCGTGGATGGAACGGCCCATGCCCACGCCACCGCCATGGTGGATCGAAACCCAGGTGGCACCCGAACTGGTTGCGGTCAAGGCGTTCAGCAGCGGCCAGTCGGCCACGGCATCGGTGCCATCCTTCATGGCCTCGGTCTCGCGGTACGGCGAAGCTACCGAACCCGAATCCAGATGGTCGCGGCCGATCACGATAGGTGCAGAGACCTTGCCTTCGGCGACCAGCTGGTTGAACAGCAAGCCGGCCTTGTGGCGCTCGCCGTAGCCCAGCCAGCAGATGCGCGCCGGCAGGCCCTCGAACTCCACGTGCTTCTGTGCGGCATCCAGCCAGCGATGCAGGTGCTGGTTTTCCGGGAACAGGTCCTTCAGCGCCTGGTCGGTGACCTTGATGTCCTCGGGATCCCCGGACAGCGCTACCCAGCGGAACGGGCCCAGGCCTTCGCAGAACAGCGGACGGATGTAGGCCGGGACGAAGCCCGGGAATTCGAAGGCGCGGGTGAAACCGCCCTTGCGTGCCTCGTCGCGGATCGAGTTGCCGTAGTCGAAGACCTCCGCGCCGGCGTCCTGGAATCCCACCATCGCCTCGACCTGCGCGGCCATGGCGGCCTGGGCTTTCTTGGTGAAGCCGGCCGGATCGGCTTCGGCTTCGGCGTGCCATTGGTCCATGGTGTATTCCACCGGCAGGTAGCTGAGCGGATCGTGGGCACTGGTCTGGTCGGTGACGATGTCGAAGGAGAATTCTCCAGCTTCGTGGCGCTTGAGCAGCGCCGGGAAGACCTCGGCGGCGTTGCCGACGTAGCCCACCGACAGCGGGCGGCCTTCGGACTTGGCTGCCAGGACTTTGCCCAGCGCCTTGTCCAGATCCAGCTCGACCTCATCGAGGTAGCGCTTGGAGGCACGGCGGCGCAGTCGGGTTTCATCCACGTCAACGATCAGCACGGCACCGCCGTTGAGGGTCACGGCCAGCGGCTGGGCGCCGCCCATGCCGCCGCAGCCACCGGTCAAGGTCAGGGTTCCGGCCAGCGAGCCCTTGAAGCGCTTCTCGGCGATCGCGGCGAAGGTTTCGTAGGTGCCCTGCAAGATGCCCTGGGTGCCGATGTAGATCCACGAACCGGCGGTCATCTGGCCGTACATCATCAGGCCTTCGGCTTCGAGCTTGCGGAAGTGCTCCCAATTGGCCCAGTCGCCAACGAGGTTGGAGTTGGCAATCAGCACCCGTGGTGCCCACTTGTTGGTCTTGAAGACGCCGACCGGCTTGCCGGACTGCACCAGCAGCGTCTCGTTCTCTTCCAGGTCCTTGAGCGTCTGGACGATCGCGTCGAATGCCTCCCATGAGCGGGCTGCCTTGCCGGTGCCGCCGTAGACCACGAGATCCTCGGGGCGTTCGGCAACTTCCGGATCCAAGTTGTTCATCAGCATGCGCAATGGGGCTTCGGTGGCCCAGGACTTGGCGGTCAGTTCGGTACCGCGCGGGGCGCGGACAACACGTGGTTCGTGGCTCATGGCAATTCCTTACGATGTAACGTAGCTAACTGATTCCATCATTGGCTATCGGCCATGGCTTGGGTACCGGAGAATGGGCAGAGCTGTCCGGTATTTCAGAATCGGAGGAATTTCCGGTTGCCTCCAGCTCCTAGGTGGCGGGGATCAGCGCCAGCGCGCTGCGTTCGATGGCCTCCGGGCTCAGGGCTTGGCTGATGGCGATCATGCTGGCTCCGCGCAGGGCTCCAACTTCCCAGCTGCGCGAGGTGCGGATCTGCAGGTGCTGGGTGGACAGCGGCGCTCCGCGCTGGTAGACCACCTCGCGGATGCCTGCCAGCAGGTGCTCTCCGGCGGCGGAGATCCGACCTCCGACCACGATCAGCGACGGGTTCAGCAAGCTCACGCTGGCAGCCAATACCTCGCCCAAGTCGCGGCCGGCTTGGCGCACTGCATGGATCGCTTGGATGTTCCCCGAGTTCACCAGGGCGACCACATCGGTGTTGCTGTGCGCTTCGATGCCCTGCGCCCGCAACGCGGTGGCAATTTTGGGTCCGGCGGCTACGGCTTCCAGGCAGCCTTCATTGCCGCAATGGCAGTAGATGCCATCGCCGCGGCGGATGCGCACGTGCCCGATATCGCCGGCTGTGCCCTGCGCTCCGCGTTGCAGCAGTCCTCCGGAAATGATGCCCGAGCCGATGCCGGTGGCCAGCTTGACGAAAATGAAGTCCTCGCTGCCGGTCTCCAGCTGGTCCTTCTCGCCAATGGCCATGAGGTTGACGTCATTGTCCACGACTACCAAGGCGTCCAGCTGCTGCTGGAACCAAGCGGGGATGTCGAAGTCGTCCCATCCGGGCATGATGGGCGGATTGGCGGGACGGCCGGTCTCGAAATTCACCGGCCCTGGCACTCCCATGCCTATGGCAATGACATCGTCACGGGTGCGGCCCAGCGAATCGAGCAAGCCATCGGCCAGATCCATCGCGGTCTGCAAGATCGCCACCGGGCCGTCGGCGAACGAAATGGGAGCCTGGGATTGCACTAGGGGAGTGGGGGCCAGATCGGTCAGCGCAACGCGCAGGTGGCTGGCTCCCAGATCGACGGCCAGCACCAGGCGGGCATCGGGGAGCAGGGCAAGCCGCTGGGGAGGGCGGCCTCCGGTGGACGCGCCATCCGCGATGGTGCCAACCAGGCCCAGCTGGATGAGCACGTCGAGGCGCTCTTGCAGGGTGGAGCGAGCCATGCCGGTCAGGGCGGCAAGGTCCGTGCGGCTGTGCGCGGCACCGTCCATGAACAGTTGCAAGACGTCGCCTGCCCCACTGGCGCCGCGGGCGAATTGCATGCTTTGGGGGCTCGAAGGATTGGCCATGAACCCAGTAAAACACAGCAATGGACGCGAAGCCGAAACACTTTATGAGAATGTCGACATACTTCTATTGACTATCGACAAAAGTAAAACTAGTCTCAAGGTGTGATGCAAGTCATGAGCATCTGGATCGCACCCACCACTTCTTTCAGGAGACGCCTTTGCCTGCCCACGACCTATCAATCCAGCTGTACACGCTGCGCGAGCACATCGCAGAGAACCTGGCCGCGACGCTCGAACGCGTAGCTGGCATCGGCTACACGCAAGTCGAGCCGTACAACTTCGTGGCCCGCGCTGACGAGTATGCACAGGCGCTGGCCGAGAACGAACTCAGCGCGCCAACGGCGCACGCACCGCTGCTCTCCTCGGACTACGACGAGGTCTTCGCCGCGGCCGGCAAACTCGGCATCAGCACCGTCATCGATCCGTTCATCCCGGCGGAGCAGTGGCAGGATGCCGAGTCCATCGGTGCCATCGCGCAGAAGCTCAACGCCGCCTCCCGGCGCGGGGCCGAATACGGCATCAGGGTCGGTTACCACAACCACGACTGGGAGATCTCCAGCAAGATCAATTCCAAGACGGCCCTGGAATACCTGGCTAGCCTGCTGGACCCGGAAGTCGTCCTGGAAGTGGACACCTACTGGGTTGCCGTGGGCGGCGCCGATGTGCTCCAGCTGCTTGAAGCGCTGGCTCCCCGCGTCGTGGCCCTGCACATCAAGGACGGACCGAAGTCCAAGAACCACAAGGAACAGGTGCCGGTGGGCAGCGGATCCATGCCGATCGACCAGATCATCGACGCCACCAGCGGCATGCTGCATGTAGTGGAACTCGATGACTTCGCAGGCGACATCTTCCAGGCCGTGTCCGAAAGCCGCGCCTACCTCGTAGCAGAAAAGAACTAGGGACTATGGAATTCCAGAATCAGCCCATGGGCGTGGGCATTGTCGGAGCCGGCACCATCAGCGACCAGTACCTGGAGAACCTCACCGCATTCCCGGACCTCGCCGTGCGGTTCATCGCCGACCTGGATACCGAGCGCGCAGCAAGCCAAGCGCGCAAATGGTCCGTGGAAGCCTCGGGAACCTATGCTGAATTGCTGGCCCGCGAAGACATCCAGATCGTCGTGAACCTGACGATCCCGGCAGTTCATGTCGAGGTAGCCCTGCAGGCGGTGGCCGCCGGCAAGCACGTCTGGGGCGAGAAGCCCTACGCGCTGGACCGCGAATCCGGACGGCAGCTGGTCGAAGCCGCCAAGGCAGCAGGAGTCCGCGTCGCCGTGGCCCCGGATACCATCCTGGGTGCGGGCCTGCAGACCGGCCTGCGGCAGATTGAAGCAGGCGCCATCGGCACCCCGCTTTCGGGCCTGGCCATCTTCCAGGGCCCCGGCCCGGAATCCTGGCACCACAGCCCGGAATTCCTCTTCGCCCACGGCGCAGGACCGCTCTTCGACCTCGGGCCCTACTACCTGACCACCCTGGTGCGGGTCTTCGGCCCGGTAGCCAAGGTTGCCGCCCTGGGTTCGCAGGCCCGCGCGCAGCGGGTCATCGGTGCAGGCCCCAAGGCCGGAACCAGCTTCCCGGTCGAGGTCCCAACCCACGTCGGAGCGCTGCTCTCCTTCGAATCCGGGGCCAGTGCGCAGTGCATCTTCAGCTTCGACTCCAAGCTCAAGCGTGCAGGGTTCGTGGAGATCTCCGGAACGGAAGGCACCGCGCAGCTGCCGGATCCGAACGAATTCACCGGAGACACCATCCTGCACTTCGGGGACCAGGAGCCGAGCGTTGTCACCGCCCAAGGATCCACCTACGGGCGCGGCACCGGCGTTGCCGAACTGGCCCAAGCCATCCGCGAGGGACGCAAGGAACGCGTGCCCGGCGAACTGGCGTTCCACGTCCTGGACATCATGGTTTGCGCCGCGGAAGCAATGGAATCGGGAGCATTCATCGACGTGGCCTCGACGGTCGAGCCCATCGCGCTGCTGGACCCGGCCTGGGATCCTTCGGCTCCCGGCATCCTTGCCTGAAGCACCACCCCTTGACAACATCACCCGCACCTGAAAAGGAATAAACATGTCTGCACCACATTTCAAGAGCAAGCTGGGGCGCTTCACCGCGATCACCTCCATCGCAGCGTTGTCGCTCAGCGGCCTGGCCGCCTGTTCCGGCTCGGCTTCCGGCTCCGGCTCGGAAGAAGCCGGGGGGACCATCACCTACTGGGCTTCGAACCAGGGCAGCTCGGTCACCCAGGACGAGGAGATCCTGGGCGAATCCATCAAGCGGTTCACCGAGGAAACCGGCATCGAGGTCGAGCTGGAAGTCGTCCCCTGGGCCGACCTGTACAACCGCATCCTCACCGCCGTCTCCAGCGGCGAAGGGCCGGACGTGCTGAACATCGGCAACACCTGGGCCACCACCTTGCAGGCCAGCGGCGCCTTCGTCCCCTTTGAAGGCGAGGCGCTGGAGGCCATAGGCGGAGCCGAGAAGTTCGTGCCGGCAGCCCTGGCCACCGGCGGCGCCGAGGGCCAGGCCCCAACCTCGCTGCCGTTGTATTCCATGGCCTACGGCCTGTACTACAACACCAAGATGTTCGAGGAAGCCGGCATCAAGCAGGCTCCGAAGACCTGGGATGAATTCTTGGCCACCGCCAAGAAGCTGACCAAGGATACCGACGACGACGGCAAGGTCGACCAGTACGGCTTCACCTTGGCCGGACAGCGTACCGCCAATAATGCCCACTCCGCATTCATCCTGGGCATGCAGAACGGCGGCGAGCTGTACACCACGGACGGCAAGCCGGACTTCACCAATGATGGCGTCGTCAGCGGCGTCAACGACTGGATCCAGCTGATGGGCGAGGACGGCGTTGTCTCCAAGTCCAACGCCGAGATCAATGACGGTTCGGTGCTGCCAGGGGAAATCATGGACGGCAACGCCGCCATGTTCTTCGACCAGGCCCCGGGCAAGTCCTTCAATGCCGCTGACTTCGAGGACTACGCCATGGCGCCCATCCCGCTGAAGAACGCCGATGCCACCGGGCTGGAAGCCACCCAGTCGCTGGTTGCCGGCATCAACGTGAGCGTCTTCGAGAACTCGGATAACAAGGATGCCGCCCTTGAATTCGTGAACCACCTGCTCAGCGTCGATGAGCAGAAGAAGCTGAACGCCAAGTACACCTCGCTGCCATCGGTCACCGAAGCTTTCGACGACCCGGCCTTCGACACCCCCGAGCAGCAGGCCAAGAAGGAGATCCTGGCCAATAACGCTGCCCCGATGCCGCTGTTCCCCACCGAAGGGCAGATGGAATCCCTCGTAGGCGAGGCCATCGCCAAGCAATTCGCCAGGATTGCCCAGGGCGAAAAAATCACCGAGGCCGATGTCCGCAAGGCATTGGAAGACGCGCAGAAGCAGATGCCGGCTAGCTAGCGGCCCGACACGTTGCACTGGCCGTGGGAGCGGACCTCCTTGCGCCCCCGCGGCCAGTAGCAGCACCCAAATTCGTTTTCATGAAAGGAGACCGAATGTCGGCGCCAGCCCAGACACCGCCTCGAATCAGCGAACCGCTCAAGCCCCGCGACGCTTCAAGGGCGATCAAGCGCAGTTCAATCAAGCGCGACCGGTTCTTCCCCTATGCGCTCTCAGCTCCCGCAGCATTCCTGGAACTGCTGATCCACATCATCCCGATGCTGCTCGGCGTATGGATCGCCTTCCTCTCGCTGACCCAGTTCTCCATTGCCAACTGGGTCAAGGCCCCGTTCGTGGGACTGCAGAACTTCACCACCGCGCTGGACCCCAACGGTCCGATCGGTTCCCAATTCTTCGACGCCCTCGGGCGCACCTTCCTGTTCACCTTCCTGGTAGTGGCAATCGCCTGGAGCCTTGGCATCTTCGCCGCGGTCTTGCTGGCATCCAAATTCCGCAGCAACGGATTCTTCCGCACCCTGTTCCTGGTGCCCTACGCACTGCCAAGCTACGTCACCACCATCGCCTGGGCGTTCATGTTCAACCAGCGCGATGGCATGGTCAACCGCTTCCTGGTCGAAGACCTCGGGATCCTGGAGGAAGGGCCGTTCTGGCTATTGGGCGGGAATTCCTTCTTTGTCATGGTGGTTGTCGCCGTCTGGCAATTCTGGCCTTTCGCTTTCCTGATGCTGCTGGCCGCCCTGCAATCCATCCCGAACGAAGTCTATGAAGCCGCTTCCCTGGACGGAGCCAGCCTGTGGAAGCAGTTCACCAGGATCACCCTGCCAATGATCAAGCACGCCAACGTGGTGCTGCTTTTGATGCTGGGACTGTGGGTGTTCAACCAGTTCGACACCCCCTACCTGCTCTTCGGCCCGGTGTCCCCGGAAGAAGCAACCCTGATTTCCCCGTTGATCTACCAGCAGTCCTTCAACAACTGGAACTTCGGCGTGGGTGGCGCCTTGAGCGTCGTCCTGCTGATTGCCCTGCTGATCGTCTCAGCGTTCTACATCCGACTTGTCATGCCGAAGGGAAAGAGCATCGATGATTGAGACCCGCGGCTTCCGCATCCTGCGAGTTTTCGGACTGGCCTTCATCACCCTGATCATCGTGCTGCCGCTCTACGTGGTGCTCACGACCTCCATCAAGCCCCTCAAGGATGTGCGCGGCGCCTTCGAGTGGATTCCCTCGGAAATCACGCTGGCCCCGTACCTGGATATCTGGACCACGGTGCCGCTGGGCAAGTACTTCGCCAACTCGTTGATCGTGACCATCAGCGCCACCATCCTCTCGGTTTCCATCGCGATCCTGGCCGCCTATGCGCTCTCGCGCTTCGACTTCCGCGGGGCTCGGTCCTTCCGGCTGATCGTGCTCTCCACCCAGATGTTCCCCGGCATCCTGTTCCTGCTGCCGCTCTTCTTGATCTTCACCCAGCTGGAGCGTGCCGTGGGACTGCAGCTGAACGGAACCTACCTGGGGCTGATCGTCACCTACATGACGTTCTCCCTGCCATTCTCCATCTGGATGCTCACCGGCTTCTTTGCCGCCATGCCCAAGGAACTGGAAGAGGCGGCCATGGTCGATGGACTTGGCCGGCTCGGCGCACTGCTCAAGGTGGTCTTGCCGGTAGCACGCCCGGGGATCATCGCGGTGTCGGTCTACTGTTTCATCACTTCCTGGAGCGAAGTGCTCTTCGCCAGTGTGCTCACCAATTCGGACACCAGGACGCTGTCCATCGGCTTGCAGGCCTACGCTTCGCAGACCGATGTGTACTGGAACCAGATGATGGCCGCCTCGGTGGTGGTATCGATTCCGGTGCTGGTCGGTTTCCTCTTCGCGCAACGGCACCTGGTCGCAGGCTTGTCCTCCGGCGCGGTCAAGTAAGAAAAGACAAGGAATTACATGTCCCAGTTGAACAGCCAGCAGGCTGCACCGGCCATGCAGGAACTGAAGGTCGGCGTCATCGGCGGCGGCTTCATGGCCCGGACCCACGCCGATGCGATCCGCCGGGCAGGCGCCCAGCTCATCGGGGTGCGGTCCAACGGCGAGCAATCCACCCGCCAAGCGTCAGCCGCCCTGGGCGTGCCCGGTTTCGGCAGCGTCGAAGCGCTGCTCGCCCAATGCGACGCCGTGCATGTCACCTCGCCCAATGCGTTGCATGCCGAGCAGGCAGCCTCCGCACTGGCAGCTGGCTTGTCCGTTGTTTGCGAGAAGCCGCTGGCGACCAGCGCCCGGGAAGCCGGCGAGCTGGCCTTGCTGGCATCGCGTTCCCGAGCCGTGGCTTCGGTGCCGTTCGTCTACCGCTACCACCCCATGGTGCGGCAGGCCCGGGCCCACGTGCAGGAAGGGAAACTTGGCCGGCTGCTGACCGTGCGTGGCCAGTACCTGCAAGACTGGATGCATACGGTCAGCGACAGCAACTGGCGGGTAGAACCGGCCAAAGGCGGACCTTCGCGGGCCTTCGCGGACATCGGTTCGCATCTGGTGGATCTGCTGGAATTCATTGCGGGGGAGCGGATCGTTCGGCTGAACGCGGCCACCTCCATTGCCCATAAGCAGCGGGGCGCCGTGGACGTCGATACCGAGGATGCTGCCGCCTTGATTGTGCAGATGGCTTCGGGAGCCATCGGCACGCTGATGGTGTCACAGGTCAACGCCGGCCGGAAAAACGCCTTGACCATCGAGTTGTCCGGAGACCGGTCGGCGCTGGAATTCAAGCAGGAAAAGCCGGAAGAACTGTGGATCGGCAAACCCGACATGTCCTCGATCCTGTCCCGCCAGGCCGCTGATCTCAGTCCCGATGCCGCACGCTTGTCGGTGGTACCTGCAGGACACCCGATGGGCTACCTTGATGCTTTCGCCGCTTTCGTGGCCGACACCTACGCGGCGATCCGTCGCGAAGCACCCGAAGGGCTTCCAACTTTTGCCGATGGCGCCCGCGCCTGCCGTTTGACCGATGCCGTTCTGGAATCGGCTGATTCCGGGGACTGGATCGACACCGATGACTAGAGGAGAAACCACCATGAACGCGACGCATCCAGTGACGCTATTCAGCGGCCAGTGGGCTGATATGCCCTTCGAAGAAGTCGCCCGGCTGGCTTCAGAATGGGGTTATGACGGATTGGAAATCGCAGCCAGCGGTGACCACCTGGACCTCAAGCGTGCCGACGAGGATCCGGCCTACCTCCAGTCGCGGCTGGAAATCCTGGACAAATACGGGCTGAAAGCCTGGGCGATCTCCAACCACCTGGGCGGCCAGGCTGTCTGCGATGATCCCATCGACTTCCGCCACCAGGCCATCCTGCGCGACTATGTCTGGGGCGATGGGGATGGGGAAGGCGTCCGCCGGCGGGCCGCCGAGGACATGAAGCGCTCGGCCCGCGTCGCCCGCAAGCTCGGTGCCGATGTAGTGGTTGGCTTTACCGGCTCGAGGATTTGGCAGTACGTCGCGATGTTCCCGCCGGTTCCGGGCGAGGTCATCGATGCAGGCTACGAGGACTTCGCGGATCGCTGGAATCCGATCATGGACGAATTCGATGAGCAGGGGGTGAAGTTCGCGCTGGAGGTGCACCCATCCGAGATCGCCTACGATCACTGGACCACCGTGCGCACCATGGAAGCAATCGGCCACCGCGAAGCGTTCGGGCTGAACTGGGATCCAAGCCATATGTTCTGGCAGGGCATCGACCCGGTCGCATTCATCACCGACTTCGCCGACCGCATCTACCACGTGGATTGCAAGGACACCCGGATGCATCATCCCAACGGGCGCAATGGCATCCTGGGTTCCCATCTCCCGTGGGGCGATCCCCGCCGGCGCTGGGACTTCGTCTCCACCGGCCACGGAGACATCAACTGGGAAGATGCCTTCCGCGCACTGGACTTCCACGGGTACAAGGGCCCCATCTCCATTGAATGGGAAGACGCGGGAATGGACCGCTTGCACGGTGCGAAGGAAGCTGTGGGCTACATCCGCAGCCTCCTGTTCAAGCGCCCCGAAGCGTCCTTCGACGCGGCATTCTCGAACCAGTAGCCCCTGGCTAGGACTGACGCTTGCCCTGCACCCGCGAGGTAATCACCGAAGCGGTGGCGCGGATCTGCAGCAGGAGAGTCTCCCACTGCTCTTCGGGGACACGATCGGCCAGGAAGGTGACAGCAACGGCGGCCACCGGCCAATCGCTGGAATCCCGGATTTCTACCGCGAGCGAGTGGAAATCCGGGGTGACATCCCCGCGCTCTACGGCATAGCCGCGCTGCGTGCTCTGGTCCAGCTCGCGGCGCAACTGCGAGTAGCTGGAGATCGATGACTCGGCCACTCGCTCCGTGAAGCTGGCAGCACCGGGGTAGAGCGCACGCACCTGGGATTTGGGCAGCGCGGCGAGAATTGCCCTGCCGGATGCGGTCAGGTGCGAAGGCAGGCGAACACCCACGTCGGTGACCAAGGATGGCCGGCCCTTGGCGCGTTCTTCGACAATGTAGAGAACATCGGAACCATGCAGCACGGCCAGGTGGGCGCTTTCCCCGACCTTGTCGACCAGCTGGGCAATCAGCGGGGCACCCAGCCGTGCCAGCGGTTCCTGGCGGGTATAGGCGCTGGAAAGCTCAAAAGCGGAGACACCCAGACCATAGGATTTGTCCTCTGGATAGTGGGTGATGAATCCGTGCTCCAGCATCACGTTCAGCAGCTGGTAGACACTGGATCGAGGAAGCTCCAGCAACGTGGCTATCATTGCCGCCGGAGTCGGGGTCTTCCTGCTGGCCAGCAACCTGAGGATCCGCAAGGTGTTATCGGCCGCTGGAACCTTGCTGCCCATGGGGCCTCCTCAATGAATCGTGCATAGTGCTCTGCAAGGAACTCTAGCAACCTGGTCAGCGGTTTCCTTCGATAGTCCAGGCTGCTGGGCTGGCTGCCGGCGGATAATGCTAGTCACCCACAACGAATGAAATAAATAGTCGCTGGGATCAGCGCCATTCCAGGCGGAGATCCCAGCGACTATCGGCCAGAAATGAAAGGTCTAGCGCGTCGTGGAACTGAGGAAATGATTCAGCTCGTCAAGGGTTGGAGGATTCGCCCCGGCGCGCGACACGGTGATTCCCGCGCACACCGAAGCGATCTGCATGACCTTCTCCAGCTCGACGCTGTCCAGCTGCGTGCCATCGCGAAGGGACTTGGCCAGCGAGCTGTCCAAGATGGCGTGGAGCAGCCCGGCCATGAACGCATCACCGGCGCCGACCGTATCTACGGTACGCACCGAAATCGAGGGAACCATGACCTCGCTTTGCCTGGTCCGGGCCTCGGCTCCGCGTGCGCCGAAGGTGATGATCGCTAGCGATGCCCCGCGCTCCAAGAAGTGCTCCAGGATGCGATTGGTGTCCCATCCCGGATAGAGCCACAGGGCGTCTTCGTCACTAAGCTTGACGATATCCGCCAGCCCGGCCAGCTTCTCGATCTGCTTGACCGATTCTGCCCGGTCCTCGACCAGCTCCGGACGCAGGTTCGGATCGAAGCTCAGGATCTGGCCCGGTGGGGAAGCCTCGAAAGCCTCATGGATTCGAGCGGCACTCGGACCCTGGAACGCTGCAACGGATCCTGAATGGAACAAGGTGGCTTGGGTCGAAGCCATGCTCTGCAATTTGCAGTTCAGCTGGAACTCGTAGTTGGCATCTCCGGACTCGTCCAGCACGACGGTGGCGCTGGAAGTCTGCGCATCGGTGTGTGATCCGGCTGCGAGCTGAACGCCTGAGGCCGCCACATGTTCGGCGATCAGCCGGCCATGCTCGTCATCGCCGATGTCCGTCTGGAGCAGGACTTCGTGGCCCAATCGGCCCAGTCCAACAGCAACATTCATCGGGGAACCGCCGGGATGCGCCACACCATCGACGATATCGACTAGGGCTTCACCGGCAACCTGAATATTAACCATGACATCGATCCTACGTAACCCGGAGGGAAAAAGCCCATCGGGGTGATCATACGTTCAGCCTGTACCCACGTTTGATGACCGTGGCGATGATTTCTGGTTGCGGCAACGCCTTGCGCAGCCGGCTCAATGTCATATCCAAGGCATGCTTGGAACTGGCTTCCGGAAGTGCGGCCCCCAGCTCGTCGCGGGAGAGGACGCTGCCGCCGGCCTCGATCAGCGCCCGCACCAATTCGGCCTGCCCGGGCGTCAACTCGCAGTTTTCGTCCTGGACCGAGAGGGTACGACCGCGCAGCTGCACCTGGCCGTGGACCGTTTGGGCCTGCAACGTGCCCAGCGAGGCCAGATGCTCCACGAGCTGGCCGATCATGGCACCCATGCGATGGCGCTCGGGAACCAGCGGGCAGATGCCCGCCTCGATCAGCGGGGCAGCAGTCACCGGTCCAACGGTGGCCACTGCGACGCGCTCGGCCAGGGAGCGCAGCAGAGCGGGCAAGCGATTGCGCGCCTTGGCAGCGGCGAACAGCGCGTGCACGCTCGGCGCGCTGGTGAAGGTCACCGCGTCGAAGTGGGCGGCGCACAGGCCCTCCACCAAAGCAGAAATCCCGCTATCGCTGCTGGTGTCCTGCCAGCGGTAGGGCTCCACCTTCAGCACCCGGCGAGCGCCCAGCTCGCGCAGGCTCTGGGGCATTCCATGGTCGGAATCGGCATGAAGCTGCAAGGCGACGGTGGCGCCCTGGAGCTTGCCCTCCAGCAGTTCCAGCATGGAGGCGCTGCGCCCGTCCTTGGCCACGGCGGCCGGCTCCAGGCCCAGTGCCTTGACGGCGCCATGGGCTTTGGCCCCGCGGACGTAGAGCTGTGCCTGCCCGAGCGCTGCCAGCAGCTCGTCGCCAATGCCGGCAGCCTCGGAGGTATCAACCCAGCGGCGCAGTCCGTAGGCGGTCGTAATGACGGCTACCTGCGGACGGACCTCAAACAGCTTTTGCGTTTGCGCGATCAGTTGCTGCTCATCGTCCAGCGGGGCGAGCTGGAGCAGCGGAGTATGGGTCACCTCGGCGCCGCGGCGTTCGAAGGCTTCGATGAGTTCTGCGGAACGGCGGTCGCTGGTGACGGCCAGCCGGAAGCCGGCCAAGGGTTTGGGGCTGCTCATCAGGCCACTTCCAATTGCGCTGCCAGCGTGGCTGGCTCTTCTTGCGCTGCCGCGTTCACCAGGGTGGCCGGCAGTCCAGCGACTTCACCGATGACAATGACTGCAGGGTTGGAATGGCCGCGGGCTGTTTCGGCGAGATGGGCTAGCCGGGTGCAGCTGGTGCGCTGGATGTCGGTGGTGCCGGATTCGACGATGGCGCATGGCATTTGCGGGTCCATGCCGACCCGGTGCAACCCGGCGACGGTCTGCTCGATGGTGCCCATGCCCATCAGGATCACGATGCTTCCGCCCAGCTTGGCCAGATGGTCAAGCTGCGCATCGCTGAGTGGATCGTGGGCCGAGACCACGGTGAACATGGTGTTCACCCCGCGGGCGGTGACCGGGATGCCGGCTGCTGCCGGCACGGTGATGCACGAGCTCAGTCCCGGGATGACGCTGATCGGGATGCCCGCAGCGGTAGCGGCCGCGATTTCTTCGAAGCCGCGGCCGAAGACGAAGGGATCTCCGCCCTTGAGCCGGACTACGGCAGCGCCACCGCGGGCCGCTTCGATCATCAGGGCTTCGATATCCCGTTGGGTGAGCTTGTGGTGTCCAGGAAGCTTGCCGACGTCCACGATTTGAGCTTGCGGTGCGAGAGCGGGCAGGTGCGCTGCGGGACCGAGCCTGTCGGCGAAGACGACTTCTGCTTCGGCCAGGGCCCGCACGCCGCGCAGGGTCAGCAGGTCCAATGCGCCGGGGCCGCCACCGAGCAGGGTGATGGATCCGGCCCGGGTCGCTGGTCCAAGGTGCATGACGGGAATGCGCGCGGCCTGCACCACCGAGGCGAAGCGCAGCGGTTCGGCATCGCAGATCACCAGCAGGCCGGCTTGTTCCAGCAAATGTATTGCCTGGAAGGGCCCGTCGGCGGTGAGCACCGTGGCGCCCTCCGCCCGGAAGCGCAGCGCAGTATTTTTGCTCCCGGATTTACTTCCAGCGATCAGCACAGTGCATCCGCGCAGTTCGAGGTCGATGCCAATCATGGTTTCCTTGATTCTGCTCGAGTTTCTAGGGGTGACATGGGATTCTCCTTGAACTAGTGGATGCACCCAGCTTAGGCGCCCAGGTTTTCCCGGAGGTATCGCAAATGTTTCAAGCGCAATAATTCGAGTAAAGGTTAACCTTTTCGAAATGTTCGCGAGGGTAAGACGAAACACAAAGTCTCTAATGTAAATATTGTTGCGAGGCACCGGCCTGGCTGATCCTGCAAAGTTCAGTGAGCGAATACGCGGGAGACTTGCCGAGTTCTGCCTGCAACGGGCACGCTGGGAACATGGAATCCCTGTTCGACGACAGTGCACTGCCCCGTACCGGGGGAGCCTTGCGCCCAGGAGCCTGGCACTTGCCGGGGTGGCTGGACGCGCCCGCGCAGCAGTGGATCGTCCGGCGCTTCTTCGAATGGGGCAGCGGGCCTGTTCCGCCGCACCGCACAGCCGTCAACGGCCATCCGATGAGCGTGCAGAGCTTGTGCCTGGGGTGGCATTGGAGCCCGAACCGCTACTCCAAGACCGCTGACGACCTGGACGGGCAATCAGTGGCGCCCATGGAAGATTGGCTGGTCCGCTTGGGCAAGCAGGCGGTCGCAGAAGCTACGGGTGACCTGCAGCGCGCGCAGGACTACCAGCCCGATGCGGCTATCGTGAACTACTACGACGTGCAGGCCGCCATGGGCATGCACCAGGATGCGCAAGAACGCATCAACGCCCCAGTGGTTTCGCTGTCCATCGGCGATTCGGCAACATTCCGCCTGGGCAATACCGAGAACCGCAACCGGCCATGGCAAGAGATCCGGCTGGCCTCGGGGGACCTGTTCGTCTTCGACGGCCCCTCACGCTTCGCCTATCACGGGGTGAGCAAGATCCATGCCGGGACCGCACCTGCAGGCTTGGGCCTTGGCGGCGGACGCATTAACATCACGCTGCGCCAGACCGGGCTGGAAGCGAACTAGTTCCCCAGGTCGATCGTGGCAGAGAGCGCGTAATGATCGGAATCGGCGATGTCCAGCCGCTCCAGGCCTGCTGATTCGACGCCGCGCAGCATCACATGATCGATGCCGAGCATCGGGAACAGGGACCGCGGCCAGGTCAGGGCCAAGCCCCAGTCGCTGTAGTGGGCTTCCTCCAGCTGGTTAGCGACCGGCGCGAAGTGGCGGTCGGAGCTGGTGGCGTTGAAGTCTCCGGCGGCAACGATCTTCGGAGATTCGTCATCGGCGAGGTAGCCGGCCAAGGAAGCAAGCATCATGTCCCGCTCGTGATGGCCGGTAGGCCTGGCCGACGCCGCATGCACAGCGTACAGGCGGACATCCCCTTTTTCGCTGGCCACGTCCACCCGCAACGCGCGGTCCCAACCCAGCCCCAGATCCAGGGGCTCTGGATTCTTCAGCGGATAGGCGCTCCACACGCCTACGGTGCTGACCATGTAGCTGTAAGGATGGGATTGGGCGAGCTCGGCGGTGATTTCCGGCTCTTGGCCTTCACCGATTTCCTGCAGGGTGATGACCTGCGCGCCGTTGGCTGCCAATTCGCGGGCGGCTTGCACGCCCGCAGACTCGTGGACGTTTTGCGTGGCAACCAGCAAGGAAGCTTCTGGTGCGCGCCGGTCCGAAGGCAGGAACGCCGGCCCGAAGAGCACAGCCCAAACAACGACCGGTACGAGCAGGCCGATGAAGCTGATGCGTCCGCGCACCACCAAGGCCATCAGCAAGAGCACTGGAATTCCGAGGCCCATCCACGGGGCCAGATTATCGACGATCAATCCGAGACC
This sequence comes from Glutamicibacter sp. NPDC087661, assembly GCF_044743275.1. Classification (NCBI taxonomy): domain Bacteria; kingdom Bacillati; phylum Actinomycetota; class Actinomycetes; order Micrococcales; family Micrococcaceae; genus Glutamicibacter; species Glutamicibacter sp. NPDC087661. Next base: position 421,233 of record NZ_JBIUWE010000002.1, read on the forward strand.
CAGGACATCGGGGATCTGCTGGTGGAACACCATTAGCCCGGCCAGCGCGAGACAGAGCATGACAAAGAAGAACCTCGCGATTATTCGCGAGGCCGACAGGCGATGGTGCGATGAATGAGGCATATGACTTAATACAGTGGCACAAAATACTGTGGGATTCGTAATTTTCCGCTCGGGGATTGCCACTGTCGCCCGATGCAGTCACTACGATGGATAAGAGCGCCGAGGGAGCCGCTTCCCAAGACCCTGCCATGAATTGAGAAATTGAATGACTGCCTATGTATCTGGCGGAAAACTACTGCTGGCAATTGTTGCCTTGGCCATGGGCGGCGTCGGCATCGGTGTCACTGAGTTTGCCATGATGGGCTTGCTCCAGGAAGGTGCCGCTGATCTGGAAGTGGGCTATGCGCAGATGGGCCTGATGATCAGCGCCTACGCGATTGGCGTGGTGGTGGGCGCCCCGGTGCTCACTGCGCTGGCTGCCAAGATCCCGCGCAAGCGTGCGGTGCAGCTGCTGATTCTCTTCTTCACGCTCGCCAACCTCTCCTCATTCTTCGCTCCGGACTACAACACCATGCTGGTGACCCGCTTCCTTGCAGGCCTGCCGCATGGGGCCTACTTCGGACTGGCCGGTGTGCTTGCCGGCAGCCTGGTTCCGGCCACGATGCGCGGACGCGCCATTGCCTGGGTGATGCTCGGGCTCTCGGTGGCCAACGTTGCCGGTGTCCCGTTGGTGACCCGGCTCGGCCAGGAATACGGCTGGCGTTCGATGTTCCTGGTCGTCACTGCGATCGGCGTGTTGACCGCTGTGCTGATTAGCTTGTTCGTCCCATGGCGCAAGACCGATGCCGGGGCGAGCATCCGCCGCGAGCTGACCGCCTTGAAGAGTGCCCAGGTGTGGCTGGCGATGCTCACCGGCATTGTCGGCTTCGGCGGATTCTTCGCGGTGTACTCCTACATTTCGCCCACGCTGACCGAAGAAGCAGGACTGCCAATTGAGCTGGTGCCGTTGGCTTTGGCGCTCTATGGCGTAGGCATGGTCGTTGGTTCGCTGGCCGGTGGCAGGCTTGCCGACTGGTCGATCTTCGGCGCGATCAAGCTTTCTTCCGTTTTCATGATCGCCACCATGCTGATTTTCGCTGCCGTGACCAGCTGGGTGGTTCCGACGATGATCATGGTCTTCGTGATGGGCGCAGTGGGTTCCCTGCTGATCCCTGCGTTGCAGACGCTGCTGATGGATTCGGCCCCGCATGCGCAGTCGCTGGCTGCTTCGCTGAACCACTCGGCGCTGAATGTTGCCAACGCGCTGGGCGCCGCCCTGGGTGCCGCGGTGATTGCCGCCGGTTACGGCTTCCGCGCCCCATCTGTGGTTGGCGCTGGGCTGGCCGCCTTGGGCCTGCTGATCGCGTGGATAACCCAGATCCGCGCGAAGAAGGTGGGCCTGCTCGTAGGCCGCGAAGCTTTGGAAGCCCGCGAGCAGGCGCGCACCCACTAGCGCTTCGGCTAGCTGGCCAACGCGGTGATGTTGAACATCCAGACCACGCCGAACTTGTCGCGCAGCTCGCCGAAGGAGTCGCCCCACGGGGCCCGCTCCAATGGCATGTTGATCTGGCCGCCTTCGCCCAATCCTTCCCACCACCGGGTCAGGGTCTCCGCGTCGGCTCCGGCCGTCCCGTCGCTGCTTAGCGCGATCACGCCATTGCCCCGGACGTCCATTTCGGGCGGGGTGTCCGAGGCCATGAAGTGCAGGCCGCGTTCAACGAATAGCGAGGAGTGCATAATCTGGTCGGCAACGGCCGGATTATTGTCATTCATGCCTTCTTGGAAGGTCATCATGGAAAGCTCGCCACCGAGTACCTGGTGGTAGAACTCCATAGCTTCTTTGGCATCTCCGGCGAAACGCAGGTATGGGGTCAGTCCGATGGTCATGGGATTGCGCCTTTCGAAGGAATGGGTGGGGCCGGCAGGTCCCGACCCATATTCTTCCACTTGGGGAGCACCGTGTGAATAGAGGATTGTGACCAGCGTCTCGAACAGCCGATTTGGAGTTTTCGGCAGTGCTCCGGTAAAGTTTTATCTCGGTTCAGGGGTTGTACAAGCCACTGGAATCACCTCGTTTGGGGGTATGGCGCAGTTGGTAGCGCGTCTGCATGGCATGCAGAAGGTCAGGGGTTCGAATCCCCTTACCTCCACCAAAGAAGTATCATTCCAACGAATTGCCGAGTGCACGTCGAAAGACGAAAGCACTCGGCAATTTTGGTTTTCAGACCCTTTTTCACCGAGTCCGGGCAGATTAGTGGTTTCGGCGCTTTTCCCTTGTCTCAGGGCGTTCTGTGTCGTTTGGGCGGCGTAAAATTGCCTGAATGGTTCGGCAACCAGGATCGACGCATCATCGTCTTCGTTGACGAAGAACTTTTCGACGAATGTCTTGTTGACGGTTCGACGCATCTCGTCTGTCGCGAGGTCATAGTACCGTGACACGCTTTGCAGGAGAGCAAAGACGTGATGCATGGTGCGGAAGCCAAGATCCAACGTTGTATCCATATTGGCAAGCTTTTCCTGTAGCGCTCCACGATGAATTGAGATCGCGAGCATACGCTCACGGATCTTATCCTTCGACAACAGTCCTTCGGTTGCCAGGTCGAGAAGACGCTCTTCCTTGTCATTTTCTTCCTGGATTTTCGCCTGAAGGTCTTTCTTGGTTTCGCGAACGGACGATTGCTCGTCTGCTACAGCTGCTTCCAGCTGTTGCTTCACTTCTTCGATATAGCCTTCTGGTAGGTCAAGGCGCGTGAAGGCAGCCTGGATTGAGTCCTCTACTCTGTAGACCGGTAGGTAGGATAGATCGCAGTTGCCGCGTTTCCGCTCGTTACAGAAGTAATAGGCGTAACGATCTCCCCGGCCTTTGGCCAGAGTGTAGGTCAGGACAGACTCGCGTCCTTGTGCATGGCATCGAGCGCAGTACAGCATGCCGCGGAGGTAATGGGAATGCACTCTGTCCTTCTGAGTACTTCCGCTGCGATTGTTCATAACCTCTTGCACACGATCGAACAACTCGATGCTGACGATCGGTTCGTGCCGTCCTGGAATATGTTGACCTTCGTAGAGCACGAAGCCCGCGTAGTACTGCTCACGGAGCATCTTGTGCAGGGTTGAGATCTTGAGCGGCGTGGATGGGAACTTGGCGGTACGGCGGGTTGTGAGTCCGAGCATGGTCATTTCATCGAGCAATGCCGTGACTGAGTATTGCCCCGTCGCGTAAAGCTCAAAAGCCTTTCTGACGAGCGGAGCCCGCTCAGAATCCAACGCAATGGAGTTGACCAGGTAACCGTCCACGTCCTTACGGACATTGAGGTAGCCAAGCTTGGCCTTGCCGATCGTGCCGCCGTTCTTGGCCTTGTTACGCATCTTGAGCTTGATGTCTTCACCGGAGAGCTGGTTCTGGACTTGGTTCATAATGTCCGTAAAGGCTTCCATCGCATCGGCGTAGACGCCTTCGCCGAAGTCTTCGCGAACAGAGATGAGCTTTATTCCCATATCTTCGAGTGATCGGCGGGTAATGGCCGCATCGGTGAAGTTACGGAAGGCACGGGAACGGGCATAGATAATGACGTAGTCAATGCCGGGGTTCTCTTTGAGGTACGTGAGCATACTGCGGAAGGCTTTGCGTTTGGTTATCGTCTGGGCGCTGACACCCGGCTCGACGAACTCTTCGACAATTTCTGCGTTGAGGTCGGAAGCCTTTTGCAGGCCGTACTCGCGCTGGGTGGCAATGGAGTTTCCGTCCCTGTCGATATCCGTGGCGGTCTTCGTCTGCGCGGCTGAGGAGACGCGCAGATACAGGACGGCTTTCTTTGGGGCGGCAGTATCTGAGGTTTGGGATTTTCGTGTCATGACATTGACTCCTTTAGGCGTGGATTGGCTGAGCTGAGAATGCTTGGGCTGCTGCTCGCGGCATCCAGCGCGAGCCTGATGTACGGCAACGCGGGGCGCGTTCGGTGATCCCGGTCTGCTCAAGACGGATAGCCATGGCGGTTGGTGAAACACCGAAGAGCTGCGCGAGTTCGCTTGGTTTTTGGATGCCGCTGAAGAACGCTCGCTTGAGCAGCACTTTCGGCATAAGCAGGCACGCGGCGAAGTAGTCGGCAACGGATTCAGCATGCTTGCTTGACTGCGGTGCTGACTTGGACCCGTAGAGCTGCTGGGCGCGGCCGTGGTCGATGATGTGCTTGTATTCGTGAGCGAGACTGAAGCGCTGGCGCGCCTTGTTCTCGTAGCGGTTAAGCTGGATGACCCACTCGGTGCCGTTCCAAAACGTTGCTCCGGAAACCGGCTGCTCGCAGTATTCGATACGGATCTTTGGCAACTGATCGATTATGAGCTCAATTGGCACTGGCCATGCCGTGATGCCGTGCAGTGCTAGAAGCTTCGCAGCTTGGTGCTCGGTGATTCGTTTGGCTTCATCGAAGTTCTCGATGTCCCGATCTGGGATAAGCGTGCGCAGGGTGGCCAGCACGCTGCGGTTGGTGTTTGGGGTGTGTGAAGTATTGAACATGCTGGATGCCCTCCTTTGTGGGTAGTGATAAAAAGTGATGGGTGAACGGTTACTCGTCGTCGCCAGGTGCGGGGCCGTCGAAACCGGTGATGCCGTGTTTGGCGGCGATGGTTTCAAAGTGTGCTTCGATTTCCCGGATAGCGTCAGCCGGAAGATCCTTGTACTTCGTGCGCAGGTACGGTGTCATGGCTGGGAAGTCTTGACCGTCAATGATCTTGGATTCAGTCAGTAGCTCGGTCAGAGGGATACCTAGTGCTTGAGCCAGGACGTGGACGGTTTCGATCTTCGCTTGAGTAATCTCACCTAGCTCGGTGCGCGTAATTGTGGCGGTATTTAGTCCAGTGCGCCGGGCAAGTTCGCTGGCGGAGATGCCAAGGCGCTGACGGTACTTGGTGACGGCTTTTCCGAGTTTTGTGGGATTGATATCTGACATGGTGTTTCGTCCTTTTCTGTGCCGTATTATGAACGGTTCGTTGCGACCGTGCAATGGGTTAAGACAAAACCACAACAGAATATTTGGCAAGGCAGGAAGTCCTGCCTGACAAGGCGAAACGAGTGTTCATATGGTTCGAATACGGTCCTCTAAGGTCTTTTGCCGGGTGGCTCAGATATGGGAGTTGAAGACGAGTACTTGCCCGTCGAAATCCATGTACCAGATGTCGCCGTATTCCAAGTCGCGTACCAGAGCGTCGCGGTCGATTTTCACGTATGAGCGGAACGATTCAGGCACGAACTGATCGAGTGTCGCCTCAAGATCGAGGTCATCAATCATTTGGTCGGCGTAGGCCTCGATGCTGTCATAGGTGCCAAGATAGGCATCTTCGAACTTGTGCCAGTCTTCGGGGTCGAGTCCGGTGTGGTCGATCCAGCAAGCGAAGGCTTCGCCGTGCTCTCTGATACCTTCGGCAATGGCTGCGATTCGTTCGATGTCTTCGTATTCTCCGAGCCGTAGGGTGCCGAATCCTTCGTAATCATGAATGGCGTATTCTTCCGGCGCTGCACTTTTGGACGTGGCGAGCATGGCTTGGATTTCTTCGCGAATGGTGTCGATGTCCTGAGTGGCATCGATCCATTCCCCGGTGAGATAGCCGTTGACGTAGTCAGCGAGCGATGCGACATAGATCGATGGCGGTGTCTGCTCGATGCTTCGTTCGTGGTCTTCGGGGCTGTTCCACGTATTTGGTGTTTGTTCTGGATTCATGAGGTGGTTCCTCCTTTCGGTTTGGTGGTAGTGATCCTGTGGCGGCAACGGGAAGCGAGATGCTTCGGTTGCCGCCACAGGGACCTAGAGAATGGTGCGGTTAGCGTGCTCTGCCCTGTGGGCGTGGCTTGTCGCTGGCACCGAAGAGCTGCGCGAGCACGTCGCGGCGCGCGGCTGCTTCACGTTCGATTTCCGCCATGGCCGATTCGGCCTGGGAGACCAAGTCGCTGCTGGCCTTAGCCTGCACCACGTGAGCGGCGATGGCTTGGCGGATTTCTTCGGTGATGGTGCTGCCCTTCAGCTGTGCGATCAGCGTGAGCTGCATGTGGACGTCGTTCTCTAGGCGTATGGCAAGCGTCTTGACGCTGCCGGTGTTTTCGGCGGCCATGATCTGGCTCCTTATCGGTTCGGCTGCGGACGAGGTATCGGCGGGATTGCAGATACTGATGCTCGTTCTCGCAGCCCACCGGTAATGAGCCTTGGTGGCCGCTTTCTGTGCGGTTAGGTTTTCCGTTCTTTCGCGATTCGTGCCAAGGCTTCGAGCGCAAATTGTGCGTTCAGCTCGATGCCTTCCCATCTACGGCCGATGCCCTCGGCGACGACAGCGGTAGTCCCTGATCCCATGAATGGATCGAGGACGACTCCGGGCTCTGCGTCTACGCCTATGTGTGCGCAGGTTGGTGCGGCGGGTTCCCTGGTGGCGGTTCCGTCATTGTGACGGATTAGCTGGCGGATATATGGTGCGCGGCATTCGCGGCAACGCTGTGCTGGGGTGGACGCGGTAATGCAGCGGGTGGCCAGATCTTTCGGGAAGGTCGCGTGGTGCGTTCCCTGCGACGTGCTGGAGGCCATGAGCCAGGCGTCTGTTGGGTTCTTGCCTAGCGGATGCGCCGTGATGCCGCGTTGTTTCATGGCTGCGAGTCCAGTGGTGGTGTCGGCGTTGGGGCCTCGCCATGATTCCCTACCCTTTACAGACTTCGGAGGCGAGGCTCTGGGCTTTGCCGCCAGGATCTTGGGTGGAATGCGGATGCTGTCCAGATCGAAGTAGTAGCCACGTGACTGTTTCGCGAAGACGTAAATGACTTCGTGTGATGCCGTCAGCCGATCAGAGGCACTCGACGGCATGGGGTTGGTCTTGACCCACGCAATCTTATTACGCAGCACCCAGCCGCGCTTGAGCATGGCGCTAGCGATCCGTTCCGGGGCGAGCATGAGCGACTTGTACGGTGCGCCCTGATTCTGGTGCGCGCTGTAGGTGTCGCCGAGGTTCAGCCACAAGGTGCCGGTGGGCACCAGGACGCGGTGCAGCTCGTCAGCGACAGCCAGAATGCCTTCTACCCAGTCCTGGATATGAGACTCCAATCCGATTTGATGCTTGTGGCCGTAGTTCCTCAGGGAGAAATATGGCGGGCTGGTAACGCACGAATCGACCGATCCGGCTTCAAGGGTTTTGAGGGTGGCCAGGGCGTCGCCGACGTGCAGCTTGCCGTGCTCCGTGAGATACACGGTCGGCTGACTGGAGTCAGGCGATGACCCAGGGCGCGGTGAGGGGTGAGTTGTTATGGTCATTCGTTGCTTGCCTCCTTTACGAGATACGCGGCTGCGTCTTTAGTGGTGATGATCGTGTGCAGATGGTGCGGGATCTGCGGGTGTTCTTCGAGCGCCCGGGAGAGCGCTTCGATGCGTCGCTGCGTGGTGGCGGACTTGGGGGAGTCCATAACCCAGACGATGCGCGGAAAGCCTCCGTATTGGCGTTGCTCCTCGCCGCTGGCGCGGTACTGCTCGTAGGCCATCGCCTTATTGATCAGGGTTGGCAGTGATTCGTGGCCGAGGTCAATCTCGATGAAGAACGCGCTGATGGTTTCCGCTCCGTGCTGTGCGGCAAGTTCAGCGGCAAGATCTGGTGCGAGTCGTCCGGTACCGCCGTGAGGTGCGGTGTAGCTGCGGCGCGGCTCTGGGGTGAGACTGACAATCTCCGCACCGCTGACTCTGCCGTGGTGGTGCAGTTCGGCGGCGAGGTTGGTGATCGCCAGGGTGTGATCCATGAACCGGGCTGAGGGTTCTTCGAAGCGCTTCCGGGTGGCTGATCCGGTGGCGGTTCGGTACAGTCGTTCCCCGGCGGTATCCAGGTAATAGACCATCCCTTCGGAGCCTGCGCGGATGCCTCCGATGCGCCGCTCCACGACCCCGAGGATGCGTAGTAACCTCAGTCTGGATAGGACTCGCCGGGCAGTTCGAGCTGCGGATGCGTCGCTGGCGTGGTCATGGAAGAACATCAGGGTCAGCTGCCGAGCGGTCACGAACCGGTAGACCCCAGCGGCACCGAGGATGCTCCAGTCTCGTACTGAGAGTGACGAGGCCATCTTCTCCAAGTGTCTGGCAGAGATCCGTGGGGAGCTGTGAACCCCTTTTACCTGTTCGCCTCTTCGTGGCGTGGAGAAGGAACCGATACCAGTAGGTTCTTTACCCGCCACTACCTCACCTGTTTGTGCTGTGGCCTGTGGGGTTACCGGGGTCGCAGGTGAGCCGGTCGGTAGATCGACTGGTAGACCTGATTCCTGGTTCTGGTGAGCCGTGTGGCTGGTGTCGTGGGTGGTCATGGCGTTCTCCTTTGTCGTTTTCCGGCATGTTCCGGTGATTCGGCCTGTGGTGGTGTGATGGGGGTGACGAGGCTGCGCAGCTGTGCTTCAACGGCGGCGCGAGATTGCCCGTATGCTTTCCTCGATGCGGCGATGATCTTCGCCGGGTCGCTGGTGCGCTGCGGGGTGTCCACGGTGCGACCAGATGACCAGTCGGTGACCGCGCCATCGCGGACAAGCTGGGCGTAGATATGCCTACTGGGAAGTGCGGTGAAATCTTCTGGTGCCAACCCGGGCGAGAGTCGCGACGCGTAGGTGGCATCGTGGCCGGCGAGTTGGAAGAAGATTTTGTTGCGGCAGTTCGCTTCGAATCCGCGCAGTAGTTTCGACGAGAGCTGATCGGTGTATTGGTGGCTCAGGTGAAATGCTGCGGCGAGTGATCGGCTCATGGCCAGCGCGTCGGCGATATCTACCGGGAAGCGTTCGAGGAACATCTGCGCTTCGTCCAGGTAGATCACCACGGTGCGGCGCAGTCGTTCCGGGACACGGACGCGCTCCTTGAGTGCTTCCCAGAGTTCACTGATCACCAATGATCCGAGCAGTGACGCGGCTTCGCTGCCAAGCGTGCCAGAATGCAGGGGTACGAGCAGGATCTTGTTTCCGTTGACGGCGTCGCGCAGGTTAAACCGTGGTGAGGGTTGCGCCAGGATGCTGCGCAGCGGTTCGTGCAGAAAGAGTCGGAGCTTATTCTGGAGCGGTGCGATCGCCTGGGCACGGGCATCCGGTGACAGGCTTTCGTACCATTGCCAGAATGGTGCGGCGTGCAGCGGGTCGGCGGCGATCCGGGGTGCCGTGAGTTTGTGCCGGAATCCTGGATTGGTCAGCAGGAGCGGCAGCATGGCGAGCGTGGGGTTCTCGGCGTGAGCAACCGCGTCCAACGCAAGCCGGAGGATGTCAGCCGAGCGGGGTCCGAGCACGTCCTTTCCGTAAACAGCGGCGAAGAAGCTGAAGAGCTGATCTGCCACTAGTGCGGGTGAACGTCCGGCAAGATCCAGGGGGTTGAACCCGGTGGGTGCGTCATCGAGCGGATCGAGGAGTACCACGTCGTCTTTGCGATGATATGGAACCTGTGTCAGCACGTCGGCCACGAGATCTTTGGGTTCGATCACGATGACTGACCGGCCGGCTTCCATATCCTGCCGAATAAGGTTCAGTAGCAATGAGCTCTTGCCTGTGCCAGTGGGACCCATGACCCAGGTGTGTCGCCGTGAATCCATCTCAGAGATACCGAGCCGCTGCGCTTCGCATCCTGGTGCTGTTGATGTAGCCAGAATGCGGTCGCCGGTTTTAGCGACGAACGAGGGGCGGATCAGGGCCGGATGCAGTGCGGGCAGTCCCGGGTACGGTTGGTTCGGATCACCAAGTGGCCAAGCGGTCATGAGGGTGACTTCATTGATGCTGAGCTTGGTCGATCCGGGAAAGAGCGGCCACGTGCTCGCGGGGTTATTGATGACGCCGCTGCGTTCTGGTGCAAGGCGCAGTTCCAGACCGGGGCTGAGTGCGGCACGTAGCGCGCTCAGAATGCTGGTGGTCATCCGCTTGCGCCGGTCGGGTGTCGAAGCGGTGACACCGATGCGAATAATGGCACCGAATCCGAACGCTTCGGCCTTGACCTGAACATGCTTTAGAGCGGTTTGTGGTGCGGTTCGCTTGGCCAGTTGCTGAATTGCTGCTTTCGGCACGTAGCGGTGCCCGAGCACGATCTGGATCACGGCGGTTTCCTTTCCACGAAGTCCGGTTAGGCTGGCGAGAACACCGCGGACGGATGCTTCATTGCCAGAAATATCCAGTGACTGCTGCGGTGTTGAGTAGATGACTTTGCGCGCGGTGGACACGGACTTCCGGCGGTCGTCTTCGGTGGCGGTGATGACGGTGCCTGGAACGAGTTGTTCGATGGTGCGGCGAAGCGCTGGTTCGAACTGGCGATTGGTAGCCGCTAGGTATTCGATTCCCTGCGAGGTGGCGCGGGTTTCGAGAATAATCTGCGGCGCGTGGGTCAAGGATGCGAGGTGTTGGAGTGCCCCGATGGCCTGCTCATATGGCAGTGGGCGTGCCCAGAAGATCGTGAACCACACAAGTTCGGTGCGCTGGCGGTACTTAGGGGAGCGGCTCATGATTGGTCTCCTTCCCTGCTTCGCTTTTGATTACGGTCTGGACGGATGCGGCGAGACGTGTCCGCGTGCCGCTCGGCGAGCTGCTGAGCTTCGGCCTCTCGCTGCGCATCAGCCAATGCCAGGCGGATTGCGGCACGAGCGAGCGTGCGAATGTCGGGTGTTTCGCGGAGGACTCCACGGGCGACGATGCGCCGGTTCTTACGGGAGCCGTGAGTGGAATTGTTTTTGGGCATGACGAAGATGAACCTCCTTTCCAGTAGGTATTTCGGTGATGGGTATTGTGCCTGGTCATTGCGTGGATGCAACGTCCTTGCTGCGCAGTACTATGAGCCAAACGTTGCGTGGATGCAACGGGAAAATGCGGCTTTGGCAGAAACTACAACACCGACTGGAAGTTGATGAAAACAGTAGAGGGGAGACGGATTGGCGCACCTAGAATTGTGGTTCGAAGGTGCGCCAATCCCGCACGGTAGCGTTTAGCTAGAAACGCGAGTTACGCCACCAACGCACCGCGACGACGAGCCCAGCCACCAGGCCAAGGACACTGAGGATCACGACGAGCGTTGGCCAGACGGATTCGATCAAGGATGCCGCCCATGCGAGGCCGACAAGCGCCAAGATGATTGAGAAGCAGGCGCTCAGCATGCCATCGAACCAGGAGCGAGGATCATTGCCGTTGCTAGTCATTGTGGCGCTCCACTTCGGCCAGGAGTGCGCGGTGCAGTCCAATGTTGACGAAGTCCAGTCCGAAGTGCAGCTGGTCTTTGACGTACCGCTTGGCGACGGCATAGAACAATGCTTGGCCGACTGCGTCAGACAGGAGCAGATGCCAGGCGATGGAACCACGGCGGATGCCCCAGTTCTCCGCCCTGTCCATGAACTCGCAGGCAAGCACGTATTCATCGCGGGTATTGAAACTTAGCCCGTTGGTGACGTGGAGGACATCGTGAGCGAAGCGGAGCGCATGGTTAGCCTCTGGGGTGCCAAAGACGGTGGCCGATGAATTGTCATCCGATACCGGCAGCGATTGGCCGGTAGTCTTTGACGCGGCGAAGCACCGTTTCAGATCCGAGTACGTGCTGGGTGCGTCGGGAACGGCTTTCCAGTCGAAGCCGTGGCGGGTCGCCAGGTCATTGGCAAGGTCGAACACGAAGCCGCGTAGGTCTGCTTGTGCTGCCCGGATCGCCGGGTGTCCAGCGGTGAGCAGCTGCCCGCTGTGTGGGGTGGCTGCGCGTGATTGGGCGGAGTTTTGGGTGTTTTTCGGCATGACAAATAACCCCTTTCGAGGGTAACTTTTGCTTGGGTGGCTGAGTGCCAGCGACGCAGCGGAACGTAGGAGAAGGCGTGCTGGCACTCAGAGGGGAGCCCGGTGGGACGCAACCACTCGGGTGTTAGTTCGACGGGATGGTGCCCGTTTCGATCAGCCAGTCCTGCAAGATCGAGGTGCCTGCCTCGCAGAAGGCTGTGGCCGCATCGTCGAGTCGGAGCGCGGTGACCGGATCATACGACTCGATTCGCCAGGCCTCACGCCGAAGCTCTTCCACGACCCCTTGGAAACGCTCGGCAACCAGGTTGATCGCTGCGCTTGCCTCGGGCGGCGGCGGAACACACCGGGCGGGAGAGGCAGCCGAGTCACCCATTGCGGTACTGCCTGATCTCTTGCGGTACTGCCTGATCTCCCAGGCGGCATATTCTGCGTAGCAGTCCGCTAGGTGGTTCAGCCTGGCGGCCGCGCCCGGGTCACCATCTGCAAGGAATTGAGCTTCCCTACTGATCATGCCGGTCATCTGCATTGCTGCTGCGGTCACCATGCCAGCGGAATGGACACGGGACGCGACCACTGAGCCGCGTGCGATCTCGGCATTCTGTGCTCTGGTCATGGATCGCATCTCTGGCTTGGTGAACCGACTGAGAATACCAGTGGCTGGAGGCTCAGCGTTGGCACCTGATCGGGGAATGATATTGCTCATTAGTAGAGCACTCCTTTGCACGTATGACTGAAAGGTATGGAACCTTTCGATCACGCCTATGTGGCGATGGAATAACTCTAAAATAGGCTCTGACCTCAATAAAAGCATAAGCATGATAACTCTGCTAATGTCATCCCATGAGTGATGCGCGGTATCCAGAAAACCATATGGAGTTTGCGCCTGAAACGCCGGATGATTGGGAAGAGTTTGCGAATCGGCGCGAGGCCCTTCTGCTGAACTATGGATACAACACGGCACGTGCTTACTGGGCTGATCTCCAAGATTGGGCCGAATGGGCGTACCGCCGGGGGAAGAATGTTCTGGCGCTAACTGAACAAGATAAGAAGGAATACGTTGCCCTCCACCGCAGGAGGAAATACAGCGAGAGCACGATTCGACGGCGCTTGGTCGTCATGCGCCTGCTTGAACAGACGAAGAAATGACGGACGTCGATAGTTCATATCTGCACACCAACCAACGATCCGGAAACGCATCGCGACGACAACAGCCTCACGTCAGTCTCGATCCCTGCCGCATCGATCCCCGGCACGAATAGTCTCGACCCTGATGTGACCATTACTAGTCGAAAGCCACGTAAAAATGTCATCAATTACGTCCTGTTTGTGGAGCCATATTTCTGCTCGCATGTCAGCAGTGTCCAAGTGGATGCCAATTCCAAGTAATGCCACAAACAAATTCGGTAGATCTGTGCTCTTCTATAAAAACCCTAGTCATGTCATAATAAGCATAATTATGTGACATTCAAATAAATCATATTTGCCATCGTCCGCATAGTTACGCATCGCTACGAGCTGCCAGGCGGTTACAACCCATATTTCGGGGTACCACTGGGGTAACGTTGCAAGTAAACAAATGCTAATTGTGCCCTAGGGGCACGGGAGAAAGTTGATGGCTAACAGCGTGAAGGAACAGCAGCGAGCAGAACTGCACAAAACAATCTGGCAAGTAGCCAATGATCTTCGCGGTTCGGTGGACGGCTGGGACTTCAAGTCGTACGTCCTGGGCATACTTTTCTACCGCTTCATATCCGAGAACCTCACCAGCTACATCAATACCGGTGAACACGAGGCAGGCAACGCTGAATTTGATTTCACGCAGCTTTCTGATGATGAAGCTGAATTTGCCCGTGAGGAAATTGTCAACGAAAAAGGCTTCTTCATCCGACCTTCGGAACTGTTTGAAAACGTGCGCAAGCGAGCACCGCAGGATGAAAACCTCAACGAAACACTCGAGAGCATCTTCCGCGATATTGAAGGCTCAGCAACTGGCACCGATAGCGAAGACGACCTCAAAGGCCTCTTTGACGACCTGAATGCAAACAGCTCCAAGCTCGGCAATACTGTGTCGAAGCGTAATGCCAAGATGGTCAAGCTGCTCGACGCGATCGGTGACCTCCCATTGGGCGGCAAGTTCTCAGACAACTCCATTGACCTATTTGGTGACGCCTACGAGTACCTGATGCAGATGTACGCATCTAGTGCCGGTAAATCCGGCGGCGAGTACTACACCCCGCAGGAAGTCTCTGAGCTGCTCGCAAAGATCACCACGGTCGGTAAAACGCGAGTGAACAAGGTGTATGACCCCGCCGCTGGTTCGGGCTCACTCCTACTCAAGTTTGCCAAGGTGCTCGGCAAAGAGAACGTGGGCGGGTTCTATGGGCAAGAAATCAACCTCACTACCTACAACCTGGCTCGTATCAACATGTTCCTGCACGATGTGAACTACGAGAACTTTGACCTGGCATTGGGTGACACTCTGCTGGAACCACACCATTGGAACGATGAGCCGTTTGAAGCGATCGTCTCTAACCCGCCCTATTCGATCAAGTGGGAGGGCGATGCCAACCCAATCCTGATCAACGATCCACGCTATGCGCCGGCTGGTGTGCTGGCGCCTAAGTCAAAGGCAGACCTCGCATTCACGATGCATATGCTGCATTGGTTGGCGACCAACGGTACGGCAGCGATTGTTGAGTTCCCTGGCGTGCTTTACCGAGGCGGCGCTGAGCAAAAGATTCGTAAGTACCTGATCGACAATAACTATGTTGATACGGTGATTCAGCTTCCTGCCGACTTGTTCTTCGGGACCACTATCGCGACCTGTATTATCGTGCTGAAGAAGTCGAAGAAGACAAACGATGTGCTCTTCATTGATGGTTCTGCTGAGTTCGTACGCGGTGGCAACAAGAACAAGTTGAGCGAAGCCAACCAGCAGACCTTGCTAGATGCGTTTACCGATCGTGAATCGTCAGAACACTTTGCAACGCTAATTGAGAACAGCGCTATCGCAGCGAATGACTACAACATCGCAGTATCGTCCTACGTGGAAGCTGAGGACACTCGTGAAGTCATCGACATTACCGAGCTGAACGCCAAGATTGAGCAGATCGTTGCTCGTCAGGCTGAGCTGCGCACTTCAATTGATGCGATCGTTGCCGACTTGGAGGGCGTGAAGTGAGCCAGATTGATAAACTGCTTGCAAAGCACTGCCCTGAGGGTGTTGAGTTTAGGCCTCTTGCCGAGATTGCGAGTAAGAGTGCGAGTATCAAGTGGGTATCCGCCGCTGATGCTTCATTCAAATACATTGATCTGTCATCCGTGGACAGGATAACCCGACAAATTGGGGATACAGTTTCTGTAACGGCGGCCGATGCGCCAAGCAGGGCTCGTCAGATCGTACGCACAGGTGATGTTATCTTTGCTACGACTCGTCCTACTCAGATGCGATGGGCTGTCATTCCTGAGGAATACGATGGGCAGATTGCGAGTACTGGATATTGTGTACTGCGCCCGGACAATGATGTTATCCTCACTAATTTTCTGGCTCATATTCTTGGCACCGGCACTTTTAGTCGTTATGTTGAAGCCAACCAGATCGAGGGGAACTATCCGTCTATTCCTGATAGTCGCGTTCGCGAGTTCAAAGTGCCAGTTCCACCCCTTGAAATTCAGCGTGAAATCGTTGGTATTCTTGATACTTTTAGTAAAATGGAAGCGGAGCTGGAAGCGGAGCTGGAAGCGGAGCTGGAAGCTCGGAAGCAGCAGTATGAGTACTATCGTGATCGACTTGTTGGGCGGCGTAATTTTGTTTCGGGTGAATGGACCGAACTTGCAGTAGCAGCCTCGATACGAACTGGCAGCAAACCTATGATTATTTCGGACTCAGGAAATTTCCCATACATTAACGCAGGAAATGAACCTTCGGGATTCACAAATAATTCAAATGCGCCTGGTGGGGCTGTAACTATTCCGTCGCGAGGCCAAGGCGGAGCCGGACACGTTGGTTTCCAAAAAGAAGACTTTTGGTGTGGTCCACTTTGCTATCGAGTGGAGACCAAATCGTCTGCTTTTATCAACAAGTTCCTTTACTACTATCTTCGGAATATTCAAGAAGAACTGGTTGGGCTGCGGAAAGTGGGGAGTATCCCCGCCGTCAACAAATCGGATCTTGGAAAAGTTAAAGTTCCGATGCCGGATATAGAGGAGCAGCAAAGGATCGTCGATCTCCTTGATAAGTTTGATGTGCTCGTGAATGACCTCAGCCTTGGACTGCCTGCGGAGTTGGCTGCACGTCGTCAGCAGTACGAGTACTACAGAGATCAGCTTCTCACTTTCAAGGAGGCTGAATAAATGGCCCATCATGAATCGATAGAAGACTTGGCGGACGCCCTGTTAGGGAGCATGACCCCAAAATCACGTTGTGCTTTGGTATTCGCTTCAAACACAACTGGCAAAACACGGCTAGCACAACATCTTAAAGAGCGCGATCCTCGAGGCGTTGTACTCTATAACGCATTTGTTGAAGACGTTTTCACATGGGATAACGAACAAATTGTTCTAAAAATGAATCTTGATTCAGAACTATTGAATACCATCGAGACACAAGGGCTTGATGGTGAGATTGTCGAGAACTTCAAGGCATTCACCCACGATAAAATCGAACCATTGCTGGACTTTGAGAATGGTGAGGTCAGGTTCGGTATCCATAAAGGAGATGACGCTTCTGCCGATAGCGTGAAGATATCCCGAGCGGAGGAAAGTATATTCATTTGGTGCGTCTATTACTCCGTCCTAAGTGAAGCGATTAGTACTTTAAGTGATAGCCCGGAATTGCGGACCACGACTGATTATGATTTCTTGAAGCTTGCCGTAATTGATGACCCGGTTTCTTCTATGGATGATGTACGGATTGTATCGGTTGCTATGGCATTGGCCGATCTTATAAAACGTTCAGCTGACTTAGATATTAAATTCATCGTCACTACGCATCATGCCCTTTTCTTCAACGTGCTTTTTAACTCAATTCATAGAGCGAAAGGAATGAATAACAAAGCGTTCATTCTAGAACGTAATTTGGAATTGGGGTGGCGGTTGGAGAGGCAGGGTCACGATTCTCCCTTTAGTTACCATCTCGGAATTATCAGGAATATTGAGAACGCAATTAGTCAGAATTCCATTCAGCGAATTCATTTCAATCAATTCCGTACACTTCTTGAGAAAACAGCAAACTTCCTTGGGTATGAACAAGGGTGGGGTGTGTTGCTGGCCGGTCCTGATGCGAAAGTCTTAATGAGAATTCTCAATCTCTATAGTCATGATCGATTTTCAGATATTGATTCATCAGAAGTGTCTGATGAATATAAAAAAGCCCTGACGACCGAATTTCATACGTTTCTCAATGAATTTAGGTGGGGATTTAAGTCATGATGGAATCTTCTGCCCGTAAATACGAGCCGATTGCGGTCAGCAACGAAAGTACCGTAGTTTCGGTCTATGAAGCTGATCCTGCGAGGGAGTCGTCGTATCAGTCTGAAGCGCAGCTGGAGCGTGAATTTATTCGCCTACTCGAAGGTCAAGCTTACGAGTATGTGGAGCTGACGAATGAAGAGCACCTCGTCACGAATCTTCGTACTCAGCTCGAAGCCCTGAATCGCTTCACCTTCTCGGATGAAGAATGGCAACGCTTCTTCAAAGAACGGATCGCCAGCACCGGTGACGGGATCGTCGAAAAGACGGTGCGGATTCAAGAAGACCATGTCCAGCTGTTGACCCGTGATGATGGCACGACAAAGAACATCACCCTGCTGGATAAGCAGAACATTCACAACAACCGTTTGCAGGTGATCAACCAGTATGCGGTTGATCGTGGCGAGGGTGGCGCAAGCTTTTCGAACCGGTACGATGTGACGGTTCTGGTCAATGGTTTGCCGATGGTACATATCGAATTGAAACGACGCGGCGTGCCAATTCGTGAAGCCTTCAACCAGATTGACAGGTATCAGCGAGATAGCTTCTGGGCGGGCTCTGGTCTGTTCGAGTATGTGCAGCTGTTCGTGATCAGCAATGGGACGCAGACGAAGTATTATTCGAACACCACTCGCCGCCAGCACGTTGCCGATGCGACAGGTATGAAGAAGAAAACGAAGACGTCCAATAGTTTCGAATTCACCTCGTGGTGGGCTGATGCGCAGAACAAGCCGATTCTTGATCTGACGGCGTTCGGCAAGACGTTCTTTGCCAAGCACTCCCTATTGAATATCCTCACCCGTTACTGTGTACTGACCAGTGACCGGCTGCTGTTGGTGATGCGTCCGTACCAGATTGTGGCGACCGAAAAGATCTTGCAGAAGATCGATATCTCCATGAACTACAAGACGCTTGGCTCTCAGGAAGCTGGTGGCTACGTCTGGCACACGACCGGGTCTGGCAAGACGCTGACCAGTTTCAAGGCTGCTCAGCTCGCTTCACGCATGGAAAGTGTGGACAAGGTACTGTTCGTCGTTGACCGTAAGGATCTGGACTACCAGACGATGAAGGAGTATGACCGGTTCGAAAAGGGCTCGGCGAACTCGAATAATTCGACGGCGGTGTTGAAGCGGCAGTTAGAGGATCCCTCGAAGAGGATCATCATTACGACGATCCAGAAGCTCTCTACCTTTATCTCAAAGAATAAGGGTCATGAGATCTACACAGGCCATATCGTGCTGATCTTCGACGAGTGTCACCGCTCCCAGTTTGGCGACATGCACACGGCCATTACGAAGGCGTTCAAGAGGTACAACTTGTTCGGGTTTACCGGTACTCCGATTTTTGCTGAGAACTCTGGCAGTGGTGGCAATCCGCAGCTGAAGACCACCGCGCAGGCATTCGGGGAGAAGCTTCATACCTATACGATCAAGGACGCGATCACAGATCAGAACGTTCTTCCATTTCGTATCGATTACGTGAATACGATGAAGGTCGGATCGGTCATCGACAAGCAGGTGTCGTCCATCGACACGGAGAACGCCTTGTTGTCACCTGTGCGTGTCTCTCAAGTGACTTCGTATATCTTGGAGCACTTTGATCAGAAGACGAAGCGATCCGTTGGGTATGCGCTGGGGGAGAAGCGTGTACGTGGATTCAATTCCCTGTTTGCCACGGCATCGATTACGGCTGCCAGGACGTACTACAACGAGTTCGAACGCCAACAAGCCGAGCTAACACCCGACCGCAGGCTGAAGATCGCCACGATCTTCTCCTACGCCCCAAATCCAGACTCCGAGGACGGCTTACTGGAAGAGGAAGGGTTTGAAACAGAGAACCTTTCGGGGGATGCCCGTTCGTTCCTGGAAACGGCGATTGCCGACTATAACCAGATGTTTGGCACGAGTTACGACACCAGTTCGGACAGCTTCCAGAACTACTACAAGGACTTGTCGCTCCGGCTGAAGAACCGTGATCTGGATATGGCCATTGTGGTGAACATGTTCCTCACTGGCTTCGACGCGACCACGATGAACACGTTGTGGGTGGATAAGAACTTGCGCTCCCACGGGCTGATTCAAGCGTATTCGCGAACGAACCGTATCCTGAACTCGGTGAAGACCTACGGGAATATCGTGAACTTCCGTGATTTGGAAGAAGCGACGAATGATGCGATTGCTCTCTTCGGTAATAAGGACGCTGCCGGTATCGTTCTGTTGCGCCCTTACGGTGAGTACTACGATGAGTATGCCGAGAAAGCCTCAGCCTTGCTGGAGAAATTCGTTCCTGGCCATCACATCGACAGTGAAGCTGCGCAGAACGAGTTCATCAAGCTCTATGGTGAGATTCTTCGTTTGAAGAATATTTTGACCTCATTTGACGAGTTCGCCGGAAACGAAGTCCTTACGGAACGTCAGGCCCAGGATTACCAGTCGGTGTATCTGGATCTTTGGAATGATCGGAAGAAACGCGACACCGGTGAGAAGGAACAGATCACCAGTGACCTGGTGTTCGAGATTGAACTGATCAAGCAGGTTGAAATCAATGTTGACTATATCCTTCTGCTCGTACAGAAGTACCGAGAAGAACGCGGTGACGGCGATGACAAGGAACTTCGTGCAGGTATTTCTCGCGCAATCGACTCCAGCCCTTCCCTTCGCAACAAGAAGGATCTGATCGAGAACTTCGTGGACTCTGTGTCTGTGGACGGCTCAGTTCAGGACGAATGGCAGGCATACGTGCAGAAACAGCGCGAGAGCGAGCTTGAGGAGATCATCGCATCGGAGAATCTCAAGCGTGAGCAGACACTAGGTTTTGTTGACCTGGCGTTTACCGATGGATTGCTGCGTACGACAGGTACTGAAGTAACTAAGATTTTGCCGCCAGTGTCTCGGTTCTCTAAGGAGAAGAATCACGGCGAAAAGAAGCGTCGTGTGATTGAGAAGCTGGCGGTATTTTTCGAGCGGTTCTTTGGGCTAATTTCACAGGGAGGTAACCGATGACCCGACATGTATTTCGATCAAGCCAATGTGCGATCTTGCACTGTTCAGAAGCTTGGAATGTTCCCGTTGCGAAAATACGCTTAGCAGGAGAGTGCAATGAGAATTGATTCGATCTATATCGATGGATATCGCCGCTTTAGAGCTCAGAATATCAAGTTTGAAGACGGAACAACCATCCTCGCTGGCGCCAATAACTCTGGGAAGACATCACTCATTGATCTATTGCGTGTCGTTCTAGGAGGCGAAGGAAGCCTGCGCGCTGAAGATTTCAGTGCGCAGGCCAGATTCGATTGGTTCATCGGTCTTGTCGGCGCAGCGATTGATGGCGAGCAGAAGTATCGGGGTTTTGTGGACCACGACGACTTTTCTTCGAAGGCTCCATCAGTAGATGTTCGCATCGAGGTGACCTATGATCCCAACACTGACGACATTCGACAGTTTGCCGATTACCTGATGGACCTGGACTCAGAGAAAAGTTCTTTCTATTTCCAGTATCGCTTCTCCGCTAAACGAGATGGCCTGGTTGCAGACTGTCATGACCTCTTTACGGACATCAAGAAGGTTGTAGATAGGCGTGGATGGACTTCTCCGATGGATGCGATTCCAGGATCTTCAGATTTCCTCGTCTTGCAAGCGAAGGTTGATGCTGTGCTTGTGGCGCATTCGAAACCAGAAGTCTTCTTCGCAGACGAGAACTATACAAATCGTCTCTTGATGAGCGGCCATAAAGATCTTAAACGGCTCTTCAACTTCCGGGCAGTAAAGGCTTCACGAGCCCTCGACGACACCAATGAAGATAAATCGGGTGGCTTGAATCAACGCCTGATCGAGGTTGCGAAGGAAGACGAAAACTGGTTGGGGATCTTGTCAAAGTTACCTGATCAGGTGGTTTCCGCCATACACGAACTTGGAATCCGTGAAGTAACTGCCGACGAAGCCCTCAAGAGTCTCAATACGGTCATTGAGTCAATCTCAAACACGAACGGAACAAGACAAAATGACCTCTTTCTTGACTTCCACGTGACCGAGGATCACGCTGTCCAGATGATTGCGCGGGCAATGCAGACACGCTATCTTGGAGCCGGTGTACCTTTAGGTGAGGCCTCTCAAGGCTTGGGCTACAGCAACCTTATCTACTTACACCTTGAAGCCGAGTCGTTTATTCGATCGGCCTCCCGCGAAGAAAATGGCTTTCTCGTAAACATGCTGGTTCTGGAAGAGCCAGAGTCTCATATGCATCCGCAGATGCAAGGCGCATTCATTAAACACCTGCTGTCCAGAGTCAATGAAAGCGGAGCATTCCAAGCAGTTATCACGACGCATTCAAGCGAGATCGTGCGATCAAACATGATCGAGCAGCTTCGCGTTCTCAAATCCGAAGACGATGGCTGCCGGATTGTAGATTTGCGGGAGTTTCATACTTCGGAGGTCGCAAAAAAATCTACTGAAACACAGAGGCTATTTAGCTTCCTGTATTCAATCAACTTTTCCGATTTACTCTTCGCTGACAAAGTCATCATGTATGAAGGCGACACCGAACGGATGTATATTCAGGCCATCATCAGAGAGCGCGATGATTTGGCTGGTCTCCGTACGCAATACATCTCATACGTTCAGGTCGGAGGAGCTTACGCACATGTGTATAAATCGCTTGTAGTAGACGCACTTCGCATCAAAACAGCGATCATTACCGACCTTGACTACGACAAGGAAAGTGAAACTTCAAGCGTTGATGAGCTAAATCCGCGCTTCTCGACCAATTCAACATTGAATGCGTTCTTCACCAAGGATAGCGAAGACGCTAACAACGACAAGGTGGAGAAACTAACCATTGAAGGGCTGCTGGAAGTGATCTCTGCGGAAACCGGAGTAGCACCCGTGCCTGGCGCCCACTCAGCCGCTGTTGCATTCCAATCCGGAAGGGAAGGTTTTGCGCGTACTTTCGAGGAAGCAATCCTTGCGACGCAATTGAGCACTGAAGTCTGGTCGCCACGGACAAGGGAAGAGTGGAAAAAGTACCGTGCTGATTCTGGGCTGAAATTCGCTATTCCACAAGAACCAGAGTCTCCAACGATTAGACAAATCGTTTCGTCGACGTCGAATCAAAAGACGGACTTTATGTACTCGCTACTACTAAATCCGAAACTGATGGACACGGTACCAGCATATATTATTTCTGCACTGCGGTGGCTGGACTCATGAGTAACTTGCGACTCATCAATGCACCTGCGGGTAGCGGCAAGAGTACGGAGATAAAGCGTTTAGTCCGAGAATGGTCGGTCGAACGTCCTCTCGATAGGCTTCTGTGCGTGACGTACACAAACCGAGCAGCTGAAGAGCTAAAGGCAGAAATCTCGTCACCCTTCATAGCGGTGTCCACGATTCATTCGTTCTTTAATGGCTTAGCCCAGTCCTTATTCTCCGCACCCGAGATCGTTGCGTACTATTTTGAGATCTACGGCGACGCTATCAATGCTCGCATCAAGAATGCAGATGAAAGTAGTACAACCGAAGCAAGTAATGCTAGATATCGTGAGTCGATTGGTGATCCTCTAACCTTTGAATTGGTGAGAGGATCGGTGAAAGCACTTGATTATAACGAGCGGCCATTCAACACCCTATATCGGGGCCGTCTCTCGCACGATGATTTACTTTCCTTTGTTGCTTTATGCGCAAAACGGTTTCCTAGTATCTATCGCCGAGTGAGTGGCAAATATCGTCGGGTGATTATTGACGAGTACCAAGATACAGACGTCAATGTTCTTGAGTTCTTCATCGAAGCGCTGCGAGACTCAGACGCCGATCTTCATCTATATGGGGATCGAATGCAACAAATCTATAAAACAGACCCCGAACGTTTTCAGGCCCTGATTCGTTCCTTCCACGTGCCGCAGCGTGAG
The DNA here is from genome assembly GCF_044743275.1 of Glutamicibacter sp. NPDC087661. NCBI lineage: Bacteria > Bacillati > Actinomycetota > Actinomycetes > Micrococcales > Micrococcaceae > Glutamicibacter > Glutamicibacter sp. NPDC087661. Next base: position 444,380 of record NZ_JBIUWE010000002.1, read on the forward strand.
GTTATCAACTACCGCTCAACGGTAGCAATTGTCTCAGTGCTGAATACTATCTACAACGATCAGACTCTGCGACAGGTCGCCGATTCCAAAGTTTACGGCGCTGTGCCGAAAGTACACTTTAGTGCGACGCCTGACAACACCGTGGATGAGATTGCTGATGCAGACACTTTGATTCTGAGCGTCCACAACTCTTCGATCTTCGGCACTATCGGCGGACTAGAGCTCTTCAACGCACTAAAAGCCATGCCTGATCACGGTTACAACTCCCGCTACTCAGCAGCTACAGTACTCACTGAGCCTGAATGGGAGAAGGTTCCGAACGCACTAATTCGGCTTCTATATGGTCTCCTTAGCACAGAGGCTGCGTACGCGAGTGGGCACGTCGGGGCTGTGATTTCTACGCTACGTGCTCACTCAAGAGATTTTGGTGAGTTCAGGTTCCATGGACATGAGGACAAAGCGATCCTTGCGACTCAACTCGACGAATTATTCAGCGCAATGCAAGATGAGAATTCGAGTATCAAGGATGTGCTCGTAAAGCTTTCTTGTCTTTCCTTTGCCAGGCCGGCCGATGTCAGTGGCTACTTAGAGAGCGAAGAATACAGCTTGCTTGTACTCGTTCCATTCCAGCAGGTACGTAAAGTCTTCGACTTTCGGCTGTCGCCCTCTCACTCGACTCAACATGGAGTCAAAGGTGAGAGTCACGAGAAGGTTGTGTTCGTCGCAGAGACGAGTACATCGCCAGCGGTACGAATGAAGAACCTATTTGACGTCTGGCCGAAGTTCGATTTGAACCTCGATGTCCTGGAGACACTGTTTGGGAGGTTGACTGGCGTGTTCCGCACTGCAAAGGAGAAGATTGGCGTTGATGTTACCAAGCTGAACAGGAATACTTTTCCAGCCGCTGAAGATTCAATCACGGCCGAGGTTCGGATCATCGCGGATGCATTGAGTGAGTCTGAATTGTTCAATGAACTTTACGGCGCGACATACAGTGCATATCTCAAGAAACCTGGTGTGACAAATGCGAAAAAGCTCTTTAGCCTCTCGGCGATCGAAGGCCTTCTCGCTGCCTACCGGCTCTTCTATGTTGGCTGTTCGCGGGCGAGAACAGAACTCGAAGTTGTGATCCCGATGAAAGAAGTGAGCGACAGGCAAGCTACGGCCGAGAAACTCCGGCAACTTGGATTTGAGATCGTCGAAGACATCGGCGTCTAAACTAGGTTACCTTGAATTGAAATCAACGGTGCCGTTGGTGGTCGATAACGGAACTGGGCTGGGCAATCTGAACTTTCAACCCTAAAAGATAAACTGAAAAATCCGTACGGAGTATTGTCACGTCCTTTCGCCTGGTACCGGGGATGATCGCCATTATTTTCGTTGGCTGAATTTTCAGTGGTCAAGTATTGATTACACTTCTTTGTCATGACTACTGGAGGTTACTGTTAGCTTCGACGAGGGATGCCTTTTCTGACTAGTAGATTCCGCACGGAGCTTGGTGAAACTTTGATCCGCTTACCGACAGCAGCCAGTGATTTCCCCTCTGCGTACAAGTTGATTGCCAGCTCTTGATTTTCTGGAGTGATCCTGCGGTCACGAATATCGATATTGCTTCGCCGAAGGAGTTCAACGATGCTCGTCTTCGAGGCTCCGTAGTATGCCGCCAGATCAGCAGAACTTGCACCTTCCCGATATTTACTGACGATCGAACTGAGCTGATCGTCAGTAATGCGCTTTGAAAGCCTTCGCGACGTTGAAACTGTGACTTTGCGAGTTCTAGTCGCGTGGCTGCGTTCTTCCTGGCGAAGATACGTTTGCATGGCCTCCACTAAGCGATGCAGTCTATTTTCGTAGTGGCGACCTCTGTTGGACAGATCGATGGCAACCTCCACCAAATGGAAAAAACCGGGAAACATCAGAAATGATGTTTCCCGGTTTTTTCGCATTCTCCCAAGTTCCCAACAGGCCATGCTGTAGGGTTGGCTCAATTTCCCAGACGATTCCGTCTTCGAGCCAAGGGAGAATCAATGAGAGAACTAACCTACTTCGTTGCAGTGAGCTTGGACGGGTACATTGCAGGTCCGAACGGAGAATTCGATGCCTTCGCGGTGGCTGGTGACCATGCGGCGCCCATCTGGGACCGCTACCGCGGCACCGCGCCGACCCAGTTGGCAGAGTCGGCTGGACTGCCTATCGAGGGGTGCCCTTTCGATACGGTCCTGATGGGATGGAATACCTACGCGGTCGGCTTGCCGGCACTGCCCAGCCCTTACTCGCATCTAAGGCAGATTGTTTTCACGCGCGAGCACTCTTCACCTCCGGGAAGCCAAGAGGTGCAGTTCACCAGCGCGGATCCGCGAGAGGTCATCGGGGAACTCAAATCCCAACCGGGTGACGGCATCTGGCTATGCGGCGGAGGGCAATTGGCCGCCAGGCTCCGGCCGGACATCGACAAGTTGGCCTTGAAGATCCAGCCGGTGATGTTCGGGTCGGGTATCAGGCTATTCGGGGACACCGGGTATGCCCCGAATCGCTGGAAGCTGGAGAACATGCAGTCTTTTGCCTCCGGAGTCTGCCTTGCCGAATACTCGCGCGGCTAGCACCCGGTTTGCGGCTACATCCCTTCATCTCCGATGTGGCCGGCGGCCGTCGAATCGAGCACGCGCTCAACGAACGCAGCGTACTCGCCCATGTAGTGGGCCAAGAACTTCTCGGTGTCCGGGTTGCTGATGCTTCCGTCCTCGCCGAAGTCTTCGGGACGGTACTGCAGGTAGACCTCGGGGGAGTTCAGCTGCGGGGCATCCAGGAAGCTGAGGACGCTGCGCATGCTGGACTGCATGACCGCGGTACCGATGGCTCCGACCGAAGCGCCGAGCAGGCCGGTGGGCTTGCGGGCGAAGGAGTTGGTGCCCCAGGGCCGCGAACCCCAGTCGATGGCATTTTTCAGCGCACCGGGAATTGAACGGTTGTACTCCGGGCTGATGAATAGCAGGCCGTCCGAGGCCTCGATGGCGGTCTTTAGCGCGGTCCCGGCTTCGGGATAATTATCATCGTAGTCAGCGCTATACAAGGGCAGATCGCTGATCGGGATTTCCGTGAAACTGAGGTTTTCAGGTGCCAGGGCTATCAGGGCCTTGGACAGGACGCGGTTGATGGAGTTCGTGGCGAGCGAACCGACGAAATAGCCGATGTTGTAATCCATGGAACCACTTCAGCACCGGGGTGAGGGGTGGCAAAAGGCCCTCGGGCAAACTCCCAGCTAAGCCAGGCCGCCTGGATGACCGCGCTGCGCAATCTGGTGCGAACCGAAGTCCGAGAAGTCGGCGGTGCCCGGCGGGCCCCAAACAGTGAGCACGCGCAGGTCCGTGCCGCCGGGATTGCACAGGTCGTGGTCCACTCCGGCATCGGCCAATACGCTGTCACCGGGACCGAGCTCGTATACGCGCTCGCCGACCCGCATCCGCGCCCGGCCCTCGACCACCTGGTAGAACTCCTGCAAAGCTCCCTGGCCCTCGTGGCGATGGAAGCCCTCGAAGCCGCCTGGTTCTATCACCCAGGTCTGGATGGCTACCGGCATCCCGGTGTGCCCGGCGAAGTGGTGGCTGACCTTCATGGCTGAGCCTTCGTGCATCCGGTAGTCGAAGGCATGGGCATCGCGTGCCTCGAACGGATCCATGGCTATCCCTCCGCCTGGTATCCCAGCCTGGTGCTGATTCGCCTTGCTGCGGCACGGGTGCTGGAGCAAAGCTGCTCCAGCTCATCGGCGCCGATGCGGTAGAACGGAGCGGCGGTCATGGCGCAGGCGACGAGTTCACCGCGGTGATCGAGAATTCCTGCGGCCACTCCGACCTCCTCGGCGGAGGTCTCGCCGTAGTTGACCGCGTAGCCCCGCTCGCGTACAAGATCCAGGCGTGCCTGGTATTCGGCGGGGGCCGTGCCGGCAAGATCGATCTCTCCGTTGGAGATCAGCTCCGCGCGGCGTGCTGGATCCTCATTGGCGAGGAATACCTGGACGGTAGCGCTCAGCCCCGAACGGTACCGCGACCCCATGACCGAGGTGTGCTTGACCAGATGGGTTGAAGGCAGCTGTTCTACCGAAATCGACTCGCTGCCGTCCCAGATGTTCAGTACAGCGGTCTCGCCGGTAGCTTCACGCAGATCTTCCAGAATGGGGTAAGCCACCTGCCGCACGTCCAGGTTGGCAAGCAATGGTCCGGCAATGGCAATCAGGCCGACACCCAAGCGGTACTTGCGGGTTTCCGCGTCGCGATCCACAACGCGTTCCTGCTCAAGGGTGGCCAGAATGCGCGAGACGCTCGATTTGTGGAGGCCGACCTGCTCCGCGATTTCGGTGACGCCCACTACCGGGCGCTCAACGGTGAAGCAACGGAGCACATCGAGCACGTTGACGATCACCGAGGTGCCTCGGGTTTCACTGCGAATTTCAGTCATTTCCCCTCCTGAGTTGCTACTATCCTACGGCTCAAACCAGTGGTTTGCGGCTGGTTTCGACCGAGCAGGCCACCGCCACCAGCGAAATCACCGCTGCGCCCATCAAGTACCAGCCGGGGGCAAGGACTTTGCCGCTGGTGGCAATGAGCAATGTGGCCACGAATGGCGCCGTTCCGCCAAACAATGCATTTGAGAGGTTGAACGACACTGCGAAGCCGGAATAGCGGACCTTGGTGGGGAACATTTCCGCGAGGTAGCTCGGAAGGGTGCCGTCGTTGAGCGTGAGCATCGCGCCGAGCAGGATCTGGACCAGGACGATAACCAAGAAGTTTCCCGATTCCAAAGCCATGAAGGCAGGAACGGTGAACAGGATGAACAGAATCGATGCGCTGATCAAGACACGCTTGCGGCCGAAGCGATCCGAAAGCATGCCGGTGACAAAGATGAATCCAACGTAGGTCAGCAGCGCAACGGTCGTTGCCAGATAGGAACGGGTGGCGTCCAGTCCGAGCTCTTCGGAGAGATAGGTCGGCATGTAGGAAAGGATGACGTAGAACCCGACGGCGTTCAGCAGCACTGCGCCCGCAGCCTGAACCAGCTGGCGCCAGTGGTTCTTCAGCAACGACCCGACTGGGGATCCCTCGGGTGCGGAAGACTCGGACGCTTCAAGGAAAGCAGGCGAGTCCTCCAGCTTGGTACGGATATAGCGGCCGATCAGCCCCATGGGCGCGGCCAGCAAGAACGGTATGCGCCATCCCCAGGACTCCAAATCCCCGGATGACATCAACCCGGTCAGCCCCGCGGCCATCAGCGAGCCGAAGAGCAGGCCGGTGGCGGTGCTGGCCGGAACCACTGCCGCGTACAGGCCGCGCCGGTTGGCCGGCGCGTACTCGACCAGGAAGGCGGAAGCCCCAGCATACTCGCCGGCGGCAGAGAAGCCCTGGACCAGGCGCAGGGCCAGGAGCAGCAGGGGTGCGCCAAAACCGATGGACGCGTAGCCGGGGAGCAGCGCGATGCAGAAGGTGGCACCAGTCATCAGCAGAATCGACCAGGACAGGGCTTCGCGCCGCCCGATCTTGTCGCCCAAATGCCCCCAAATGAACCCTCCGACAGGACGGACCAGGAAGGAGATGGCAAATACGCCGAAGGTCATCAGCAAACCAGCCTGCGGATCATCGCTGGGGAAGAACACTGCGGCGATGGTGGCGGCCAGGTAGCCGTAGGCCGCGTAGTCGAACCATTCCACGAAGTTGCCGATAAAGCTGGCAGCGATCACCTTGCGGCGGGTCTTCGCGTCAATGGTGCGGGACGGGGCCACGCCGGTGGCCGGTGCAGCCGTGGTTCCGGTGGGGGCTTGCGATGGGGAGTTGCTGGAATGGTTCATGGGGTGAAACCGCCTCTGGAGGGCAACGGCTTTGGCCAGTGCTGGCTTCTTTGCCGCTGGAATGATGAAGTTTTCCGGCAGACCGGTGGGTGGTCGTCGGTTCTAGGCGCAGCCCCCGTGCTTGCTGCGCATCAGATGGTTAAAGCAGCTGTGGGGCGGGGTTCGGGCCCCGCCCCACGGTTATCGCTTGCCCTTAGGCATCGATGATGTTGTTCTGCGGGCCGAAACCGAACTTGGTGATGTTCTCGACGCCACCGTCCTCGCCGATGACCAGGATGTCATGCTCGCGGTAGCCCCCGGCACCTGGCTCGCCATCAGCGACGGTGATCATTGGCTCCATCGAAACGACCATGCCCGGCTCCAGAACAGTCTCGATGTCCTCGCGCAGTTCCAGGCCAGCTTCGCGGCCATAGTAGTGCGAGAGCACGCCGAAGGAGTGGCCATAGCCGAAGGTGCGGTTCGGGAGCAGTCCGTGGGAGATGTAGATTTCGTTCAGCTCCGCTGCGATGTCCTTGCAGACCGCTCCGGGCTTGATGAGCTCCAGGCCACGCTTGTGGACCTCGACGTTGACGTTCCACAGTTCCAGGCTGCGGGCATCCGGCTCGCCGAGGAACAAGGTGCGCTCCAGAGCGGTGTAGTAGCCGGAGGTCATCGGGAAACAGTTCAGCGAGAGGATGTCCCCGCGCTCCAGCTTGCGGGTGGTGGCCCAGTTGTGGGCGCCATCGGTGTTGATGCCCGATTGGAACCAGACCCACGTATCGCGCACTTCGCGGTGCGGGAAAGTCTTGGCAATCTCGTGCACCATCGTCTCGGTGCCGATCAGTGCGACCTCGTATTCGCTGATGCCTTCGCGGATCGCTGCCTTGATGGCTTCGCCGCCCAGGTCGCCGATGCGTGCACCGTGCTTGATGACCTCGATTTCCTCGGCGGACTTGATCATGCGCTGGCGCATGGCGTCCTGCGAGACATCCACCAGGGTTGCGCCGTCGAAGGTGTCGGCGATCTGCTGGCGGGTGCGGCCCGGCAGGAAGTCGTCTTCCACGCCGATCCGGGTTGCCTTCACGCCGTCGCGCTTAAGTGCTTCCTGCAGGCCGTAGAAGAAGTTGTCGCGCTTCCAGTCGGTGTACACGATGTTGTCGCCGTAGCTGGTGCGCCATGGCATGCCGGCATCGATGTTCGCGGTGACGGTGGTGGAGTTGCTGGCGGTGACCACCAGCGCGTAGTTGCGGCCGAAGGTGGTGTACAGGAAGTCCGAGTAGTACTTGATGCCGTGGTAGCTGGTCAGGATGACTGCGTCCAGCGACTTCGTGGCCATGATCTGGCGAAGGCCGGCCAGGCGGCGCTCGAACTCGGCATCCGAGAAGGTCAGCTGCTCCTTGGCGCCGTTGTGCAGGGTCTTCAGTCGGGCCAGTTCGGAAACATTGGTGGCGATATTGGCGGTAGTCATGGTTTTGGCTCCTTGTGGGAAATCAACTGTCAAGGGAGGCCGGCCCAATCAGATGGATTGCGAGGATTCATGGGAATCGCCGGAGAAGAAGTACGTGTTGCGCTCACTGCAACGCCGTTGCATTTAGATTATGTGTGCCCTGCGTCACTGTCAAGGGCGATTGTGAAAACTTTTTCTGCAGAGCGGTAAATCGGGAATGATCTGCATGAATCCCGGAAGTGACCGGAAAATGCGAAGGCCGCGGAGCTCAATATGACGAACTTCGCGGCCTGCGACCGGGCGGCTTGTGCTGCCTAGTTTTGCTGTTCCGGTCCTGGATCTTCCTTGAGAATCGCTCCGTCGCCATCTGGGTCGGCGACGAACACGAGGCCCGGGTCGGGATTGTTGATGTCCTTCTCCAGCTGCTTGATCGCCTTGTCGCGCTTGAGCAGCCTGCGGATCAGGTTGATGATCATCAGGATGATCACGAAGGAGAACGGGAAGGCTCCGATGATGGTGCCCGTCTGGACCGTATCGACCACCGCCGTGCCGCCCAGGGTGAGCAGCACCGTGGCGACGGTGGCGATGCTCAGCACCAGCACCACACGGAAGACCGGTCCGGACTTGTTTGGCGCCGAGACGAACTCGCTGAGCGCATAGATTCCCGAATCCAGAGAGGTGACATAGTAGGTCGCGACCAGGATGGTGGAGACCACCAGCAGGATCGTGCCGACCAGCGGAAGGTGCTCCAGCATCGCGAACAGGCCGGCCGAGGTGTCTGCGGACACGGCATCGCTGATGCTCCGGTTGCTCGCATCGTCATAGTAGATCGCGCTCGCCCCGATGACTCCGACCCAGATCATCACGATGAGCGTGGGGATGATGGTCACGCCGATGACGAATTCGCGGATGGTGCGGCCGCGCGAAATCCGCGCGATGAACCCTGCCACGAACGGCGAGAAGGCGATGACCCAGCACCAGATGAACACGGTCCACCAGCCATTCCAGCTATCCTGCCAGGTGGCCAAAGGGCTGGCAGTGGTGCCGGCATCGGTCCAAAGGCTCATATTCACGAAGTTGGCCATGAAGCTGCCGAAGGTCTGTGAGATCATCGAGATGATGTACAGCGTCGGGCCGAAGACCAGCACCGCGCCGACCAGCACGATGCTCAGGATGGAGTTCAAGCTGGAAATGCGCGCCATGCCCTTGCTGATGCCTACGATGGCCGAGATGCAGGTGACGCCAGCGAAGATCGCGATGACCACCAGCCACAGGGTGGGGCTGGAGCTCAAGCCGGTGAATGAGGTGAGCCCGGAAGTGAACTGCAGGGCTGCGAACCCGAAGGAGGTGGCCAGGCCCAGCACGGTGGCGATGATGGCCAGTAGCTCGATGATGACGCCCGCGCCGCGCCGGGACCAGCGGGGCAGGATGTCCACGGTGGCCTCGCGGAAGGTCAGTGTCTTGCCCAGGTTGTGGTGCGAGTAGGCCAGGCAGACCGCCACCACGCAGTACATGGCCCAGGCGGTCAGGCCCCAGTGGAAGTAGGTCCACACGATCCCGCCTTCGGCCGAGCCGGCCGGTGTGGCGGCCGGGATGACAGGGTTCCCGTCGCGCAGCATGATCGGCTCGGCGACGGACCAGAAGATCAGGCCGATGCCCTGGCCGCAGGCGAAGAGCATGGAGTACCAGGCGAACTTGCTGTGCTCGGGCGTGGCCTTGGGGCCGCCCAGGCGGATTCGGCCGACCTTGCTCATCGACAGCCAGATGCACACCACCACGGTGAACACCGAATACAGGATGAACAGCCAGGTGAATTTCCCGGTGACGAAGGTGCGCATCTCGGAGATGACTGCCGAAGCCTGCTCGGGGGATAGCAGCACCCAGATGAGCACCGCGACGATCAGTGTCGGCGGGATGACCCGGATGAGCAGGCGGTCCAGGGGCGGGATCAGGCGCCCCATGAAGCGCGGCACCTCGACCGGCGCTTGTCTCGTGTCCTTGCCCTTGCGTGTGTTCTTCCGGGCGGCTTCGTTGATGGACACGCTACTCGACCTCCACCTTGATGGATCCCAGGAGCAGTTCGCCCTGGAGCGAGTTGGCCATCGCCTTGGTGACCGCGTCCAGCAGCAGCTGGCCGCTCTCGGCGCTGGCGCCGGCGGCGCTGGAGAGGCAGCCGGTGGCAGGGGTGCGCGCAGGATCCTCGGGGAAGATGTCGTACGGCGTCAGCTTGGCCGGCGGGTGGTCCACCACGCGGGACATGTCCACCTTCTGCGGGTGCAGCAGCAGCATCAGCGAGGTCTCCAGCACCCCGCCGTGCTCGATATCCCAACCGAGGAAGCCGTCGGGGAACACCTTTTCCAGTGTTGCCTCGTCGACGAAGTCCCAATAGGACAGCAGCACGGCACGGGATCCGGATCCAGTCGCTCGGGCGCGGGCGACAGCGTTGTCCAAGCCCTCGTAGATGAACTGGTAGTTCTCGAAATGCCCGTTGAGCACGACCACATTCGTGAAGCCCTGGGCGATGAATGACGAAGCGACATCATCGACCATGCCGGTCAGCGCCGCGGCGCCCAGGCTCGTGGTGCCGACCCGGTGGTTGCCGCCGCCGGAACGCGGCTGGGACTTGTATCCGTAGGAGAAGACCGGAGCAACCAGGGCGCCGATCTTCTCGGCCACAATGCCAGCGATGGCCCGGGACAGCATGGCATCCACGCCCAGTGGCATGTGCGGGCCGTGCTGCTCGGTGGCACCGGTCGGGATGATGATGGTCGAGCCTTCTTGGGCCACCATGGCGGCGTAGGATTCCGCGTCAAGTTCTTCGATGAATACAGAGGTCATCGTTGTCTCCTAGGCAGTGACAGCAGTTGGGGCGAAAGAATTATCGCCATGCGAGATTCTGGATCATTTAGTTGCGACAAATGCAACACTGTTGCACTGAATCATTCCAGTGGTACATGTCACAGTCAAGAGTGTTAATTGCCAATAACTGCTGAATTCCTTTCGCGGGCCGCGGCAAGCGCTCAGCTGCCAGCCGGCTCCTCGGCAATGTCCTCGTTCCAGATCTCGGGGTGCTCGGAGATGAAGCGCTCCATCAGCATCAGGGCGCGCTCGTCCTGCAGGACCTCGACCTGCACGCCGCGCTCGCGCAGCCAGGCGATCTCCCCGCCGAAGGTGTGGTCCTCGCCAACCACTACCCGCGGGATCTTGAACAGGACTATGGCTCCGGAGCACAGGGCGCAGGGAGCCAGCGTGGTGTACAGGGTGAGGTCGCGGTAGCTGGTGCGCCGTCCGGCCGCGCGCAGGGCGTCGATTTCGGCATGAGCGGTCGGATCAGACTGCTGCACCCGCCGATTGTGCCCGGCGGCAATGACTCCTTCAGCTCCGGCCAGGCTGGAGCCAATCGGCACTCCGCCTTCGGCAGCGCCGGTGCGCGCAGCCTGCAGCGCCGCCTCGTAGCCTGCCTCGTCAATCATTTCCTGGTTCATCAGGTCATCCTTTCTTCCTGCGTGACTGGCGCCGCTTCCGGAATTCCGGAAGCGGCGCCAGCCTATTCATTTATTCCGGCAGGTCAGCTGCCTACCGGCGTTTTCTCTGTTGTCGCATCAGGTTCGGGGCGGGCAGCCGGTTCGCTCGCCAGGCGCTGTTCGCCAGCGACGCGCTGCTCCTCGCGCAGCTGCTCTGCGCTGCCGAACTCCTGGATGAATTCCTTCTCGGACAAGTCCATCTTCAGGCCCAGCGGGACCCCGGCGTTGATGCGGGCGCGGAAGCGCGGGTAGCCCAGGGCGAAGTAGACCGCGGCGCTGGTGAGCGTGCCGCCCAGCCAGGAGAAGTCGATGCCTCCCACGGCGCTGGCGATCGGGCCCTGCAGGGCGGGAACCGAGCCGTACATGCACATCCAGGTCATCACTATGCCAGCGGCGAAGGCGTTGAACGCCGACCAGTTGACCGACTTCAGGCGCGAGGACTTCGGATCGAGGAACAGGTAGGAGAAGTCCTTGTGCTTACGTTCGAAGATGAAGTAGTGCACCGCCATGATGCCGCCCCAGGTGGCGACCCAGGCCGCGATGGAGGCGATGAAGTTGTGCAGCAGTTCGGCGAAATCATGCGCGTAGAGGAAGCCGATGACGGCGCCCATGGCCAGCACGCCGACCAGGATGGAGATCTTCTTGCGCGAGACCTGGATGTCCAGTGCCTGCACGGCGACGCCGAAGGTGTACATATTAATGATGTTCGTTGCGATCGGCCCGTGGATGACCAGCAGGATCACCGGGATGGACAGTGCGCCGAAGCTCTCGACCACCAGTTCGCCCGGATCAGCGGTGCCGTGCTTGGTTGCCAGCGAGGCGCCGAGCACGCCGAGCCAGACCACCGGCAGGAACTGGCCGAGCACCGAGACGATGTACAGCTTGTGCGGCTTGATGCTCTTGGAGACGAAGCGCGAGTAGTCCGGAGCGTAGGTGAACCAGCCGATGCCCCAGCCGATGCCGATGGCGGTCATGATCGAGCTCATTGCGGCAATGCGCGGCATCCCGGTCAGCACGGCGCCTTCCGGGCCGGCGTAGCCCCAGTCGATGTCCAGCTGGGTCCAGGCGATGATCGACATGGCAATCAGCACGATCACGGTCGGCGGCATGGTCAGGCGTTCGAAGCGCGAGATGGCGCGGTAGCCGCGGTAGCAGATGATGACCTGCAGGGTCATGATCACCGCAGCGACGGCGATGCGGATGAGCATGTTTTCCTGCGCCGGATCGACCCAGCCGATCTTGCCGAACAGCGCCAGCACCAGGTCGAGGATGACCCAGGTGTTGATGGCGGACCAGCCGATGGCGATGACCGCTTGGATGGCCGCCGGCAGGTAGGCGCCGCGCCGGCCGAAGGCGCCTCGGGCCAGCAGCATGCCGGTCGCGCCGGTCTTCTGGCCGAGCAGCACGAAGCAGCCGAAGCCCAGCATGCCGATGACGTTGCCGACAACCAGCACGGTGACGGTATCGGCGAAGCCCAGCCCGAGCTGGATGCCCAGAGCTCCGAGGATCCAGTTGATCGGTGCCACGTTGGCGCCGGCCCAGATCCAGAATTGGCCCGAGAGCTTGGTGGTGCGCACCGACTCGGGGATCGGCTGGAGCGAATCCTCGACCTCGTGGGTGGCTTGTTCGGAACCTTGCGGATGTTGCGAGTCCATGTCGCCTCTTTTCAGGCTGCTGCGAGCGTGCGGCAGTTCTAGGTGGTTCGAAGTGGGGTCATTCAAAGCCTAGAGATCGAGTGTGATTAGCGATACATTCAATCTGTCGTGCTTTTATCGACTCAGGGCGACGAACTGTCACCTTAGTGAATTCCTTTAGGTCAACCCGCCCATCGCCAAAGGAGCTCCCATGCTGGTCCCGCTGTCCGCTGTCGTGGATGACAATTTGTTTCGCAGCGCCAAGCCGAAGCTGCTGGCCGGTGCACAGTCCGTCCAGTCCGCCCAGGTGCGGTGGGTGCATCCCAGCGAGGTGGTGCAGATTGCCGGCCTGCTGCACGGCAACGAGCTGCTGCTCACGACCGGGGAAGCCGTTTTCCACCTGAAGCCCGAGGCGCAGCTGGCCTATCTGGATTCGCTGTCCGAGCGCGGCGTGGCGGCGCTGGTGCTCGAGCCGCTGGTTCCGGAAACCAGGATCCCGGAGCGGTTCATCGAGCATGCCCAGCAGCTCGGGCTGCCGCTCTACCGGCTGGAGGCCACCGTGCCCTTCGTGGAGCTGGCCGAGAAGATCAACCGCCGCATCGTCTCCGAGCAGGCCTCGGCGCTGCAGCAGGCCGACGAGATCTCCCAGCTGCTGGCCAAGCACATGGCCTCGGCCGGACCTAACTTGCGGCAGCTGCTGGAAATGATCGAGCAGGCGCTGGGATCGCGCGCGGTGCTGGAAGATCTGGGCGGGCGGATGATCGCCGAATCCAGTCCGGCGGACGAGCCTGGTGTGGAGCAGGCCGAAGCAATGGAGGTGGCCACGGACCTGTTCGTCGGCAGCGATACCGCCGCCCGGCTGGTCCTCGCCGGCTCCGAGTCGGTGTCCGCCGAGCGGCTGGAGCTGGTGGCCGAACGGCTGGGCAGCATCGTCGGCCTGGCCTATGCCCAGCACTACCGGCCGAGCGCGGTGCAGGTGGCCAACACGTCGCTGCTGCAGGCCATCGTCAACGGCGCCGGCGGGCACTTCGTGTCCGACTTGGCGCGGCAGGCGCAGATTGGCAGCGACGAGCCGGTGATGCTGCTGGTGTTCCAGAGCTATGACATGGCCAGGATCCGCGGCAGCATCGAACGCCAGCTGCACCAGGCGCTGCCCTCGATCCGCACCTACCTGGAAAGCGGGCGGCTCTATGCGCTGCTGGTGCTTGCCCCAGGCGATCCGCGCGGGGCCCGGCGGGAAGCGATCGCCAGCCTGCGCCGTTGCCTGGCGGGACTGTCGGTTGAATGCTGCGCCGGCCCGGTGGCCGAAGGAATCTGGCGCGCGCAGTGGTCCCTGGCCGAGGCGCTGGTCTTGGAATCATTTCCCGAATTCATCCCGGACCAGGGTAGGGTGCGCGATGCGTCGGACTATGCGCTGGAGCGGCTGGCTGCGAAGTTCGGGCACCAGGAGGATCTGGAGCATTTCATTGCGGAGCAGCTGGGGAACCTGCTGCAGCACGAGGACCAGCGCGGCAGCGTGCTGCTGGCCACCCTGCTGGCGTGGCTGGACGCCGGATGCAACACGACGCATGCCGCCCATCAGCTTTATCTGGAGCGCCAGACGCTGCATAAGCGCCTGTCAAGGATCTTTGCGCTCCTCGACGGCGACCCGCGTGAAGGCGGCCGGCTGCTGCAGGTGCATTTGGCCTGCCGGCTGGCCATGGGGCGGCCGCAGCACGGGCGTGCCCCGCGGGTGGCGACCTAGCCCAAATTTTTCATCAGCCATCCAACGGCCACCGAAGTCCTCTACCATGGATTCCCGGTGGCCGTTCCTGACTCTGTCCACGCCGAAGAGCGACGAAGCCACCTGCGCGGATTGCCAGGCTCCACGCACCCGGACCAAACAGAGTCCTTTCAAAACCTGAGAAGTAAGAGAACAGGATCCACCCATTCAAGCGGCCAGCTCACCATGCCGCCATACGCCAAGGATTTTTCCTGGCCGGTGGGTTGCGGTGGCTTGCTCGAACTGGCTGAACCGGTCCTTGCAGAGCCTGCGGAAATTCAAGGCGTTTAGGAAACTGGTCAGCACTGTCAGTCCTGCGTGGGAGACCAGGTCTTGGCCGGTGAGCTGGGTCGGAAAGGCAGGGAAAAGTTGGGTAGGAGGGTTCACGGAAGAGGTGATCCTTCGATCTGGTGATTTTGAGCTTCAATAACTCCTGTTTTCCAGTTCAGGACACCTCTTCTTCCTTTGAGTCAGTTGATGGCCGGCTTCGTCATGAAAAACCCGGGCTAGAGAACGGACCGAACCGACTTCTCGAAATGGACGATATGCTCCAGGGCCAGCTCCTGCGCGCGCTGCGCTTGGCCATCGAGAATCGCCTGGAGTAATGCCACGTGCTCGCCGATGTGCTCATCGATGCTGGGCAGGCGATCCAGGGCCATGCACCAGATGCGGGTGGCCAGATTATCCAGGCGGATCAGCGTCTGCTCCAGATGATGGTTGCCGGCTGCCTGGTAGATCAGCCGGTGCACTTCCAGGTCGTTCTCCATCAGCGTGCGCCGGAGATTCGCGCCCGACAGCTGGCTGACGGCTTGGAGCGTTGCCTCGATGCGACTGCGTGCACTGCCGCCATGCAGGGCTGCTGCCTTGGCCGCGGCGAGGGGCTCCAGGGCTTCGCGGACTTCGGTGATATCGGCCAGCTCCGTGATGTCCACGCGGGTGGCAAAGGTGCCGCGTCGCGGATAGGACTGCACCAGGTGGTCGACCTCCAGGCGCTTGAGCGCCTCGCGCAACGGCGTGCGGCCGACCCCAAGTTCGTTGACCAGATGGGCTTCGTTGATCGGGTCGCCGGGGGCGATGTCCATCATGATGAGCCGGTCGCGCAAGACCTGGTAGGCGCGTTCAGCCATGGATTCGGCGCCCAGGGGGAGCTGCGTGGTGATTGTCATCCTGACTCCGATTTCTCTGCTCTGTTCCGCATGATTGCTGCGTGCTGAAATATTTTCGGTTACCCATTGACCGGGGTGTGAGTTCCATCATACAGTGAATCGCAGATTGATATATCAGTTGTCGGCAATTCATACATTTAGGAATGGGCAATGGCACAAGCTTCAACACTCGCGGCAGATTCCCTAACCGCAGACCTCGCGCATCTCGACCCGGAGGTGGCGCAGCGTATTGACGCTGAGCTGGCTCGCCAGCAGCGCGGCCTGGAAATGATCGCGTCGGAGAACCACACTGCGCAGGCAATCATGCAGGCGCAGGGTTCGGTACTGACCAACAAGTATGCCGAGGGCTACCCGGGCCGCCGCTACTATGGCGGTTGCGAGGAAGTTGATGTCATCGAGACGCTGGCGATCGAGCGGCTCAAGGACTTGTTCGGGGCGAAGTTCGCTAATGTGCAGCCGCATTCCGGTGCGCAGGCTAACGCGTCGGTGTACCACGCGCTGGTGCGTCCGGGCGATACCGTGCTGGGGCTGAACCTGAACCACGGTGGCCACCTGACCCACGGGATGAAGCTGAACTTCTCGGGCCGCTTGTTCAACATCGTTCCTTACGGTGTGGACGAGGAAACCTATGAGGTGGACATGGACGAGGTGGAGCGCCTTGCGGTTGAGCATCAGCCGAAGATGATTGTTGCTGGCTGGTCGGCGTATCCGCGCCAGCTGGATTTCCAGCGTTTCCGCGAGATTGCTGACAAGGTTGGCGCGTACTTGTTCGTGGATATGGCGCACTTTGCTGGCTTGGTGGCAACCGGGTTGCATCCTTCGCCGGTTCCGCACGCTCACGTGGTGACTTCCACGACGCATAAGACGCTTGCTGGTCCTCGTGGCGGCATTATTCTTTCGAATGATGCGGAGATTGCGAAGAAGTTGAATTCGGCGGTGTTCCCTGGTCAGCAGGGTGGTCCGTTGGAGCACGTGATTGCTGGCAAGGCGGTGGCTTTCAAGATTGCTGCGTCGCCGGAGTTCAAGGAGCGCCAGGAGCGGACCTTGGCTGGTGCGCGTATTTTGGCTGAGCGTTTGGGGCAGGCGGATGTGGCGGCGCAGGGCATCAGTGTTCTGACCGGTGGCACGGATGTGCACCTGGTGCTGGTGGATCTGCGCAACTCGCAGCTCGACGGCCAGCAAGCGGAGGATTTGCTGGCTCAGGTTGAGATCACGGTGAACCGCAATGCGGTTCCGTTTGATCCGCGTCCGCCGATGGTCACCTCCGGCCTGCGCATCGGCACCCCGGCACTGGCGACCCGCGGCTTCTCTGAAGAGGCATTCGCCGAGGTTGCGGAGATTATTGCTCAGGCGTTGATTGCCGGAGCCTCTGGCGATGTTTCGGCGTTGCCTGGCTTGAAGGATCGTGTGCTGGCGTTGGCTGAAGCCCACCCACTCTACCCAAATCTCAAGAAAGTAGCGGAATAATCATGGCTGATTTGCTCCCAGAACACCCGGAATTCCTCTGGGCCAACCCGGAACCGAAGAAGTCCTACGACGTAGTCATCGTCGGCGGCGGCGGGCACGGCCTGGCCACCGCCTACTTCCTGGCCAAGAACCACGGCATCACCAATGTGGCCGTGCTGGAAAAGGGCTGGCTGGCCGGCGGGAACATGGCCCGCAACACCACCATCATCCGTTCCAACTACCTCTGGGACGAGTCGGCAGGCATCTACGAGAAGTCGCTGAAGCTGTGGGAACAGCTGCCCGAGGACCTGGGATACGACTTCCTGTTCTCCCAGCGCGGCGTGATGAACCTGGCCCACACCCTCGGGGATGTGCGCGAATCGGTGCGCCGCGTGGAAGCCAACAAGCTCAACGGCGTGGACGCCGAATGGCTGGACCCATCGCAGGTCAAGGAAGCCTGCCCGATCATCAACGTGAGCGACAACATCCGCTACCCGGTCATGGGAGCCACCTGGCAGCCGCGCGCCGGCATCGCCAAGCACGACCATGTGGCCTGGGCCTTCGCCCGCAAGGCCAACGAAATGGGCGTCGACATCATCCAGAACTGCGAAGTCACCGGCTTCATCAAGGATGGCGAGAAAGTCACCGGCGTGAAGACCACGCGCGGCACCATCAACGCCGGCAAGGTGGCCCTGGCCGGTGCCGGGCACTCCTCGGTGCTCGCCGAAATGGCCGGCTTCGAACTGCCCATCCAGTCCCACCCGCTGCAGGCCCTGGTCTCCGAGCTGTTCGAGCCGGTGCACCCGACCGTGGTCATGTCCAACCACATCCACGTCTACGTCTCCCAGGCGCACAAGGGCGAACTGGTCATGGGCGCGGGCATCGACAGCTACAACGGCTACGGCCAGCGCGGCGCGTTCCACGTGATCGAGGAGCAGATGGCCGCGGCGGTGGAGCTGTTCCCGATCTTCGCCCGGGCGCACGTGCTGCGCACCTGGGGCGGCATCGTGGACACCACCATGGACGCCTCGCCGATCGTCTCCAAGACTCCGATCCAGAACCTGTACGTGAACTGCGGCTGGGGCACCGGCGGATTCAAGGGCACCCCGGGTGCCGGATTCACCCTGGCGCACACCATCGCCAATGACGAGCCGCACGAGCTGAACAAGCCGTTCAGCCTGGATCGCTTCGAAACCGGCCACCTGATCGACGAGCACGGCGCCGCAGCCGTCGCACACTAGGAGCAACCGCCATGATGCTGATTGATTGCCCGAACTGCGGGCCACGCAACGAGAACGAATTCAAGTACGGGGGAGAAGCCCACGTGGCCTACCCGGCGGACCCGAGCGCCCTGAGCGACAAGGAATGGTCGCGCTACCTGTTCTACCGGCAGAACAAGAAGGGCATCTTCGCCGAACGCTGGGTCCACTCCGGCGGCTGCCGCAAGTGGTTCAACGCCCTGCGCGACACCGTCACCTATGAATTCAAAGCCGTCTACCGTGCCGGCGAAGCACGTCCAGAAATCCAGGCCACCGAAGGAGGCACCCGATGAGCCAGTCCCAGCGCCTTTCCGCCGCGCAGAGCGCCGGCGCCCGCATTAACCGCGAGGAAGCACTGGCCCTGAGAGTGAACGGGCAGCAGCTTTCCGCCTACCGCGGCGACACCGTGGCCAGCGCAATGCTGGCCGACGGGCTGCGTTCATGCGGCAACTCGCTGTACCTGGCCCGCCCGCGCGGCATCTTCGCCGCCGGGGTCGAAGAGCCCAACGCGCTGGTGACCGTCGGCGCCCGGCACAGCCAGGACATCACCGAATCGATGCTGCCTGCCACCACCGTCCCGGTCACCGACGGGCTGGACGCCACCTTGCTTTCGGGCCTGGGCGTGCTGGATCCGAACGAGGACCCCGCCTACTACGACCACGTCCACGTGCACACCGACGTGCTGGTGGTCGGCGCCGGTCCGGCCGGCCTGGCCGCGGCCCGCGAAGCCTCGCGCTCCGGGGCCCGGGTGATGCTGCTCGACGAGCGCGCCGAGGCCGGGGGCACCTTGCTGGACACCGCCGGGGAGCAGATCGACGGCCTGGACAGCAGCCAGTGGATCGAGCAGGTCACCGGCGAACTGGCCGCGGCCGAGGAAACCACCCACCTGCAGCGCACCACCGTCTTCGGGTCCTACGACGCGAACTACCTGATCGCCGCGCAGCGCCGCACCGTGCACCTGGACGGACCGGCCGGGCCGGGCGTTTCCCGCGAACGCATCTGGCACATCCGCGCCCAGCAGGTCGTGCTAGCCACCGGCGCCCACGAGCGCCCGATCGTCTTCGAGAACAACGACCGCCCGGGCATCATGCTTGCCGGCGCGGTGCGCAGCTACCTGAACCGCTACGGCGTGCGCGCCGGGCAGCAGATCGTGGTGGCGACCACCAACGACTCGGTCTACCCGCTGGTCTCCGAGCTGGCAGCCACCGGCGGGGTGGTTGCAGTCATCGACGCACGCACCACCGTCTCCGCGGCCGCCGCGGAAGCAGTGGCCGCCGGGGTCACCGTGCTGACCGGCTCCGTCGTGGTGGACACCGAGGCCGACGCCTCCGGCGAGCTGTCGGCAGTGACCGTCGCCGAGCTGGACGAGCAGCGCAACCTGGGTGCCCCGCAGCGCTTCGAGGCCGACGTGCTGGCCGTGGGCGGCGGCTTCAACCCGGTGGTGCACCTGCACTCCCAGCGCCAGGGCAAGCTGGACTGGGACACCGCAATCCATGCGTTCGTCCCGGCCGCCGCGGTGGCCAACCAGCACCTGGCCGGCGCGGTCACCGGCCGCTTCGACACCGCCAGCGCGCTGAGCACCGGGGCCGCCACCGGCGCCGCGGCAGCCAGCGCAGCCGGCTTCCAGCGCATCGCAGAAGTACCGCAGGCGGTAGCCGTTCCGGCCGGGGAAACCCGCCCGGTCTGGCTGGTGCCCTCGCTGAACGGCGATGACGCGGCGAACTACAAGACCCACTTCGTGGACCTGCAGCGCGACCAGTCCGTGGCCGACGTGCTGCGCGCCACCGGCGCCGGCATGCAGTCCGTGGAGCACATCAAGCGGTACACCTCGATCTCCACCGCCAACGACCAGGGCAAGACCTCGGGCGTCGCGGCGATCGGCGTGATCGCCGCGGTGCTGGGCATCGAGAACCCGGCACAGATCGGCACCACCACCTTCCGCGCACCGTACACCCCGGTGGCCTTCGCCGCCCTGGCCGGACGCACCCGCGGGCAGCTGCTGGATCCGGCACGCATCACCCCGATGCACTCCTGGCATGTGGAGCACGGTGCCGAATTCGAGGACGTCGGCCAGTGGAAGCGCGCCTGGTACTACCCGCAGCCGGGCGAAACCATGGACGAGGCCGTCTACCGCGAATCCGCCGCGGTCCGCGCTTCGGTGGGCATGCTCGATGCCACCACGCTGGGCAAGATCGAGATCCGCGGCAAGGACGCGGCCGAGTTCCTCAACCGCATGTACACCAACGGCTACACCAAGCTGAAGGTCGGCATGGGACGCTACGGCGTGATGTGCAAGGCCGACGGCATGGTCTTCGACGACGGCGTGACCCTGCGCCTGGCCGAGGACCGCTTCCTGATGCACACCACCACCGGCGGCGCCGCCGACGTGCTGGACTGGCTGGAGGAGTGGCTGCAGACCGAATGGCCTGAACTGGACGTCACCTGCACCTCGGTGACCGAGCAGCTGGCCACCGTCGCGGTGGTCGGGCCGAAGTCCCGCGAGGTCATCGCGAAGCTGGCCAGCTCGGTGGACGTGTCCAACGAGGGCTTCAAGTTCATGGCCTTCAAGGACGTGGTGCTGGACTCCGGGATCGAGGCGCGGATCAGCCGCATCTCCTTCTCCGGCGAACTGGCCTTCGAGATCGCCATCCCTGCTTGGCACGGGCTGCGCGTCTGGAAAGACGTGTACGCCGCCGGCGAGGAATTCAATATCACCCCGTACGGCACCGAAACCATGCACGTGCTGCGCGCCGAGAAGGGCTTCATCATCGTCGGGCAGGACACCGACGGCACGGTGACCCCGCAGGATGCCGGCATGGAATGGGTGGTCTCCAAGCTCAAGGACTTCGTCGGCAAGCGCTCCTACAGCCGCGCCGACAACGTGCGCGAGGACCGCAAGCACCTGGTTTCGGTGCTGCCGGTGGACAGCTCGCTGCGCCTGCCCGAAGGCGCCGCGCTGGTTGCCGCCGACGCGCTGGCCACCGATGGCATCACCCCGATGGAAGGCTGGGTCACCAGCTCGTACAACTCGCCGGCCCTGGGGCGCACCTTCGGCCTGGCGCTGATCAAGAATGGGCGCAACCGCATCGGCGAAGTGCTCAAGACCCCGGTCGGCGGCCAGCTGGTCGACGTCCAGGTCTCCGAACTCGTTCTCTTCGACCCGGAAGGAAGCCGCCGTGATGGCTAACGACACCCTGATTGACACCGACGTGCGCCGCTCGCCGGCGCAGCACCTGGCAGCCCAGATGCAGGCGGCCAGCGTCGCCGGCCGCGTGTCCCTGCGCGAAATCGCCTTCACCACCCAGATCTCGCTGCGCAGCGCACCGGGCGGGGCAGCCCACACGGCGCTGTCTGCGGCCACCGGCGTGGGCCTGCCCGCCGCGGTGGGCGAGGTGGCCGGCGAGGCACCGGGCGTCGCGGTGCTCTGGCTGGGCCCGGACGAGTTCCTGGCCACCAGCCCGGAGAACACCGAGCTGGCAGGTGCGCTCGCCGCGGCCCTGGGCGATGAGCCCGGGCAGGTGGTGGACCTCTCGGCCAACCGCTCGGTGCTGGAACTGGAAGGCCCGGATGCGCCGCTGGTGCTGCGCAAGAGCTGCCCGACGGACCTGCACCCGCGCGCTTTCGGCGTGAACCAGGCGATCACCACCTCGCTGGCGAACATCCCGGTCCTGCTGTGGCGCACCGGCGAAACCAGCTGGCGGATCATGCCGCGCGCCTCCTTCACCGAGCACACCGTGCACTGGCTGATCGACGCCATGGCGGAGTTCGCCGTACCACCGGTGGCCTAGCCGCACCGGCTGATCCGGCCCCGTCCCGACGCCGGGGCGGGGCCGGACTGGCCTGTATCAGCAAACACGCAAGCACAAGCATGCACAGCAACAATCCGGCCAGTTCGTGGCGTTCGGACACCGGCTCTGGCACAGTGCTGTTTAACCCGCTAGCCGAAAGGACCTGAAGCAATCATGAGCGAGCAAATCCGCCACGTGCTGACCCTGCAATGCCCCGAGGGAATGGGGATCGTCAACGCGGTCACCGGATTCCTGCTGAAGCACGAACGCACCATCGTCGAGCTCAAGCAATTCGACGACATGGCCGCCGGCCGGCTCTACCTGCGCGTGGACTTCGCCGGCGAGGGGCAGGCCGACCTGCTGGAGCAGATGCGTGCAGAATTCGCCGAGGTCGCCCAGCAGTTCGAAATGGACTGGCAGCTGCGCGAACGCGGCCAGAAGACCAAGGTGCTGATCATGGTCTCGAAGTTCGACCACTGCCTCAACGACCTGCTCTTCCGTGCCCGCACCGGCGAATTGCCGATCGAGATCGTCGCGGTGGTCTCCAACCACCCGGACAGCCGGTCGCTGGTCGAGTGGCACGGCATCCCGTACTACCATGTGCCGATCTCCAAGGAGACCAAGCCGCAGGCCGAGGCGGAGCTGCTCTCGCTGATCGCCAAGCACGAAGCGGAGCTGGTGGTCCTGGCCCGCTACATGCAGGTGCTCTCCGACGAGCTCTCGCGCGAGCTGACCGGCAAGACGATCAACATCCACCACTCGTTCCTGCCCTCTTTCAAGGGCGCCAAGCCATACCACCAGGCCTGGGAGCGCGGCGTGAAGACCGTGGGCGCCACCGCCCACTACGTGAACTCCGAGCTGGATGAGGGCCCGATCATCGCCCAGCAGGTCGTCGAGGTGGATCATACCTTTGGCCCGCAGGACCTGGTGGCCGCCGGCCGCGACACCGAGTGCAAGGCGCTGTCCAATGCGGTGCGCTGGCACTGCGAGGGCCGGGTCTTCCTCTACGGGAACCGCACGGTGATCCTGCGCTAGCTAGCTAGCTAGCTAGCTAGCGCTCCTCGCCGATTGCCCGGTAGTGCTGCTCGGCATCCACCGATTCGACCGCGTCGAGCTCCCGCAGCGCTGCGGCCACCTGCTCGCTGCCCTCGCCAATAATCTGGCCCAGGGCAGCGAGCACCTGCTTAACCTGCAGTCCGCGGGCTTGCAGCTCATCAACGATGGACTCGGGGGCCACCGTGGCCACCACGGTGATCACATAGATATGCACTGTGTCGCCGCACATCCTATTGGCCTTCCGTGCTGGCGGGGGCTTGGGCCAGCCCGGCACCGGCATCCTCGGCCGGCAACGGGATATCGCGGGAGGTGGACAGCAGCTTGTCCCACAGCTCCTGGGCCCGCAGCCCGGTGGATTCGGCCAGCAGCGCTGCCACGCCAGCCACATGCGGGGTGGCCATGGAGGTGCCGCTGATCGTGTTGTAGCGTTTTTCTCCCGGCCAGGCAGAATAGATGTCCACGCCGGGGCCGGCGATATCCACTGCGCCGCCCTGGGCATCCAGCGCCTGCGCCGAGAAATCGGCAATGGCCAGGGCCGAATCCACTGCAGCCACCGCCATGATGTAGGGGCTGTTGGCTGGCGCGCCGACGAATCCCGGATTCCCGGCGGAGCGCTGCGCGTTGTTGCCGGCGGCGGCCACGATCAGCGAGCCCAGCTCCAGGGCGCGCCGTCCCGCGGTGACATAGGGCGGGTGCACGGTTTTCACGTCGGCGCCCAGTGACATCGAGATGACCTCGCACTTGTTTTCCAGCGCCCAGTTGATTCCGGCCAGGATCGTGGAGTCGGAACCCGATCCGTTGCTGCCCAGCACCTTTCCGGCAAAGATATTGGCCTCGGAGGCGACCCCGTAGCCCGGTCCCTGCTGCGGGTCGCGCGGACCGCAGGCCGTGCCGATGCAGTGGGTGCCATGCCCATGGCCGTCGCTGGCGTCCTCGCCATCGACAAAGGACTTGGCATCCACGGTGCGGCCGGCGAAATCCGGGTGCGCGCTGTCGAAGCCGGTATCCAGCACAGCCACGTTGATTCCCTTGCCCGTGTAGCTGGACAGCGATGCGCCCACCGCCTGCAGGCCCCAGGTGAATTCCACGGTGTCCGCGAACGGGGACTGGCCCGGGACCTTGGCGGCATCGGGCAGGATCCGGTAAACCAGTTCCGGCACCACGGAGGCCGGCAGCCGATGCCCGGCGCAGCGCTGGCGGAAGTCCTCCAGCTGCTCGGTGCCGCTGGAGACCACCGCGATGCCCAGCATCGGGAAGTATTCGCTGGTGGAGTAGCCCTGCTCGGCCAGCAGCTGGGGCAGTTCGGTGTCGCGTTGGACTTGGGCCAGGCCAGGGGCGCCGGCAGCTGGCTGGTCGAAGACGAGCACGTAGCGGCCCGGGACTTCAGCGGCTTCGGTGCTTTGATGGCGGGACGTGTGCATGGCTGGCTCCTAAGCTGGTTTTCCGAGGTACTTGGCACCTTACCGGCAGCCAGCGGCAGTTGCGCCCCAATGGCCCGGAATTATCAGGATCCCCCTAGTAATGCCCGGTTCTTCCGCCGGCTCTTGCCAGCGCGATGCTCGCGTGCCACGATCGAGGTATACCGCCCTCGAGGAGTTGGAGACAGCATGGAATCGATCGTCATTGCCGGTGGCGGCCTGGCCGCCGCTACTGTTGCCAGCGAATTGCGAGAGCGCGGCTATGCGGGAGCGCTGACGCTGATCAGCGAGGAAGCCGAGCTTCCCTATGAGCGTCCGCCGCTGTCCAAGGGGTTCTTGCAAGGCAAGGACGATCCTGCCTCCTTCACGGTCCACGACGGCCCCTGGTATGAACGCCACGATGTCGCCCTGCGCCTGGGGGTCGCAGCGATCAGCATCGAAACTGCCAGCCAGCAGGTGCTGCTGGCCGATGGCAGCGCGGTGGACTACGACCAGCTGGTCCTGGCTACCGGGTCGCGGGCCAGCGTGGGCGGGCAGAATCCGATGCCCGGCTACGACCTGCCCGGAGTGCACGTGCTGCGCACCGTGGCCGATGCGAAGTCGCTGCGTGCAAAACTGACCGAGGGGGCGCAGGTGGCGGTCATCGGCTCGGGCTGGATTGGCATGGAAGTGGCGGCCACCGCCCGCCAACGCGGTGCGCGCGTCACCGTCTATTCCCCGTCCGAGATGCCGTTGGCCAAGGTTTTCGGCGAACGCTTCGGGCACTACCTGCTGGAACTGCACCAACGCCATGGCGTGGATGTGCGCACCGCACGAGCCCAGGGCATCGAGCAGGTGGACGGGCATCTGCAGGTGCTCTCCGACGCCGGCTCGTCGCGTGCCGACGTGGTGCTGCTGGCCATTGGCGCCCGCCCCAACTTGCAGCTGGCGCAGACCGCCGGGCTGGAAGTGGATTCGGGAGTGGTCGTGGATGCTTCGCTGCGCAGCAGCAATTCCAAGATCCTGGCCGTCGGGGATATCGCCCAGGCCTTCAATACCAGGCTGCAGCGGCAGCTGCGCGTTGAGCACTGGGACAATGCCATCCGCCAAGCCAAGCTCGCCGCGGCCACGCTGATGGGCGTGGAAGAATCCTACGACTGGCTCCCGTATTTCTTCACCGACCAATTCGATCTGGGGATGGAATACGTCGGGCATAATTCTCCCGATGACGCCTCGGTGGTCCGCGGAAGCATCGAGAGTGGAGAGTTCTTGCTGTTCTGGCAGGACGGCCAGAGGATCACGGCGGCAGCCAACGTGAATATCTGGGATGTCAATGACACCCTGCGCGGGCTGGTTGGTCGGGAAATTGCCGCTGATCGGCTGACGGACCAGGCCATGGAGCTCAAGGATTTGTGAACTGCAGTTTCTTCGACCGGAACTGCCAATAAGGGAAGCGGGTAGAGCTGATGAGCACTATGGTCATGGGCGTGGAATCGGGCATGTCCCCGGCGGTCTTGGCAGCGGCCGGTTCGCTGGCACGCGGGCTGAATGCACGATTGGTGTGCATCCACGTTGATTCCGGGCGCCTGATTACCGACAAGCTGTCCGAGGGCGACCTGCTGGCTTCGGCCAGCCCGGTCTCCGAGGAACTCGCCTGGGAAATCACCTCGGTAATTACCGGTGTCGAGCTCGAGAGCTATACCGTGGCCGGCGACCCTGCCAAGGTGCTGGCCGCGGTAGCCGAGCAGCTCGATGCGCAGATGATCGTCGTCGGCACCCGCCGTCCGGGGATCCGCAGCAAGATGGCCCAGCTGATGGACGGGTCGATCGCCGTGGCGCTGGCCCACAAGCAGCATCGTCCGGTGCTGGTGATCCCGCAGCAGCCTGCACAAGAGAACGAACTGCCCTGGGACTAGCTGGCTGGCTTCATCTCGAAGTACAAGTCCAGATGCACTTTGCAGCCGGGATTGAACAGGGCCTGGCAGTTCGGGCAGGAACTGGCATCGAGGTACTTCGCCGGGCTCAGCTGCGTGCTGCAGACCCCGCAAAGCACGGCGGGTTCATCGAACCGGTCCGCCGGCCACGGCGTTGCCTCGTGATCGGCCAGTTCGCCATGGCAGAGGTGGCAGGGGTAGAAGGTGGCGCAGCAGTCGTGCTTCAGCGCGATCACATCGAACAAGGAGTGGTAGTGGGCGCAACGGGTTTGCGCATCCATGCGCACGCCTCGCAACGCCACCTGGTGAGCGGGGTTTTCCCAAGCCGTCATCCTCGACCTTTCAAGCAGCCGCCGCTGCGTGTGCAGAAATGCACGCTGAATGTGCAGAATCCGCCTCCCACTATGCCTCGTTTCGCCTATCTTTCGCGATGTGATCTAGGCCATACTCGCTGATGAGGCCGGTCCCAAAGGGGGAACTGGCGTGGGCGGAAGGAACGCACAGTGGCAAGCGAAACGTCATCGAAGGCCGAGCGCAAGGGATTGCGCCGGGTCGTAGCAGCCTCCATGGCTGGCACCGTCGTCGAATGGTATGAATTCTTCCTCTACGCGACCGCGGCAACCCTGGTCTTCAACAAGATCTTCTTCCCGGATACCGGCAACGATCTGGATAACATCATCAAGGCCTTCCTGACCTACGCGGTCGGTTTCATTGCCCGCCCCATCGGCGGCATCGTCTTCGGCCACTTCGGCGACAAGTACGGACGCAAGCACCTGCTGCAGGTGGCGATCGTGCTGGTCGGCGCAACCACCTTCCTGATGGGCTGCCTGCCCACCTTCGACTCCATCGGCTATGCCGCACCGATCCTGCTGATCGTGCTGCGCTTCGCCCAGGGCTTCGCCGTGGGCGGGGAATGGGGAGGCGCGGTGCTGCTGGTGGCCGAGCACGCGCCGAACAAGGAACGCGGCTTCTGGTCCTCCTGGCCGCAGGCCGCAGTGCCGGTGGGCAACCTGCTGGCCACCGTGGTGCTGCTGGTGCTCTCGGCAACGCTGAGCGAAGCGGCCTTCCTGGCGTGGGGCTGGCGCATCGGCTTCTGGCTCTCGGTGGTGATCGTGGTCGTCGGCTACTACATCCGCACCCGCGTTTCCGATGCCCCGATCTTCAAGGAGGCCAAGGCTGAGCTGGAGCAGAACGCGGCTGCCGGCTACGGCGTGGGCGAAGTCTTCAAGCGCTACCCGCGCGGGGTGTTCACCGCCATGGGCCTGCGCTTCGGCGAGAACATCATGTACTACATGGTGGTGACCTTCTCCATCACCTACATGGCCACCCAGCTGGACATGGACACCTCCACGATCCTTGGCCTGATGCTCATTGCCCACGTGATCCACGCGATCCTGGTGCCGATCGTCGGCCGTTTCACCGACACCCTCGGCCGCCGCCCGGTCTACGCCACCGGCGTGGTGCTCATGGCCGTCTGGGGCGTGGCGGCCTTCCCGCTGTTCAATACCGCCAACGATGCGGTCATCCTGGCCACCATCGTGCTGGGCTTGGGTGTGCACGCGCTGATGTACGCCGGGCAGCCGGCCATCATGGCCGAGATGTTCCCGACCCGCATGCGCTACTCGGGCGTCTCGCTGGGCTACCAGGTCACCTCGATCGTGGCCGGGTCCATGGCCCCGATCATCGCCACCTTCCTGCTCAAGGTCTACGGATCCTGGGTTCCGGTGGCCGGGTACATCGTGTTCGCCGCCCTGGTCACCCTGGTGGCGGTGTTCTTCATGAAGGAAACCAAGGGGCTGGACCTCGGTGAGATCGACGAGGCGGACCGGCTGGCAGTGAACGGCGAAAAGGCCGCCCGCGACGAACTGAAGATTCAGAAGTAAGCCGCAAGATCCAGCACGACGCCGAAGACCAGCTCCACGGAAGGGGCTGGTCTTGGGCGTGTTCAGCGACCTGCGGGCGGGCCATCGGCTTGCGCCGTCGTTGCCGATCTGCGAGTCTGGCAGCCAAGAAGGATGGGGTTTCGGTGGACATCACTGCCCCCAGCATGATGCGATTGCGAGGTGCACGGGCAGATGGGAATTGAGTACCTGTTGGCGTTCCTGTTCGGTGTTGGCTTCATTGCCGCTTGCGCTTCATACGGGCGGCGCCGGAGCAGCCGGAAGAATGATGAAAAGTAGCCACAGTTGCCGCCGGGGCTCTGGATGAAGCGGTGCAGGCTGCATATCTTCGGTGCCAGCGGCAGTGGCACCACGACCCTCGCGCGCGCCGTGGCCGATGCCTGGTCCGTGCCGCATGCCGATAGCGACGACTACTTCTGGGTTCCGACCGATCCGCCATACCGCGAGCAGCGTGCGCCGGCTGCCCGAACCATGCTCATGAACCAGGTCTTCGTTCCGCGCAAAGCCTGGGTACTGTCCGGATCAGTGCAGGGATGGGGAGAAGAAGTCCTGTCGCAGTGCGATGCCTTCGTTTTCCTGGCGCTGGATCCCCAAGTGCGCCTGCGCCGTCTTGCAGAACGCGAGAAGCAGCGCCTGAGCGGGCAACCCCTGGAACTCGGAGCCCTGGAACAATTCATGGCGTGGGCAGCTGGCTACGATGACCCGGACTTCAGCGGACGCAGCCGCGCCCGCCATGAGGCCTGGCTGGATGACGAAGCCCGTCCGGTGCTCCGGCTGGACAGCGCCCGATCAGTGGCGCAGCTGCTGCAGGCCATCGTGGACTGGGAACCGGACGGGCCACGGTGAAGGGCGCCTAGCCGGAGGACAAGTTGTACGCCGGGAATGGCGGGATGAACCAGTCTCCGGCGGTGGTTGCATCGTTGAGCGCGCGCACCGTCTCCTGGACCGCGCGGCTGCGCAAGGCTTCTTCGCGTCCCACCAGCCAGTACTCGGACTGGTAGGTGAACTGGTCATGGAGCACGGGAACCATATTCGGGTAGTGCTCCGAGAGGAAGGTGGGGAGCAAGCCGATGCCTGCATGGTTCATGGTGGCCGCATATTGCACCGCGATGCTGGTGGAGGAAATCGCGCGGTGCATCGGCGGCAAGGCGGCGGTGGCCTCGTCGAGCTTGTCCACCGTCAGCGCGGTGTCGATGTAGTAGTTCAGGCTATGCCCGGCCAGATCGGCAACCTGTGCCGGGGTGCCGTGGGCTTCCAGGTACTCGGCCGTGGCGTAGAGCCGCAGCTCGTAATCCAGGAGTTTCGTGGAGGCCGCCTTGCGGACGCTGGGTTCGCCAATGACAATCTCCAAATCCATGCCGGTCCGCGTCTGCCGTGCACGGGTGGTTTCCGAAACGATCTCGAAGACCAGTTGCGGATGCTTTAGCTGGAGCTTTGCCAGGGCCGGAGCCGCCAGGTGGGCGCTGAAGGCGTCGGGAGCGGCGACGCGCACATGGCCGGCCAATGCACCGGTCTCCTTCTGGGAGCCGATGGCTTCCACGGCCTGCTCGATGGCTTCCGCGCTGGACATGGCCCGGCGCCCCAGGTCCGTCAGTTCCCAGCCGTTGGGAGAGCGCGTGAGCAGGTGGCCGCCCATGGCTTTTTGCAGTGCGTCGATGCGACGGGAAATCGTCGAGTGGTTCACCCCGAGAACATTCGCGGCGGCGGTGTAGCGGCCCAGGCGCGCAACGGTCAGCAGGGCAATGAGGGATTCGAGATGGCGGTAATCGATCTGACGGTCCATGGTCCACAGTCTGCCATGCCTCGTGTGCGCTAGCGCACACTAGGCCTGCGCAATTGGCGTGCCCAAGTGCATTGAGTCTGGCACGCCGCGCACCCTACGCTGGCCTGACAAGGACAATACTCAAGGACGAGGGGTGTGCAGATGAGCACGTACGCATGGATTGGCCTGGGCAACATGGGCGGACCGATGACCGCGAATCTGGTGGCCGCAGGGCACACCGTGCGCGGCTACGACCTGGACGAGCAGGCCTGCGCCGCCGCGGCCGACGGCGGAGTCCAGATAGCCGGATCGATCGCCGAAGCCATGGACCAGGCCGACGCCGTGTTCACCATGCTGCCCAAGGGAGCGCACGTGCGCGCGGTCTATGAGGGTGACGCCGGCATTTGGGCCAACGCCAGCAAGGACATGCTGCTGCTGGATTCCTCCACGGTGGACATCGAGACTTCCCGCTACATCCACGCGGGCTCCGCGCAGCGCGGCCTGCACTTCGTCGATGCCCCAGTCTCCGGCGGCATCTCCGGAGCCGCGGCCGGAACCCTGGCCTTCATGCTCGGCGGGGCACCAGAACTGATGGAGCAGGCCACCGGATTCATCGCCCCGATGAGCGGGAAGACCATCGTCGCCGGGGGCCCCTCCATGGGCATTGCCGCCAAGATCTGCAACAACATGATGCTGTTCATCGACCTGATGGCCAGCGCCGAAGGCTCCCAGTTAGCCGAAGCCCTGGGCCTGGACCCGGAAGTCTTCTGGCAGATCGCCTCGGTCTCCTCGGGACGCTCCTGGGCGCAGCAGACCTGGTACCCGGTGCCGGGCATCATCGATACCGCCGCGGCGAACAACAACTTCGAGGCCACCTTCCGCACCGACTTGGCCCGCAAGGACATCGGGTTGGCCCTGGACGCGGGCGCAAGCACCGGGGTTCAGCTGCCGGCAGCCAGCTTGGCCCGCGAGCACTTCGACGAACTGATCGAGCAGGGACTGGGTGACAAGGACTGCTCGCTGATCGTGAAGAACCTGCTGCCAGAAGGTGGCGTGCGCGGGTGGAACCCGGAGTCGGCCGAAGCCAACCAGCCAACCGCGGGCTGAGCATGCGCCAGATCCATGCCGCGGTACTTGAGCGCCGGGAGAACCAGCGGCCCTATGCCGAGCACCGGCCGCTGGCGATGCGCCAGCTGCAACTGGAAGAACCCGGGCCCGGCGAAGTGCTGGTGCGCATCACCGCGGCCGGACTGTGCCATTCGGACTTGTCGGTGATCGACGGGAACCGGCCTCGTCCGCTGCCGATGGTGCTGGGCCACGAGTCAGCAGGCATCGTCGAGCAGGTGGGTGATGGGGTGGATCTGGACATCGGCCAGCAGGTGATCTCGGTCTTCCTGCCCCGCTGCGAGCAATGCGAAGCGTGCGCCAAGGGCGGCAAGCTGCCGTGCAGCGCCGGCACCGCGTCCAACGGAGCAGGGACCCTGCTGACCGGCGCTCGCCGGTTGGCCCTCGATGACCAGCCGGTCCATCACCACCTCGGCGTCTCGGCCTTTGCCGACTATGCGGTGATGGATGCGCGCAGCCTCATCCCGGTGGGCGCGGACGTTCCTGCTGAAGTGGCCGCGGTGCTAGGCTGCGCGGTGCTCACCGGCGGCGGTGCACTGCGCAACGCCGCCGGGGCAACCGGCGCCCAGGATGTTGCCATCGTCGGCCTGGGCGGGGTAGGCATGGCCGCCTTGCTGGTGGCCGCGGGGCAAAGGAGCGCCGGCAGGATCCTGGCCGTTGACGCCAATGAGGACAAGCTGGCCACCGCGCTGGCATTGGGCGCCGATGAAGCCTGCACGCCGCAGGCCCTGGGGCAGCGCACCGCCGAAATCGTGATCGAGGCCGCGGGGCATCCGCGTGCCTTCGAAACCGCCTTGCAGGCCACCGGCGTGGGCGGAACCCTGGTGACCGTGGGGCTTCCGGCTCCGGGCGCGATGAGCAGCATCGATCCCCTGGGCCTGACCGCAGGAGCACGCACGATCATCGGCAGCTACATGGGTTCTGCCCTGCCGAAGAAGGATATTCCCTACTACGAGCAGCTCTGGCGCTCCGGCAAGCTCCCTGTGGAGAAACTCGTGGAAACCAGGCCGCTGGCCGAGGTCAACGACGCCCTGGATGCACTAGCCGAGGGACGGTCGGTGCGCCAAGTTCTTCTGCCCTGAAATCAGGGCAGAAGGCCAGTAGGATTGGTAGGTGACTGATTCCACTGCGGGGCCCCGTGCCCTGGCAACGCTGACTGACATCCGGGTATTCGATTACCTTTGCCAAGCCCCGGCGACCCGTACCCAGATCGCTGCGGATCTGGGGATCTCCAAGCCCACCGCATCGCAGGCGATCTCGCGCCTGCAGGAGAACGGCCTGGCCTCGGCCATCGAGCGGGACAACGAGCCCAAGCGCGGCCGCGTTCCCGAGCACTATGCGCTGGACAGCGGCTTCGGCCACCTGCTGGCACTGTGCCTGCAGGCAGAATTCCTGCAGGTCCGCGCCACCGACCTGGCCGGAAAGACGCTGGTGGACCGCTTCTACCCGCTGACGGCGCAAACCACCGCCGCGCAGGTAGAGCAAATGGGAGCCCGCGAGATCTCCCGCGTGGCCGCTGAGCTCGGCTCCCCATTGCTGGCCGGGGCCGTGAGCCAGTCAGCCCCGGTGCAGCGCGATGGCGGGCTGCGAGTCCTGGCCACCCCGATTTTCCCTTCCTCCGGGGCCAACCTTGCCGGCCAGTTCGCCGGCGGGGTTCCGGTGCTGCTGGATAACGACGTGAATTGGATGGCCCTGGCCGAAGCCGGGGAGCTGGCCGGTTCGTTGATGATGATCTACATCGGTTCCGGCCTGGGTGCAGGCCTGGTCATCGACGGTGCGCTGCACCGCGGCAAGCACGGCACCGCCGGCGAGCTGGAGACCCAGCTGGTGGGCACCGCGAACCTGCGCGATGCGCTCGGCGAGGCCGGGATGTTCCAGACCCGCGTGCTCTGGGAAAAACTGGCCGATGAACGGAACTGGCCAGCCTTCCTGTCCCCGTTCGGCCGTGTCCTGGCCAACCTGATCGGCTTCGTCGATCCGCAGCGAGTGGTGGCCATCGGCCCGGGGCTCACGCCTCAATTGTGCGCGGCTCTGGAAAGCGAACTGAACAGCTTGCTGCCCAAACCGGTTCATGTTCAGCTTTCCACCTTGGGAACCGAGGCCGCGGCACGCGGCGCTTTGGCCGGCGCCCGGGAGCTGGCCTTGGCCAACTTATGGGAAAACTACCGGGTACGTTGACCAAAGTGATCCAAGCTATATATTGTAAAGAGTCCTTAAAATTTTATTTGCTTCACCGGGGAGACCACTGATGGCACCATCTGACGCATCGGCATCCACGTCGCAGTTCGCTGCCATCGGGCTTGATCTGGGCGGCTCGTCGATCAAGTACGGATTGGCTGGAACCGATGGCAAGCTTGTTGAGAGCACCTTCAGCAAGGCAGCTACGCCTGAGGGCGCGCATCCGGATGCTGTCGCCCAGGTGATGGCGGGCATCGTTGCCGACCTGCAGGAGCTCACCGGCGACGAGCTGGCAGGAATCCCCGCTGGCGTCACCGTGCCTGGCATCGTCATCGACGGCGTCGTGCACTCGGCGGCCAATATCGACAAGGCCTGGATCGGCTTGGACGTCACCGCCACCTTCAGCGCGATCCTGGGCCGCGACGTCTTTGTGCTCAACGACGCGGATGCCGCCGGCGTGGCCGAGGTCTACGCGGGTGCCGGAGCCGAACATGGCAAGCCGGTCAAGGGCAGCACCTTGCTGCTGACCCTGGGCACGGGCATCGGCTCGGCCTTCTTCCGCGACGGCGTGCTCTTCCCGAATGTCGAATTCGGCCACCTCGAAATCGACGGATTCAATGCCGAGAGCAAGGCCGCCGCGCGAGTCATGCACGAGGAAAACCTCAGCTGGGAGCAGTACATCGCCCGCCTGCAACGCTACCTGTCCCACGTGGAATTCCTGTGCAGCCCGGATTTGATCATCATCGGCGGAGCGATCTCCGAAGACCACGAAAAGTTCCTGCCGCAGCTGGAACTGCGAGCCAAGATCGTGCCTGCCCAATTCAACAACGCCGCCGGGGTCTTGGGCGCTGCGCACCGCGCGCTGAAACCCGGCAACTAGGAACCTATGCATACGATTGACCCGAAGGCCCAGATCAAGCTCGTCGCCGTTGACATGGACGGCACTTTCCTGGACGGCGAAGGCAAGATCCCCGAGGCATCGTGGGCTGTGATCGACAAGCTCCAGGCCCGCGGCATCAAGTTCGTTCCAGCTTCCGGGCGCCAGTTCGCGACCCTGCGCGAGCAGTTCGCCCCGTTGGGGGAGATCGCGATCATTGCCGAGAACGGGACCGTCGTGATGCACGGCGAGAATGAGATCTACTCCAACATCATCGATCCGCCATCGGTAGCCGCCGTGATCCAGGCTGTGCGCGGGCAAGCCGCGCTGGACGCCGGATTGGTGCTGTGCGGACGCCGCACCGCCTATGTGGAGCGCGCCGATGAGCAGTTCGCCAGCGCCGTGGCCCCGTACTACCGCGCCGTGCAGGTGGTTGAAGACCTGGCCCAGGTCGAGGACGAGATCATCAAGATGGCCGTCAACGTCGGCACCGGCGCCGTGCAGGAAATGGCGGCAGCGCTGCAGGTGCCGCTGCAGGTGGTGATCTCCGGCAGCCACTGGGTGGATGCCATGAACCACGGCGTGCACAAGGGACTGGCGCTGGCAGCATTGCAGGACAAGCTGGGAATCAGCGCGGATGAAACGGCAGTTTTCGGCGACTACCCCAATGACCTGGAAATGATCAAGGCCGCCACCTACTCCTTCGCCATGGCCAATGCGCATCCGGTGGTGGCAGAAGCCGCGAACTTCACCGCGCCTTCCAACCTCGAGCACGGTGTGCTGCAGGTGCTCGGCGCCTACCTCGATGGGCGTACCCGGCTCTGAAGCCATGGTCAAGATACCTCTTGGGGCCGATGCCGGCGGCGGCCGATTCCCGCTAGGCTCGGGGCATCGAGTGAACCTGCTGGGTGCTATTGGGCAAAAGGGGAATGAGCCATGGAATCGACAACAGCCATCATGGGCGCAGTCCTGGTGCTTATCGCGTTGATCGGTTGCGGAGTTTTCGATCGCAAGCCCAAGGTCTAGCGTTCGGGCGGAACTGCACGGGCCGGGGTCCGGGTGGAGGTTTTTCCTTCACCTGGACCCCGGCTTTTCGCGTTGGCTAGTTGCCCAGGTAGTGGCGGATTCCCGCCAGGGCGGCCCGTACCCCCGAATCCAATGCGCCACGGTATTCGGGCAGGAAGAACGGGGAGTGGTTGCCAGCCGGTGCTGGATCCTGCGGGTCGGCACCGCCGAACATCCAGAACACGTTCGGCACGCCGATGGCATCGCCCAGGGCGCCGAAGTCCTCGGACCCCATGAGCGGCGGCACCAGGCGGACCTGCTCCTGCCCGAATTCCCCACGCAGTGCGCCCACGACGTTGCCGGTCTGCTCCGGGTCGTTGTACAGCCGCGGGAAGGTGTAGAGCTGCTCGATCTTTGGCTGCGGAGCACCGGAGGCCTGCGCCTCGGCATTGATGATGCGGGTGACCGCATCCAGCACCTTCTCGCGGACCGGTTCGGTGAGCGTGCGGATGTTCAGCGTGAGCACCGCAGTGTCCGGGATGATGTTTTCCTTCAGGCCTGCATGGAACGAGCCGCAGGTGACCACGGCGGAATCCAGGGGATGCACTTCGCGCGAGGTGATGGTCTGCAGCCGGGTGATGATATTGGCTCCCAGGACAATCGGGTCGATGGAATCCTGCGGCTGGGAACCATGGGCCTGCTTGCCGTAGAGGGTAACCTCCAGCGAGTTGGCCATCGCCATCGCCGATTCCGGGGTGATGTGGATGATTCCGGTGGGGAAGGGGAAGACATGCTGGCCGAGGACTGCTGATGGCCGCGGAGCCCGCTCCCACAGGCCATCGGCGAGCATGGCGGCGGCTCCGGCGCTGGTTTCCTCGCCGGGCTGGAAGATGAACACCACGGTGCCGGCCCACTGGCCGGTGCTGCGGGCCAGCACGCGGGCCGCGCCCAGGGCGCTGGCCACGTGGGTGTCGTGGCCGCAGCCGTGCATCACCGGCACTTCGGTGCCATCAGCCAGCAAGCCCCTGGCGGTGGAGGCGTAGTCCACCTTGGTGTCCTCGGCGATGGGCAATCCGTCGCTGTCGGCGCGGAAGGCCACCACTGGCCCCTCGCCGTTGCGCAGGATGCCCACCACACCGGTGCCGCCGCAGCGGAAGTGCCCGATGCCCAGGTCTTCGAGCCTGGACTCGATGAACGCTGCGGTGTTGTGCTCCTGCATGGACAGCTCCGGGGTGCGGTGCAGGTGCAGGTAGTCTTCGTGCAGGGTTTGGGTTTCGGTTTCGGTGAGCCCGAAGGTGTTCAGCATGGAATGATCCTCTAGCTTTCTGCGGTGTAGATTTTCTTGCGGTCGCGCAGGACCCAGGAGAAGACGATGGAGCTGATGACCACGATGGCGGTGGCGAACATGCCCACCGCTGGCGCCGCCGGAACGACCACGAAGTTCATGGCCAGGGCCAACGCCAGGGCGATGATGGTGGGGCGCAGCGACTTCATTGCCACGATGCTCTGGACCAGCACGGCACCCATCAGCGAAGGCAGGATGTACAGGCGGGCCACCTCGATGACTTCGAGGGGGATCAAGGAAACCAGCCAGGTGCCCAGCAGGCCGACGAACAGCAGCAAGCTGGTCAGGTGGACGGTGGCGGCACCGCAGATGGCCATGACCGCGGCCAGGTCGCCGCGCTTGGACCCGGGCTTGGCGCCAATGGTGGACTGGGCCACGATCGCCGCCGGAAGCAGCTTATTGGAGATGTTGCCGATCATGAACGCCTGGTACATGGCTGCCGAACCGAGGATGGGGAAGTAGGTCAGCGGTTCGACGATCCACAGCACGCCGAAGGTTGCACCCACGGCGAGGAAAGCGACCCAAATCATGGACGGGGTGATCTGCAGGCCGCTGAAGAACGCGATGTAGATCGGGCCGATCAGCGAGAGCACCAGTCCGATGACCATGGTGATCGAGCCGTAGCGCGAGGTCTGCTTCTCGAATCGCGCCATTGATGCGTCGGCGCCGGTCAATTGGGGTGTCGTAGTCATGATTGATCCTTAGGCGGTGTGCAGGAAGTAGGCGGCGACGATGGAAACGACGATGGAGATGCCCAAGGCCCATTCCTTGAGCCATTTGATGTTCAGCACCTTGGCCAGGTACAGGCACAAACCCATGCAGGCTGCGGAGATTCCCACCAGAATTGCGTGGATGCTGGATTTGGGCAGTTCGGCAATGGTCAGTGCGGAGAACGCGCCGAGCAGGGCCGCGGTGGGGATCAGCGCCATCATTGCCGGGTTGCGCTTGGACATGGACGCGCCGCCCTTTTTCAGCAGCGGGGTCATGATCAGCGTGCAGATCATCCACATGGCGCCGGACAGGCTCATGGCCATGAAGGCGACTCCGAAGACCTGCTGGGTGTAGCTGCCGCCACCGAGGGACGCACCCATGGTGCTGGCCGCGATACTCGCAGAACCGGTTTCAGCCGCGGCGGAGCCGATCAGGCCGATGCGTACCAGGACTGCGGGTGTGCCGAACAGGGCCAGCAGTGCGATAGCTACCAGGACCACCGCCAGGGACGGGCCGATGGACGCGACCATGCCGGCACGGAAGGATTCCTTGACTTCGTTGAGCGGCATGTCCACATGCGGAGCTGCCTTCTTCGCCGCCCGCGAATACAAGATGCACTGCACGAAGATGACAGCGAAGACACCCAGCGCGCAAAACCAGAGGACCGGCGAGTTGGCCAGAGCCCAGATGTCGGTTGATCCGGGATCACCTGCTGCCATGACGAGTTGCGGATTCATGAGTGCTCCTTGGGTTGGAAACAGTGGATGTGAGCTGGATCTCTATCGAGTACCAACGATCCGGGATTAGAATGTTTCTGGCAAGATATGAATTGATTAGCCATAAATCTGGCCAAATCCTCCAAAACACCCCAATTGCAAGAGTGGAACTTGGGAATTTAGACGAAATAATCTGAACTTTTTCCATATGAATTGCAGTGGTATCGGCGCCATGCGGCGGTTGTGGCCTGAAAGCAGGAATCATGTCCGATTTAAGCATCCTCAGCGACCTGGAACGGCAAATCATCGTCGCCTTGCAGGTCGACGGCCGCGCGACTTGGCGCAAGATCGCCCGGGTGATTGGCGAACCGGAACGTACCGTTGCCCGCTACGGTTCAGCCCTGCTCGAGCAGGGGAAGGTGAAGATCGCGGCTATTGCCCATCGCGCCGGCGCCGTGATTGCCTCGGTGAGCTGCGCGCCCGGAACGATCCCGGTAGCCAGCCAAGCGCTGTCCGCGCGAACCGACACCAGCTTCACCTATATGGTCACCGGTGAAAGCGACGTCGTCAGCGAACTGCACTACGACGGCGGGTTGCAGGACATCCTGACGTTGCAGCTTCCGGCCACCCCGGGCCTGAGCAATATCCAGATCTACCCGATCCTGAAATACTTCAAGACCATTCGCGCATGGCGCGGCGGGGCACTGAGCAATGCGCAGGAAACGGCTTTGGCCCCCAGCGCCGGAGGGGAACTGACCACGTGGAACCCCGTCGGAGAGCTGGGGGACAGCGATCACCTCATCATCGACGTGCTGCGCAAGGACGGCAGGGCAAGCATCGAAACTATCTCGCGCCAAGTGCGCCTGAGCGAAACCTCGGTCTCCCGCCGGCTGGATTGGCTGCTGCGCGGCGAGCACATCTCCATTCGTGCGCTGGTTGATCCCGCGCTGATGGGATTCAAGGTCGAAGCGCTGCTCTGGGTCCAGGTCTCCCCGGCTCATGTGGATGCGTTGGGGACCCTGCTCACCAGCCTGCCGCAGGTGAGGTATGTTGCCGCGGTGGCTGGCGATGCCCAATTGCTCGTGGACGTCACGGTGCCAACCCAGCGGGATCTCTACGAATTTATTGCCAAGACGAAATGGGGCGAAATGGTCCAGCTGCGCACCTCGATGGTGCTCGGTGCCCGCAAACGCGGCGGTCAGCTGGCCGGCGCCTGAAAAGGCCGGCGGATAAGGTGTTCAGCAACAATTCACCGGTTTTTCGCTCCCGCAGCCGAAGGGGGCCAGCGGCGGTAAACGCAAGGTGAACACTTCCCCGAAAGGCGATAATAATGCGTAATATCGTCTCAACGGTTCGGAACCGCTTCGGAAGTGGCATAGTCTCACGATACCGGGCGGCATGGCTTCGCTCGCGCTGTTAACAACCAGTTAACGCTGCAGGGGCGAAAGGAATACCGGCAACCGTGAGCAAGAGGTTGACCTACGGGACGAACCAGGGAACGGCTACGCCTGAAAGCGCGTGGCGCAAACGCAAGGACGCGTGGGAGCACTTGGGCTATGTGCTCAGCGAGATCTCTTCTGAATACCAGGAGGAAGACCGCCGCACGGAGCATGAGCTGGAGGCCGGCCGGTTGCTGGGGCTGCTGGCAGCCATAGAACCGTACTGGGCGAATCCAGGCATCGAATACTTCAACGAGGTTTCCCGGCTCATGTCCGGCGGGCAGTACGAAGATGCGATGAAGCTGGTCTACCAAGCGAACCAGACCTTCAGGACGCTGACCCAGTACATCGACCTTGAAGGCCATGACGAGGCGGAACAGGATCCATCGCAGCTGGGCAACGGTGCACCTGGCAACGCCAGGGTGCAGGCCCCGATGGTGGAAATCCTGCTGGTGGATAATGGCCCGGCGGAGGAGATCGAGCTTTTCAAGGAAGAAATCGCCGAACAGCGCCAGCGCACCGATCCGTTCCACTACAACTTCGTGGTGGTGCCCAGCGTGGAAGACGCCCTGGCCGCAATCCTGATCAATCCCGGCATCCAGTCCGTCGTGCTCACCGCCCGCTTTGATGCGCGCACGCGTCGCCGGCTTTCCTCGACGCTCAAGAATTTCATTGCCCGGCGGATGGAAGGCTACTTCCAATCCACCAGGCAGATCCAGGGCCTGCTGGACCTGGAAAACATCCTCGATCAACTGCGCCCCGAAGTCCCGGTGTACCTGATCGCCGGGGTCGCCCTGGAATCGATTGCCCACGAGATCACCGGGCGTTTCCGCCGCATCTTCTCGCGCAATGACCGGATGGACCTGCACCTGTCGATTGTCTCGGAAGTGCTCGAACGCTACCAGACCCCGTTCTTCAACGCGCTGCAGAAGTACGCCAAGCGGCCTGGCGGGGTTTTCCACGCCATGCCGATTTCCCGTGCAGGTTCGGTGCAGAACTCCCCATGGGCCAGGGACCTGGTGGACTTCTATGGCAAGAACCTGCTGCTGGCCGAAACCTCGGCCACCTCCGGCGGGCTCGATTCCCTCCTGGACCCGCAAAGTTCCATCAAAAAGGCCCACGAGCTGGCGGCCCGGGCTTTTGGCAGCCACCGCACCTACTTCGTCACCAATGGCACGTCGACCGCCAACAAGATCGTGCACCAGTCGATTCTCGCTCCGGGGGACATCGTGCTGGTGGACCGCAACTGCCACAAGTCCCACCACTACTCGCTGGTGCTCGCCGGGGCGAACGTCAGCTACCTGGAGGCCTACCCGCTCAACGAGCATTCGATGTACGGGGCGGTGCCGCTGGAGGAGATCAAGGGACGGCTGCTGCAGCTGCGCCGCGAGGGCCTGCTGCACAAGGTCAAGATGCTGACCTTGACCAACTGCACCTTCGACGGGATCATCTACGACCCGCGCCGGGTGATGGAAGAATGCCTGGCCATCAAGCCGGATTTGGTGTTCCTCTGGGACGAGGCCTGGTTCGCCTTCGCCGGATTCCACCCGGTCTACCGCCAGCGCACCGCCATGACCGTGGCGGCCGCGCTGGAAAAGCAGCTGGAAACCGCGGATTACCACCAGCGCTACGCCGCGCAGCGTGCGGCCCTTCCAGCACCGGGCACCGTGGAGCACCCGGAGAATGACCAGGCTTGGCTGGAGACCCGGTTGATTCCGGATCCGGAGCAGGTCCGCTTGCGGGTGTACTCCACCCAGTCCACGCATAAGACCCTGACCTCGTTGCGCCAGGGCTCGATGATCCACATCTACGACCAGGACTTCGCGGTGCGCAACCTCAACGCCTTCCGCGAGGCCTACATGACCCACACCTCCACCTCGCCGAATTACCAGATCCTCGCCTCGCTGGATATCGGCCGGCGCCAGGCCGAGCTGGAAGGCTATGCGCTGGTGCAGCGCCAGGTCGATTTGGCGCAGTCGATTTCGCGGGCCATGGCGCGCAACGAGCTGCTGGGCAAGTATTTCAAGATCCTGCACTCGACGGACCTGATCCCGCAGAAGTACCGCCAGTCCACCACGCAGAACCCGGTGCGCGACGGGCTGGCAGCCTGGGACGAAGCCTGGGCGGAAGACGAGTTCGTGGTCGACCCCTCGCGCCTGACCCTGGACATCAGCCGCACCGGCGTGGACGGGGACACGTTCAAGCACGAGTACCTGATGGATGGGCATTCGATCCAGGTCAACAAGACCAGCCGCACCTCGGTGCTGCTGATGACCAATATCGGCACCACCCGTTCGGCCGTGGCGCACCTGATCGAGGTGCTGGTGAAGATCGCCGAGGAACTGGACCGCAAACGCCGGCTGGATGGAAGAGTGCTGGCACTGGGCAAGAAGCCTGCGGCCGAACAGATTCCCTTGCCGGACTTCAGCGCCTTCGCTCCTGAATTCGCAGGAGGCGGCGGCAGCGGGGACATGCGCTCGGCCTACTACCTGACCTACCAGGACCCGGCGACGCATTTCCTGTCCTCCGCGCAGATCCGCACCCAGCTGGTGAACGGAGAACGCGTGGTGTCGGCGGTATTCGTCACCCCGTACCCGCCGGGATTCCCGGTGCTGGTCCCCGGCCAGGTCATTACCATGTGCATTCTGGATTACATGGACCGGCTCGATACCAGAGAGATCCACGGCTACCACCAGGATCTGGGCTACCAGGTGTTCACCTGCGAAGCCCTGGAACAGGTCGCGGCGCAGCAGCCCTGAGCGGGTTGAGCGGATTGCCTTGAACGCAGCTTGCGGACCCACCCGGCATCCCCGGGTGGGTTCCGGCTTCCGCGGCGAAGAACGCTGCACGCAAGAACAGTTGCCGTCACGACCCGAAAGGCCCTGATTCGCGCACCGAATGCGCAAATCAGGGCCTGAATCGTAAGCAGCCCTAAGGCTGTATTTTCCGTCCGGCCAGATGCGCCGAGATCGCCTCGAACGCACGAATGGTCGGGAACAGCTTGGAAGCATCCTGCGGCAGCGGCCAGCTGGACAGCTTGACCGCGACCAGCTTGGTCGCCGGATCCATGTAGATCATCTGGCCATGGATGCCCAGGGCCACCGCGGCCCCGGTGGCAGGGTTCGGGAACCAGATCTGGTTCCGGTAGTGCCCTCCGGGCATCATGTTGTCGCCCGGGGACTGGGCGAACGCCTGGACCAGTGCGGGATCGGTGGCGAAGGTGTCGGCGATCCATGCCTCGGAGAGAACCTGCTTGCCGGTCAGCGCACGCCCGCCATTGACATAGAGATGGCCGAAACGCGCCAAATCGCGCAGGCAGGCGTTGAATCCGCCGTCGAACATTCCGGTGCCGAATTGGTCAACGCCCATCACCAGATCCTGCTGGGCACCGAGCTTGGACCAGACATAATCCGAAAGCAGTTCCTGCAGCGGGGCGCCGCCGGCGGCTTCCAGCACCCAGCCCAGGGCGTCGGTCTCGCAGGAACGGTATTCGAAGACCCCGCCGTGCGGTCCCTTGGCCTGCAGGGTCAGCAAGAACTCGTACATCCCGATAGGCCCGATGCCGCCACGCGACGGGGCCCAGCCGATGGCCTCCTCCAGCTGGCGCACCTCGGCATTGGGATCCAGATACTCTTCGGAGAATTTGATCCCGGAGCGCATATCCAGCAGGTCGCGCACCCGGGCGCCGGCATAGCCGCTGCGTTCCAACACCGGCACGTAGGTGGCTACCGCCTGCTCGGCATCAAGCATTCCGGCGTCCACCAGCGCCCCGGCCAGGGAACCCACCAGGGTCTTGCTGACCGACATCAGCAGATGATCGGTCAGCGACGTCATGGTGTTGTAGTACTTCTCCCAGAGGATCCGTCCATTGTGCATGACCAGCACGGCGTCGGTATTGGTCGCGTGCATTACCCCGCGCACGGTCAGCGCCGGGTCGGTAATGCTCGCCTTGGCCACTTCCAGTTTGCCCAGCTTCTCCTCGGCCAGGTGCAGCCTGACGATCGGGCCATCGCCGCGCGAGACCTTCACGGTGGGATGGATCCTGGCGATGTTCTGGAATGAGCGCTTGATGTTCTGCGGGTACTGCCAGGTGGCGATGTTCAGCGCCTTGCTGGGAGGACCTGCCAAGTTGGCCGCCATGTGCCCGGCGGCATCAGTCGCTTCAGTTGCCATGCTCTGATGGCGGAACGTCAATTCCCTTGTATTGGGATCGGATGCAGGAGATGAAGTGCTTGGCATCGATGCTGAGCTTGGTCTTCTTCTTGCCTTCGTACTGCAGCTTGGCCTTGGTGACCAGGACCCCAAGATCGGCTCCCTTCCATCGGTAATCCTCTACGCCGTAGATGCGCAGGAAGAATGCTTCCTTGTGGGTCTGCAGCTGGTGCCAGTCCAATGCGGAACGGGAAAATTGCAGCTTGCCGCGCGAGTCGAGGTAATAGTTTCCGGTGCGTGGGGCATGGGTGATGTACTGCAGGATGTCATCGGTTTCCTTGATGATCATGTGGCTCCAGACATCAGCCCCGCTCATCTCTTCCCAGCGGGCATTGATCTCGTCAACGTCCAGCTCGAATTCCACATCAAGGAATTCAAGCAGGTGGAAGAGGAACAGCGGCACGTCGGCATAGGCTCCGGCGGTGACGTTGGTGATGGCGCTGGCCCCGGAGATGCGCGGATTCAGTTCGCCCAGGTACACCTCGTCGGTGTCGGTGTCCACCAGCACGTCCACTTCGAAGAAGCCGCGGTAGCCGGTGTCCTTCAGGCCGTTGCCCACCTTGCGGACCAGATCGATGGCGCGCGAACGCTGCGAGTCGGTGACCACATCAGGGTGCATCTCATTGCCGCACCAGCCGCCCTTGTACGGAGTCAATTCCTTGTAGCCAGCCAGTTCGGTCAGGATCGGCCCCACCACGGTGCCGCATTCGGTCAGCACGGCCTCAACGGCTAC
Organism: Glutamicibacter sp. NPDC087661; assembly: GCF_044743275.1. NCBI lineage: Bacteria > Bacillati > Actinomycetota > Actinomycetes > Micrococcales > Micrococcaceae > Glutamicibacter > Glutamicibacter sp. NPDC087661. Next base: position 488,612 of record NZ_JBIUWE010000002.1, read on the forward strand.
CGGCTGGTTGTTGATGCGCTTCATGATCTTGAGCTGTTCGCCGATGATGTTCTTGGCATGCGCCTTGAACTGCGCCTTCGAGTCGATGAAGAAGGTCGTCTTGCCCGAATCCCCGTAGGGGGTCTGGACCACCAGGTCCTTGCCCAAGCCGGCCTCCCCGGCCAGTTCCATGAGCTCGTCGTAGTTATCGGCGGTGCCCAGCACGTTGGGCACCGATGGTGCGCCGGCGGCATTGCCCAGCTTGGTGGTAACGATCTTCGAGTCCAGTTCGGTGCGCAAGGCGGCCGAGGGCAGGATCAGGTCGTAGCCCAGTTCCTCGCAGATTGATTCGGTTTCCTCGTCGAAGAAGACCATCGCGATCTTCGGCCGGGGACCGCCCGGGGTGCACTGGGAATCGATGTATTCGCGGACCTCGGAGTTCTCCAGCAGCCAGTTGTTGATCTCTTCGGCGCTCTGGAAATCGACATAGGGCTTCTCGGCGGGGGTGAAGACCCGCGGGTGGTGGCCGTCCCAGCCGTCGTAGTAGGTGATGTAGCTGAATTTGCGGACCCATCGGTCAAGGCCCAGCAGATTGACCGGGGTGGCGCCGAGGAAGAAGATCGGAGTGGTATTGGTGCGGAAGAAATGGCGAACTTCGCTCATGTTCTTCAGCTTGCGGTCCATGCGCAGGACCTTGGCCGGGAGATTCGCGGGTTCGGACTCGTTGTAGGCCGCGTCGACGGCGACGTTGGCGCTGAGCTGATCGGTAACAACGCGCGCCTTGTGGCGCAGCTTGTCCAGATCGCTGGGTTTGGGCATGCGGTGGCGAGAAGCCGGGGCGTGGGCCTCAAGAATGTTGGCCATGATGTGGAGATGTCCTTTGAAACTGTCCGAAGAAGGGCGGTTGCACGGCACAATGCGTGACAGTTTCATGCTCAGCGCTCATCGTAAGCACCGGCCCACGTTCTGCTTAACGCGTGGTGAACATTGAGCCCGCCCCCGCCGATGCGGCCTGCGACGTGGCATGCAACGGCAGGTTCGGGCTCAAAGCGAGGTAAAGGTTACTCCTTATTGCGGCAACTGGCCGCCGCTAGCCAGAGACCGTCGAAGCGAAATCCAGCTGCTGGAATTCGAATCCGGACTGCTGCAGGACTTCGCTGGTGACCTTGCGGCCGGTCAACGCGACCCGGGCATTGGATCCCATGACCGCGGCGCCGATCTTGGGCAGCACCGACCCGGTGGGCAGGCCAGGCAACCCCGCGATGGATCGCAAGGCGGCCATGACCTCGGCATTGCGCAGCGGCTTCGGGCTGGCGGCATGCACCAGGCCGGCAGGGATGGAAGGCTCTTCGAATCCGAGCAGGCAGCGGATCAAGCGCAGCCAGTCTTCCAGCCCAATCCAGCTGAACCACTGCTTGCCGTCCCCCAGCGGACCGCCCATGCCGGTATTCACCAGCAGGTTCAGCGGGCCAAGCAGGGGAGCGTCGGGGTGCATCACCAGCGAGGTGCGCAAGAGATAGCGCTGCTCGGCGTTGACCGCGGCCTCGGCGAAGGCCTGCTCCCATGCCGAAGCGACCCCGGTCATTTCCGGCAGGGCGCGCTGGTCGCTGGGCACGGGGCTGGACTCGGTCAGCTCTTCCTCGCCGGCGTCACCGAAGATGGCGGTGGTGCTGGCCTGGATCCAGGTGGCCAGCTGGGGCGCCGAGGCTGCGGCTTCGGCCAGGGTCTTGGTGGAGGCCACGCGCGAGTCGGTGAGCGCTGCGATGTTCTCCGGGGTGTTGCGCTTATCGACGCGCTCGCCGGCCAGATTGACCAGGTGCACCGGGTTCTTGCTGGACAGCGCACGGGCCCAGGGCCCCTGGTGCATGCCATCCCAGCTGTACTGCTCGGCAGGGAAATCATTTTCCGGGTTGCGGGTCAGCACCGATACGGAAATGCCGCGGCAGACCAGATCGGCGACGAGGTTGCGGCCAAGGAATCCGCGACCGCCGGAGATCACCACATGGGCATCGCGCTTGCGGTGCGCACCCGGGGCGATGATCCGGTACAGGCGGGCCGCCGCGATGGCGAAGTCCTTGCACAGGGCGTTGGCCACGGTGAATTTGAAAGCGGTGGTGCCCGGGCCGTTGAGCTCAGCGGTGAAGTGCAGCACGGATCCGTGCTCATGGGGCTCTACCTGCCAGCGCAAGACCATTTCACCGGCCGGCTGCGGCTGGGTGAACTCCACCATGAGGGTGTCCTGGTTGCGCCGGGTGATGGAGCCCGAAGGCGCGGTGCTGCGGTGCAACGGGCCGAAGAACTTGCCCGGCGGCAACAGATCCACCTTGGTGCCCACGCCGCGCTGGTCGTCATGCACGATGAAGCCGTCGAAGCTCTTCATCCACTGGCCGGTCTGCGACAGGTTGCCCACGATCGAATAGACGGCCTGCGGGTCAGCGGCCAGGAACTGCGACTCGGTGCGCTGCCAGTGCGTGAATTTACTCGTGGTGCTCATCTTGGAATAGTTCCTTCCAGCTCGGTTTCTCGGGCATAGCTCTAGGCTACTGTGCCCGGTGCACTTCGGCAGGATAGACATCGAAGCCTGCCTGAACTGTTACACCAGGGTCCTGGAACGGGAAAAGCTCCCTTGGTCCATGCGGACCAAGGGAGCTTCGGATCGGGGCGTTGGCTAGGCGGTAACCTTCGAACCGACTTCCTGTTCCATTTCGGTGAACTCGGCATCGATGGTCGGGTTCGGGCGGTAGGTTGCCCGGGAAACCAGCCATGCGACAACCAGTGCGGCGATGAAGCCCGGGACGATCTCGTACATGGCCGCGGACAGCGGCTTGACGTTGCCCCAGATGAATACCACGACGGCGCCGGTGACCATGCCGGCGAAACCGCCCACGGCGGTCAGCTTGCGCCAGTACAGGGCCAGCAGGACAACCGGGCCGAAGGCGGCGCCGAAGCCCGCCCACGCGAAGGAAACCAGCTCAAGGATGGAGGAGTTCGGGTTCAGCGCCAGCAGGGCGGCGACAACGGCCACCAGCAGCACGCCCGAGCGGCCCAGCATGACCAGGGCCTTGGGCGAAGCCTTGCGGCCGGTGATGTTGTACAGGTCTTCCACCAGTGCGGAGGAGCAGACAATCAGCTGCGAGGACATGGTGGACATGATGGCCGCCAGCACCGCGGCCAGCACCAGGCCGGCAATCAGCGGATGGAAGAAGATCTGGCTCAGCAGCAGGAAGACGGTCTCGCTGCTGGACTTGTCCAGTGGCTGATCGGCGAAGTACGCGACGCCGATCAAAGCGGTGGCGACGGCGCCCAAGGTGGTCAGGAACATCCAGCCGATGCCGATACGGCGTGCGGTCTTCGCCTCGCCCGGGGTGCGCAGCGCCATGAAGCGCACGATGATGTGCGGCTGGCCGAAGTAGCCCAGTCCCCACGCGGCGGTGGAGAAGATGGCCACGGCGGCCAGGATCGCGCTGTTGTCGCTGAAGGAGGAGAACAGGTTGAAGGCTTCCGGGTTCACCGCGGTGATGCGCGATCCCAGGGCCTCGATATTTCCCATGCTGATGACTGCCACAATCGGCACGGCAATCAGCGCGGCGAACATCAGCAAGCCCTGGACCATGTCGGTCAGGGACGCCCCGAGGAAGCCGCCGAACAGGGTGTAGAGCAGGGTGATTCCTGCCACGAAGAACATGCCCGCAAGGTACTGCCAGCCGAAGGAAGCCTCGAAGAACTTGCCTGCAGCCACCATTCCGGAGGAGACGTAGAAGGTGAAGAACACCAGGATGATCACCGATGCGCCGATGCGCAGCAGGTGGCTGTTGTCCTTCAGGCGCTTTTCGAAGAAGCTCGGGATGGTGATGGCGTTCTGCGAGATCGCGGTGTAGGAACGCAGCCGCGGGGCGACGAACTTCCAGTTCAGCCACGCGCCGATGAGCAGGCCGATGCCGATCCATGCTTCGTGCAGTCCGCCGAGGTAGATGGCGCCGGGCAGGCCCATGAGCAGCCAGCCGGACATGTCGGATGCGCCTGCGGAAAGGGCTGCGACCCACGGCTTCAGGCCGCGGTCGGCCAGCATGTAGTCGTCAATGTTGTTGGTGCGGCGATATGCAATATAGCCGATGCCAAGCATGGCGGCCATGTAAATTGCGATCGCAATCATCTGGAAAGTCTGGTCGGACATTTTTCCTCATTACCGTTTGTGCCTGGGGCTTTTCTCAGCCGCCATAGGCGCGGATTTCTGTGGTGCGAGTCACCACTATGGCACTAATTCTCCGGTTTGTCGCCGGGTGCCATCTGGTCTGTGATCATTCTGTTATCTAGTCGACCGTATCGAAGTCTGCAGGGGTAGCCAAAATCGCGGAGTTGCTTGCATCACTCATTCCGGGCTGCGCGTGCAGCGATTTGCGCACCGCGCGGATGGCCGGGGACTGGGTGGAAGAATGCCGCATGGCGGTGAAGATGGTGCGCTCCGGAGAGCCGGGAAGATCCACCGTGCGCAGGCTGCTGCGCTGGTCGCGCAGGACCAGCTCTGGGAGCATTGCCACGGCGTTGCCTGAGGCGACTAGCTGCACGTGAGCCTGCAAGTCAGCGGTTTCGTAGCGCAGGTCCGGCTCGAACCCCGCAAGCCGGCAAGCCTGCAAGGCCCAGTGCCGGCTGGCGGCACCCGCCGGTTCCACCACCCAAGGCAGGGAGTTGGCATGCTCCAGGGTGTGCACCCGGTCGAATTCGGCGTTCCCGGCCGCACCTCGTGCCGGCAAGGCCAGGCGGATCGGATCGTGAGTCAGAACACGCCGATCGAGGTTGTCGTAGTGCGGCGCGGAATGCCCCGAGTACTGCTCCGCGACCACCAAATCGAAACTTCGGCTGCTGGTTTCATTCAACGCGTCCGCCGGTTCCTGCTGGCTCATTTCCACCCGCAGGTTGGGGTGCTTGGTGCGCAGCTCGCGCAGTACCGGTGGCATGAGGCGGAGCATGGCCGTCTGGAAAACCGCTAGTCGGACGGTTCCGGACACCGTGGACATGGCCGCGGACAAATCCGCTTCGGCGCGTTCCATGGAATCGAGCAGTTCTTCGGTATGGGCCACCAGGATCTGGGCCTGAGGGGTGAGCTTGAGGGTGCGCCCGGTGCGCCGCAGCAGCTCCACTCCGGTTTCGGATTCCAGCTGGCTCAGTTGCTGCGATACGGAGGAGGGGGAGTAGCTCAGTGCATCGGCCACCTCGGCAATGGTTCCGCGGATATGCAATTCGCGAAGCAAGCGCAATCTTCTCAGTTCAAGCATGGATTTCCGGCCATTCAGCTAGTGGGGACTCTCGGAGTCTAGACACTTCGGCAAAACCGAACGAACATCTTCGGTTTTGTTCACTTTTGCTTAAGACAATATAGGTTCATACTCGATCTTGCACACAGCTTTTCTTGGCGGTTCTCTGGCAACAGCAGACCACCGGATTAGCCATAACGACATCAGCGTTCGGTGCCGAACCACAAGTACGAATTGCATCGAAGGGACCACCAGTGTCTTTCACCTCCACCCAGCACGTAGTGCCAGCCGCACCAGATGCCGACGGCAACCCGCTCACCTCGCCGGCCGAACTCGCTGACGACGTCATCAAGCTGGTGCGCCGCTGGCTCACCGAAGCTTCCGAATACCCTGTAGATGCTGCCGCTGCCCGCCTGGCCGGTGTGCTCAAGGACCCCAAGGGCCTGGACTTCACCGTAGGCTTCGTCGATGGCGTGATCCGCCCCGAAGACCTGAAGGTCGCAGCCGCCAACCTCAAGCAGCTGGCTCCCATGGTGCCAGGCTTCCTGCCCTGGTACATGCGCAAGGCCGTCGCAGTAGGCGGCGCCATGGCCCCAGTCGTGCCGCAGGTAGTAGTTCCGATCGCCCGCAAGGTCTTGCGCGAGATGGTGGGCCACCTGATCATTGACGCCTCGGATGCCAAGCTGGGCGGCGCGATCTCCAAGATCAAGCGCGAGGGTGTGGATCTGAACGTCAACCTGCTCGGCGAAGCCATCCTCGGCGAAGGCGAAGCGGCCCGCCGTCTTGACGGCACCACCAAGCTGCTGGAACGCGATGACGTGGACTACGTGTCGATCAAGGTCTCCTCCACCGTCGCCCCGCATAACCACTGGGCGTTCGATGAAGCCGTGGAGCACATCGTGGATAAGCTGCAGCCGCTGTATAAGCTGGCTGCCAACAGCCCGAAGAAGAAATTCATCAACCTGGACATGGAAGAGTACAAGGACCTGGAGCTGACCATCGCGGTCTTCACCAAGATCCTGTCCAAGCCCGAATTCAAGGACCTGCCCGCCGGCATCGTGCTGCAGGCCTACCTGCCAGATGCCCTGGGCGCGATGATCCAGCTCCAGGAATTCTCCGCGGCCCGCGTGGCCGAAGGCGGCGCACCGATCAAGGTCCGCGTGGTCAAGGGCGCCAACTTGCCAATGGAAACCATGGAAGCCGACATCCACGGCTGGCCGCTGGCCACCTGGCACACCAAGCAGGACTCCGACACCAGCTACAAGTCCGTGCTGGAGTACGCGCTGCGTCCGGAACACTTGAAGAACATCCGCATCGGCATCGCCGGGCATAACCTCTTTGATGTCGCGCTGGCTTGGCTGCTGGCCAAGTCGCGCAACGCCACCGACGGCATCGAATTCGAAATGCTGCTGGGCATGGCCACCGGCCAGGCCGAAGCGGTGCGCAAGGACGTCGGCTCGCTGCTGCTCTACACCCCGGTGGTGCACCCGCAGGAATTCGACGTGGCCATCGCCTACCTGATCCGCCGCCTCGAAGAGGGCGCCAGCCAGGAAAACTTCATGTCCGCAGTCTTCGAGCTGGCCAAGAACGAGGCCTTGTTCGAACGCGAGAAGAACCGCTTCCTCGCATCCCTGGAAGCCATGTCCAACGTGGTCCCTGCCCCGCATCGCGTGCAGAACCGCCAGATCCAGGATCCGTCGCTGAGCACCCGCGTGGCCGGTTTCGCCGACGGCTCCACCGAGTTCTTCAACACCCCGGATACCGACCCGGACCTGAACCAGAACCGTGCCTGGGGACGCGAGATCCTGGCCAAGATGCAGGAATCGCCGCTGGGCAAGGAACTGGTCAAGAACAACACCCTGAACAGCGCCGGCGAACTCGACGAGTCCATCGCCATGGGCGTGGATGCCGCCGCCGGCTGGCAGCAGCTGGGCTCGGCCCAGCGCGCGCAGATCCTGCACCGTGCCGGCCTGCTCTTCGAGGAGCGCCGCGCCACCTTGCTCGAAGTCCTGGGCTCCGAATGCGGCAAGACCATTGACCAGGGCGATGTGGAAATTTCCGAGGCCATCGACTTCGCGCACTACTACGCGGAACTGGGCCGCGAACTGGATGCCGTGGATGGCGCGAAGTTCGTCCCGTCGAAGCTGACCGTGGTCACCCCGCCATGGAACTTCCCGATGGCGATCCCAGCCGGTTCCACCCTCTCGGCGCTGGCCGCCGGTTCCTCGGTGATCATCAAGCCTGCCAGCCAGGCCGCCCGCGTGGGCGCTGTCATGGTGCAGTGCCTGTGGGATGCCGGCGTGCCCAAGGACGTGCTGCAGCTGGTCTTCGTGGGCGATCGCTCCCTGGGCCAGCAGCTGGTCTCCGATGAGCGCGTGGACCGCCTGATCCTCACCGGCGGCTACGAGACCGCCGAACTGTTCCGCTCATTCCGCAAGGACCTGCCGCTGCTGGCCGAGACCTCCGGCAAGAATGCCATCATCGTCACCCCGAACGCCGACCTGGATCTGGCTGCGCGCGACGTCGTGCAGTCGGCCTTCGGCCACGCCGGCCAGAAATGCTCGGCAGCCTCGCTGGTGGTGCTGGTGGGCTCGGTGGCTGAATCCCGCCGCTTCAACAACCAGCTGATCGATGCGGTGACGTCGCTGAAGGTCGGCTACCCGTGGAACCCCGAATCCCAGATGGGTCCATTGATCGGCGAGCCGGGCGAAAAGCTCAAGCGCGGCCTGACCACCCTGGGCGCCGGAGAGCGTTGGGCCATTGAGCCGAAGCAGCTCGATGACTCGGGCAAGCTCTACTCGCCGGGCGTGCGCTACGATGTGGCCCGCGGCAGCGAATACCACAAGACCGAATACTTCGGCCCGATTCTCGGCGTGATGACCGCCAAGACCCTGGAAGAAGCGGTGGAGATCGTCAACGAGGTGGACTACGGCCTGACCTCGGGCCTGCATTCGCTGGATTCGGCAGAGATGGGCTACTGGCTGGAGAACATCCAGGCGGGCAACATCTACGCCAACCGCGGCATCACCGGTGCCATCGTGCAGCGCCAGCCATTTGGCGGCTGGAAGAAGTCGGCCATCGGCGCAGGCACCAAGGCCGGCGGCCCGAACTACCTGGTCGGCATGGGCTCCTGGGTGGACGCCCCCGCCACGCAGGGCGCAGCGCTCTCGGCATTCGACCAGCGCCTGCTGAACACCGCAGAACTGGATTCGGAGCAGGCGCAGTGGCTGGGCTCGGCACTGGCCAGCGACAAGCTGTGGTGGAACAACGAGTTCAACCAGGCCAAGGACCGCTCAGGGCTGGTCGCCGAGCGCAACATCTTCCGCTACCGCGCGGTTGACGTGACGGTGCGCTTCGAAGAAGCCACCAGCGGCCACGGACTGGCCGAGGCGCTGCGCGTCATTGCCGCCGGTGTCACCGCAGGTTCCCGCGTGATCTTCTCCGCTGACGTGCAGCTGCCCTTGGGCGTGCGCAACCTGTTGGCCGAGAACTCGGTCACCGTGGTGCGCGAAGACGCTGCGGCATTCGCCGCCCGTGCTGCGAAGCTGGCTGCGAAGACCGGTCCGGAGTCCGCTGCCCGCATCCGCCTGATCGGCGGCTCGATGAAGGCTGTCGCCGAGGCAGCCAACGGCAAGCCGGATGTGGCCATCTACGCATCGCCGGTGACCGCTGCCGGACGGGTGGAGATGCTTCCGTTCCTGCATGAGCAGGCGGTATCCATCACCGCTCACCGCTTCGGCACCCCGAATCACCTCAGTGATTCGCTGATCTAGCAGGCAAGCGCCTAAAGCAGTGGCCAGCATCCATTTATTTGGATGCTGGCCACTGCTTTATGCCGGAAGCTCTTTACTTCTTGCGTACCTTGAACTTGGCGACCAGAAGATCCGCGGTGGCGGAGAGGAGCGCCGGAAGAATGTAGCGGGCCAAGGTCACCAGGGTAAAGGCGAGTACGGATCCGCTGGCCGAACCAGCCACGGACAGGGCCGCAAATCCCAGGCCCACCGCCGAGAGCAGGCCGACGATCCAGCCAGCGAGCTTGCGGGGACGCAGGACGAACCAGCCAACTAGCGAAAGCACCGGCAGGAGCAGGCCCCAGACGGTGAAGTAGCCGGTGTACATTCCTTGCAGATCCAGCGCGGAGACCAGGAACCAATCGCCATACTCCACGGTGTCCAGTACCGGCAGCTTCAGCAAGATGTCCAGGACCAGCGACAGCAGGACCAGCAGCATCGCGAAGACCTTGGTGTCCTTGCGCGCTTCGAGCAACCAGAAGCTGCCGATGGCCACGAGCCTGATCACCCACAAGGCGATCAGGGAGAGCAGGCTGCCGCCGGTGACATAGTCGGCGGTGGACAGCAGCGTGGATCCGGTGATGCCGGCGATCAGCACCAGCCAAACAATGATCAGGCGGGCCGGCAGATGCAACAGTGGTTTTTCTTCGCTCACTTAGCCAAGTCTAATGAAGCTGGCTGTGCAATCCCTTTTCCTGTTCTTGGCAGGCGGGCTCAGACCTCGAGTTTCAGTGCCTTGCGCAAGGTCAGCGCGCCACCGGTGTGCATCACTGCCCTGCCGTAGATCTTCTCGGCAAACAGCAGCACGAGCCAGCAGGCAGCCAGGAGAATTGCCAGCGAAAGAATCGGCTCCCAGAAAGCTACCTCGCCGGAGAGCAGGCGGCTAGGCATTGCCGCCGAGGAGACGATAGGAATGTACGAAGCGACCACCAGGAAGCTGCCCTTGGCATACAACCCGATAAACAGCACCGCCATCAGGAGGCCCACCACGGGCCCGCTGGATTGCTGCAGATCCTCGGTACGGGTAGCCAAGGAGCCCAACGCTGCCCAGATCCCGGCCAGAAGCAGGAAACCGCCGAAGAAGAACACCACGAACCACCCGGCCACCTGGGTGACAACTCCGAGGAACGGGATCTGGATCGGGGAAATGTAGGCAGCCAGCAAGCCAATGCTGAGGAAGGCCAGGAGCTGGATCATTGCGAGAACGACATTCCCGATGATTTTTCCTGCCAGCAGCTGGCGCAGCCGGATGGTGCTGGCCAGGATCTCGACCACGCGGTTCTGCTTCTCCTCGATGACCGAGTTGGCGATGGGCATGCCGAAGAGGAATGCGGCCATGTAGAAGAGGAATGAGAAGACCAGCGCCATGGCACTGGCCATCGCGGCCCGTTCGGAATCGCCATGGAGCTGATCGAGAATGAGGTCCTCGTTATCGGGCAGGCTAGCTGATTCCAGTCCGGCCTCGGCCAGCAGCTGATCGGTCTTCACGGTTTTCATTGCTTCGCGGACCAGAGAACTGAGCTCTTGGTCGACCGCGTTGAAACCGGTCAGCGTGAATTCCTGCGCATCGGCCGAACCGGACAAGGTCGCGTTCAGCCGCTCAGCGGATAGCTGTTGCTCCGCCTGTTCAGGAGCGAGCCTGGAAATGCTCAATTCCACGTCTTCGGGGCGATCCTGGATCACCTGCTCCAGCACCCGGAAACTGGCATCGTCGGTGGCAGCCACGGCGAAATTCGACGTGCGATTGGCGAGGAATCCGGTAACGGCGACCGATCCGATGATGAACAGCAAGGTCACGATGGTGCTGATGATGAAAGCTTTGTCGCGCAGCTTGGTTTCGACTTCGCGCAAGGCGACAATGAGCCATGGAGCCGTGGTGGTGTTCACTTGATGATCTCCCGGTAGATGTCGGCCAGCGAAGGGCGATGGACCGCGAACTCTGCGACGGGCCCGCGGCTCATGGCGGTGGCGAGCACGCGTTGGGCATCGGCTTCGGAATCGAAATTCACCAATGCGTCATGGCCTGAAATATCGATAACGGTGACCCCCGGTTCATTGCGCAGCCAGCCCGTGTCGGAGCCCAGGGACAACCGGTGCCGGGATGCCTGCGTCGCACGGAGCCCGGCTGCCGATGAATTGGCCAGGATCCTGCCTTCCTGGATGATCACCAGGTGGTCCACCAGCACATCGAGCAGATCCAGCTGATGCGAAGAGAAGAGCACCGGTACGCCACGCGCTGCATAGTCGCGCAGGATGGAGCTCATTGCGTCCACCGCGATCGGGTCAAGTCCGCTGAAAGGTTCGTCGAGGATGAGCACGTCGGGTTCGTGCAGCAGTGCTGCGGTGACTTGAACGCGTTGCTGGTTGCCCAGGGACAGGGATTCGAGTTTCGACTTGGCGCGGTCAGCCAATCCGAAACGGGCCAGCAGTTCCATAGCCCGTTTGCGTGCTCCGGAGCGGGACAGGCCATGGAGCTGTCCGAGGTAGACCAGCTGGTCTATGACCGGCTGCTTGGGATACAGGCCGCGTTCCTCGGGCATGTAGCCGAAGTTGGGGCGGGTGGCTCCATTGAGCGGTTGGCCGTTGAGCGAAACAGAACCGGAATCGGCGCTGAGCAATCCCATGATGATGCGCATGGTGGTGGTCTTGCCGGCACCGTTGGCACCGACGAATCCGGTGAGCGCGCCGCCAGGTACGGTGAAGCTGATGTCATCGAGCACCAAATTCTGTGCAAATGACCGTGACACATGGTTTAGCTCAAGCATGTTTTCCTCTGCCAAGTATTGTTTCTACTCATCAGCTTAGGAAACTAAGCAGCATTTGCGCTCCGTCTGGAGAATGAAACTATTGGATGAGTCCGGCGCGGTGGGCGAATAGCACGCCCTGCACCCGGTCGCGCAGGTGCAGCTTCGCCAACAGGTTCGACAGGTGGGTTTTCACCGTGGCTTCCGACAGGGAGAGTACCGCGGCGATTTCCTGGTTGTTCTTGCCCTGGGCCAGTTCGCAGAGTACCTGGCGTTCGCGTTCGGTGAGTTTTTCCAGCTGCTGGGCCTCGGTAGTTGCCGCTGCCGAATCCGCGGCAGGGACCGCGCCGGTGCCACGCTGGATGAGCTTGAGCGTGACTTCGGGGGAGAGCAGCCCGTGGCCGGCGGCCACCTGGTGCACGGCGGCCACCAGCATTTCAGGCTCTGCATTCTTCAGCAGGAACCCGCTGGCCCCGGCATCCATGGCCTCGAAGAGGTAGTCGTCGCGGTTGAAGGTGGTCAGCACAATGACTTTGGTCTGGGTGGTGCTGGCGATGAGCTTCGTGGCTTCGATGCCGTCCATCTGCGGCATTTGGATATCCATCAGCGCCACCGTGGGGTTCAGCTCGCGAACCATTTCCAGGCCCGCTTGGCCGTTGCCTGCCGTGCCGATGACCTGGATCTGCGGATCGGTTTGCAAGATCAGTTTCAGCGACGAGAGGATCAGCGACTGGTCATCGCAGATCACCACGGTAATTTTGCTCATGTTGCCAGTCTAGTTGCCGCGTCGGAAACCACGCGCAACCGGGCCCGGGTACGCCAGCCGTGCGGAATGCGCGGGCCGATTTCCACTAGCCCATGATGCAGCTTGGCGCGTTCGCGAATGCCACGCAGGCCGTAGCCGCCACCGGCGGAATCCGGCCGGGGACGGCCGCTGTCGGTGACCTCGACTTCTATCCATGCGCCATCGGCATCGGTTCCCGAACGCAGCGACAAGGTAGCTGTGCGGGCCGTGGAATGCGCACGGACATTGGCCAAGGCTTCGCCGCTGATGCGGTAGAGCGCGAGCGACAGGCCTGCCGGCAGGTCAGAAATGAAGCCGGGCTGGTGTTCATCGCGGGAGATCTGGATGCTCAGTCCCTGGCGTTCATTGGCTGCGATCAGCTCATCGAGCTGCGCCATGGAGGGTTCGGGGTTCCGTGCCCCCTCAGCGCTGTTCGGCGAATCCTCCGGTCCGCGATGTTCGCGCAATACGCCCAGCAGTGCCCGCGTTTCGCTGACTGCACTGCGTGCCGAGGACTCGATGCCGCGCATCAGTTCGATGGACTGCTGGGGATCGCGCTCATGCACCATGCGGGCGGCCGAAGCCTGGATTCCCACCGAGGCAATGTGGTGGGCAATGACATCGTGCAGCTCGCGGGCGATGCGCAGCCGTTCCTCGTTGACCGCACGGTCTGCCAGCTGCTGGGACTGGTCGGCAATGCGCTGGGCCTGGGTTTCCACTATTTGGCTGGCGTAGGCATTGGTCCAGCTGACCATGCCCAGGAAGATCGCGCCGCCGAAGTACAGCAGGTTCATCAGCAGGTTGTAGAAGATGAAGGCCGTTGACGTCGGCAGCACGCCTGCTGGATCCTCGACCATGGAAGTTCCGGTGGCCGTGAGCAAATCGGAGGTGAAGAAGGTGACGATCACCCAGGTAGCCATGAACAGCAGCACCACGCTCATCGCTATCCACAGTCCCCGGCGGTTCTTCGACCACGTGACCGCGGTGTAGATGCCGATGAAATAGGCCAGCTGCGCGCAGAGCTCCATGCCGACTTGGTAGGTATTTTCGCTTCCGGCGCCCACGAAGGCAGCCGAACCGATGAGCATCATGGTGATGGGCCAGCGCCGGCGGAACATCAGCGGCACGATCAGGGACACAAGCACGAGATAGGCGAGAAGAGGATCGGGCGCATTCTCTTGCTCGGTCAGGGAGAGCAGCAGTTCGTGCATGGCCAGCGCCAGCAGGAGGAAGCCCGAAGCGACGATAATGTCGCGGCGCAAGCTCTTCTTATCCGGAGACGGACGTTCCCAATCCACCGGAGGCAGCGTCGGGAGCCTCCGGTGTACTAGCTCGGGGAGTCGGTACATGGTGTTCCTTGATCATCTCGTTGGCCAGGCATTGGAAACGACTTTACCGGTCTGCGGTTTTCCGGGCATGAGCCTGGAGGCTTACCCCTGGCGTTGACCCGGGAGGAAATGTGCTAGGCAGAAAGGTTACTAGGCAGTAATGTGATGGTATGCACATGATTTTCCGAATCCTCATGGTTTACCTGAACAGCAAGAAGGCTTCCAAGCTGTCGATGTTCGACACCAGCTCAGTGGGCATGCGTGCCACGCTGACCGATATCGACTTTGCCGGCCACATCAACAACGGCATGTACTTCTCGATCTTCGATCTCGGACGCTTCGACTTGATGTTCCGTTCCGGTGTCTGGGACATCATGTCCAGGAATAAATGGGTTCCGGTCGTGCAGACCGAGACCATCACCTTCCGCAAGTCGGTGCGCCTGGGAACCAAGTTCTCCCAGGAAACCCGGCTGATCGGCATGGACGACAAGTGCATCTTCTTCGAGCAGCGCATCGTCGTGAAGGGCGAAATCTACGCTCGCGCCTATGTCGCCACCCGGATGACCTCGAAAAAGGGTGCGGTTTCCAACGAGGAAATCCTGGCAGCAGTCGGCTTGGAACTGCCAGCAGACATGGTGCTGCCCGAGTGGCTGCACCAGTGGCGCCAGGACGGAGCGCTGCCCAGCACCCGCAAGCCGGCCCCGCACAATTGGATCCGCTGAATCAATTCACTCGCGCAATTCCTGCTGGACCGTGCCGGGGGGACTCAATGTGCGGGATTCGGCGAAGCCTTGGCCGCATCAATGAACATGGCGATCATTTCGGGATCCTTGACTCCGCGCGATGATTCGACGCCGGAGGAGACATCGGCGCCGAAAGCGCTGGACGCAGCCAAGGCATCAGCGACATTCTGCGGGGACAGTCCGCCGGCCACCAGCCAGCGCCGACCAGCGGCCAGATCCTTCACTGCCGCATAATCCCAGCTTTCGCCGCTGCCGGGGACCGAGGCGTCAATGAGCAGCAGATCTTCGCCCCAATCGGCAAACTGCTCCTCCGGGTCATCGCGCCGCACCGCGCGGATGACCTTGAACCCGGCCTCATGGGCGGTGCTCACATCCTTTGCCGTGCGCTGCCCGTGCAGCTGCACCCAACTCACGCCGGCTTGCGCCGCAAGCTGAAGCACCGTCTGGATCTCTTCGTCGCGGAATACCGCCACGGTGGCAATGCCTGCGGGAACCGCCTTCACCAATGCGGCGGCGCGCTGCGCGGAAATTTCCCGGGCACTGGGCGTGAGCACGAACCCGATGGCATCAGCACCATGGGCCGCAGCGGTTTGCACGTCCTGGGCCGTGGACAAGCCGCACACTTTGACGAAGGGCTTTGCTGCACTCACTTCGCGTTCTCCTTGGCCATATGGATTGGGGTGTAACCGCCAGGCGCGTTGGCGCGGATGGCCAACAAGTCGCGGGCGTGATTCCACAGCCGCTTGTCCTCCCCGGTGACGGGCACCCAGGGCTTGACCGGAACAGCGGTGCCGGTTTCATCGCGGGTCACCATCACGGTCAGGCAGTAGGTCGTCAGCTGCATTTCCCGGGTCTTCGGATCGCCAGAGCGCACATGCACCGCAACGTGCATTCCCTTGTTCCCGGTGTAGACCAGGCGCGCCTCCACCTCCACCAGGTGGCCGATCAGCAGCGGGCGGTAGAAACGCACGCCGCCGGAGAACACCGCAACGGTTTCCTGCTGGCAGTAGCGGGCCGCGCACAGCTCAGCGGCATCGTCAATCCACTTCATCACGATGCCGCCGTGGACCTTGCCGCCCCAGTTCACATCGGTGGGCGCCGCCAGGAAGCGCAGCGTCACGCGTTCGGCGGTTCCCTCATCGGTGTATACCTGATCGTTCATGGACGCGACGATCTGCTCGCGGATCTCAATGCGCGCCAGCGCATTCTCGCGCATTGCGATTTCCCGGGCCGTACCCGGGGTGAACGCCGGAACCGGGGTTGGCTTCCCATTCTCGCCGACGGCTACGAAGATCACCAGGCAGCTGCTGGACTTCACCGGCCGCAACTCGCGCGGATCGCTGAAGGACACCTCGGTATGGATGTGCATGGAGCTGGTTCCGGTGTACACCACCGAAGCGGTCACTTCCACCAGATCCCCGGAGTGGATCGGGTCTTCGAAGTGGATATTTCCTACATAGGCGGTGACGCAATAGCTGGAGGACCATCCCACCGCCGCGGCGTAGGCGGCCTTGTCGACCCACTCCAGAACGGTGCCCGCAGGAACAATCCCGGTGACATCGACGTCGGTTGGTGCCGCGAGGAATCGCAAGGTGACAGAATGCGGACGTTGTTTCAGCTCCGGGGTGCTCATGCACTCCAGTTTCGCGCACAACGCGCATCACGGGCAATGTATGACGCTTCACGGCCCAGCCTGGCCGGCAAGCCCCACGGCGCGGAACTGCCGGTGTGCTCTGCCCTAGGATAGGAGGGTGCGTAGGGTCTTTGGAATATTTTCGGCTGCAACAGCCATCGTGGTGGCACTGAGCCTCAGTGCCGCGGCCGGAACCGCCGGCTTGGTGATCGTCGTGGGCCAAGGCCTGGATGAACTCATGGCCCATCGCCCGCTGGGCACCCAATGGTATGCCAGCGCCTTCGGCGAACTGCTGATCATGGCGGTTGCCACCTTCTTGATCCCGGTCGTGATCTCGCGCAACAGCCTTGACCTGACCGAGTACCACCGCATGAAGCTGCTCAAGCACTATCTGTCCATCGGCCCGCTGGCGGTGCGCGCCTCCGGCGATGGGGAGCTGCTGCATGCGGCGATGGACTCGGTGGAGCGGTCCGTGAAATACCGTTCCAGCTTCATCGGGCCGGCAATCTCCGCGGTAGCCACCCCGGTATTGATCCTGTGCTTCATCGCCTTTGCCATCGACCCGCTCAGCGCACTGGTACTGCTGGTTCCCACCGCGCTGGTCCCGGTCATCGTCCTGGGCTTCCAGCGGCGCTTCGGCTCCTCGAACGGAGAGTACCGCCGAGCCCAGGGCATCCTCTCGGCGACCTTCCTGGACGCACTGCGCTCGCTGGGCATGCTCAAGCTCAACGGCGGCAGCCGGTGGATGGGATCGCGCATCGAGCAGGCCACCGAACGCGTACGCCAGCAAGTGATGAAACTGCTGGCCCGCAACCAATTGATCTTGCTGGTCATCGATTCCAGCTTCGCCGTGCTGCTGCTCGCCAGTGCCGCCCTGCTGGCCTGGTGGCGCGCCAGCTCCGGGGCCATCACCCCGGGTTCTGCCCTGTCACTGGTGATCCTGAGCTTCCTGATGCTCGCCCCGGTCAACTACGTCGGCAGCTTCTTCTACATCGGGATGACCGGCAAGGCCGCCGAGAAGAAACTGGCCGAAGTCGCCGACATCCCCATGCACCGTTCCATGGCCAATCCGCTACACGTGGACCTGCGCCACCGCGATCTGATCCTGGAAGAAGTCAGCGCCAGCTACGATAGTGGGCACCAAGCGCTGGACAAAATTTCCTGGCATTTCCCGGCCGGTTCGCGTACTGCCATCATCGGCCCCTCGGGCAGCGGCAAGACGACGCTGCTGCGCGTGCTCCAGGGCCAGCTCGAAGCTTCCTCCGGCACCATCCGCGATGCCCGGCAAGCCATGGGCCCGGCAACCTTGAAGGCCAATACCGCCGTAGTGGAACAGCACGCCACGCTCTTCGGCATGAGCCTGCGCGAAAACCTCCTGCTCGGTGCGCCCCGGGCTGCCGACGGCGAACTGCTCCTGGCGCTGCGCCAGGTCGGCATGGGAGCGTGGTTCGAGGCGCAACCCGGGGGATTGGCGCAACGCCTGGGCGAGGGCGGGGCACGGCTTTCTGGCGGCCAGGCCCAGCGCCTGTCGCTGGCCCGCGCCCTGCTGGCACAGCGTCCCGTGCTGCTGCTCGATGAGCCCACCAGCGCCTTGGACGTCCAGACCGAAGCGGACGTGCTGGGGACCCTGCGCTCCTTGGACCGCAGCACCACGGTCATCACCGTCACCCACCGGCTGGGGTTGCTGGCCGACTACGACTATGTTCTGGTCATGGACCACGGACAGCTCATCCAGGCCGGACGCCGTGACGAGCTGCTGGCCGCCGACGGCTATCTCAAGGAAGCCATGGACGGATTCCGCCAACGCGCTGATGCGCTGCATGCCAGTGGCCGGAGCCAGCTGGGGGAGGGGAACTAATGCGCACGCAGAAAATCTCCACTATCAAAACCGTCGCCTGGCTGATTGGCAGCACCAAGGACCTGCTCCCGCCGCTGCTGCTGGCCTGCGTGCTGGCCTGCGCCACTCGCCTGGCTTCGCTGGGGATCTACGCCGTGGCCGGGTTCGGCCTGGCCAAGGCCCTGCACCTGGGCGGTGCGCAGCTGCCTATGGACCTTGGCTGGGGACCGCTGATCGCTGTGGTCATCCTGCTGGGGCTGGTCAAGGGCGCGGTGCGCTACCTGGAGCAGTATGTAGGGCACCGGGTGGCCTTCCTGTCCCTGGCGCGGCTGCGCAACCGCATGTACCAGGCATTTGAACGCCAAGCGCCCTTCGCCGCGGACAGCAAGAATTCCGGCGGCATGCTCGCCAAGGCCACCAGCGACATCGACAAGGTCGAAGTGTTCTTCGCCCACACCCTGCCCCCGGCCGTGGCGGCAGTGGCAGTCAGCGGCCTGGCAACCTGGGGAACCTGGGCGGTATTCGGCATGCAACCGGCCCTCGTGCTGCTCGCCGGCTATGTGCTGATCGGGCTGGCCATCCCGGCCATTGGGGTCGGCGCCCTGCGCCGTACCGCGCGGGCCACCGCCAGTGCTCGCGGCACCCAGAACCAGCTGCTGGCCGACACGCTTGCCGGCATCGACGTGATTCACGGATTCAATGCCGGCAAACCCGTCATGGCGCGGATGCGCGAAAGCCTGCACGAAAGCCGGCAAGCGGCGCGATCGGCCGGAACCCTGGGCGCGGTACGGGCCACGCTGACCCAGCTGGTGGTCTGGGGCAGCCTGCTCGCGCTCTTTGTCCTGCTGGGAACCGCCGGGCAGTTCGGCACGCTGATCGTGCTGTGCTGTGCCCTGGTCCCTTCCTATGAAGCGGTGCGCGCGGTAGACGGGTTCATCCTGGGCCTGCAGGATTCGCTGGCCAGCGCTCGCCGGCTGTACGCCACCGCGATAACCAGCCATCCGGTTTCCGAACCCGCCAACCCGGTTCCCCTTCCTGCTTCCGGCACCTTGCGCGTGGCGGATCTGTCGGTTGACTTCGAGGGCCATCGGGTAGTTCGCGGCGTGGATTTCGAGCTGGAACCAGGCTCCCTGCTCGCACTGGTGGGCGAAAGCGGCTCCGGCAAATCGTCGGTCGCGGCAGCCCTGGTGCGCTCGGTGGAAGCTGCCGGCACCGCCAGCTTCGGCGATGTGCCGCTGGAGGCCGCCAGCTTGGCGCAGCTGCGCACCCGGATCATCCTGGTCTCACAAGAGGCGGTGATGATCCGTGGAACGCTGCGCGAGAACCTCTTGCTGGGTGCGGAAGGGATCAGCGACGCCGAGATGGAGCAGGTCCTCGACGAGCTGGGCATGGGCCCCTGGCTGCGCCAGCAGAAGGCCGGATTGCAGACCCGGTTGGGGGATCGCTTTGCCCGGCTTTCCGGTGGCCAGCGCCAACGCGTGGCCCTGGCCCGGGCGCTGCTGCGCAACCCCGCGGTATTGATCCTCGATGAATCCACTAGCGCCCTGGATGCACGCAGCGAACAGCTGGTCCTGGAAGCAGTGGAACGCCGCCGCGGTGAAGGGATGGCGGTGCTGATGATCAGCCACCGGCTATCGATCCTTGCCCGGGCGCAGAACGTGCTGGTGCTCCATGAAGGAGTGGTGCTGGAACGCGGTGCGGCGCCAGCGCTATTGGCCGATGGGCAATCCTTGTTCTCCCGCATGGCCGTGCGCGAAGCGGACCGGATTTTGCCAAGCTGATCCACGCCCCGCCCAATGGATGGAACTGACAAGGCAGCGGGGAGGTACTAGGCTCGCATCATGATGCGAATAGTGGTTCTCCTGTTCCTGGCTGTCCTATTCACTGGCTTCGTGGTGACCGCAATCCTTGCCGGCACCTCCGGGGAATGGGTGTGGTGGATCCTCGTCGTGCTCACCGGTTTGCTGGTGCTTCTGGGCATCAGGGACCTGCTGCAAAAGAAGCATGCGATCCTGCGCAATTTCCCGATTGTCGGGCACGCCCGCTACCTCTTCGAATTCATCCGCCCCGAGATCCAGCAGTATTTCATTGAGCGCAATACCGATGGCCGTCCTTTCAACCGCGACACCCGCTCTCTGATCTACGCGCGGGCCAAGGGCGCCGATAGCCATAAGGCTTTCGGCACGGAGCTGAATGTCAATGAAGTCGGCCACGAATACCTGCTGCATTCGGCAGCTCCGGTAGCCCCGGTAGCATCGCAGCACCGCGTACGGGTGGGGTCCAGCCAGTGCTCGCAGCCCTATGAGATTTCGCTGATGAATATCTCCTCGATGAGCTTCGGCTCGCTTTCTGCCAACGCCGTGCTGGCGATGAACAAGGGCGCCGCGATGGGAGAATTCGTCCATGAAACCGGTGAGGGCGGGCTGACCAAGTACCACCTGGAATACGGGGCCGACTTGTTCTGGGAAATCGGTTCAGGCTACTTCGGCTGCCGTACCGAGCAGGGCCGCTTCAACCCCGAAACCTTCGCTGCCAAGGCGAACCATGAAAAAGTCAAGGGCATCACCATCAAGCTCTCCCAGGGCGCCAAGCCCGGGCTCGGCGGCGTGCTGCCGGCTGCCAAGGTCACCGCGGAAATCTCCGAGGCCCGCGATGTCCCGATGGGCGTGGACTGCATTTCACCGGCCAGTCACGCAGAATTCTCCACCCCGCGCGAATTGATGCACTTCGTAGCGAAGCTTCGCGACCTCTCCGGTGGCAAGCCAGTGGGCATCAAGTTCTGCGTTGGTTCCCGCACCGACGTCATGGCCCTGTGCAAGGGCATGCTGGAAACCGGCATCCTGGTGGACTTCATCACCATTGATGGCGCTGAAGGCGGCACCGGAGCTGCGCCGCTGGAATACGAGGACCATGTTGGCGCCCCGCTGACCGAAGGCTTGATGCTGGTGCACAACACCTTGGTGGGTGCCGGACTGCGCGACGAAATCCGCCTCGCCGCGGCAGGCAAGGTCGCCAACGGCTCCGACATCATCAAGCGGCTGATCCAGGGAGCGGATTTCACCTTCTCGGCGCGTTCCATGATGATGGCCACCGGCTGCATCCAGGCCCAGCAGTGCCACACCAACCACTGCCCCGTAGGCGTAGCCACGCAGAACAAGCGCCTGATGCGTGCCCTGGATGTGGAGGACAAGGGCCACCGCGTCTACAACTACCATCGCTTGACCGTCACCGAATGCGCGCAGATCATGGCATCGATGGGACTGACCAGCCCGGAGCAGCTGAACACCCGGATGCTGCGCCGCCGGGTGAACCTGCAGTCCACTCGCTCCTACGCTTCGCTGTTCCAGTGGTTGCGTCCCGGCGAACTGCTCGAGGATATTCCAGGTTCCTGGATGGAAGACTGGGATGAAGCAGACGCGGACCACTTCGGCGAGCATGCACCGCTGGCCTACACCGCGCCCAAGAGCGTGGATATCACCCCATCGGTGGTTCGCGAACCAGCCGATGCAGTGAACGCACCGCGCATCGAGCCCAGGGATTCAGCCAAGGTGCGCCCGGTGCATGCAGATGTCACCCGGCCAGAAGGCAAGCCGGGAGCTGACAGCTAGCCTTCCGAATCAGCAGCCAGAGACCGCAACGCCTCGTGGTCCACTTCCTCCAGCGAAGCCGGAATCCACGTGGGGTTGCGGTCTTTGTCGATGACCTGGGCACGGATGCCCTCGGCAAGATCGGCACGGTGCATCAGGTAGCGAGCCAGGCGCAGTTCGCGGTCCAAGGCCGAACGCAGGTCCTCCTCCTCACGTGCAGCCCGCACGTTGTAGAACGCGCTGGCCACGCTGGTCGGGGAATTCGCTGCCAGCATCTGCGCGGCACGCTGCGCCGAAGGATGGACCATCTGCTCCAAGCGTGCCAAGACTTCCTGCGGGGTGGCGGCACTGAAAGCATGATCGATCCAGCCGCGGTCCAGTTCCAAGGCGAAGGACTCGGGCGCACCGTGCATGACCTCGATAGCAGCCGCGATCTCTCCGGCATTCAGCCCCGCGAACTCATCGAGCTCATCGAGGATGTTCTGGGCGAAGTCCTCGGTGACAACGGCATCGGCAAAACCGAGAAGTACGGCATCGGCACCGGTGAAGGACTGCGCACTCATTGCAAAGAACTCGCCGAAGTGGCCCGGCGCGCTGGCCAGCAGGTGGCTGCCTCCCACATCCGGGGTGTAGCCGATCTTCGCTTCGGGCATTCCCATGGTGGCGTTCGCGGTCACCAGGCGCACCGGTGCGTGCGAGGCCAGGCCGATGCCCCCACCCATGGTGATGCCATGGGCCAAGCTGATCAGGGGCTTGGGATAGGTGGAGATCAGGTAATCCAGTTCGAATTCTCTCGCGAGCAGATCGACGAAGTCCTGATGGCGTCCGGTGGTGACTGCTGCGTGGAAATCGGCGATATCTCCTCCGGCACAGAAGGCGCGTTCGCCGCGGCCGGTGAGCAGCACCAGCGAAATCGACGGGTCCACGGCCCACGCACGCAGCACCCGGCCCAGCTCAATGAGCATTTCCAGGGTCAACGCATTGAGCTTGCTGGCACGGTTCAGCTCGATGTGGCCGATTGGTCCATGCACGGCCGAGATGACTACGCCATCGCTGGAAGATGCAGGGGTCTGGTTCTCCACCGGGACATTCCTCTTTCTTGGGACGGATGCAGGCACCAGTGGCGCCGCGGCGCAACGAATCAGCGGGAGAGCACCTGGGCGAGCCGGTCCAATACCAGCGCGGCCTTCGGCTTCTTGGAATTCTCCGGTTTCAACGCGAAGATGGAGCGGGCCAGGCGAATCTCGGGGGCATCAACTATGCGGATGCCTTCCGGAGCGTTGGCCATGGCCAGATCGGGAACCAGGGCGGCGCCCAGTCCCGAGGAAACCAGGCTCAGCGACGCATTGAAGTCGTCGCAGTAGGCAGCCACCTGCGGGTGGATGTTGTAGGAAGAGAACAAGCGCGAAATCAAGGTGGCATCCGAGGTGCCCGGGTGGTGGAAGATCCATGGCCATTCGGCCAACTGGTCCACGGTCAGCTGGGCGTCTTCAGCGATGGGCCAGGACGCCGGGATCACTACCCGGAACTGGTCATCGCCCAACCAGGTGCGCTCCAGGGACGCTGGCCACGACAGTCCGCCGGGTCCCACCTGGAAGATCAGTGCGAGGTCGAGGTCGCCGCCGGTGCCAAGGCCTGCGACAGTTTGCTGGGGTTCGCCGATCCACAGGCGCAGGTTGATGCCCAAGGAGGACCAATCCGGTGCCTTGAGGATTTGCGGCAGCGCGTAGGTCGCCAGCGAGGGGAAGATGCCAAGCTTGATTTCCTCAAGGTCGGTAGCTTCGGTGGAGATGGTGGCGACGTCTGCCATGAGGGCGTCGAGGTCGGTGAGCACCCGTTTGGCATGGCGCACCATGCGCAGGGCGCCTGGCGTCGGGGTGATGGAGCGTGCGCCGCGCAGGAACAGCGTGGTACCGGTGCTTCGCTCCAACGCTGTCATCTGCTGGGAGACAGCGCTGGCCGTGTAGCCCAAGCGGGTTGCGGCCGTGGCAAAGGAACGATGCGCCACCACTTCGAGCAATGTGCGCAGATGAACTGGATTAATCACTTCTAAAGTCTATGGCCTTTAGCCAAAGATTTGCTTAGCCCACGGCCTAGAGTTCGTCCTCAAGGTCAACAAGCTCTGTGCTTTCCTCGTCGTCGTCATCGTCTGCGGCGAATTCGTTGTCGAGCTGGTCTTCGGTTTCCAGGTCATCGTCGTAGAGGTAATTGCGCTGTGCCAGCGGGTCGAGGTTGCGCATGGTTTCCGGCATGTCGCTTGAGCCCTCATAAGCCTGGGAATCGCGTCCGTCATCCGGTTCGTAGATGTCGTTGCCGAACTCCGGCGCAAATTCTGTGGTGTCGAAATCCTTCGTCATTGCGTACTCCTTCGTCGAATACGAGGGATCCGCCGGAAGCCGGGGATTTACCTCGTGACTTCTCGTATCACCAGAGTAGGACGCTGCTTCGGGAAACGAAAGACTTGTTTTCTGCAGCTGACAGTGAATGACTTCTCAGTGGTCATGTTCGACATAGTGCTCCAGCAGGGGAGCGGCACGGTAGGCCAGGTGCGTATGGAGCGCGAAGGTTGTCTCCGAACGGGTGACGCCCTTGACGCGCAGGATCTGGCGCAGTGCTGATTGCAGCTGGTGGGTGTCGGTGGCGATGAGCCGCACCCAGAGATCTCCACGTCCGGAGGTCTCGTGGATTTCCAGCACGCTGGGGATCTGGCGCAGCGCGGTGACCACGGTATCCAGATCGCGGTGGTTCACTTCCAACGTCACGAAGGCCAGGACGTCGTAGCCGAGCTTGCTCAGATCGATGTCGCGGCCGCCGTCGCGGAGGATTTCGGCGCGCTGCAAACGGCGCAATCGCGACTGCGCTGTGTTGCGCGCAACACCGACCTCATCTGCGAGTTCAGAGATTTGGATGCGGGGATCCTTGATCAGTGCGAGCAGCACTTTCAGGTCTACATCGTCTAATCGCACTATATGCTCACTCCGGGTTATCTGCGGGGATAAAATTTTGAACAATCTGCTCAAATGCTAGCAAGAAATCTCTCTCGTTGCTTTCAGCAGGCGGATATTAGTGAGTGAACGCTCTGTTGTAGTAGACAAACGCAAGCAGAACGCTCAACTAACCGGTGGGGCAGCGAGTGGCCCCACCGGTAAAAACTCTTTCTGGGCATTCTTCGTGCCCAGCTGGTCTGGACTACTTTGATCCCGGGAGTGAATTTGTCGGTTATCAGCGAGCTGCGCATGCAGCCAATGAACCATCGCGTACTCTCCTGGAACCCCGGGCTGACCGCTCGACTGGTGATCACCGTGTCCGTCAGCTTCCTGCTGCTGGTCGGAGCCAACCTGGCCACCCCGCTGTATCCGGCACTCCAATCCGAATTGCACCTTGGCGCCATGGGAACCACCGTGGCCTTTGCCAGCTACGTCTGTTCGCTGATGCTCTTCCTTTCCACCGTGGGGCATTGGTCGGATCATATCGGACGCCGTGCGGCGCTGGTGATCGCGGTCGTTGTTTCCTTCGCTGGAACCCTGGTCTTCGGATCGGCCGGCAACCTTCTGGAACTGTGCCTTGGCCGTGGTTTGCAGGGCGCCGGTGTCGCGCTGGCTACCGGTGCTAGCGCCGCGGCCCTGCGTGAACTTCTTCCTGCGCGGCCTGAGTGGGCTTCGCGCTTCACCCTCTTGGCCTCATCGGGCGGTGTCGCCTTCGGACCGGTCTTGGGCGGGCTGCTGGCTCATCTGCCTGGCGGGCGCACTACCGTGTTCATGGTGCAGGCGTTCTTGCTGCTGCTGGTCCTGGTCCCATTGAGCACCCTGCAGGCCCGTCCGGCCATTGCGCTGGCTGAGCGCGGACAGCGAAGCAAGGCCCTGGCCCCACGCCGCTTGGGCGTCCCCAGCTCGGCCCGGGCACCGTTCTGGCTCGCTGCCCTCGTTGGCTTCTTGAGCTTCGCCATCTTCGGCTTCGTGCTGTCCTTGGCACCTGGCTACTTCGCCCAGGCCTTTGGCCTGGATTCGGTGCTGGTCATTGGCCTGATTGCCGGCCTGCCATTGGGCATATCCGCCCTGTCGCAGCTGGTCGTGCGCGGCGGCAAG
Source organism: Glutamicibacter sp. NPDC087661 (assembly GCF_044743275.1). Classification (NCBI taxonomy): domain Bacteria; kingdom Bacillati; phylum Actinomycetota; class Actinomycetes; order Micrococcales; family Micrococcaceae; genus Glutamicibacter; species Glutamicibacter sp. NPDC087661. The sequence continues at coordinate 514,375 of NZ_JBIUWE010000002.1, forward strand.
GCCTTGCTGCCTATCGGTCTGGGATTGATGGCGGCCTCCACCGTAGTGCTGGCCGTAGCTGCCGAGCATCGCCAGCTGCCATGGGCCATCGCGGCATTGGTATTCGTGGGCCTGGGCCAGGGCATGGCCTTCCGCACTGCCTTCGCTCAAGCGGTGGACGCGGTCAACGACAAGCAGCACGCCCAAACCGTGTCCACCATATACCTGGTGACGTACCTGGGCAGTGCTGTTCCAGTCATCGCGCTGGGCTGGGCCGTCGGGGTCTTCGGGCAGCAGCAGAGCATCCTGGTCTTCTCCATCGGCTGCGCCGTGGTGGCGGCAGTGCTAGCCGTCTGGGCACTGGCAGGACTGCGCAAAGCACGCTAGAACCGGGCGAACTGTGGAGGCATGACTAGTCCCCTTCCAGCGCCTGCTAGCCGCGGCGCTCAGTGGGCCGTGGCTGCACGCATCTACATTCCTGCACTGTGGCTCGGCCTGATCATCGGCATTTCATTCATCGAGGCACCACTGAAATTCACCGCACCCGGAATCACCATTCCCTTGGGTCTGGGCATTGGACGCCGCGTCTTCTTCGCAATGAACATGGTCGAGATCATCTTCTTCATTGCCCTGGTGGCCGGGTCGGCCAAGCGCGCTGCCGGCAAGGCCTGGGGCTGGGGCGTAGGGCTGGTCGGCCTATTGCTGCTGATTAAAACCGCAGCGATCCGCCCGGGCCTCTCTGCGCGTACCGATGCGGTGCTTGCAGGAGTCTCCGATGGCGGATCGCTATGGCATTACGCCTATATTGGCGTGGAATTCTGCTTGACCCTCGCTCTGGTTGCGCTGCTGCTGATGGCAGCCAAGCGCTGGATCAGAATTACCGGGCGCTAGCCAGCTGGCAGGCCTCGGCGGTAATCATCACCGATTCGAGTCGAGCGTGCTCCTCGGTGGGGTAATGGATGGTGATCAGTTCATCTGCCTGCGCTGCCGAAGCGAAGTGGCGCAGGTATTCGGCAACCTGTTCTCCGGTGCCCACCGCGGTGTAGCGCATCATGTCCAGAATCTGCTGCGCCTGCGGAGTATCCATGAGCATATCGATCTCAGCTTCGGTGAATTCCTTCTTCGCGGAACGGCCGATGAAGCTTGCCACGCGATGGCGCTTGGCAACGTCCAGCAGTTCATGCGCTCGTTCAGCCGTTTCCGCAGCCAGCACGCCTACGCCGGCAATGACATACGGCTCAGCCAGTTGCTCTGAGGGGGTGAACTCCTCGCGGTAGATGCGGATCGCTTCATGCAGCGCAGCCGGTGCGAAATGCGAGGCGAAGGAATACGGCAGTCCCAGCTGGGCGGCGAGCTTGGCACCGAAGAGCGATGAGCCCAGGATGTACAGCGGAACGTTGGTTCCTGCTCCCGGGGTCGCCTGAACGGTATGAACCCTGGATTCGCCGGCGAGATAGGCCTGCAGCTCCAGCACATCGTGCGGGAAGGAATCGGCGGCCGACGGGTCGCGGCGCAAGGCACGCAGGGTGGTCATGTCGGTACCCGGTGCACGGCCCAAGCCCAAATCGATGCGGTCGCCGTAGATTTCGGCCAACGTGCCGAACTGCTCGGCGATCACCAGAGGGGAGTGGTTCGGAAGCATGATGCCGCCCGAGCCGAGGCGAATCTTCTCGGTGTGGTGGGCTATGTGGCTGATCAGCAACGAGGTCGCGCTGGAAGCAATGGTGGGCATATTGTGGTGTTCCGCGTACCAGACGCGTTCATACCCATGGCGTTCTGCAGTTTGCGCCAAGCGGACGGAGGACTTGAAAGAGTCGGAAATAGTTGTTCCGGGTTCAACCGGAGCAAGATCCAGAATAGATAGCTTCACACTGGGTACAACCGGTGGCGTACGGGAAGTATTCCAGTAATTTCGGCCTCAAACGCAAGGAACGGCTATCCGCAGTGCGGATAGCCGTTCCTTGGCTAAGTCTGGCGTTAGCGCCAAAGACCTTCTTTAGAGAGCGCGAATGTCTGCAGCCTGCAGACCCTTTGGACCCTCAACAACTTCGAACTCCACCTTCTGGCCCTCGTCCAGGGTGCGGAAACCCTGGGTCTGGATTGCAGAGAAGTGTGCAAAGACGTCTGGATCGCCGCTGTCTGGAGCGATGAAGCCGAAGCCCTTTTCAGCGTTGAACCACTTGACGATTCCGGTTGCCATTTTCTTATTTGGTCCTTTCAGACGTTTCTCGCCGGTTTAGTTGGCGAGCTTGGTTGTAATCTGCGCATCCTCCGAATTCCAGGATGGAGAACGGATAATGCGAAGCAGCCAAGTCATTCACTTCACGTCTAGAAGGGGGCTCGCGTCAACCGAGGTGGTACGACATTCACAAACTTCTAACGGGTACTTCGCGAATTACTTTGGAACTACATTGCCTAGCCTACGTGTTTGGTGACGACAAATGAATAACTTTGAACCAATTAATCAGAAATTTGGTTAAGCGGTGAGCCGAGTTCACCGAAATGCCGGTTTGATGACGCGGAATACGACCACGGCAGCGATCAGGGACAACGCCGCGGCGATGCCGGATGTCAGCAGGACTCCGTGGTCGAAGGCCATGGCTGCGGAGCCCAGCAGAGCTTGCGCATCGGCGGCGCTCAAATCGGCGGCGACCTGGTGCGCTCCGCCCAAAGTCTCGCCGGCAGTTTGCAGCTGGGCATCGGTCAGCGAGCCGGGCGCGAGCAACCGCGAGGTGTAGACCGTATTCAGGATGGTACCCAGCACTGCAATGCCCAGTACCGAGCCCACTTCGTAGGCGGTTTCCGAGATCGCCGATGCCGCGCCGGCCTTGGAAGCGGGTACTGCGGAGAGCACCATGTCATTGGACAAGGTCTCGGTCATGCCGATTCCCGTACCCAAGACAGCAAACGCGGTCATGAGCAGGAAGGAATTGGATCCCTCCCCGGCCAAGATCACCAGCAGGTAGGCGACCGCGGAGAGGATCAGGCCGATGGCCATGATGTTCGGCGTGCCGAAACGGCGCGAGAGCGCCACCGAGAGCAATCCGAAGCCCATGGTCAGCACCAGGCCCGGGGTCATCCACAGTCCCGCCACCAGCGGGGAGAATCCTGCAATGAGCTGCAGATGCTGGGAGACGAAGTAGATGAAGCCCACCAGCGAGAAGATGCCAATCAGGTTGACCATCAACGCGCCAGAGAACAGTGCGTTGCTGAACAAGCGGACATCGAGCATCGGCTGTTCGGCCTTGAGCTGCCGGCGTACGAAAGCTGCACCGCAGACAATGGCCAGGACGATGGCCGCGGCCGAGAAGTACCACGGGGCAGTTACCGCAGTCTTGATGGCGTAGACAAAAGGCAGGAGGGTGAAGACCACCAGCAGGATCGAGAACGGATCCACGCGGCCCGGGTTCGGGTCCTTGGATTCGGGGACAAGGATCATGCCGCCGATCAGCAGGGGCAGGAGCATTGGCACGGCCATCAGGAAGACCGAGCCCCACCAGAAGTGCTCGAGCAGCACGCCGCCGACAATGGGGCCAAGCACAGCACCGCCGGAGAAGGCCGCCGCCCACACCGCAATGGCGGTTCGGCGTTCGGTATCATCCGGGAAGATGTTGCGGATCAAGGACAACGTGGCCGGCATGAGCATTGCGCCGAAGACGCCAAGCAGGGCACGGGCTGCCACCAGCTGGGTGGCATCCGTGGCGAAGGCGGCGAGGGCGGAAACCAGTGCGAAGCCGGTCGCGCCGATCAGCAGCAGCTTGCGCCGGCCGACGCGGTCGCCCAGTGATCCCATGGGGACCAGCAGCCCGGCCAGGATCAGCGGGTAGATATCGATAATCCACAGCAGCTGGTTCCCCGAGGGAGACAGGGCTCCGGTGATTGCCGGGACCGCGAAGGAGAGCACGGTGTTGTCGACGGAAATGAGCAGGACAGGGAACAGCAGGACCACCAGTGCCGCCCAACGGCGCGGCTTGCTGAGCACTGTAACGCGTTCGGAGATATTCGAGGTCATGACGTTCGCCCTTGGATAGGTAGTGGAATGCGCGGAGATTTGCCCGCAATTGTTAACTGTACCGTCTAGACGGTATAGTTACAATTGTTGGTAAAGTCAGATCGATCACGAACTACACCTTGGAACGGAGAACTATGGCTCGCCCACCTGCTGCCCGCGGCAAAGTGCTTGACGCCTATATCGCGCTCTTGTGCGAAGAGGGGGAGCGGGCAGCCACGCTGGATGCCACGGCCGCACGCGCCGGGGTCTCCAAGGGCGGGCTGCTCTACCACTTCGCCTCCAAGGATGCGCTGGCGGACGCGGTCATCGAGGCCGCGGAGGAACATGTTGCCCGTGATGTCGAGGGGATGCGCACCTCAGCGGAAGGGGCGTCCGTTTATTACGTGCGCACCAGCGCGGAAGTCGATACCGAATTGGATCGGCACTTGGTGGCCCTGCAACGCCTGGCCCAGGCCGGGGTCAAAGCCGCGACGGAAAAAATCGAGAGCACCAATGAGCGCTGGTACCGGTGCATTCTGGATGAAGTCGGCAGCAAGGACATCGCGCATCTGGTGATGCTCGCCGGCGAGGGGCTCTACGCGAATCTGGCCCTGCCTGGGACATGGTACGAGCGCAATTTTGATGGCGAGCTCAATCGCTTACTAGAGTTGGTCTCGAGAATAAAAAAGTTGGGAAACCTCAACGAATAGCGAGCAGGTAGAAATCAATGAAGAACAAGAGCGTTGCTTCTCCAATCAGAGGACGAGTTGGAGCGCTGCTTGGCATCCTGCTGCTGGCACTGTCCCTGCGCGCCGCAGTGGTGTCAGTATCCCCATTGCTCTCCCGCATTGAAGCGGATATCGCGTTCACCGAGTTCACCACCGGCCTGCTGGCAATGCTCGCGCCCATTGCTTTCGCAGTCTTCGGACTGCTCACTCCGCGGCTGATCAAGGCTTTCGGCCTGGAAAAAACCCTGATGATCTCGCTGGGCCTAGCTGTCATCGGCCAGGTAGCGCGGATCTTCATGCCCGAGGTCTATTCCTTCCTCGCCCTGTCCATCATCACCTTGGCTGGCTACGGCATGGGCAATGTGGTGCTGCCGCCGTTGGTCAAGAAGTACTTCCCTGACCGTATCGGCATGGTCACCAGCGGATATGTCACGATGCTGGCCATCGGCACCTGGATGGCCCCTCAGTTCTCTGTTCCACTGGCCAATCTCAGCGACTGGAAGATCTCCATTGGTTCCTGGGCCGCCCTGTCGGGCATCGTGCTGGTGCCATGGCTGGTGCAGCTGCTTGCCGACCGCGGGACACAGCGCCCGGATAATCCCGTCCACGCCAGCGGGCATCCGCAACCTATCGCTAAGATCAACCCCTGGAAGTCCAAAGTGGCTTGGGGCCTGGCAATCTTCCTGGCCGGCAACTCGGCGCAGACCTACGTCTACTTCACCTGGCTTCCGCCCTACCTGCAGAACCGCGGCCTCGACGAAATGGCAGCTGGCAACATGCTGGCGCTCTTCGCGATCCTCGGCCTGCCGGTCAGCCTGCTGGTTCCGCTCTGGGTGCCTCGGCTGAAGCACCCGATCATTGCAGTCCTGGTCTTCACCTCGTGCTGGATTGCCGGGCACCTTGGCATCTACCTGTCGCCAACGCAGAACACTGCGTTGTGGATCTGCCTGGCCGGCCTCGGGCAGGGCACCTTCGCCATTGCACTGCTGATGATGAACCTGCGCTCGCGCACAACCTACGGTTCAGGCGTGCTTTCGGGCTTCGCCCAGGGCCTTGGCTATGCCGGTGCCGCGGTGGTTCCCATGCTCTTCGGCGTGGTGCAGAAAGCCACCGATTCATGGGGCGCGGCCTTCTCGATGCTCGGCGGCTGCGTCATCGTGATGCTGGTCGGCGCGATCATCATCAACCCGCCGCGCACCATCGAAGATGATTCGCCAGGCACCGAGGACCTGGGCAAGCTCGAGCGCATCGACTAGAAGTGGCGCTGCGGACCTTCGCTGGACGGTGGCGTGGGGCGGGAGCGATGCCAATGGCCCGCGGCCAACGGGACCGACCAGCCGAAGCGGATGGAAGCCACGCGGATGGCAAAAGCCAAGGCGGCAATGCCGGCGCCCACCGGAACGTTCATCAGCCCCAGATGCCAGGCCACGGCGGTGAGCGCGGCACCCACCATGGCGGCCAACGCGTAGATATCGCGCGGGTTGAACAAATCAGGGGTGACGTTGGAAATGACATCGCGCATCAAGCCGCCGCCCACGCTGGTGATGACACCAAGCAGGACCGCGGTGACCGGATTGAAGTCGTGTTCCAGGGCCTTGAGCGTACCGGTGACGCAGAACAGGCCCAGGCCTGCCGCGTCGAATAGCTGGACCAGGCGGTGCAGCTTCTGCACCGCGGGGGTAAACGCGTAGACGCACAGCGCCGCGAGCACCGGAGGCACAAAGTAGACCGGATGCGCGAAAGTCGCCGGGGACTGATTGAGAATCAAATCCCGCACCACTCCGCCGCCCAGACCGCAGACCCCGCCGAGGAAGGCCGAACCGAGCAGATCGAAGCCACGGCGCGCGGCCATCAATGAACCCGCGACGGCGAAGAAGAAAATGCCAATGAGCTCGATCAGGATGTACATTCCGGGCCTTTTGCAGGTCAATCAGTGGGTCAAGGCTCAATTATTGCTCACCGGCGATCTCAGCCAAGAATCTTGGCGAGCTTGACCAGGGTGTTGTGGTTACGGGTCGTCACAATGCGTTGCTTTGCCTGTGCGGCCATGAGCTTCCCGATGGGATTCGCGGTGCTTTCGCCCTTGCGGACAATCCACGCTACGGCACGGCCCTGGACCAGGTAGGCTCCTGGCTCAGCGAGTCCCTGGATAGCGGCGCCCACCGCTCGGGCATCCGCAGCCGATTCGCAGAGCGTGAAGTAGCCATGGTGTTCGCTGGCCGGATCAGGCAAGGGCAGCGGGAAGGGCTGGGACAGCTGCTGGATTTCCGCGACGGTGCAGACAAGCGTGGGAATCGGCCGCTGGTAGTGCCCGGCCAGAACCGCATTGCAGTGCTCCTGGACTTCCAACGGATCAGAACTGGATGCGCTGAGCACCGCATTGCCGCTGGCCAAAAGGGTTTTCACGTCGGTGAAACCAGCAGCGAGAAGCAGCTGGGCCAGGTCCTTCATCAGGACCTTGACCCCACCGACATTCACCCCGCGCAGGAATACGGCGTATCTAGTCATGGATCAATCCAAGCGCATCGGATTGATGCTTGTCGAGGGTCGTTATGAGTCATAAAGATCGCTAGGATCAAGAATATGCCTACGCACTTACCCTTTGGATCATGGCCATCATCGATTTCCGCGCATGACGTCGCTGCCGGAACCAAGCCGCTGGGCGGAGCCTGCTTCTTCTCGGACAAGCTCATTGTCCAGGAAGGCCGTCCTGCCGAAGGCGGGCGCATCACGCTGATGGAGTACGGCACCGACGGCACTGCCGGTGCAGAGCTCATCCAGGCACCATTCAACGTGCGCTCCCGGGTCCACGAATACGGTGGCTCCAGCTGGATGCTCATCGAGGGCGGCACCTCGGCAATTGTTTTTGCGGACTTCGCTGACCAGCGGGTTTACCGGCAAACCGTAGGGGAGCACGATGCCGCGGCCCTGACCCCCGCCAGCGGAGTCGACGCAGACCCGCAGCTGCGCTTCGCCGAATTCACCCCTGGTCCAGAAGGCAGCATCCTGGCCATCATGGAAGACCTGCGGGCAGAACCGGTACGCCACATCGTGCAAATTCCCCTGGACGGCAGCGCAGCCGAGGACCCGGGCAAGATCCGCATCCTCAGCGCCCCGGCGAGATTCGTTGCAGCGCCACGGCTGAACCCCGCGGGAACCCGGCTGTCCTGGATCAGCTGGGAACATCCGAATATGCCGTGGGACTCCACCGAGCTGCACCTGGCTGACTTCACCGAAGAAGGCGTACTGGAGGACACCGTCATTGCCGGTGGAGCAGAAGTCTCGGTCATGCAGCCGGAATGGCTCGATGATGACCAGTTGGCTTTCATCTCCGATGCCAGTGGCTGGTGGAACCCCTACCTCTACCAGGACAGCTCGGCACGCACCACCCGGCTGGTTGACCGTGCCGCAGAATTCGCCGGCCCGCTCTGGCAGGTGGGCACGCGATGGTACCTGGCAGAAAGCGCCCGCACCCTGCTGTGCTCCTACGGCACCGGCACCACCAAGCTGGCACGCTTGCACGCGGACACCGGGGGATTGGAAGACCTCGCGCTGCCATTCACCGGCATCCGCCCGTTCGCGCTGCGTGACGGGTGGCTGCTCGCCGGCACGTCCTCGATGACCCAGGGCGAAGAAATTACCTTGATCAACCTCGAGACCTTGGAACACCACCCGGTGACCCGTGCGATTGCGCAGTTGCCGGATCCAGCGGTGCTTCCGGAGGTTGAAGAGTTCGAGTGCAAGAACCTCGCCGGCCAGTCCGTCCACGCGTTGCTCTACCGGCCTTCCCAGGAAGGCTACGCAGGGATGGAGGGCGAACTGCCGCCCTTCGTCACCTTCGTGCACGGAGGCCCGACCAGCCAGGCTTCCCCGACGCTCAGTGCCACGGTTGCCTATTACACCTCGCGCGGGATCGGGGTAGTCGACGTGAACTACGGCGGCTCCACCGGCTATGGCCGCGAATACCGCAACCGCCTGCGCGGCTCCTGGGGCGTAGTCGATGTTGCCGATACCGTCGCGGTGGTCAACGCGCTGGTAGCGCAGGGCATTGCCGACCCCGCACGCATCGGCATCGAAGGCGGCAGCGCCGGCGGGTGGACCGTGCTGTGCGCGCTGACCTTCTCCAATGCCTTCACCGCGGGCATCAGCCGCTACGGTGTTTCGGATCTGGTGGGCCTGGTGCAGGACACCCACGACTTCGAATCGCAGTACATGTTCACGTTGGTCGGACCGTACCCGGAAGCTGCCGATCTGTACGAGAAGCGCGCGCCAATCAATCACGTGGCGAAGATTTCCTGCCCCGTATTGCTGTTGCAGGGGGATGAAGACAAGGTGGTGCCGCCGGCGCAGTCCCAGATCGTGGCGGACGCGCTGGCCGAACGCGGCATTGCCCATGCCTACATTCTCTTCGAAGGAGAACAGCACGGGTTCAGGAAGTCGGAGAACATCATCAAGGCGTTGGAAAGCTCATTGGCCTTCTACGCGCAGATCTTCGAATTCCAGTCGGACGTTCCGGCGATCGTGCTGTCCTAGGACAGATCAGGACCTGGATCCGGGGGCTGCCAGGAATCCCGCAAGCGATCCATTTCGCGGCGGTCCTTCTTGGTGGGCCGGCCGGCGCCGCGTTCGCGGATCGGCACCTGGGGAATGACCAGGCGTTCGCGCGGCGGGGTGTGGTCGATGTAGCATTTTGCGGCAACTGGCGCGCCGACGCGCTTGGAAATCAGCCCGCTGACTTCCAGCTCGCGGTCGAAACCGTCTTTGCGCACACGGATGCGATCACCGGAGACAACGGTTTGCGACGCCTTCACCGGATCGCCGTTCAAGCGAACATGTCCGGCACGGCAGGCAGTGGTCGCGGACGAACGGGTCTTGTAGATGCGCACTGACCACAGCCACGCATCGAGACGTACTTTGCCGCTTCTTGGAATTTCGACCATGGGAAAATTCTAGATCAGCAGATGGCTAGTGCCGCTGAAGCTGCTAAACCGTAGCCTCGTCGCAAATCCCGATCAGGCGCTGCTGCAGCGCTTCGGGTGCTTGGTCTCCTGAATTGGCGAGCTCCTGGAGCACATCGACCAAGTCTTGCGGCAGGCCACCGCCCTGGACCGACTTCACAATGGACGAGAGGACACGAAGTTCGCTAGCGTCAATGGTGCCGTCCTGTACCGGTGCGCAGGCCTGGCGCACGATTTCCTTGGACGCTGCATCGGTCAGCTGGTTAGCCGCGTCGGCCGCGGTGTCTTCAACAAATGCGCATCCGGAGCTCAATAGAGCCATACACGAAATCGCAACGAGCGCTGTTGCCTTTCGAACTTTCTCAATCCCCATAACAATAAATCATAGCCATGGAGATTGAGTTTCTGCTGAATGCCAACCGAGTTGATCATCTGAAGATCGGATGGCATGATGCACAATGGATCGGTGACTAGCGAGCAGAAGAACACCGCAAATGACAGCGCAACGGGGCAGCAAATCATTGCCCAACTGGCCCGGGAACTCTCCGAGGAATCCGCGGTAGCCCCCTGGCAGGTCAAGGCAGCGATCGAGCTCCTGGACTCCGGATCCACCGTTCCCTTTATTGCCCGTTACCGCAAAGAGGTTACCGGCATGCTCAGCGACAGCCAGCTGCGCCTGCTCGAAGAACGGTTGCGCTACCTGCGTGAATTGGAAGACCGCCGCGCAGCTGTACTGGAAGCCATCGCCGAAGCCGGCAAGCTGACCGACCAGCTTGCCGAGGCGATTCGCGCCGCCAGCACCAAGGCGGAACTCGAAGACCTGTACCTGCCATTCAAATCCAAGCGCCGCACCAAGGCCCAGATTGCCCGCGAGGCTGGCCTGGAAGCCTTGGCCGATCTGCTGCTCGCGGACCCAATGACGGATCCGGTGCAGGCGGCTGCCGACTACCTGAACCCGGATGCAGGATTTGCCACCGACGCAGATGCGCTTTCCGGCGCGCGTTCCATCCTGACCGAGCGCGTATCCCAGGATGTCGTTCTCGCCGGTGAACTGCGCGAACGCCTGTGGAACACCGGCAAGATCGGTGCCAGCGTCGCCTCGGGCGCCACCGCAGAGGGCCAGGGAAAGTACTCCGATTATCTGGACTATGTGGCACCACTTGATCGCTTGCCATCGCACCGGGTCCTGGCACTGTTGCGCGGTGAACGCGAAGGCGTGCTGAATCTGCAGCTCGCTGAAGCTGATCCACGCGACGAACAGGCCTTGGACGAAGCGCGCAGTGCCTACGAGAACGCTATCGCCTCCTCCCTGGGGCTGAACGTTCCCACCGGTGCGCCTGCTGCCAAATGGATTGCGCAGACCGTGCGTTTGGCGTGGAAAGCCCGCCTGCTGACCCGCTTTGAATCCGACCTGCGCTCACGCCTGTTCGAAGCCGCTGAAGATGAATCGGTGAAGATTTTCGCGGCGAACTTGCGCGATGTGCTGCTGGCGGCGCCGGCCGGCAACAAGGCCGTGCTGGGCTTGGACCCGGGCCTGCGCACCGGTGTGAAGGTTGCAGTGGTGGACCTGACCGGCCAATCGGTGGAAACGGCAACGATCTATCCCCATGCGCCAGCCAATAAATGGAATGAATCCATCGCGGTACTGGCCAAGCTAGCCCAGAAGCACGGCACCACGCTGATTGCGGTAGGCAACGGCACAGCGGGGCGCGAAACAGACCGTCTGGCTGCCGAGGTCATCAAGGTGCTTGGCGGCGCGGGCGTCAGCAAGGTCATCGTCTCGGAAGCCGGCGCTTCGGTCTACTCGGCCTCCGAACTGGCCAGCCAGGAACTGCCGGATATGGATGTGTCGCTGCGCGGCGCGGTATCGATCGCCCGCCGCTTGCAGGACCCGCTGGCCGAGCTGGTGAAGATCGATCCGAAGTCCATCGGCGTGGGCCAATACCAGCATGATGTCACTGCCTCGAAGCTGGACCGCGCGCTGGATGCGGTGGTCGAGGACTGCGTGAATGCCGTAGGCGTCGACGTGAATACCGCATCCCCTGCCTTGCTGGCCCGGGTAGCCGGCGTGGGACCGCTGTTGAGCCGCAACATCGTGGATCACCGTAACGCCAACGGCCCTTTCGCCACCCGCAAGGATCTGCTGAAGGTACCGCGTCTGGGAGCCAAGGCCTTTGAACAGTGCGCGGGCTTCTTGCGCATTACCGGCGGCAAGGAGAAACTCGATGCTTCCTCGGTGCACCCCGAAGCTTATGTTCTGGCCAAGACCCTGCAGAGCAGCGCGGAGGCGCAGGGCCGCCGGCTTGAAGAGCTGAACCCGCAGGACTTCGCCACGGACCAGTTTGGCGAGCCAACCATTCGTGACGTGATTGCCGAGTTGCGCCGTCCTGCCCGCGACCCCCGTGGCGAATTCGTGACGGCCACGCTCAAGGAAGGCGTTGAGACCATCAAGGACGTCAAGCCGGGGATGATCATGGAAGGCACCGTCTCCAACGTTGCCGCCTTCGGTGCGTTCGTGGACCTGGGCGTCCACCAGGACGGCCTGATCCACGTCTCGGCCATGAGCAGCAAGTTCATTTCGGACCCTCGCGAAGTGGTCAGTTCCGGCCAGATTGTCAAGGTCAAGGTGCTGGAAGTGGATACCGTGCGCAAGCGCATTTCGCTGACTCTGCGACTGGATGACGAACTGCCTGCTGCTGGCGCGGAGGCCAGGAACTCCGGACCAGGCGAACGCAAGGGACCGGGAGCTGGCCGTTCGGCGCGCTCGGGCCAGAACCGCACTGGGCAGAACCGCAAGGCCCAGCCCGCGCAGGGCAAACCGGCTGCACCGGGCAACACCGCGATGGCCGAGGCGCTGCGCAGAGCAGGACTGGGCAAGTAGGTTAGCATCGTATCGGCATGCCTAAGTTAGGTTAGTATCGGCTACATTAACTCGATCCCAACTTGGGATGATTCCCTAATTCAGGTTTGACTAAGTGAGTCCGAACTTCGGTGACAAGGTGGCAAAACAGGTTTAGTCTGATGACATGGAACTTACAGGAAAACTGGCAGAAGCCTTCAGCACCCAGGTAACTCTCGAACTAACCGCAGCAACGGTTTACCGTCAGCTGGCAGTTGAAATGGACGTATTGAGCCTTCCCGGCATTGCTGGCTGGTTCCGCGCCCAGGCCGGCGAGGAAATCGTGCACGCGGAAAAGTTCATGACCCACATGACCGACCGCTCGGCCCACCCGAAGATTGGCGAGCAGCCTGCCCCGACTGTGAACGTGAACAGCGTTGCAGATGCCTTCGCGGCTTCCTTGGCCCACGAGCAGAAGGTCTCCGGAGCGATTCGCGAGCTGTACCGTTTGGCGCAGACCGAGGGCGACATCGACTCCCTGCCGCTGCTGCACTGGTTCATCGATGAGCAGGTTGAAGAGGAAGCCACCGTTGGTGAAATCCTGGATCGAGTCAGGATGATCGGCAACGATGGAAGCGGTCTGCTGCGACTGGATGCAGAGCTCGGCTCGCGTTCTTCCTCATCCTAAGAGGCGGCGAAGCACGCATCTTCTAAAAATGGAATAAACTTAGGGAAGCAACCGGTGGTTGCTTCCCTAAGTTTTTTCATTTGAGGTGGTTGTGAACCAGGTGGGCTATCCACATCAGTCGGCTCGGACGTCGTCCATTGCCAATACCCACCGGACGACTGCCTCGCTCAAGCTGCGCAAGGGCGCCGGCCGCCACTACGTAGTGCAGAGCCATTTGGAGCAAGGCACAGAGCTGGTCCTGATTGAGGTCAACGGCTCGTGGGCGCATGTTCTCGTGCACCAGATCTACGGTTGGCTGCCGAATATCTATCTTGAAGCGATCCCGGCGGTCTTTGACGAGCCGGTAGTCGCCGAAGACGATGACGAGCTGGCCGAGCCAGTTCTTTCACGCTATTCATTGATCGAAGCCACCCATGCTACGACGGCAACGTTGAATCTGCGCAAGGGAAGCGGCACTGGGTATCCGGTGCTCAAGGTCATTGACCAGGGGTCCAAGGTCCGCTCGATGCTCCAGCAGGGATTGTGGTCCCAGGTACAGTGCGGCAAATTGCTGGGCTGGGTTCCCAGCATGTACCTGCAGGAGATTCCCTCCCGTCCAGCCAAGGGCGGGCTGATCGCCGTCCCCAACCAGCGGGCACTGACCACCATCGGATTGAACGCGAGACGCGGTCCTGGCGACCATTACTCGCTAGTGCGGATTCTTCCGGCCGACACGGCCGTGGTCATCGTCGCGCGCCAGGGCGCGTGGCGGCAGATTGACCGTGACGGCGAAGAAATGTGGATCCCTGCCAGCCAGCTTCGTACGGTGTACTGACCAGATTCGATTCTGTTTCAGGCGATCTGCAGATCCGCAGACGAAACCAATCCGGATTCTGTCGCCACTACTGCCAGCTGCACACGATTGGTGACGCTCAGTTCCTCCATGATGCGCGCCAAGTGGAGCTTCACCGAGCCCTCGGAGATGTGCGCGATGCGGGCGATCTGGGAATTGGTGAGCCCGGCCGCGACGAGGCGCACCAGACTGCGATCGCGTTCGCTGAGCTTGCGCACGACGGATTGCTGGCCTGAGCGGCGCACGATTTTCGCGGTCGATTCCCAGCCGTCCGACGGCTGGGCAAAAAGTTGGTAGCCTGCAGCGAGCATGCGCAATGCGCTGGGCAGTTCCGAGCTGATGGAGCTTTTCGAGATCAGTCCCGAGCTGCCAGCATCGTAGGCCTTGGAGATATCGTCCCGCTGGTATCGGGCAGCCAACACCACGATCTTGGTATTCGGTGCACTCTCGGAGATTTCCCGAATCGAGCAATACAGATCCGTCCCATTCAGCGACGATTCCAGGATGACGAGGTCCGGCTCCAACTCGGTTGCAGCTTGAACGGCCTCGGACATGCAATCCGAAACATGCTCGATCACCATGTCGCTGGCCTCGGCTAAGACTCCAGCAATCCCGGCCCGTGAGAAATGGTCACTATCAGCCAGATGAATGCGGATGTGCGACATACAAGAATCCTCCATCACTACGAACTGGTGTTGTCCTGGCCAATCCTTCCTAACCCGTTCTGCGGTGGGGAAAGCTAGCAGGTGATTCACAGTCTATGGCCAACTAGTCAAATCCCTTGGCTTGACAGATAGCATTGCGAGGTTGTTGTCATATTGTTACATCACTGTTTGGGTAAATTTTCAGGTCAACTGTTGTAAGTGCATTATTTTCTCTAATGGTAAGAAGTTAAATTACCGCTCAGTATTACCTGCTGGCCATCGATTCTGGCCGCGTGGCTAAGAAATTTGACCTGAGTATGCAAAGAAATGGCTGAAAGAAACCTGTGAGTCAGGGTTCATCAACCGTAGAGTCAAACGTGGGCTTTTACGAGTTTCCTGATCACAACCATCTTTTGGAGGATAGTGGTGCAAGCAAATAATTTGTCACCTAAGAATGGCAAGAAACCGCGTGCCGCACGCCGAGTTCTTGCCGGTGCAGTCGTTGCCAGTCTTTTCGTGGCTCCTACGGTAACTGCCGCTTTTGCGGCTCCTGACGATCTGTCGGAAGCATTCGGCAAGGTCATTAACGTCGACGGCTTGACCCTAGACGTGGCCGATGCTGGTTACTCCTACTCGGCAAACCCAAGTTCGCCTGATGCTCAGGAGAACCCGCTGAACCTTGCATTGCTTAACGAATCACTAGGCATCGACCTGGGTTCCCTTAGCCTGCCGGTCATCGGCGATGATGGAACTGGCCTCATTCAGCTGGGACAGGCTGGCCTGTTGTCCTCGTACGCAATCGCGGACACCGCTACCCACGCCAAGGCTTCTGCAGGCGTCTTGGGTGGCGACGGTGCCTTGGCGGTTGACGGCAATACCGCAGAACTAGCTTCGATCGACCTGACTAAGCTGTTCAACCAGGTTGGTGTAGCCGGCTTGACTAATGAAGTCCTCGATGTTGCTAAGCTCCAGTTGGGCGCACTTGGCTCCACCACCGAGCGCACCGACGGCGCTGACCCTACTCACGAATACAAGGTCGCTTCCGCGACTGTAGACCTGCGTAGCCCGCTGATTTCCCAGCTGAGTTCAGACTTGACCACCACTACCACCGCTCTCGGCACTGCGCTGGATGGGGTTGTTGGAGACGGCGGCTTGACCGATACGATCAGCAGCTCGCTGAACGCTGTCAATATAAATCTCCTCCTTGCACAGATTGGCCTGTCGAACTCCAACCTGGTTGTCAATGGCTTGGATGACGTAACCGGCACCCTTAGCACCGTACTTGCTCAGGAGCTGGTTTCTGACACCGGCGCGGTTTCGCTGAACTTGGGCGAAGGTACCGTAAACATTGATCTGTCCAAGATCATTACCGGTGGCCTGAACGACCAGCCTGCAAACACGCCGCTGCTGGACGACGCAACCGCAGCGCTCATTACCGCTGAACTGACCGGATTGCTGAACGAAGTCACCACCAACCTCACTGATGCCGTTAACGAAATCCTTGCTGAAGCAAGCTTCACCCTGACCGCAGATGTCAATGCTGTGGTGCTCGGTGCTGATCTCGTTACAGGTGGCGTTGATATCGGTGGTTCGTTGAGCGACCTGCTCAACGGCAACACTGATGCCTTCACTCTTGCAAATGACCTGACCCTCCTGCCAGGTCTCGGTGGCATCAACCTTGGATCGCTGCTCGACAGCGTTCTTGAACTGGTTCTTGGCGTGACCGGCCCAGCTTTCCAGGGAGTAAACGCACTGCTTGATGGCTACCCAGAAGGCATCCAAGCACTTGTCACTGAAGTTGTCGCGCCAGTAGTCAATGGTGCAGTCGAGCCGCTTCTTGAAGAGGTTCTGGAAATCACCATCAACGAACAGGGCACCGTAGCTTCGACTGAAGTGACTGTTCCTGCTACGACTGCCAACGTTGCTGCTCCGGCTGCTGCGCAGGTTGTAGATCCAGCTGTAGACGGTGAACTGAACTACGTAACCGCTCTCGCAATCGATGTTCTGCCGGTCCTTGGTACAGCAGCTGTTGGCGTTGACCTAGGCACCTCAGCAGTTCGTGCAGCAGCTGAAGCGCCGGCAGTAGCCGATGTCGATATCCTGACTCCTGCCGACGGCGATGAACTTCCTGTTGGCCCCGTTGAGGTAACGGGTACCGGTGAGGCTGGCACCGAGGTAACTGTCTCGATTCCGGGCCAAGATGATCAGGTGACCACTGTTGACGGAGACGGAAACTGGTCTGTCACGTTCCCTAACGTGCCAGCCGGTGACCACACAGCTACTGCAACGGACGAGAACGAATCAACCGATTCCGTGAGCTTCGTGGTAGTTGAGAACAGTGATGAGAATACTGCAGATAACACGGACGCGAACACCGATGTGAACACTGCGGATAACGCTGATGCGAACACCGATGCCAACACGGATGCGAATACTGACGCGAACACCGATGCGAACACCGATGTGAACACTGCGGATAACGCTGATGCGAACACCGATGCCAACACGGATGCGAATACTGACGCGAACACCGATGCGAACACCGA
>NZ_JBIUWE010000003.1:0-362680 GCF_044743275.1 Glutamicibacter sp. NPDC087661
GGTGTGGGAGAGTAGGTCACCGCCGGACTTAACTTGAGTAGATGGTTTGAGGCCCTGGTACCGTTTGGTGCCGGGGCCTCACCTGTTTAACCCGTGCAGGGGCCAGGCATGAAAGCCTGGCCCCTGCACTTGTTTAAGCACTGTTCCTGTTGGCTTGCGGCCTGCCTATTATCGAAGCATCGCAATCGCTTTGAACCGCTTCAAGCAGTCCAAGGAGTGAGAAGACTAGTGGGCTGCTTCTTCGGCTTCAATTATTGACGCGAGTGCCAGGTCTTCGATGGTGAGCATCACGGTGCTATCCGACCGGTCAAATAGCTGCAGGGTGATGCTCCGGCCATTACAGCGCCACATGCACACCGACTGATCTTCGTCGTCCCAAGGGCGCTCAGGAGTGCCATACAGTTGGGAAAGCTGCGCCTGCAGGGCTTCGTAGCCATACTGGGCCACCGGGTCCTGGGCGTTCAGCGATCCGTAGAGGTGGGTGCAGACGCTGAGGAATTGCTGACGGTAAGTATCCCAAAAACTCACCATTTTTCCTGGCAGGCCGAGGTCTAGGCTCATCATTTGATGTGGTGAATCGTGGTCTTCGGCATCAACGTTGTTTCCGGAAACGAATCCAAGGGCACCGAACAGGACTTCACGCTCGACTTCGGTCTTTGGCCAGGGGCCTTGGACCAGGCCCTGGACAATGGGCATGAGGTCGCGGGGACCAGGGGACAAACTTGGGGATGAGTCTGGTGGCGGCATACTGCGAGCCTACCTTTGACGCTTAGTCTCCCGGAAGATGAGCGTGAAATTGTGTTTCGCTTACAGGTTCTGCATCCAACGCAGATGCTGGGCGGACATCGCCGATGCGAACGGGCCTGTCTCTGCTTTCGCACCGGTTGCCTGATGATGCATCGTCGCTGCTTGACGTGGCTGGCCGGCAACCCTACAGTCAAGGCACCGGGGACCTGGTGGTGAGGCTATAGCTACAGGAGCTTGCGATGGGACAATTGACATTCAGCATCAACGTCACGCTGGATGGCTGTGTAGATCATCGCGAAGGCATCGCCGACGACGAATTGCACGACTACTTCACACGACTGATGAATGCGCACGGAGCGATGCTCTGGGGGCGTGCCACCTACGAGCTGATGGAAGATTACTGGCCGGCCGTCGCTCATGGAGATATCGCAGCGCCACCAGCGCTGCTTCGCTGGGCGCAGCAGCTGGAGGAGAAGCCCAAGTACGTTGTCTCAAGCACCCGCACCGCGTACTCGTGGAAGAATTCGCACTTGCTAAGCGGCGACCTACGCGCCTCGGTGCAGAAGCTGAAGGACCAGTACCCCAATGGAGTGCTGCTCGGTAGCGGCAAATTGGCAACGGTTCTGGACCGGATGGAACTTATCGACGAATACCACTTCCTAGTCCATCCAGTCATCGCCGGGCATGGACCAACCCTGCATGAGGCAGGATTGCAGGATTCCCGTCACCTCCAGTTGATATCAGCGCAGCCGCTGGCCAGCGGGGCAATCGCAGCCAGCTATCGGCGTGCATGCTGATTCCCATGACGATGGCGATTTTGCCTTGGAATTCCGGGGCAGAATCAGGAAAGCGGACACCTTTTCTTGCCGGGTAACTTCGTGTTTTGCACGATGGCAGCAAGTGCTTGCATCCGCAGGCCGAAGCCACGAAAGCAGTCGAAGAAATAAGCGTCTTGGCAGAGGCCAATCTGCGTTGCCAAGGAGCGATGATCGCGTAGCGTAGGAATTATGGATACGCTTTTTTTCGCCCATCGCGGCAGCTCCCATAAATATTCGGAGAACACTCGTGCTGCCTATCTGCAGGCCATCGACGAAGGCGCCGATGGAATCGAATGCGACGTCCATCTGAGCAAAGACGGAATCGTCGTCTGCCACCACGATCCAACAGTCGACCGCACCTCTGATTCAGCCGGTCTGGTTGCCGGATTTACCTTGGCCCAGATGAAAGCCATGGACTTCACTGGAGTCGTTCCGAGCATGGTCCCGGCCGAGTACGGGGCGGAGAATGAACAGCTCCTGAGCCTCGGCGAACTTTTCGAGCTCATTGAAGCACGCGGCAAGCCAATTGGCCTGGCTATCGAAATCAAGCATCCAAGCCCCTATGGCCACCTGCTCGAAAAGGGTGTGCTGCAGGTTCTCGCAGCCCATGGCTTCGACCCGCAGACGGGCACGGCCGGCTCGCAAGGGCAGATCGCGGTGACCCTGATGAGCTTTGAGCCGAATTCCCTGCGCTATCTGGCACGCACCGTCAGCACTTCACTATTGTGCCAGCTGATGACCGAGGTCAACCCGGACTATGTCCGGCAGCTCATTGATTCCGGCGACCTGGGGCGAGCAGGTGTCTACGATGTTCTTTACCGCTCCGTGACTGAAGGAATCGAACTGATCAACGCAGGGGGAGCTGGCATCATTGGATCCGGGGTCGCCTGGACCCGAGCCAATGAGCATCTTGTGCGCCGATGGCTGGAACAAGGGCTGAAGGCGCGCATCTGGACGGTTGACCGTCCCGCGGATGCGCAATTCCTGGTGGACCTGGGTGTCGGGGAATTGACGAGCAACCGCCCGGCAGAACTGCGCAAAGAATTGGAGCTGAGCTAGGCCACATGAACACCGGAGAAATCGCACAGGTCAACCTGTACCTGCAGGACACGTACATTTTTGCTGCGGAGGCCCGAGTCATTGCGACGGGAAGCGGCGAAGACGGGCTGTGGATTGCCCTGAGCCCCAATATCTTCCATCCCCGTGGTGGAGGCCAGCCCGAAGACTCAGGCACCGTGGACGGGCTGCCTGTCTCAGTCCAGCGCGACGCGAATGCACTGGTGGTCTTGTACGGCGCCGGCGCCCGGCAGGTGGGTGATCAGGTCCTAGCTGAGATCGATGGCGAGCTGCGCCTTTCCCATGCCGCATTGCACACCGCAGGGCACGTCCTGGGCTTCGCTGGCGAAGACCGCGGCTGGCAGCACCAGGGCCACTCGCACTTCCCTGGGCAGTCGCGGCTCGACTTCGATCCGGCCAGCCTCGACCTGCCATTGGGTGATGAGAACGAACGGGCCGCCGCCAAGGCCTGGCTCCAAGGACGCGTCGATGAACTCATCGCTGGCGGCGGAGAAATCACAACGGCCACCGATGCTCAGGGCATCCGTACCGTGAGCATCGCCGGGGTGAATGCCGAACCTTGCGGTGGCACCCACGTGAAGCACCTGAACCAGCTGCAGCACGTCGAGATCGGCGACGCAAAGGTCAAGCGCGGTGTCTACAAGGTCAGGTACGATGCACGCCACGTCCGCTAGCTGGTTCACTCCGGCGACCAGGATGGGCCTTTCCATCGCGATCGCCACCGGGCTCTACGGCATTTCCTTCGGGGCCCTGTCCATTGCTGCAGGACTGGATCTGTGGCAAACCGTTGCCTTGAGCGCCTTGATGTTCACCGGCGGATCGCAGTTCGCCTTTATCGGCGTGATCTCAGGCGGAGGTGCTGCCTCGGCAGCGTTCTCCGCCGCTTCGCTGCTGGGAATCCGCAATGCCGTGTACGGGATGCAGATCAAGCAGGCATTGCGGCCTTTGGGACGGCATGTGCCCTGGATGGCCCAGGTGACCATCGATGAATCCACCGCAGTCAGCTTGGGGCAATCGGACCTGGCCGAGAAGCGCCGTGGTTTCTTCACCGCCGGGGTGGGCGTCTACGTCCTGTGGAATCTGTTCACCCTCGTCGGAGCCTTGCTCGGAGAACGCATGGGGGACCCCGCGGCTTGGGGGCTCGATGGCGCCGCGGTCGCCGCCTTCATCGGTTTGCTCTGGCCGCGCTTGAAGTCAGTTGAACCGGTCATGATCGCGATTGCGGCCGCAATCCTCACCGCGCTGGCTGTGCCGATCACCGCGCCGGGCTTGCCGATTCTGGTAACCGCGGCCTGCGCTGCGATCTACGCGGTGGCCACCGGCCGCCGGACCCCGGCTGCGACCGAGCACGGCGATCTGGAAAGCATTGAGGAGGACCAGCCTTGAGCGAATTGAGCTGGTGGATTCTGGGAGCCTGCCTGACGGCCTACGCAATCAAGCTCTGCGGCTACTTTGTGCCACGCAAGGTTCTGGACTCGCCGACCATGTCCCATGTCGCGGCCACGCTGACCATTGCGTTGCTCGCCTCGTTGGTGACGGTCAACGCCTTCACCTCCGGGCAGGAACTGGTGATTGACGCCCGTATCGGTGCGCTCGCGGCGGCGATTATCGCACTGGCTTTCAAGGCACCCTATCTTGTCGTCGTTGTCGTCGGTGCTCTGGCGGCCATCGTCTTGAGGGCGAGCGGACTAGCTGCCTAGATATTGCCTGCAAGGCGGATGACAAGCACAAGGCGTAGTGGGACAGTGGAAGCATGATTGTAGCTTTCTCCGTAGCCCCAAGTAACGACAACCCCAACGGTTCGGTCCACGATGCAGTGGCCGAAGCGGTGAAAATCGTCCGCGATTCTGGCCTCCCCAATCGCACCAGCTCCATGTTCACCGAGATCGAAGGTGAATGGGACGAAGTCATGGAGGTAGTCAAGCAAGCCACCATGGCCGTTGGCCGATTCGGTTCGCGCGTATCGCTGGTGTTGAAAGCCGATATCCGCCCCGGTTACGAAGGTGAGCTCGATGGCAAAATCCAACGCCTGGAGAAGGCTATTGAGGATAGTGAGGAGAACATGTCGTCATGATCCACCATTCTGCAGAGAACCATGCCGCAGCCGTCGATGAATATTTGGAACAGGCGCTGGGGTTGCGCGTTGATGCCTTGGAGGCAGGCCGGGAGCATTCCCATAGTGCCGGGCTTCCACGGATTGAAGTCAGTCCTGCCCAGGGAAAGTTCCTCCAGCTGCTCACCGAGATCACAGGTGCCCGGAGGGTCCTCGAGATCGGAACCCTCGGAGGCTACTCCACCAGCTGGCTCGCCCGGGGCGTCGGTGCAGCTGGTACCGTCATCAGCTGCGAATTTGAACCCCTGCATGCCTCGATTGCGCGTGAGAACTTGCAGCGGGCAGGGCTTTCAGAACGTGTTGAAATCCGGTTGGGGGCCGCTCAGGGTTCCATGGATTCGCTGATTTCCAAACGCGTTGCACCATTTGACCTGATCTTCATAGATGCCGATAAGCGCAACAACGTGCCCTACCTGGAACGCGCACTGGAGCTGGCGCATTCAGGCACCGTGCTGGTGCTCGACAACGTGGTGCGCAGCGGCGCGGTCTTGGATGACCCATCCCGGCATGGGACGCAAGAAGCCGATGTTCGCGGAATCCAGGACTCTTTGCGGTGGTTGCGCGATGACCCGCGCGTATCAGCCACGGCGCTGCAGACTATAGGCGTCAAGGGGTGGGACGGGTTCGCGCTAGCGCGAGTCCTCTAGCGCGTTGGATAGCGCTCGGGGCGCTCGAATTCGAGTTCCCCGGCTTCATCGTGCTTGAACGGCGGCGACTTCAGGATCAAGAAGTACACGCCCAATCCGCAGAGAATACCCATCGGCGGGCCGACCCACAGGGCATAACCGGTATTGCGCACCAGCCCCGCAACTACCGGGCCAACCAGCATGGGAACGATGTAGTAGTAGTGGTCCGGTTCGGCCGGGCCCCAGAAGCGTTCGAACCTGGCCAGAATGCTGAAGCCGGCGGCTAGGAGAACGCAACCGAGCAAAATCACCCAGAAGGTCGAGGAAAGGCTGATGGTCAGGGTCAGGGAACCGACAAGGCCACCAGTCAAGGCAGCGTATTTTGTATTCCGGTTCAAGTCCGACCCCCCCCTTTGAGCCAAAAAGTTTACGACTACGTGAATATTTTTTCAAGCATTTGGACAGTCCGCAATACTACTTTAGTAGGAGGGGGCCTTGGTGCGTTGGAAGAAAATAGCGAAGTCACTGCCGTAGGCTAGAGAAGTGCCGCAAATGAACGACTACCGAATCCGACTGGCTACTGAACAAGACGTCCGCCCAGCGCTGCAAATGAAATTGCAAGCCTGGCGAGAAGCGTACGCCGCACTTCGCGATGAGTCCTTTTTCGCCCACCATGATGGCCAACTTGATGGCCAGGCAGCCTGGTGGGAACGCGGGCTGGCATCCGGAGCGCAATTCTTCATCGCGGAAGACCGTGATGGCCGCATCATCGGGCTAGCCGGTGGAACTCCGGCCATCGAAGAAGACCAGGATGCCGGTGTGGACGTCGAATTGGGCATGCTCTATGTCCTGGAAGAGTACTACGGTACCGGACTGGGCCAGCACCTCTTCGATGTTGTCCTTGGACAGCACGACGCCCTGGTCTGGGTCCTGCAAGGCAACGAGAGGGCCCTGGCCTTCTTCGCGAAGCAGGGATTCACGCCTGATGGAACCAGTGAAGCCCTGACTGGCAGCTGGAATGGCTTAATCGAACAACGAATGGTGCGCGCGCGTGGCTAGGGATGCCAAGGAATCAATGCTCGGAGAGTATCCGATCGACACCGGAACGGCGATCATTGAAGCTGATCCCTACGGCGCCAGCCGCTATATCCTGAAGGTCAACGGCGTGCCCTCCTCCCATGTGGACCTGGAGGACCCGGCCTACCTCGATTTCGAGTACATGCGCTGGATGGAACCGGTCTTCGCCATCGGTTTCCCGGCCGGGCAATACGACGGGCGCGCCCGCAAGCTGCGCGTGCTCCACCTTGGCGGAGGTGGCTGCTCCATGGCCCGCTGGGTCGCAGCCAGCTATGAAAACGCCCGGCAGGTCGTGGTGGAGCTGGATGCCAAGCTGGCCGAGCTGGTGCGCGTCCACTTCGAGGTTCCGCGCGCTCCGCTGGTACGCCTGCGCGTGGGAGACGCAGCCCAGGTGCTGCCCACCTTGAGCGATGCGAGCCGCGATGTGATCATCCGCGATGTCTTCGCCGGGAGCACCACCCCGCGCGTGCTGACCACGGCGGACTACGCCCGCGAAGCCCAGCGCGTGCTGGATGCCGGGGGCGTCTACATCATGAATTGCGGCGATACCGCGGACCTGTCCGGCGCCAAGGCGGAAGCCGCGACGCTGCTGGAGGTCTTCGAGCATGTGGCCATGATCGCCGACCCGCCGATGCTCAAGGGCCGGCGCTACGGGAACATCGTGTTCCTGGCCAGCGACGAACCGCTCAAGCTCGGCCCTGCATTCGAACGCAGCCTGCGCACTGCGCCGTTGCCGGCGCAGCTGGTTTCAGGGGCGGCAGTGCAGCGCTTCGCCACCGGGGCCGTGCCGATTACCGGCTAGCTCCCGGGGCCCATCCGGTATCCGCTCCCGTCTGCTGCGCGCTGCAGCAGGCCGTGGTCAACCATGTAGCGGCGCAGCAGCGCGACGTCCGGGTGGAATACCCGCAGCCGTTCATTGAGCTGCTCTTCGCGCAGTTCGTCCCCGGCTCCTATCACCGCATTGCGCAGGTAGACCAGCACTTCATGGCGGTCCGCTGGTTTCGCCGGGAGGCTATGCAGCTTGTGTTCGTCGAAGAAGCGGCGGATCCCGACGCGGTCGGCCTTCGCGGCCGAGGCCGAAGCCAAGGTCTTCTCCAGCAGTTCGTCGTTCAGCGCCCAGCCGGACCCCTCTTGGCGCAGAAGCCCGATGCTGGCCCAGCGCTCCAAGTCCTTGCGTTCGGACTTATTGGCCTGCTCGGGTACCCCGTGCCCGCTCAATACCGCCCCGAGAAGCCGGCGCATCGAGGGGTTCTTCAAGCCTGCGGCCACCTGGATCCACTGCCCAGCGGTGTTCTGCTGATCGCTCATAGTGCCCATCCTAGCCAGTTCCCGCCGGGCCGGAGGCAAAAAACGCCCCGCCATCGCCGGAGCAATGACGGGGCGCCTGGAGGGCTTCGGGGCTATTTGACCCCGGCCCACATCTCAATCAGTCCGATGCCGAAGAACAGCACGAAAGCCGCGGAAACAACCCACATCAGCGGGTGGATTTCCTTGGCGCGGCCCTGCGTGGCGCGGATGAAGACGTAGGAGATGAAGCCGGCACCGATGCCATTGGCGATCGAGTAGGTGAACGGCATCAGGGTGAAGGTCAGGAAGGCCGGCAGCGCGATGCCCCAGTCGTTCCAATCGATCTTGGAGACCTGGGTGATCATCATGAAACCGACCACGACCAGTGCCGGCGCCACGGCTTCGAAAGGCACCAGGTAGATCAGCGGGCTCAGGAACATCGCGACGATCATCAGCAGGCCGGTGACTACCGAGGCCAGGCCGGTACGGGCGCCCTCGCCGATGCCGGCACCGGACTCCACGAAGATCTGCGCCGAGGAGCTGGAGGTGCCGCCGCCGACGATCGCGCCGGCCGCATCCACCAGCAGGACCTTGTCCACGTTGGGGATCTGCCCGTTCTCGTCCATGGAACCCGCTTCGGAAGCCAGGCCCACCATGGTGCCCATGGCATCGAAGAAGATCGAGAGCAGGATGACGAAGGCCAGCAGCGAAGCGGCGGTGGCGCCGATCTTGCTGAAGGCGCCGAATACGCTGACCTGGCCGATCAGCGACAGGTCCGGAAGGGTCCACTCGGGCAGCGACGGAACCACCAGCGACCAGGTATTGGTCTCCATCGCGCCGATGTGGAAGACGGCTTCGAGGATGTTGGCAAGGATCGCCGAAACGACGATGCCGATCAGGATCGCGCCCTTGACCTTGCGCACCACCAGGGCCATGGTCAGCAGCAGGCCGACCACGAAGACCAGGATCGGCCAGCCCATCAGCTCTCCGTCGAAGCCCAGGCCCACCGGAACGGTGGTGTTCGCGGCATCCGGGAGGCGCTGGACGAAGCCGGCGTTGACCAGGCCGATCAGTGCGATGAACATGCCGATGCCCACCACGATGGCGGTTTTCAATCCGGCTGGAACCGCATTGAACACCGCGGTCCGGAACCCTGTGAGCACCAGGCCGAACATGACCACACCCGCAATGAGCACCAGGCCCATGACATCAGCCCAGGTCAGTTCCGGGTTGGTTGCCACGGTGATAGCGACGAAGGCGTTGACGCCCAAGCCGGTAGCCATGGCGAATGGGTGGCGGGCCCAGATGCCCATCAGGATGGTCAGGATGCCGGCGACAAATGCGGTCACCGCGGCAACGCGCTGGATGCCCAACTCGCCGCCCGAGGAATCGGCACCGGAAAGAACCAGCGGGTTGAGGACGACGATGTAGCTCATCGCGAAGAAGGTGGCGATGCCGCCGCGAACTTCGGTGGAGAACGTTGAACGCCGTTCCGAAATCTTGAAGTATCGGTCGATGCGCGCGGCCATAGCATTCCCGGACGCGGTTTGTGTGGAGGAGGACATGGAAAAATTCTATGACGTTTCGGGCGCTGATTCATATCGATCCGAGTGTCCAGTAGGCTGTACGCGAAAACTTTAGACCCAACTCACACCTAGAACTGCGGAAGCAAGTACATTGGTGGTAAGGGAAATCACATCCCGTTATATCTGAGGTAGTTGAGGAGCGAGTCTGATGAGTGACGAAGCACCAGTCGCAGCAGAGAAGATTGAAGGAATTGTCGTTGGCGTGGACGGATCCCAGCAGAGCAGATGCGCTTTGCGCTGGGCCGAACGCGAAGCGGTACGCCGCGGCAGCGTGTTGAATATCGTGTCCGCCTACACCATCCCGGTGTTCGCCGCGTCCTCCATGGACGCAGGCTACTCGACCCTGGATGACGACCTGATCCGCGGGGGAGCCGAGGACATTGTGCGCCAGGCCCGCGCAGAGCTTGAAGGCAGCACGGCGGCCATCCGCACCTATATCGAATCCGGCGACCCGTCCGGCGTGCTGCTGGACCTGAGCCAGGACGCCGAATTGGTAGTGGTCGGAACCCGTGGCCGCGGTGGCTTCGTTGGCCGCCTGCTCGGCTCGGTGTCCTCGGCACTGCCCGCGCACTCCAAGTGCCCGACCGTCGTGGTTCCGCTGGCCATGGCCAAGGAGCAGGAAGAGGCCGGTGCCGCCGCGGCGTCGAACCGCAACTGCATCGTGGTCGGCGTTGACGGTTCAGACCGCGCGCGTTCAGCGGTGCTGGCGGCCGCGGACGCGGCCATCGCCAGCGACCTGACGCTGCGCCTGATCTGCGCGGTGCCGCCGGTGGGGGCGGCGCTGGCATGGATGCCGGCGACCGTTGACCAGGAAGCCGTGCTGGAAGATGTGCGCTACCAGATGAGTGTGGGCTCCAAATGGCTTAAGTCGCACTATCCGTCGCTGAAGATGGAAACCGATGTGGTCTCCGGGCCTCCGGTCGAGGTGCTGATCCGCGAATCCGAGCATGCGGTACTGACCGTCACCGGCTCGCGGGGCCGCGGCGGCTTTACCGGGATGCTGCTTGGCTCAACCTCGCAGGGCGTTTTGCACCACTCCAAGGGCCCGGTGATGGTCGTGCCGGACTCGGATGACCCTCGCCTGGAGAACCGCAAGGACTTCGATACGCGGGCGCAGGAGCAGTGACCGCACGCCTGTAGCCAGAATGCAGGAAGGCCGCACACCCAAAAGGGTGTGCGGCCTTCGTGCTCGAGGGGGTGGCACTTAGTAGCGGGCTGCCTTCGGGTAGAGGTTGTTGACGTAGCTCAGTGGAGTCACCGAGATGCCGGCGTTCGGGTTGCGAGCGTGGACGACCTGGCCGTTGCCGATGTAGATGGCTACGTGGTAGAACGAGGAACCGCCGTTGGAAGACGAGAACACCAAGTCGCCTGGGCGCAGGTTGCTCAGCGACACGTACTGCGGGGCGCTAGCGAACTGCTGGGACGAAGTACGTGGCAGGCTGATGCCGGATTTGCCGAAAGCTCGCTGCGAGAAGCTCGAGCAGTCGAAAGCATCGGGACCGTTGGCACCGTAAACGTAGTACTTGCTGGGATCATCCGCGGTCTTCAAGGCCCAGGAAAACGCTGCTGAGTAGTTGCTGCCGGACTGCGGCGCGACTTCAGGCTTCGGCTCCGGCTTAGGTTCCGGCTTTGGCTCAGGCTTAGGCGCTGGCTTCGGGGTGACCTTCGGCTTGGGCTCCGGCTTTGGCTCAGGCTTGGGTGCCGGCTTCGGGGTAGCCTTCGGCTTCGGCTCGGCCTTTTTGGTGGGTTCCGGCTTCGGTTCGGCCTTTTTGGTGGGTTCCGGCTTCGGTTCGGCCTTCTTGGTTGGCTTTGGCTCGGCCTTCTTGGTTGGCTCTGGCTTCGGCTCGGCCTTTTTGGTCGGTTCCGGCTTCGGCTCGGCCTTCTTGGTTGGCTCTGGCTTCGGCTCGGCCTTTTTGGTCGGTTCCGGCTTCGGCTCGGCCTTTTTGGTCGGTTCCGGCTTTGGCTCGGCCTTTTTAGTTGGCTCCGGCTTCGGCGCTACGGGAGGCTCGACAGCTTCCGGTTCCTCTTCAACCTCCTCAGGCTCCGACTCGACCGTTTCCTCTTCAGGTTCGGCCTGCTCCAGCTCACGTGGCTTTTCAACCGAGAGCGGCTGAACGGAGTCTTGCTTCGTTTCGGGAACCTTGGCGGTTTCCTCTTCGGCGATGGCGTCCGCGAGAGCTTTTTCCTGCTCCTGCGTTTCGCGCTCTTCAACCGCCTGGCGAACCTCGGCCTCTTCCTTCTGCTTCAAGGTAGCGAGGTGGCCGATCAAGTCATCGCGCAGCTGCTTCTCAGGTGCGATAGCTGCTTCGTAGGTGGACAGGGTGCTGTTCGCGGTCGCTGCGGCTGCGTCATAGTTGGCTGCAGCTTCTTCGGCGGCGTTCTGTGCCGCATCAGCATATTCCTGCCAAGCCGAAACGAGGCCTTCGGCCTCGGTGGCGGTGTTGACGGACTGGACCTTCTGTTCGCTCAACGCGTCGATGGTAGCGGCCTTGTAGAACAGGTCGCCTTCCTGGTTGTCATCAAGGAGCAGGCTCAGGGTCGAGGTGCCTGCGCCATTGCGGTAGATATCCGAAGCGATAGCACCCAGATCGTTGCGGCTCTGCTCCAGGTAAGTCTTTGCGTACTCGAGCTGTTCTACAGCCTTCTCGGCCGCAGCGGTGCGCAGATCGCGCTCTTCGCCGGCGGTGAGCAGGGATTCCTGAGCCTGAGCGGCCTCAGTTTCAACGCGCTTCAGTTCGGCGCGGCTGGAAGCCAGGGAAGCTTCGATGCGCGCGATCATCGCGTTCGTCGAAGCCTTATCCTTCTTTGCGTCCTGGACCTCTGCGTCCGAAGGTAGCGCGGAAGCGCTAGGTGCGGCAGCGATGGCCACAGACTGAGGAAGCAGAGCTGAAGTAGATGCGGAAGCGGGCAAAGCGCCTGCAATGCAGGACACCGCTAGGGCTAGGGTGCTTGCAGCAACACCGAGCGTGTGGCGAGTAGCCATATCGTTCCTCACTAAGTACTTGGATGACGCGGAGTGCGTGAGTCGTGACCTTCACCGATGAGTAGGTCACGATTCGGATAAGACTCCAAATAGCACATTAGGCCAATTAAGACACGCTTGGCAACACTGTTCACATCAGTCACATGAATCCCATTCGTGTAATTCGCCTGGGTATTCGGCGGTGATCTGCGAAGATAGTGGCATTTGGGATCTGTGTGGCTGATCAAGAGTGGCTGGGAAATTACTCAGACATATATCTCGCCTCGTTACCAAGGTATCGATTGTCATGAAGCTTGGGTAACGTGCCGGAGGGGAATGTGCGGCTGCAAAAAGGTTTGCCTTTAAAAGGGAAAGGTACTCCGGGAGGGCGCAAAGCTCTGCTTCGCTGGGTCTGCCTCGGAGGCGCCGGCTCCAATGGCGAAATCCTTTTGAGGGGGTGCGGTGCCGTGCTCCCAATCGGGATCACCTCGCTGCCCTTGGTGGCGGAGGGGCCCAGAGTCGCTGGGTGGACAAGGGCAAGGGGCATGCCAGGTTCCTCCGGCTGGCTGCACCTGATCACGCCCGGATAAAGCAGCCGCCAGCGGGGCAACGGGAAACCGACCGGCGCGCGAATCGTTGAGAGCCGGCTTTTGGGCGGCTTGCCCGCCGGTCGACTGGACCCGGATGGCGATTCCAAGCGCCATGCCTGTGCTTTGGGTCTCTTTCGACCTCGACTCGACCACTGCATTCGAGTATTTTTGTGAGGCAGATCTCAAAAGAAGATTCTGCGGATTTGGGGCTATGACCACCCTAAATCGTGCAATTTCGCGTCGTCGATTCCGAAGTGATGGGCCACTTCGTGCATCACTGTAATCCCAATTTCCCGCACTACATCTTCACGTGTTTCGCAGGCTCGAAGCGTCGGATTCTTGAAGATCGTTATGCGGTCGGGAAGTGCGCCCGTGCCCCAGTCCAGGTCCCGTTCCGTGAGTGCAATGCCCTCGTATAACCCCAGAATTTCAGGGTTTTCTGATTCTCCTGGAAGCGGCTCATACTCGTCTTCGATGAAGAAAATGACGTTGTCCATCATGGCGAATGCAGCCTCCGGAATGGCGTCGATGGCCTGCTCGACCAGGGTCTGGAATTCGTCGTCATCCATCTCAAAAAGCATGCTTCCAGACTAGGCCCGCGCACCCGATTTGGCATGGGTGAAACTCGTCCAGGTGCCGATTTTGCAAAAGCAAAAAACACTGCGTATAGTTATTGGAGTCCGCTACGGAGAAGCAAGAAACCGAAGCGAACAACTTAGGCCCCCATCGTCTAGCGGCCTAGGACACTGCCCTTTCACGGCAGCGGCACGGGTTCGAATCCCGTTGGGGGTACAAACAACCATTATGTGGTTGTCAGATGGAGAAATCCATTGGCTTGCGAAAGCAAGGCCCTGTAGCGCAGTTGGTTAGCGCGCCGCCCTGTCACGGCGGAGGTCGCGGGTTCAAGTCCCGTCAGGGTCGCTCAATTTACTATTTCAATAGTAGATTTGGTGTCCACTTAGTGGTACCAGGCTCTGTAGCTCAGTTGGTAGAGCGTTCGACTGAAAATCGAAAGGTCACCGGATCGACGCCGGTCGGAGCCACGCAGGCCCTCGGTTTATCCCGGGGGTTTTACTGTGTGACTTGAATTTATTCAAAGCACTAGGCCCTGTAGCGCAGTTGGTTAGCGCGCCGCCCTGTCACGGCGGAGGTCGCGGGTTCAAGTCCCGTCAGGGTCGCACACTAAACAGAAGCTCCGGATTCCGGGGCTTTTGCTGTATCCAGGGGCAGTTAGTTCGCGCGGCCAAGATGCCGCGGACCAATCCAGCGATTGCTCAGCCGGCGGTATGCGGCGGCGGCGCTAGTCATGTCCTCGTCTTCCAACGCCTGAATGCCGTGCATCAAGTCGTTCGCGGAATCATCGGGCCACACAATTTCTGCCAACAGGCCATAATCCAGTTCAATGACCGATCTGTTGTCGAAGGATTCCAGCCATCCGCCAAGGCTGCCCAGCTCCTCGAAGAGCTGCGACTGCGGCGCATGGGATGCCAGCGCTTGGACTGCCCAAGCCAGGCGGTCAATGGCCTGTTCGAAAGTGGCGTACATGCGAACCGTCTTCAGCTGCTCACCGCTGTGAACCAGCTCGTGCTCGTCGTCCTCGCGGAAGAGGGCAAACCAGCCCAGCGGGATGCCCCATGAAGAGGTCCTCGTGTGCAGATGGGTCAGGTCATTGGCCAGGCGGTCGGCATCAACGCGTTGTGCGTTAGCTTGCCGCGCTGCCGGCGGTACCAGCAGGTCGAAAACCTCGGCCCGCATGGCTTCTTCGGCTTGTTCGGCAGCGAGCAGGCTGCGTGCCTGCAATTGCCCCGGGCAATAGCGCGTGTGCTCGGCCCCTTGGTAGTCCAAGGACTTCACGCTGCGGAAGAATTCCGGCTCATTATGCGGGAACGGGTCGGAGACATGGCGCAGGGTGCGGCTCCACAGCCGCTCGTTCTCGAAGTCATCCCACTGCTCCGCGGTGCGCCGCGGGGTACGCAGGATGATGGACTGGGCCCAATCCTCGAAAGCATCCAGCGGCTCGTAGACGCGCAGGTGCGCTGTAGCTGCGGTCAGCTCTGCGGCGGGCCCAATCATCTTTGCCGCCATGACTAGTCGGCCAGCTCCACGATGACCGGGGCGTGGTCGCTGGCGCCCTTGCCCTTGCGTTCTTCGCGGTCAATGCTTGCGCCGGTTACGCGTGCGGTGAGCGCAGGCGAGGTGAGCGAGAAATCGATGCGCATGCCTTCGCCCTTCGGGAAACGCAACTGCGTGTAATCCCAGTAGGTGTATTCGCCTTCGGTGTGCGGGCGCACGACATCGGTGAAGCCCAGCTCCTCGAAGGCAGCGAAGGAGGCGCGCTCTGGCGCCGAGACGTGGGTCAACTTGTTCTCGAGGAAGAAGTCGATATCCCACACGTCTTCGTCCTTTGGCGCGATGTTCCAATCGCCCATCAAGGCAATCTGCGCCTCGGGGTTTTCCGCCAGCCATCGGGCGGATTCCTGCTTGAGCACATCCAGCCAGTTCAGCTTGTAGCCCATGTGCTCATCATCCAACGCGCGTCCGTTGGGTACATACAGGCTCCAGACACGCACTCCGCCACAGGTTGCCGCGATGGCGCGAGGCTCCTGGATCGGATTCTTGCCGGCCTTGCCGAATTCCGGCTGCCCGGGGAAGGTGCGCTCAACATCCTCGAGGCCAACGCGAGAAGCGATGGCAACGCCATTCCACTGGTTGACTCCGAAGTGCGCTACCTCGTAATCGTTGTTCTCGAACAGTTCCCAGGGGAAATTGTCGTCTTTGCACTTAGTTTCCTGGATAGCCAGGACATCTACATCGGTACGTCGCAGCCAGTCCTCAACACGGTCGGCGCGGGCTCGCAGCGAGTTCACATTCCAGGTTGCAATCTTCACTAGTTCAACCTATCAAGTTTGCTGTCTTGTGCCACTTCAATTTAGTTGGAAGTCCGAGTATATTCGACACTAGTAGGTGACCTCAATCACTCAAAGGAGAGTCTGTTGCCTGAGATTCTGACCGAACGCCGGGGGCACCTGGGGCTCATTACGCTGAACCGGCCGAAGGCCCTGAACGCCCTCAACGCGGACATGTGCCGCGACTTCCTCGACGTGCTGCTGGAATGGCGCGATGACCCGGATATCGCTCAGGTAGCGGTTATGGGCGCAGGGGAGCGCGGCCTGTGCGCCGGCGGGGATATCGTGGCGATCTACCGGGATATCTTGGACCGCAGCGGTGCTTCGGCTGACTTCTGGCGCATTGAATACCAGCTCAACGTCCTGATCGACGAGTACCCCAAGCCGTACATTGCGCTCATGGACGGAATCGTCCTAGGCGGTGGCATCGGCATCTCGGCGCATGGCAGCCATCGCATAGTTACCGAAACCAGCCGTTGCGGCATGCCGGAAGTCGGTATCGGATTCTTCCCGGACGTAGGCGGAACGCATTTGCTGGCGCGTGCCCCGCATGCGGCCGGACGATTGGCGGCATTGACTGGAATGAAATTCAGCGCGGCCGACACCATCGCTTTGGGCCTGGCCGACTCGTATGTGCCCAAGGCCCGGATCCCCGACGTGCTCGCAGACCTCGAGGCCCAGCCGGCCGCGTCGGTGCTGGCCAGCTATGCCGAGACTCCGGAGCCTGGCTTCCTGCACGAAGAATGGGTACAGGCCTTTGGCAAGGCAAGCACCCCAGCGGTCATGCGTGCACTGGAGCTGCACGACTGCCCGCAAGCCCAAGAGGCGTTGAAGGCATTGGGCGCCGCCTGCCCGAGCTCGGTGCGCTTGGCCGAAGAACTGATCCACCTGGCTGGAGCGGATTTGAGAAAAGACCTGCAGCGAGAGTATCGGGCTGCCGTTCACCGGCTTGATGACCCCGATTTCGCCGAGGGGATTCGCGCCGCAGTCATCGACAAGGACCGCACACCGCAATGGACGGAAGCAGTCCCGGGGCTAAGCCCGGGCCAGCGCACGCAACGGCATTTGGAGCCCCTGTTCGGGGCAGAACTAACTTTCGCACTGCTCGGTGAAGATCTAGCGGAAAAGAGCCACTCATGAACGCAAAACCAGTTATCGGATTCCTGGGCATGGGCCATATGGGATTGCCCATGGCCATCAACCTGCACAAGGAAGGCTACCGGATCAAGGGCTTCGACGTGGTTCCTGATGCGGTGCAGGCCGCCCGAGAAGCAGGCATCGGCACCGTGGCTACCGGAGCCGAGGCGGCCGCCGGCGTGGACATCGTCATCACGATGTTCCCTTCGGGCAAGCACGTGCTCGATGCCTACCGCGAATACCTGCTCGATAGCGCCAAGCCCAATACGCTGTTCCTGGAGTGCTCCACCATCGACGTAGCGCAGGCCCGTGAAGCGGCGCAGCTTGCGGTCTCCGCGGGGCATCGAAGCGCCGACGCTCCGGTGTCCGGGGGCGTGGTCGGGGCAGAAGCGGGGACTTTGACGTTCATGCTCGGTGCGCAAGCCGAAGATCTCGGAGAGATCACCCCGGTGCTGGAGCACATGGGCAACCGGATCGTGCACTGCGGCGGGTACGGCGCAGGCCAGGCCGCCAAGGTCTGCAACAACATGCTGCTGGGCATCTCGATGATTGGCGCTGCCGAAGCCTTCGTGCTCGGAGAACGGCTGGGCTTGGAGCACCAGGCGCTCTTCGATGTCATTTCCTCCGCGTCGGGGCAATGCTGGTCGGTCACCACCAATTGCCCGGTGCCCGGACCTGTGCCTGCTTCCCCTGCCAATCGCGATTACCAGCCAGGATTTGCCGCAGCGCTGATGGCCAAGGACCTCGGCCTGGCAGCTAGCGCGCTGGAGCATACGAGTACCGATGCCCAGCTCGGCTCCCTGGCCGCAGCGCTGTACCGCAAGTTCAGCGATGAGGGCGATGCGGGAACCGATTTTTCCGGGATTATCAACGCGATCCGCGACGGATCGCTATAGGAAGTCCCCGGAGGCCTTGCGGAATCGGGCCAGGATCTCGAAAATCTCGGTGGCGTCGTTGCCGGAGAGATCGCTCTGGGCAAAGAGCTTTTCGTTCAGATCGCCGCGGGCCGCTGGCAGCACTTGCTGGCCTGCGGCCGTGAGTTCCAAAAGGCGGGTGCGGCCGTCGGTCGGGTGCGGGATGCGCCGCACCAAACCGGTAGCTTCCAGGCGGTCTACCGAATTGGTCAGGCTGGTGGCGTGGACCTGCAGGAGCTGGCTGGCTTGGCTCATGGGCAGGGAGCCGCGCTTGGAGAAACCGAGCAAGGCGAGTACTTCGAATCGCGCAAAGGTCAGCCCGTGCGGCTTGAGGATGGCATCGGCTCGCTGCAGGTAAATCGATGCCGTGCGCATCACCGCGGTAATTGCGGCCATGGAGTCGGCCTCGGCTGACCATCCATGGGAAATCCATTGTTCCCTGGCTTGCGCGATTGGATCGCGTGAGAGCGGAGAAGTCATGTGCATACCCCCAAAAGAAGACTTAGTCCAACAATATACTTGGACATCCTATGGTTTGGAAGGAATCCCCGGATGGACCTCTTGAATGTGGCCGGAGAACTAAGTGGAACCGAACGGCAGCGACTGCTTGGAATCAGGCAGGTAGCGCAGCATCAGGTGCGCAAGCAGTCCGTTGGCTATTGGAACCGCGAAGAATTTCCGACCGAGCTGATTGGAAAACTGGCCGAACTCGGACTGGGCGGATTGCAGCTGGGGGACAGCTCGCATTTGCTGCGGGGGCTGATCCATGCAGAACTCGCCCGCGCCGATATTTCAATCTCATCCGTGGTCGGCATCCACAACGAACTGGTGATCGGGATGATCCGCGAATTGGGCTCGGAAGAGCAGCGCGAGCAGTGGCTGGGCAAGCTCGCCGGCTTTGAAGCCTACGGCGCATTTGCGCTGACCGAACCGGAACATGGATCGGATATCGCCGGCGGCATACGGAGCACCGCGCAGCGCGACGGGGACCAGTACGTTCTGAACGGGGCCAAGCGGTGGATCGGCATGGGCACCTTCAGCGATTTCGCGCTGGTCTGGGCCAAGGACGAAGAAACTTCGCAGGTCGGGGCCTACCTCGTTGAAGCGGACCGCCCTGGCTATAGCGCTTCCAAGATCGAACACAAGATCGGGCTGCGCAGCATGCAGAATGCGGATATTCGGCTGGAGAATGTGCGGATTCCCGTCGCGAATAAGCTTCCAGGGGTGACCAGCTTCGCTGCGGCAAACCAGCTATTAATGCAATCTCGCGCGTGGGTGGGGTGGCAGGCTGTCGGCGCGATGATGGCAACGCTCGACATCTGCAGCGCCTACGTCGCGCAGCGCCAGCAGTTCGGGCAGCCGCTGGCCGCTTTCCAGTTGATTCAGCAGCCCCTGGCCGAAATTGCAGGCAACCTGAGCGCCTGCCTTTCCATGATGGGCGATATTGCCCGCAAGCAAGAGCGCGCGGAATTGCACATGGTGGATGCGGCAATGGCGAAGTCGACTGCCACCCGCCTGGCGCGGGATTCGGCCGCCTTGGGCCGAGCGATGCTTGGCGGCAATGGCATTGTGAGCGATTTCGAAATGGCCAAGGTCTTCTGCGATGTCGAGATTCTCCATACCTATGAAGGCACCTATGAAATCAATTCGCTGATTGTGGGACGTGCCCTGACCGGAGTCAGTGCCTTCGTGTAGCCGGGGCATCCGTCCGTTGGAATCTTTCCAGCTGATTCATAACAAGTACTTTCCAAAGCGGAAAGTACTTGTTATGGTTGGGGAACTCGGAAGATCAAAGCCAAAGGAGCAGGACAATGAAGATTCCATTCAGCACCTGGTACACCATCATCACCGTTGCGGCAGGTCTGGCCTTCGCGGCAATGGCCATGACCGCCTATGCCACGGGCAACAACTCCCTGATCTTCATTGGCATGGGCTTCTTCATGGCAATTTGCATGACCATGACGTCCGTCTACGCACAGCGCCAGCAGAAGGCTCGCAAGGCGGCCAGCAAATGAGTTCCGGCAAGAAAATGAGCCCTGAAGAGCAACTGGCCGCCCTGGGGTTGGCGCAGCAGGGAATGCAGCGTGCCGCCGGGTACGGAGCCAAATTGCTGGGCACCTATTGCATCATCTTGGGAGTGCTCATGGGCGGCCTGGCTGCTCTGCTGCAGGTCTTTCGTCCCGATGCGGATTTTATCGGCTTCATCGTCATCATGGCGTTGTTCTGCGTATCCGTTGCAGCGATGTCCTTGGCTTACGGGAAGCTCTACCGCTCGCTGCCGCGCGGGCATTCCAAGATGTATCTTCGGGGGTTCATTGCGAGCATGGTGCTTTACGCGGTGGCAGTGGCCTTGCTCGGGGCGGGACCCATGGGCTGGGGCGCCATCGCGTTGATCTGGATTATCGTTGCCGCGCCGTTGTTCCTGACCGGAATTGCGATGGTGCGCAAGTGAATGCCCATGCTCGCGAACGGCTCAACGACGACTTCTCCAACCCGGTACGGCTCTCACTGATGGGCTCCTTGCAAGCCGTGGACGAAGCCGATTTCAAATCCTTGAAAGAAGCCATCGGCATTTCGGATTCGGTGCTTTCCCGGCATCTGAGCGCACTGGAAGCCGGCGGTTACGTGCAGATCAAGAAAGGGTATGTGGGCAAAAGGCCTCGTACCTGGGCGAAGCTGACTTCAGCTGGGCAGGAGGCCTTTGCGCAACATGTCCAGGCGCTGAAGGAAATCACCGGCTTGGGGTAATCCTCAAGCGCGCCACCATTTGTCCCAGTAGGTGGCCGGTACGGTGCGCTTGTGCCGGGATCCCACGAAGCGCCTTTCGATGACCTCGGCCGCCGCAGGGTCAATCTCGCGGCCTTCGAGGTAGTCATCAATCTGCGGATAGGTCAGGCCAAGTTCCTCTTCATCTGCGCGCAGCGGCTGGCCGTCCAGCAGGTCCGCGGTAGGCTCCTTGGCCCACAGCAGCTCAGGAGCCTGCAGCTCGCGCAGCAGTGCCTGGTTCTGGCGCTTATTCAGCCCGGCCAGGGGCAGGAGGTCCGCTCCGCCATCGCCGAACTTGGTGAAGAAGCCGGTAATCGATTCGGCCGCGTGATCGGTGCCCAGGACCAGCATCCCGCGGTCCCCGGCCATGGCGTACTGCATGATCATCCGGGTGCGGGCCTTGAGGTTTCCGCGGTTGAAATCGCTCAGCGCCAGGTGGCCCGCATCGGCCAGGGCTTCATCGAAAGCGGCGACAGGCTTTTGGATGTTCACCTCGAACTGCTCGTCGGCAGCCACGAAATCCATGGCCGCTTCCGCATCGGCCGCATCCTTCTGCACGCCATGCGGCAGGCGCACCGACACGAAGTGCGCCTCGCCGCCGGATTCGCGCACCTCTTCGACGGCCAACTGGGCTAAGCGCCCAGCCAGCGTTGAATCGATGCCGCCGGAGATGCCCAGCACGAAACCCCGGGCGCCGGTAGCGGCCAGATAGTCCTTGAGGAAGTCGATACGACGGCGAATTTCGTCGGCCGCGTCGATTTCCGGGCGCACGCCCAGCTCTTCAATGATCTTTGCTTGCAGTTCACGCATGCTTCTAATCCTAGGCATGAGCCCTCGCCGTGCGGTACCGCTGCACAGGCTGGGAACGAAAGTTAATCTGTTCTCAACAAATCCCGGAGGGGCTATTCGGAATCCTGGTCCGGGTTCCAGCCGAGATTGCGCGCAATCTTTTCCAAGGCTTCGACCACCGCGTCATATTCGGAACCGTCCAGATCCTGGCCGAACTGGGTGCGGATCTTTTCCACGAGCTCACTGAGCTTGAGCAACGAGGTGTGGCCCCGATCGGTGATGGAATACTCGCCGTTGATTGCCGTAACCCAGCCGGATTCGATCAACTCGGCAAGGTGCTCTCTCAATGATTGCGGTTCATCCGGCGAGGCGAAGAACGGGGAAAGCCCGGCGTCCAGTTGCGCCTCGGTGGCAGGTTGCTGCTCCAGCAGGTTGAGCACCTGCCATTGCCTGCGTGTCACACCGTGCTCTTCCAAAGTCGCTGCAAACTGCTCGTCAATCAGCGAATCCACCAATTTCAGCCAGTAACCCAAGGGGCGTTTTGCGTTCATGGAATCAGCCTAGCCATGATGCCGACTAGAATCGAGGGTATGAGCGAAACCAGCGCCCGTGAGCGACTAAAAGAACTGATCCAAGAACTAGCCATTGTGCGCGGCAAGGTCACCTTGTCCTCGGGCAAGGAAGCTGATTACTACATCGATCTGCGCCGTGTAACCCTGCACCAGGAAGCATCGGGCTTGGTTGGCGAAGTCATGCTTGGCTTGCTGGACGAGGCCAAGCTGGAATTCAGCAATGTGGGCGGCTTGACCATGGGCGCTGACCCGGTAGGCACCGCCATCATGCACACCGCCCGGGCCAAGGACCGCGCCATCGACGCTTTCGTGGTCCGCAAGGCGCAGAAGTCCTACGGCATGGGCCGCCAGGTCGAGGGCCCGAGCGTCGAAGGCCGCGATGTCATCGTGCTCGAGGATACTTCCACCACCGGCGGTTCGGCGCTGACCGCTGTCGAGGGCGTGCGCAAGGCCGGCGGCAACGTGATTGCCGTGGCCGTGATCGTTGACCGCGACACCGGAGCCAAGGAACGCATCGAAGAAGAAGCCGGCGTTCCGTACCTGTTCGCCTACGGCAAGAACGAGCTGGGCCTGTAGCCGGCAAGCGATTCCCTGCACAGCACCTCGTTGCCCACCGGAGAATTCCCGGTGCGCGGCGGGGTGCTCTGCTTTTCCCGGCTAGCTGCTGCGCGCGGGGCCCGTGGTCTCGCGCGGGACGAGCACGGCAGGCAGGTGGCCGGGGGAGCGGACGTCCTCGCCCGCAAGCAGGCCCAGCAGCATGCTCACCGCCTGGGCGCCCATCTCATGCAGCGGCTGGCGCACGGTGCTCAGCGGGGGAGAGGACTGTGCCGCGGCCGGGATGTCATCGAAGCCGATGATCGAAAGATCGCCGGGAACCTGTAGCCCGCGTTCGCCGGCCACCTGCAAGGCGGCCAGGGCTGAGAGGTCATTGGCCGCGAAGATTGCCGTGGGCGGCTGGGGCAGGTCCAGCAGGTCATGGGCGGCCTGCACCGCGGCATCATGCTGGTAATCGCCATCGTGCGACAGCTGCCCATCGAATTCCACGCCGGCCTCTTCCAGCGCTTGGCGGTAGCCCTGCTCGCGCAGGTGCGCGGAAGCCAGGTCCCCGCGCCCGCGGATGTGCCCGATGCGGCGATGGCCCAGATCCAGCAGGTGCCGGGTGGCCGTATAGGCCCCGGAACGGTTGTCCACGTCGATGGCGATCGGCATTTCCGGACCGGCATGCGGGTCAATGGCGACGACCGGCACCGAGCTGTGCGGGACTTCCACGGTGGGGGTGACGATGATGGCGCCGTCGATCAGCGTTCCGCCCAAGCGGGACAGGGAGCGGCGTTCCCAGCCGGCATGCCCTTCGGGGGAAAGGTTGCCCGCGTAGGCCATCAAATCGTATTGGGTTCCGCGCAGGGTCGCGGAGATGCCGTTGAGCAGGCCCAGCGAGAAGGGCTCGAACTCCGCCACCAGGATGCCGATGATGTTGGTGCGGGTACTGCGCAGCGAGGAGGCGACCAGTGAGGTCTCGTAGCCCAGTTCGCTGATGACCTGGTGGACCTTGGCGATGGTGGCCGGGGCGACCCCGTAGCGGCCATTGACGACCTTCGAGACGGTGGAGACGGAGACCTGCGCGGCGCGCGCGACGTCGTTGATGGTCACGCGTGCGCTGGAAGGCTCGCCGGGGATCTGCGGCTGCTGGGCATTGGCGATCCCGGGGATTCCGGTCTGAGGGGTCATCACTTCACTAACAGTAGCGCAAAATACTCCGGAATTCCGTGACTTCACGGGGGCATGACGACCGATTGCGGATCTTTCGATAACGTTTTCGCAATGGATTTCGAAAACGTTATCGAAAACGATTGACATGACCTGCGTCACGGTGCAATTCTTGGTGGAGCCAATCGCCTGCCGTCCGATGCCGGCAGGTCTTCATCACAGCTGAGGAGCACGAGCATGTTATCCAAGATCCGAGGTGCGCAGATTCTGGCGCTGGCCGCCACGACTGCCCTGCTGGCCACCGGCTGCGCCGCCGATGCAGGCCAGGAAGGGACGTCGGCAGACGGAACCACCACCATCACCTGGTGGCACAACTCCAATAACGGCGACGGCAAGGCCTACTACGAACAGGTTGCAGCCGACTTCGAAGCCGCCCATGAAGGGGTGGAGGTCGAAGTCAGCGCCATGCAGCACGAGGACATGCTCACCAAGCTCGATGCGGCCTTCCAGAGCGGCGACGCCCCGGATGTCTACATGGAACGTGGTGGCGGGGAGCTCGCAGCCCACGTGGCCGCCGGGCTGACCAAGGACCTGACCGAGGCGGCCTCCGAGGAAATCGCCTTCCTCGGCGAGAACGCCGGCGGCTGGCAGCTCGATGGCAAGACCTACGCCTTGCCGTTCTCGCTGGGCGGTGCGGGGTTCTGGTACAACAAGGCGCTGTTCAAGGAAGCGGGCATCGACTCGGCCCCGCAGACCTTCGATGAACTGATTGCGGCCACCGGGAAGCTGAAGCAGGCAGGCATCGACCCGATTTCCATCGGCGCGGGCGACAAATGGCCAGCAGCCCACTACTGGTACTACGCGGCAGTGCGCGAATGCTCCCAGCAGACCCTGGCCGATTCGGTCGCCAATCTCGATTTCAGCGACCAGTGCTTCACCAAGGCCGGGGAAGACGTGGACCAGCTGATCAAATCCGAGCCATTCAACCCGGGCTTCCTCTCTACCCCGGCGCAGTCCGGCCCCACCTCCGCTTCGGGCCTGCTGGCCACCGGAAAGGTAGCCATGGAATTGGCTGGCCACTGGGAGCCAGGGGTCATGCAGGGCCTGACCGAAGACGGCACTGGCATGGGGGAAGACACCGGATGGTTCCCCTTCCCTGCCATTGAGGGCGGCCAGGGAGACCCGGCCGCGCAGCTTGGCGGAGGCGATGCCTGGGCAGTTTCCGAAGGCGCCCCCGACGCGGCGGTGGACTTCGTGAAGTACATGCTCTCCGACGAGGTCCAGCGCGGTTTCGCCGAGCTGGACATGGGCCTGCCGACCAACCCGGCAGCCAAGGACGCGATCTCGGATCCGGCATTGGCTTCGCTGATGGACGTGCGCGACAAGGCGCCATATTTCCAGCTGTACTTCGACACCTCGTTCGGCGCCTCCATTGGCGGGGCCATGAACGACGAGATCGCCCTGCTCTTCGCCGGCAAATCCGACGCGCAGAAGATCGTCGACGCCAGCCAAGATGCCGCTGACCTGGAGAAGTGATCCACGCCGTGGCCCCAGAAGTAACCTACGCAGCCAGTCCGCCAGCCAGCGGTGGCCCAGGGCTTTCCGAAAGGCGGCGTTCCACGCCAAACGGACTGCCGCCTGCCGGTGCCAAGCGCACGCGCAAGCCCGCGCAGCGGCGCAAGAACCTGGAGATCCTGTTCTTCGTCAGCCCGGCATTGCTGCTGATCGCGGTCTTCATGCTGGTCCCCATCATCCAGGCCGTGCGCTTCTCGATGTACAACTGGAAGGGCTTCGGCCCGCTGGTGGACTTCGTGGGCTTCAAGAATTACGTCCGGGTGCTGGGCAACGAGGTGTTCACCGATGCCCTGGTCCATAACCTGGTCATCATCGGCGGCTCCATCGCCCTGCAGCTGCCGATCGGCCTGGGCATCGCCCTGCTGCTGAACCGGAAGATGAAGATCCAGTCCCTGCTGCGCACCATCATCTTCGTGCCCTACGTGCTGTCCGAAGTCATCGCCGGGGTGGTCTGGTTCCAGCTGCTGCAGCCGCAGTACGGGGTGATCGACACCATCTTGTCTAAGCTGGGAATCCAGGGGCCGGCCCAAGGCTGGCTGGGCACGCCGGAACTCGCCTTGTGGACCGTGCTGGCCGTGCTGACCTGGAAGTACCTTGGCCTGGCGGTGATCCTGTTCCTTGCCGGGCTGCAGGGGGTGCCGTCCGAGCTCTACGAAGCGGCGGAAATCGACGGCGCCTCCTGGTGGCAGATCCAGCGCAAGATCACCATCCCGCTGCTGGGCCCCACCCTGCGCACCTGGGGCTTCTTGTCCATGATCGGCTCGCTGCAGCTCTTCGACATGGTCTGGATCCTCACCGGCGGCGGACCGGCCAACGCCACCACCACCATGGCCAGCTTCCTGGTTTCGGAAGGAACCAAGCGCCAGAACTTCGGAATCGCCGCGGCCGCCTCGGTCATCTTGTTCATCGTCGCCCTGGTTCTGGCCATCTCCTACCAGCAGTTCATCCTCAAGCGGGATTCGCAGCCCGATGATGAGCGCACGAAGCGGAAGAAGGCCAAAGCATGAGCGCCACCCTGGCTACCAGGCCCCAGCACACCCCCGCCCAGGCAAAACGCGCCAAGAAGCGCAACGGCCGGCAAGGCGGAAACGTCCTGGTCTACGCCATCGCCTTGGCGGTTGTCGCGATCACCCTGGGCCCGGTCCTCTACGGGGTGCTCGGCGGGTTCCGCACCAACGCGCAGCTGGCCGAGAACCCGGCAGGCCTTCCCGAGCCGTGGGTGCTGGAGAACTACGCCGGCGTGCTGAAGAACCCGGATTTCTGGCAGTACGCGCTGAACTCCACGATGATCGCGGTGATCACCACCATCGTCGTGGTGGTCTTCGGCATCATGGC
Organism: Glutamicibacter sp. NPDC087661; assembly: GCF_044743275.1. NCBI lineage: Bacteria > Bacillati > Actinomycetota > Actinomycetes > Micrococcales > Micrococcaceae > Glutamicibacter > Glutamicibacter sp. NPDC087661. Next base: position 26,585 of record NZ_JBIUWE010000003.1, read on the forward strand.
TGCCTACCCGCTGGCCCGCTACACGTTCCGCCTGCGCGAACCGATCTTCATGGTCTTCGTGCTTGGCTTGCTGTTCCCGGCCACCGTGGCGATTGTTCCGCTGTTCATCCTGATTACCCGGGACCTGGACATGGGCAACACCTGGTGGGGCGTCGCCCTGCCGCAGGCGGCCTTCGCGCTGCCCATGACCGTGGTCATCCTGCGCCCCTTCCTGATGGCGCTGCCCCAGGAGCTGGAAGAAGCCGCCCAGCTCGATGGCGCCAGCCGCATCGGCTTCTTCTGGAGGATCCTGCTGCCATTGTCCGGGCCGGGCATGGTCACCGTCGGCGTACTGGCCTTCGTCGGCTCGTGGAATGCCTACCTGCTGCCGTTGCTGCTGCTGCAAGGGGATATGCGCACCTTGCCGCTGGGCGTCGCCGACTACTCCAGCGAGCACTCGGCCGACACCGCCGGCGTCTTCGCGTTCACCGCGCTGGCGATGATCCCGGCACTGATCTTCTTCCTGGCCATGCAGAAGCGCATCGTCAATGGACTGCAGGGCGCAGTCAAGGGCTGATCCGCCCCCCGCAAGCAATCGAAATCTTTGAAGACAAGGAACTGCCATGAAAACCGTCGAGCAAACCTGGCACGACATCTCCCTTCCTGCCGAACAGCGCGTCGCCGCGCTCATGGATGAAATGACCCTGGAAGAGAAAGCCGGGCAGCTGGGCTCGTTCTGGATCCGCCCGGAGGAAGAAAACCAGGACGGGGAAGGCAACGTCGCGCCGATGGCCGACACCTTCACCGCAGGTCCCAGCTTCGAAACCGCCATCAAGGACGGCTTGGGGCATATCACCCGCGCCTTCGGCACCATCCCGCTGGCTCCCGCCGAAGGCCGCGAACGCCTGGTCGAGCTGCAAGAACAGGTCATTGCCGCGAACCGCCTGGGCATCCCGGCCATCGCCCACGAGGAATGCCTGACCGGATTCACCACCCTTGGCGCGACCTGCTACCCGGCTTCCATTGCCTGGGGCGCCACCTTCAACCCGGAACTCATTGGCGGCATGGCCCGGCGCATCGGCGCCGACATGCTGAAGATGGGAGTGCACCAGGGCCTGTCCCCGGTCTTGGACGTCACCCGCGACTACCGCTGGGGCCGGGTGGAAGAGACCATGGGCGAAGACCCCCACCTGGTTGGGGAGCTGGGCGTTGCCTACGTGCGCGGCCTGCAGGACTCGGGGGTGCACGCCACCTTGAAGCACTTCGCTGGCTACGCGGCCTCGCAAGCCGGGCGCAACCACGCGCCGGTCTCCATGGGCCCCCGGGCGCTGGAAGACACGGTGTTCCCGCCGTTCGAACGCGCAGTTCGCGAGGGTGGAGTGAAGTCCGTGATGAACTCCTATGCGGACGTGGATGGCGAAGCGCCCGCTGGCAGCCACCGGCTGCTCACCGAAGTGCTGCGGGGCCGCTGGGGCTTCGCGGGAACCGTCGTGGCGGACTACTGGTCCGTCAGCTTCCTGCACAGCATGCACGAAGTGGCAGAAGACGAGGACGCCGCGGGCCGGCTGTCCCTGGAAGCCGGCATGGACGTTGAGCTCCCGGAGACCACCGCCTTCGCCAACCTGGCCCAGGCGGTCCGCGCCGGAGCGCTGGAGCAGGAAGTCCTGGACACCGCGGTGCGCCGCGTGCTGGCCCAGAAGCTGCAGATGGGCCTGCTGGATCCGGGCTGGAACCCGCGCCAGGCCTGGCTGGGCGATGACGTGGAACTGGATTCGGCCGATAACCGTGCCCATGCCCGGAAAATGGCCGAGGAATCGATCATCCTGCTGCGCAACGAGCAGATCCTGCCCTTGGCCAGCCCGGCACGCTTGGCGGTCATCGGGCCCAGCGCCTCCCAGCCGCGCACCCACCTAGGCTGCTACTCCTTCACCAACCATGTCTACTCGCGCTTCGCCGAGCAGCAGGACTACGGCGTGCCGATGGCCTCGATCCTCGAAGCCTTGCAGCAGGCTCCCGCGCTCGCCGGATCGCAGATCGAGTATGCCCGTGGCGTGGACTTCACCGATCTGAATGATTCGGGCATCGCCCAGGCGGTCCAGGCCGCCCGCAACGCCGAAGTCGCGGTGGTTGCCGTTGGCGACCTCGCCGGGCTCTTCGGCCGTGGCACCTCGGGGGAGGGCTGCGACGTCGTCGACCTGCGCCTGCCCGGGCGGCAGGGGGATCTGGTGGAAGCCGTGCTGGCCACGGGGACCCCGACGGTGCTGGTGCTGGTCACTGGGCGCCCGTATTCGCTGGGGCAATTCGCTGATCGCACCGCGGCCATCATCCAGTGCTTCATGCCCGGGGTGGAAGGCGGGCCGGCACTGGCTGGCGTGCTGACCGGCGAGGTCAACCCCTCGGGCAAGCTGCCGGTGCAGATCCCCGACCATATCGGCGGGCAGCCGGGCACCTACCTGGCTTCCAAGCTGGCGTGGCATTCAGAAGGCGTAACCAACCTCGATCCGCGTCCGCTCTACCCCTTCGGCTACGGCAGCTCCTACACCAGCTTCGAGATCTCCGGGCTGGAACTGCCGGAAACTGAAATCGCTGCCGACGGCACCATTCGGGTCAGTGCCACCGTGGCCAATACCGGAGCGCGCTCCGGTGCCGAAGTGGTGCAGCTGTACCTGGCTGACGCGGTGTCGCAGGTGGTGCGCCCGCGCCGCTGGCTGGCCGGCTTCGCCAAGGTGCAGCTTGAGGCAGGGGAGTCGAAGCGCGTGGCTTTCACCGTGCATGCTGACCGAACCTCGTTCACCGGGCTGTCCGGGAAGCGCATTGTGGAACCGGGCAAGTTCACCGCGCTGGTGGGAACCAGCAGCGAGGACCTGCCACTGCAGGCCGAGTTCCGGATCACCGGGAAGGTGCGCGAAGTGGCCGAGGGCCGCGTGCTGGACACCCCGGTGGACATCGCGTAGCCGCTAGGCGGTGCGCCGCCGCAGGGCAGCACCTGAAAGTGCTCGAACCGCTGCGCCAATACTAGAATGGCGCAGCGGTTTCAAGCACTTAATCTAGTTGCTGTCTAGGCGTGCGACACATGTTCGAATCTGTTCCGCGAAGAGGTAGATATCTTCCAGCTCGTCAATTGGATGCCGAGTCTCCTTTTTGTCTTCGTCAAGGAGCCCGATGTATTTCTGGGCTTTTGCATTGAAGTGGAGCCGGGCGATCGTTCGTCGATTGTTATCGTCTAGCAAGATTCCAAAATATGTTTTGCTATCGCGGTGAGTCACTCGATTAGGTTTGACTTCGCTACACGCAATCGCCTTGATGATTTGGTACCCAGCAAGTTCTTCTTCGGTGGTGACTACCCCGGTCTTATCAGATTCCTCTTTTGCCTCGACGGCGTTTTCAACTGATTTGTGAACCTGTTCTGAAGTCCGTTGGCCGTCTGGAAGTGGCACCTCAATGGCGTCGCCTTCATGTAACGCGTTTTTAAGTCGTTCATGCACTTTTTCTTTCAAAAATTGCTTAGTTGCTTTACCAACTAATTCAGTGAAAAGTGCTAAGTTATCTGCGGTCGCTCGACGTTCGGTTACCTTGGTCATCAGCAATCGAACGAAATCTTTTCCTGGCTCCTTGAACTCGTTGCCAATTTCGCGTTTCAACGCTCCGACATACTTGAGCTCTTCAGCTGAGTTCAACACTGAATCTAGATTGAAAGTTTCTTTAGTGAGCTTTGTGAGTTCAGGGTAGACAATTTCGTCTACGTCTAGCAGGTCAAGTACGAGGAACGGCTTCTGATCCATGATGTTTGGAGCGTCTAGATCCGTGAAGAAATGATAGGCCTGCCCATTAGTTAACACGCCGATTCGGGCGTTGGTAACTGAAAAATACCGGAAAAGCTGCGAAGCATGCTTGACGTTGAGAGAGTCACCAACATGTTTGCACTCGATAAGAATCTGAACTTCGCCGTCTTTCATGATCGCGTAGTCAACTTTTTCCCCCTTTTTCATTCCATGGTCGGCCGTGAATTCCGGAATCACTTCGAGGGGATTAAATACGTCGTATCCCAAGACGCGCGAAATAAATGGCATAACGAATGCGTTCTTCGTTGCTTCTTCAGTCTGGATCGAATCTTTCTGCGCACGTATTTTGGCGGAAAGGTCTTCAATTCCTTCTATGATCCCCAATTCATTCCCTCACTTTTGAAATTGTACAAGCGTAAAACGACATTCTGAACTGCACGACAATTTCTGATGTTATCAGACGAGCGAGACAATAAAGCTTAGACGAGAATCTGTTCTTTCGAGTAAAATTAATGTCGCGTTCAAAGAACGTCAGGAAATGGGGCATCGGATCCAGTTAAGTCATGTCATCCAAAAATCTAAGTATTTCTAGGCGGTGCGCCGCCGCAGGGTCAGGGAACCGACGATCAGCGCGGCGGCGATCCAGGCGGCGATGACCAGCATGCTGCTTGCCGTCGCCGAATCCACTGTTCCCGCCGCGGCATCCGAGAGGGCGTCGATGGCGTGGGACAGCGGAAGCCAGTCGCCGATGGCCTCCAGCGCGCCGGGCAGCTGCTCGCGGGGCAGGATGATTCCGGACAGCAGAAACTGCGGGATGACCAGCGCCGGCATGAACTGAACCACCTGGAATTCGGTGCGTGCGAAGGCGCTGGCCATCAGGCCGAGGCTGATGCCCAGCAGCGCGTCGAGGGCGGCCACCGCGAACAGCAGCCAGAAACTGCCTTCGATCTCCAAGCCGCAAACCCAGATGGCGAAACTGACCGCGATCATGGTCTGGAGGATCGCAACCAGGGTGAACGCCAGCGCGTAGCCGAAGATGAATTCGCCCTTGGCCAGCGGCATGCTCAGCAAGCGCTCAAGGGTTCCGCTGCGCCGCTCGCGCAGTGTTGCGATGCTGGTTACCAGGAACATGACCACGAAGGGGAACAAGGCGATCATTGCCGGGCCAATGCGGCTGAAGGCCGGGGTGTCGGTGAAGATCCATGCGATCAGGCCGATTAGCAGGCTGGGCACGATGAGCATCAAGGCAATGGTCCGCGGGTCATGGCGCACCTGGGCCAGGACCCGCCCGGCGGTGGCGAGTGTCCGTTTCATGGCTGGTTCCTTTCGGCCTCGGCCCGATGCTTCGGTGCAGGTGCGGTGCCCCTTGGCGGCTGCCCGGTGCCGCCTGCCGCGATCAGGGCAACGAAGGCATTTTCGGGATTGTCTGCACCGGTTGACTCCATCAATGCAGCCGGGCTCATCTGGCCGAGCAGCTTCCCCTCGCGCAGCAGCAGGATTTCATCGCAACGCATGGCTTCGTCCATGACATGGCTGGAGACGACAAGGCACAGGCCGGTGGCCGCCAACTGCGAGAACATCGCCCACAGATCCGCACGCAGCACCGGGTCCAAACCCACCGTGGGTTCATCCAGGATGACAATTTCCGGCGAGCCGAGCAGCGCGATGGCCAAGGACACCCGATTGCGCTGTCCGCCGGACAGGCCCATAGCCAGCCGGCCAGCCTGGTCCGCCAGGTCCGTGGCTTCGAGGACTCGATCCACTTCGGCTGGGGGCTGGCCGAGGATCTTGGCGAAGTAGGCGATGTTCTGCCGGACACTCAAATCGTCATAGACGCTGGCTGCCTGGGTCATATAGCCGACCCGGTTGCGCAGGGACTTGTGCCCGGCGGGCTTTCCGAGAACGGAGACTGTTCCGCTGCTGATGACCTGGTTGCCCACGATGCTTCGCAGCAAGGTGCTCTTGCCGCTGCCGCTGGGGCCGAGCAAGCCGATGATCCGTCCCGGCGCGAGCTGGAATTCCACGTGGTCCAGGACCAATGCCCTTCCGCGTCTGACGTCGAGCCGCTGCACATCGACACAAGCCGTTTTATTCATCACATAATGAATTAGGGACCTCTGCCAGCAGCATGTCAATGGTTCAACGCAGGCAATTGGCCGGTGAGGTAGCGCTGGATGGTGGGGGCCACCAGCTCGATAACCTGCTCATCATCCATGGAGGCCAAAGGCTCCAAGCCAATGATGTAGCGCGCGACAATCAGGCCGACAATCTGGCTGGCCACCAGGGCTACCCTCGGCTCGGCGCTTTCTTCCGGCAAACGCGCACCCAAGCGCGAGAAGATCTGCTCTTGCAGGAATGGACGGAGGATTTTCGCCGCGCTGCTGCTGGAGACCAAGCCCCGGATCATTGCCGTTGCAGCCGTGCGGAAAGCCGGCTTGCTCCAGGTAGCGAGCAATGCGCGAGTCAGCGCCTCGCCCATCTCCTCCAACGGCGCTGTTGCCGCCTCGGCGATGATTTCCCCTGGGTTGACGGGGATGCGCATGGTCTGGACAAACAAGTCGCTCTTGTCCTTGAAATAGTGGTGAACCAGTGCTGGATCCACCCCGGCTCGGCGCGCTACCGACCGGAGGCTGGCTGCCTCGTATCCGGCACGGGAGAACTCCTTGGACGCGGCTTTGAGGATCGCCGCTCTAGTTGTCCCCGTGTTGCTGCCTTTGGGCCGTCCACGCTTCCGCGCGCTCGGGACCTCGTTCGGTACTTGCTCGGTCACGGTTTCAGCATACTTCCGGAATCTTGCGTCAACGCAGCAAGGCCGGGCAAAAGCCCGGCCTTGCTGAATCCGCTAGCTGCTACTTCTTGGCTGCAGGCGCTTCCGCTGCAGCGGTACCCTTGGCGAGTTCCGCGTGCAGATTCGCCACGGATGGGAACTGCAGGTCCGGGCGGAACGGGAAAGTGTCCATGTCCTCGCGGGCGGTGATGCCGGTGTAGACCAATGCGGTCAGCAGTCCGGCTTCCATGCCCGCAACGATATCGGTGTCCATGCGGTCGCCGATCATTGCGGTGGTTTCCGAGTGCGCATCGATTCGGTTCAGGGCAGAACGGAACATCATTGGGTTCGGCTTGCCCACCACGTATGGCTCGCGGTTGGTTGCACGCGAGATCAAAGCCGCGATCGCACCGGTGGCTGGCATAATGCCTTCGGTGGACGGCCCGGTAGCGTCCGGGTTGGTGGCGATGAACTTCGCCCCGCCTTCGATCAGGCGGATGGCCTTGGTGATGGCTTCGAAAGAGTAGGTGCGGGTTTCGCCCAGCACGACGTAGTCAGGGTTCTGGTCGGTCATGATGAACCCCGCATCATGCAGGGCAGTGGTCAAACCGGCTTCGCCAATGACGAAGGTGCGGCCGCCGGGGCGCTGGCGAGCCAGGAACTCTGCAGTGGCCATCGCGGAGGTCCAGATGTTTTCCTCCGGGACGTCCAGGCCCGAGGCCAATAAGCGGGCACGCAGATCGCGCGGGGTGTAGATGGAGTTATTGGTCAGGACCAGGAAGCGCAGGTTGTTGTCGCGCCAGTAGCTCAGCATCTCGGCGGCGCCCTTGATGGCCTGGTTCTCGTGAACCAATACGCCGTCCATGTCCGTGAGCCAGCATTTGATGTCGTGGACAGTTCGCGTACCGCGGATTGAAGTTGTCACGAGGCGTGGATCCTCCCTAGGGAAATATTTGGTGGGAGCTATCGGCACTGAAAGTATCCCGTTCTATTAAGAGATTACACAGGCGCACGCAAATGCGCCGTGAACAAGGGCGCGAACATAACGAACTAGGCTTAATACTGTGAACGAAGAAACGCATGAACCAGTTAATGACCCGAGCGCGCAGCATGTGATCGGAGTAGGCCCCTGGGAGGGGGAACTGCCAACCGACGGAAAATACGATCCCCAGTTGCTTGCCGAGGGCGACCGGCGCAACGTCGCGGACAAGTACCGCTACTGGACGATGGACGCCATCATTGCTGATCTTGACGAACGCCGCCACGATTTCCATATCGCCATTGAAAACTGGCAGCACGATATGAACATCGGCACCGTGGTACGCAGCGCAAACGCTTTCCTGGCCAAAGAAGTCCATATCATCGGCCGTCGCCGCTGGAATCGACGAGGCGCCATGGTTACTGATCGTTACCAGCACGTACGCCACCATGCAACGGTGGAGGAGTTCGTTGCCTGGGCTGAGGGCGAGGGGTTGACGATTCTGGGAATCGATATCTTCCCGGACTCCGTTCCACTGGAGACCTACGACCTGCCGAAGGACTGCGTGCTGGTCTTCGGGCAGGAAGGTCCGGGACTCAGCCCGGAAGTCCACGTTGCGGCCAAGGACACCTTGTCCATCGAGCAGTTCGGCTCGACTCGTTCAATCAACGCGGCATCCGCAGCCGGGATTGCCATGCATGCGTGGGTACGCAGGCACGTGTTTGGGCAAAAAGTAGGTTAACAAGAAATTTAATACTGACGAGTTTAGTCGAGCATCTGGATTAGTTATCATTTTCCGCCTACTCTGGGTTTTAGTTATGAAAACGTGATCTGGGAGAGGGCGGTCGTGAAACGACGTCATCAAGTAAACCGTGACTTGCTGTTGCCCGGGCTGCCTCGACGCAGAAGGCCATTGGTTATATGGTCCACTTCTATCGTCGCCGCGCTCGGACTGACGGGAGCCCTGGCGATCCCGATCATGGCTCAGGCCGGTGACTCCAGGCAGGGCGATATCCCTGTAGGCATCGATGCTGTGGCAGATCCATCAATGTTCAACGGACCGGTCTACGTCAGTGCAGATGCGCCGCTGAACTCATTTGGCGGTTCCGGCAAGGAGCTGGCTATTGACGGCCGTCCCGTTGGAATGCTTGATGGCGCTGACGCGGGCTCAGAAGCGTCCGGCAATGACAACGAATCCTCAGCTCTGCTTGCGGGCATGGTCGGCGAGCTCGGCAAATTGCCTGGCGACCTGCAACTGATGCACCCGGTCAAGACCCGCAGTATTTCCAGCCCTTATGGCTGGCGTGCCAACCCTACCGGTCCTGGCAACCAGATCCACATTGGCCAGGACTACCCTATTTCCTGCGGCTCGCCGGTCTACGCTTCTGAAGCTGGAACGGTGACCGTATCGGCATGGGCTGGGCACTCCGGCATGCGCGTGACTATCGACCACGGCAGCAATGTCCAGACTGGCTACAGCCACAATTCGAAGTTGATTGCCAAGGTGGGGCAGCGAGTCGAGCAGGGTGAACTGATCGCCCTGGCTGGCACTACCGGCAACTCGACCGGTTGCCACGTGCACTTCGAGGTCATCATCGACGGCCGTTGGCATGATCCGCGCAACTACCTGCCAACCATTCCGGGCCAGCGCCAGGCGATGATTAATTCGCAGCGGCTGACAGTCAATGCGGGCAGTGCTCCCAAGGGCAACGGCTCCCGCGTTCCTGATAAGGCTCCAAGCGGCCCGGATCCAGACGTCATTGTCCCCGAGGATGACACTCCAAGCATTCCACGGCCGAAGCCAAGCCCATCGGAATCACAGCGCCCGTCGCCGAGCGAGAGTGAAAGCCCGAGCGGTTCGCAGTCTCCAGATGGTTCACAGAGCCCGGACGGTTCGAAGAGCCCTGATAGCTCGAAGAGCCCAGATAGTTCCAAGAGCCCTGACGATTCGAAGAGTCCAGGCGCTACGGACGGACCCGAAGATCCGGATGCCACTGATGAGGTGGAGGCTCCAACTCCAGAGCCAACGAAGCCAGAAGAAGAAGCCGTTACGGATACTCCAACCGGCTCAGCTTCTGCACCAAAGACGGATTCGTCGAAGTCGGCCTCGACCGGAACTGAAACTCCGGCGGCTTCCAAGAGCTCTGCATCAGTGCCCAGCACCACGACCAAGACACAGCTAGCTCCGTCGGGAAGCACCTCTGTAAGCGCAACAACCGAATAGAGAACGTAAAAAGCCAGCGGCCAACCATAATGAGACAAGCTCTCATCTGGGTTGGCCGTTTGCTTTGCGGTAAACCGCGGAATTCCCCGTGTCACGATACGAGATTTAGGGCTTAGTTAGTGACATAGCCGATAGGATGGATGGCGAACCGCCGTCAATGGAGACGCGTAACCTCGCTAATCACCAGGAGTGAAGCATGCCTATCGCAACCCCCGATAAGTACAATGCAATGATCGATGCTGCCAAGGCAGGCGGCTACGCCTTCCCAGCAGTGAACGTGACCAGCTCGCAGACTCTGAACGCCGCAATTCGCGGCTTCGCAGAGGCTGAATCCGACGGCATCATCCAGGTCTCCACCGGCGGCGCCGCATACTGGTCTGGTGCATCCATCAAGGATATGGTTACCGGCTCGCTGGGCTTCGCGGCCTTCGCGCGCCAGGTTGCCAAGAACTACGGCGTGAACATCGCCTTGCATACCGACCACTGCCCAGCGGACAAGCTGGACGGTTTCGTGTTGCCGCTGCTGGCCGCTTCGGAGGCTGAAGTCGCTGCAGGCCGCGATCCATTCTTCAACTCCCACATGTGGGACGGCTCGGCTGAGACCCTCGAAGAGAACCTGCGTATTGCTGCTGAACTGCTGCCACGCACCGCTGCCGCGAAGCAGATCCTCGAAGTTGAAATTGGTGCCGTGGGCGGAGAAGAAGATGGCGTCGAGAACGCGATCAACGACAAGCTGTACAGCACCGTCGAAGATGCCTTGGCTACCATCGAGGCTTTGGGCGCCGGTGAAAAGGGACGCTACATCACCGCGCTGACCTTCGGCAACGTCCACGGCGTTTACAAGCCAGGCAACGTAAAGCTGCGCCCAGAGATCCTGAAGGATATCCAGGCCCAGGTTGGTGCCAAAATCGGCAAGGCTAACCCATTCGATCTCGTATTCCACGGCGGATCGGGCTCCTCCGAGCAGGAAATCGCTGACGCTGTTGCCTACGGCGTGATCAAGATGAACATCGACACCGACACCCAGTACGCATTCACCCGTCCGGTCGCAGGCCACATGCTGGGCAACTACGATGGCGTGCTGAAGATCGACGGCGAAGTTGGCAACAAGAAGACCTATGACCCGCGCGTTTGGGGCGCCAAGGCTGAAGAGTCCATGGCTGCCCGCATCGTTGAAGCTGCCCAGCAGCTAGGCTCGGCCGGAAAGTCGCTGAAGTAACCATGGTCGGAGAAAACCTGCTGGGTATCCCGGAAACCCTGCTTCCGGAAGAAACCGAAGTGCTGGCACGCTATGAAGCCGGTGATGAAGCCACGGACTTGGCGGCAAAGTTCCCTGCCTCGTCACTGGTTTGGGCGCTGCTTGCCAACGAAGCGCACAGTGAGGGCCGCATCGTGGAGTCGTACGCGTTCGCACGAGTTGGCTACCACCGAGGCTTGGACTCGCTGCGCAAAGCCGGCTGGCGCGGACAGGGCCCTGTGCCTTGGCGCCATGAGCCAAACCGAGGCTTCCTTCGCTCGCTCTATGCGCTGGGCCGTGCGGCCGCAGCCATCGGCGAGACTGAAGAAGTCGACCGCATCGGCAAGTTCCTGAACGATTCGGATTCGACGGCCAAGGCTGAAATCGAAGCTGGCAAGTAAGCGATACTCCAACAGCTAACGGCGGCTATTCTCGCAAAGAGAATAGCCGCCGTTAGCTGTTTAACGCTTCGAGGGCATGCTCAAGAAGTAAGAGAACTCGGGTGCGCGGAAGCTGAGTAAAACCAGCCAGACGGCACACTCTCCGTCAGCAGAAGGCAAACATGCAAGTCAAGACCTATTCAGTAACATGAGGGCGTTCTCATGTTGTTCTACTTTTGGACTCATTTAGTTCACCTAAAGTTCATAAAGAAGGGATCATCACTTCAAACTTTTGAAAGGGATAGCAATGTTGTCATTCTGGACGGGACTAGCCTCAAACGTCATCGGCATTACGGTTCTGGTGTACTTCGTATACTTCCGCCGCCACTTCCGCCGCGACCTCGTGCTCGCATATATCGCCTTGAGCATGGGAATCTTCGCGGTCACCTTGCTGCTTTCAGGCAGCGGCGCAGGCATGGGGCTGGGGCTGGGGCTCTTCGGCATCCTCTCAATCATTCGCCTTCGCTCAGACACGCTGACCCAGGAAGAAGTCGCCTACTACTTCATTTCGCTGGCCATTGGTTTGGTCAACGGCCTGCACCCGGACCCGGCATGGCTGGCTCCAGCGGCCACCGCGGCCCTGGTTCTGGTGATGTTCCTTGCTGACCACCCGAGCTTCGCTCCGCGCACCGAGCGCCAGACCGTGACCCTGGAACGTGCCTACCCGAAGAAGGCGGATCTGCAGGCTGCATTGGAAGAACTGCTGGATGCCAAGGTGCTGCGAACCGTAGTTGTCGAGCTGGACATGGTTCGCGATCTGACCATCGTTGATGTCCGCTTCCGTACCAACGCTGCCGGCAGCAAGTCCAATGCCAAGTCCAGCGCATCCGAGAGCTTCTCCGGCACTTATGAATTGGCGAACAGCCAGTCCGCACCGGCAGCGCAGAACGGAGCCAAGCAGGAGACGTGGTCCTGATGACTGCGCTTGCAACCAAGAGCGCGGACGTCGTTGCCTCCCAGGCGCGCGCGGCTCTTGAAGAAGCCGTCATCGGCCGGGAGCCGATCAGTCTCGAAGACGTGATCTCCGAAGCGGCGCTGCAGACCCGAGTCGACAAGAAGTTCCTGTTGGCCCCAGAGGAGTTCACGGCATTATCCGAGCGCTTGGGCGATCAATTCAAGATCATGCAGATCGATGGCCTGCGCACCTTCCGCTACGAATCGGTGTATTTCGATACCGAGGACTACGACCAGTACCGCGCCCACCGCCAGGGGCGGCGACGGCGATACAAGGTGCGCTCGCGCACTTATGCTGACACCGGGCTGTCGATGTTCGAGATCAAGACCAAGGGGCTTCGCGGCTCGACGGTGAAGCATCGCGTCGAGCAGGATCTGGACAGCGCCGGCGAGCTGACCGAAGAGAACCTCGAGTTCCTGGAATCGGTCCTGCGCAGCGAGTACGGGCAGGACGTGCCCCAACTGCAACCTGTGCTGGACAGTGCCTACCGGCGTGCAACTTTCGTGAACCCCATCGATGGCGAACGGCTGACCTGCGACGTTGAACTGGAATACGCCAACGGCGATTCGAGGGTTGACGGACCGGACCTGGTTGTCGTGGAGACCAAGTCCGCTGATGGCCGGGGCGCGTCGGACCAGGCCTTGGCCGAGCTGGGCATCCGAGAGGTATCGATGTCCAAGTATTGCATCGGCATTGCACTGCTGAACCCGCAGCTGCCGGCCAATCGCTGGAGCCGTTTGCTCCAGCAGAGCTTCGTTCCGGACCCGACGTTGCGCTAGATTCCGTGCAGGATTCGGCTAGCGCTCGGAGGCGAGTCGGTAGCCGAATCCGCGTACCGTCTCAAAACGTTCCGAGCCGAGCTTGTTGCGCAGGTAGCGGACATACACATCCACCACGTTGGACCCTGGATCGAAATCATAGCCCCAGACCCGGGAAAGCAACTGCTCGCGGCTCAGCACCTGGCCGGGGTTGCGCAAGAAGGCTTCGGCCAGCGCGAATTCACGCGCGGAAAGGTCGACTTCGCGCTCATTGACCGTCACCCGGCGGCGCAGCAGGTCCATGTTCAAGTCTTCGTGGGCCAGTGAGGAAACCTCGGGTGCGTTGTCCTCGGCGCGCAGGCGCAAGCGCACCCGCGCTAGCAACTCATCGAAGTGGAATGGCTTGGCCATGTAGTCATCGGCACCGTTCTGCAGGCCGGCTACCGTGTCTTCCACGCTGCCGCGTGCGGTCAGGATGATCACCGGAGTATCGATCTGCGCGGCGCGCAGACGCCGCAATACCGAGAAGCCGTCTTCATCCGGCAGGCCGAGGTCGAGGATGATCAGCTCATGGTCACCGTCAATGGCCTGGGTGAAGCCATCATGCCCGGTTTCTGCGATGGATGAGGTCAGTCCCGCAGCACGCAGCCCCTTGGCTACGAACGAACTGATTCGCGGTTCATCTTCAATGATCAGTATCTGGCTCATGCTTCCTTGCTTCCAGTCGTCAACGGCATGTCAATGTAGAACGTCGAACCCTTGCCATGTTCTGAGTTCACCCACACGCGTCCGCCGTGGGTCTCCGCTATGGCCTGCACGATGTTCAGCCCCAGGCCGGACCCCGAAGAACGAACAGAGTTCTGGCCCCGTCCAAAGCGCTCGAAAATACGTTCAAGATCTTCAGCCTGGATGCCCACGCCCGCATCGGATACCCACCAGCGCAAGGTGGTGTTGCCATGCCCATCGCGCACGATCTCGTTGCCCAAGCCGATACGGCTATCCGCAGCAGAGAACTTCACCGCGTTGGCGCAGAGCTGCAGCATGGCCTGGGTGGTCCGGACCGGGTCGAGAGCCACGGTGGCCTCGGTGCGGTAGTCCACGCGCCACTGGCGCGGACCCAGGCCACGGGCTTTGTCGAGGATGTCGTCAAGCAGCTTGCCGACTTCTGCCGGTTCCACCTGGAGGAAATCCGTGCGGTTGGACTTTGCCAGGGTGACTAGGTCATTGATGAGCAAGGACATGCGCCCGAGCTCGTCCATGGCGATATCGCGGCTCTGGGCAACGTCGTCCGGATCGTTGGGATCCATCAATTCCAGATGCCCGTTGATGATAGTCACCGGCGTGCGCAGTTCGTGCCCGACATCATCGAGCAGCTGGCGCTGGGAGCTGAGCGCGCCTTCAAGGCGATCCAGCATTTCGTTGACGGTGACCGTCAATTCGGCGAATTCGTCATTTCCGGAAACTTCAATGCGCTGGGATACGTCGGTCTCCGAGATCTGCTGCGCGGTAGTTTGCAGGCGGCGGATCGGGTCGAGCATTCGGCCAACCACAAGCCAGGCGGCCAGCGCGGCCACGAGCATGACCGAGGCGCCGACGGCACCATAGATCATGAAGTTGCGGTCGTTGGCGATGGCCTCGGCAGAGTAGTCGTAGGCCAGCACGAACGCGCCATGCTCGTGGTCTGCAGGAAGGCTAACCGGAACAACGACGGCACGGTAGGTCGTGATGTCCGTGTCGACAGTTCCCAAACGGATATGGTTGGCGTCCTGGATGCTTCTGGCCCATTCGAGGAATTCCGGATCATCTTCCAGGCGGGTGTTGACGATATCCGGTGCGGTCCAACGCACCTCGTCACCGACCAGGGAGAGCATGCCCTGCTTCGGGGAGGGCAAGGTGCGCTGCATTGCTATGTAGAGCAGGTCTTCAGCGTGCTTGAAGCGTTCCATGGTGCGCGGATCAACACCGGTTTCGGTAAGAACTTCGAATTCCTTGACGGTGCGAGTCAATGACTCATCCAAGCGCTCATTGAGTTCGTGGCGTTGTACGCCGAAGCTTGCCGTACCCGCTGCCAGCAAGGCCAAGCCAACCAGGAGCATCATCCCGGTCAGAACTCGGGCCCGGATGGACCACCGGCGTTCCGGCGCTCTAGTCGTCATCGTCGTCATCGTCGTCGTACTGGGTGCCCGAAGGAGGCAGCGGGACAACGGTCTTCTTTGGCGGTGCTGGTGCTGGAGGTTTCGGCTTGGGCTTCGGTGTCGGGGTAGCGCTGGGCTTAGGCTTTTCCGAGGTTTTCGGCTTGGCAGAGGTGCTCGGGCTGGAGGACGGCTTTTGGGATTCAGCCGCCGAGGAAGAAGGTGAAGAGGAAGGAGTGCTAGGTGTGCCGATTGTCGGGGAAGGAGTCACTTCTTCGAAGATGAACCCTTCACCGAGGTCCCGGTCCGCCGGGCCTTCCAAGGCTTGGCTGATTCCGAACGCGCCAAGAAATACGACTGCGATTACAGCGATTGTCGCAAAGACGCGGCGCAAAGCTTCCTTTCCCATGTTTTTCATTGTGGCTGAAATAAATGAGATATAGATGAGAGACGCCGTTAGATGACAAAAAGCCTGTCTCGGCTAAGCCAGGTGCTCGAAGATAATTACCGTCTGGGTGGATGAGAACGCGCGGTTGGAGCCCAAGTGCGCGGCCACGAATGCCCGTAGGTCTTCGATGCTTCGGGTAGCCACCCGAACCAGCAAATCCGGCGAGCCGCCAAGAACGAAGACTTCCTTGACCTCGGCGAGCTCTTTGAGCTGATGCGCCGAGGAGAGCAAGCGGTCTCGGGCTGTGGACGAGACCACAATAGAGATCATGGCGTTGACGGCCACGCCAAGAAGTTGCTCATTGATCGCAGCATGGTAGCCGGTGATCACCCCCGCCTTGGAGAGGGCTTTCACCCGGCCCAAGCAGGTGGACGGCGCCAGGCCGACTTTTGCAGCCAGGACGTTATTGGCAATTCGAGCATCCTTGCTCAGCTCGGCGAGAATGGACAAATCCGCTTCGTCTACACGAACAGGATTCGGCTTGGCGTCGCCTTGAACTGTCCATAATGAACCTGCCACGGTTGATCAACTCAATTCTTTGGGAAAGTTCAGATTTAGTCGCACTATATCGAATCTGATTCTACGATGGAAACACCATCGAGAACGGAAGTTCTCCCGCTTTGATCTTGGCTGAACAGGAGATCCAATGACCACGGAACTGACCCGAGAGACCCTTGCCCAGTTGGACGCGACAGACCCGCTGGTGGCCTTTGGCGACCGCTTCAACCTCCCGGAAGGCGTCATCTACCTCGATGGCAACTCATTGGGCGCGTTGCCGAAGGGTGCGGCCGAACGTGCCGCCCAGGTGGTGACCGAAGAATGGGGCCAGGGCCTGATCCGTTCCTGGAACACCGCCGGCTGGTTCGAGATGCCGCTGAAGCTCGGCGACAAGCTGGGGCGGCTGCTGGGTGCGAACCCCAGCGAAACCGCGATCACCGATACCACCACACTGAATCTGTTCAAGGCCTTGGCATCGGCACTGCGCACGCAGAAGGCTGATGCCCCGCAGCGCCGGGTGATTCTCACCGAACGCGACAACTTCCCAACAGATATCTATATCGCCGAGGGATTGGCTGATCTGGTCAACTCGCTCTCGCAGGAAACAGGTGTGGCCTATGAAGTGAAGCTCATCGATGGCGAGGCGTCGCTGCGCGCTGCACTGGACGAGACTGTCGCCGTGGTTGCCCTGTCGCACGTGAACTACCGCACCGGTTCCATGTGGGACATGGACGAGACCACCGCAGCAATCCACGGCTCCGGAGCCCTGGTGGTCTGGGACTTGGCCCATGCCGCGGGTGCAGTGCCGATTGACCTGAATGCCGCAGATGCAGACTACGCCGTGGGCTGCACCTACAAGTACCTCAACGGCGGCCCGGGTTCTCCGGCTTTCATCTGGGTCAATGCCCGCCACCATGAACGTTTCTGGCAGCCGCTGTCCGGCTGGTGGTCGCACAAGTCGCCCTTCGAGATGGCTGGCAGCTACACTCCAGCAAATGACATTCGCCGCTTCATGTGCGGTACCCAGCCGGTTACTTCGCTGGCCATGATCGAGGTCGGCCTGGATATCGCGCTGGAAGCGGACATGGACAAGGTGCGCGCCAACTCGCTGGAGCTGGTGGACCTGTTCATCGAGCTGGTTGAAACCCGCTGCGCCGGCTACGGCCTGGAACTGGTGACTCCACGCGAACATGCTGCTCGCGGCAGCCACGTCAGCTTCCGCCATGAGCATGGGTACGAAATCATCGCTGCGCTCATTGACCAGGGCGTTATCGGGGACTACCGCGAACCGGAAGTCCTGCGCTTTGGCATCACCCCGCTGTACCTGACGCGTACCGATATCTGGGACGCCGTGGAGAAGCTGCGTGAAATTCTGCACACCAATGCCTGGCAGCGCGAAGAGTACGCCGTGCGTAATGCCGTGACATAACGCAAATTCCGCCGCTTTCGGGTCTTGGTGCGCCGAAGCCGGCGAATCTGCGCGAGAGTAACCTTAACAACAGCACGGCATTTTCGATGCCGTGCTGTTCGCATAGGTCTAAAGGGAGCATCGTTGGGCAAGCAGCCGGTACGCGCCACTGAATTCGGTTCGGGTTTGAAGAAGTCGCTGACTCCTGGGCAGATGTCCATGATCGCGCTGGGCAGTGCCATCGGCACCGGTCTTTTCGCGGGCAGCAAGCTCGCCATCGCCATGGCCGGTCCCTCGGTGATCATCAGCTACCTCATTGGCGGGGTCGTCGCCTTGCTGGTCATGGGCGCATTGGCGGAAATGACCGTCAAGCAGCCGGTGGCCGGTTCCTTCGGGGTCTACGCCGAACGCTATCTTGGACGTTTCGCCGGGTACCTGACCAAGTACCTGTACTGGTCTGCGCTGATCTTCGCCGTGGGCACCGAAGTCAGCGCGGTAGGCGAGTACATGCAGTACTGGTTCCCCGAGATTCCAGGGCTGGTTTGGGTCCTTGTCTTCTCGGCCGCGCTTTTGGGCGTGAACTTCTCCAGCGTGAAGATCTTCGGAACCACCGAATACTGGTTCTCCGCGATCAAGGTCTTCGCGGTGGTCGCGTTCATCATCATTGCCCTCTGGCTGGTGTTCCACGACCCCAGCGACCAATACGGGTTCCATAACTACTCGGCCGAAGGCGGCTTCTTCTCCAATGGCCTGTTCGGCATGTGGACCGCTGTCATCGTGGCGATCTTCTCCTACATGGGCATCGAGGCGATCTCCATTGCCGCCGCAGAAGCAAAGAACCCCAAGATTGCCGTACGCAAGGCCTTCAAGGTCTCCTTCCTGCGCTTGCTGCTCTTCTACGTGTTCACCATGGCCCTGATCCTCGCGGTGGCGCCCACCAGCGAACTGCTGGCCGGAGGATCGCCATTTGTCACTGTGATGTCCCAGATGGGTATCCCGTTCGCCGATTCGGTACTGAACTTCGTGCTCATCATTGCCGCGCTCTCGGCCATGAACGCCCAGCTCTATGCGGCAACCCGCATGCTGCATTCGCTGGCTGATTCCGGGCACGCGCCGCGCCTGGCACACCGGACCAACAGTGCGGGCGCTCCTATCCACGCGGTGTGGATGTCTGCCGGAGGCATCGCCGTGGCAGCACTGGTCTACGCGCTGGTTCCGGAGGGAGGCTTCGGCATCATGATGTCGCTGGCTACCTTCGGTGCCCTGGCGACGTGGTTCATGATCCTGGTGACCCACGTGTCCTTCCGCCGCCAGGTGCGCCTGGACCGGGCCGTCCTGGAATACAAGCTGCCAGGCTACCCGGCCGCGTCGATTCTCGGCTCGGTACTGCTCGCCGGCCTGCTGGTGACCTCGTTCTTCGTGCCGGAATTCAAGTACACCCTGATTTTCGGTGTTCCCTTCGTCATCTTGATGTCGGTGCTCTACAGGCTGGTTTTCGCCGGCAAGAAACAGCCTGCGGTGAAATAGCAGGGCAACCGTCCGCGGCGCCGGTTCGCTGGCGATCCGCGGCGCGGGCACTAAGATCTTAAGGGGCCTGCCAGTTGGCAGGCACCGCAACTTTCGAGGAGCAATGGTGGCCAAGCTGTATTTCCGCTACGGAGCGATGAACTCGGGCAAATCCACGAGCTTGCTGCAGGCTGCCTTCAACTACGAAGAACGCGGCCAGCGTATCCTGCTGGCCAAGCCGGGAGTCGACACCAAGGGCGAGAAATCAATCGTTTCCCGCCTGGGCATTGAACGGGAAGTCGACTTCAGCGTGGGGCCGGAAGAGAACCTCCGCGAGAAGTTCGCGGCCCATTGCCTCGGCGATGACCCTGATGCCTTGCTGCCGCATGTGGATGCGCCGCCGGTAGCCTGCCTGCTGGTCGACGAGGTGCAATTCCTCTCCCGAACCCAGGTCGATGATCTGCTGCGCATCGCCGTGCTCGATGATGTTCCGGTGCTCGCCTACGGTATCCGTACCGACTTCCGCACCCGCGCCTTCCCGGGGTCGGCACGCTTGATGGAACTGGCGCACTCGCTTGAAGAGCTGAAGACCATCTGCCGTTGCGGGCGCAAGGCCATGTTCAATACCCGCAGATCAGGTGACCACATTGTTTTTGACGGAGACCAGGTCGCCATCGACGGTGAAGAGGTCTGGTACGAGTCGCTGTGCGCTGCCTGCTATCTGGAAGCATCCGGCGGCAAGCTGAGCTAGCTCAGCAGCCTTTCGGACCGGCAGCCAGCGGCCGGTCTGCCCAGTGGCGGCTAGTCCGGTAGCAGTCGAGTGCCGCGTTGCGCCGATAGGCAAGACCGTGCGCGCACCGATCGATGCGCTCCTGTGCCGGACAGTGAAACATATGCCCGGCATCGGACAAGCGCGGGAACGATACGACCAGCTCGAAGAGCAGAATGGAAATTCATCCCGCTGGCCTTGCCTCCGGCTCATCAGGATCCCTCGAAGGCGCAAAACCCATGGCGGAAAGAACGGCCTGCGTCCGGCCGCAAGCACATGCCAGCGGTTCCAGGAGGGAGCCGTGAACAAGGAATTGACGCATGATGCGATCGAGCAAGGGTGTACTGCCGGAGCTGTTGCCATGGCAGTGCTCCACGACCTGGCGCGCAGGACGCCCAACCGTACCAGGATTTCGCGCAGGAACGGATCGCCGCCGCTCGGATGTGCGGCACGCCAGTGATTGCGCGTTGGGTGGCTGATATGGCCTTGGCCGAGTTCGCGTAACTGGAGATCCAGTGCAAAGCAGCCTGGCTGCTTGTCGACTCGGTGCAGGAAGCGAAGGACTACCTGGCAAGTTTGGTTGAGGACGCCCCGGCGCGAGGCGCTAGCCGATGAGGCCGGCAACGGCCCGCTGCAGGCCCCAGTCGAAGCCGTCAGCCAGGGGTGCATCGACATCGAGCTGCACGAGGTTCTGGCGGTAGGCGACCGAGCCGAGCACGTGGTTCAGCAGCAGCTGCTGTCCATGGCGGGCATTTTCGGCAGGCAGCCCTGCTGCTTCCAGCAGGGTGCGAAGCTGCAGCACCGGCTGGAGCTCGGTGGCCTGCATTGCGGTGGCGACTTCGATGACCTCGGGGCTGTCCTGGATCGGCAGCAACGCGAGGTAGAGCTTGCGCGCCAGCTGCAGGATTGCCTCGGATGGGGAATTGTAGTCCTCGGCAACCACCGACAGCGCAGGGGTGTTCAGCAGCTGGGCGGCAACCTGCGCCAGCAGCTCCTGCTTGTTCTTCACATGCCAGTAGAGCGCACCGACCTGGACATCGAGTTCCTTGGCCAATCGGCGCATCGACAAATCAGCCAACCCGAACTGTTGCAGGATGCCGACCGCGGTGTCCACGACCGTTAACTGAGTCAATGCCATGGTGACAAGTCTAGTCGCAACGCCTGTGCGCGTTCAGGTTCCAAACACCGTGCGGTTCAGGAAGCCGTTGCGGAACTTGCCGGACGGATCCAGGCGCTGCGCCAAGGCAATGAAGTCGTTGAACTTCGGATACAGCCCGGCCAGTTGCGCGCCGGTGGCTGCGAAGAGCTTGCCCCAATGCGGACGTGCCGCAAAAGGTGCCAATGCTTCCTCGATCCGTGGAAGGAGCGCCTCGACAGCCTCCTGCTGGGGCTTCCACGTGAAGTGCAAGGCAATGCCGTCACGGCCGTAGTTTCCACTGAGCCACAGGTCATCGGCGGCAATGGTGCGTACTTCCGAGACCAGCAGCAGGGGAGTGATGGCAGGAGAAAGACTGCGGACAGCCTGGATCGTTTCGACTGCGTGCTCGCGCGGAACCAGGTATTCGGTCTGCAATTCATCGCCGGCACTGGGGGTGAAGTCCATGCGGAAATGCGCCAAGCGATCCGACCATGCACCGGCCTGGCCCAACTGGATGCTGCAGATCCCGCCGTCGGCGCCGGGCAGCGGGTGCAGCGCAGCGGTCGCCGGGAACCCGCCGAATCGGCCCTGGTCAATATGCTCTGCCAGCGCGTCGCCAACGCGGCGCTTGAGCCAGGCCTGGCCTACCTGCTCGCCGCTCCAGTCAGTGAACAGGCTGACGCTGTAGGCCGAAGCCTGAATGGTGTCGAAGTCCTCGAGCACCTTGTCCCAGGACAGGTCCTGGTAGACGGTCTGCTCCACCTCGAAGCTGGGCACGATATCCAAGGTGAGGTGGGTCAGCACGCCCAGCGCACCCAGGCCGACCACGATGCCATTGAAATCCTCGCCGCCGCGCTTCACGCTCAGCTGCGAGCCATCGGCCAGCACCAGTTCCACCGCGCGCACGGCGGTGGCGAGGTTGCCATGGGTTTCGCCGGAACCGTGGGTTCCCGTGGATACCGCCCCGGCAACCGAGATATGCGGCAGGGAGGCGAGATTGTGCAGGGCATAGCCGGCGCGTTGCAGTGCATCAGCCAGGGCGCCGTAGGTGGTGCCGGCGCTGACGCGCACGGCCATGGCCAGCTCATCAATCTCGATGGCTTCTGGCATCTTGGCCAGAGAGATCATCAGCTCCTCGGTATCGGCGATGTCATTGAATGAATGGCGCGAACCCAAGACCTTCACGGATTTTGCAGCACGCACCAGGTTCCGCAACTGTTCAAGGCTGGTGGGGTAGAGCAGTTCTTTGGCCCGGTATTCAAGATTTCCGGCCCAGTTCAGTTCCCTGTTGCGCAGTTCCAAGGCTATTCCCTACTTGTCGAGCCACTGGCTGGAAACCAGTGCGCGGTAGCGTTCCAGTACCTGCGGGGCCGGTTCCATCGCCGGGACTTGGGCAGTGCCCTGTGCCCAGTGGGGGAATTCTCCGGCCAGGACGCCGGCCGCCTGGCGGGCGGCTCCATCGGCCACGTATTCGCCCGGGGCGGGGACCAGGATTGGCAAGCCCAGGATCTGTGCGGCGATCTGCTGGACCGCGCGGGACTGAGCGCCCCCGCCGACCAGGATGACGCGCTGGGCTTGGACACCTTGCGCTTCCAGTGCGCGCAGGCCGTCGGCCAGCGAGCAAACTACCGCTTCCACCGCGCTGCGGGCCAGATTCGCGGCGGTGTAGTTGGCTCGGGTAATGCCATGCAGCGAGCCGGTGGCCTCTGGCAGGTTAGGGGTGCGCTCGCCGTCGAAGTAGGGCAGCAAGGCCAGGCCGTCGCAGCCCGGGGCGGCGGACAGCGCCAGGTCATTGAATTCTTCGAGGCTGGCCTGCAGCAGGCTGGCAGTGGCGTCGAAGATGCGGGTGGCGTTCAGGGTGCATACCAACGGCAGGTAGTTGCCGGTAGCGTCGGCGAAGCCTGCCACCAGGCCGGAAGCATCTGCCGAGGGGGAATCGGCAACCGCGAAGACGGTGCCGGAGGTGCCCAGGGACATCACCGCATCGCCCACCTTGGCGCCTACGCCCAAGCCGGCCGCGGCGTTATCGCCCGCGCCGGCACCGATCAGTGCGCCGGAAGTGGTGCGGCCAATGGATTCCAGCGGGCCAGCGACCGTAGGCAGAATCGGGGCGTGGCCCAGATGCTGCTCCAGCGCCTCGTAGTCATAGGCGTTTTCGGCGGCACGGTAGTAGCCGGTGCCCGAGGCATCCGAACGATCGGTGCGCAGGGCGGCCAGCCCTGCTGCCCCGGAGCCCGGGCCGTAGCCGGCCAGGCGCCAGGACAGCCAGTCGTGCGGCAGGCAGACGGCAGCGACCTTGGCCGCGTTCTGGGGCTCATTGTCCCTCAGCCAGCGCAGCTTGGTCAGCGTGATCGAGGAGACCGGGACGGTGCCGGTGCGCTGTGCCCAGTACCGGGCACCCGCCGCGGCATCGCCCTGGCCTGCCTCGGTGATGATCTGGCTGGCCGCCTGCGCGCTGCGGGTGTCGTTCCACAGCAGTGCCGGGCGGATCACCGCACCGCTGGCGTCGAGCACCACCATGCCATGCTGCTGCCCGCCCACCGAGATGGCGTCCACGTCGTCCAGGCCCCCGGCCTGGGCGATCGCTTCCTGCAATGCGCTGAACCAGGATTCCGGATCCACTTCGGTGCCATCGGGGTGCGAGGCACGGCCGGAGCGGACCAGGGCGCCTGTTGCGGCGTCGCGGATGACCACCTTGCATGACTGGGTGGATGAATCTATGCCGGCAACGAGCGTCATTGTTCTTCGGCTGCTTTCTGCGGTGGGCGGGGGTGAGCGGTCTAGCGGGCGTTGAGCAGGTGCTCGATGGCCAGCTGGTTCAGGCGGATGAACGCGAAGTTGCGCTGCGCTGCGGCGTTGGCGTCGAAGTCGGCGAAGCTTGCCGCATCGTCCATCAGCTGCTGCGCGGTTTCGCCGGCGTCCAGGGTGCTCTCGCCCAGCTCGAACACGCCCGAGAGCTTCATCGCCTCCTGGACCTCGGGGTCTGCGCGGAATGCCTGTGCGCGTTCCTTGAGCATCAGGTACATGGACATGTTTGCCTTGGCCGAGTCCCACACGCCGTCGTAGCCGTCGGTGCGCGATGGCTTGTAGTCGAAGTGGCGGGGGCCATCGTACTTCGGTCCGCCGGTCGGGAAGCCGTTCTCCAGCAGGTCGACGGTGAAGAAGGCGCTGGACAGATCGCCGTGGCCGAAGACCAGGTCCTGGTCGTACTTGATGCCGCGCTGGCCGTTGAGGTCGATGTGGAACAGCTTGCCTGCCCACAGCGCCTGGGCGATGCCGTGGGTGAAGTTCAGGCCAGCCATCTGCTCGTGGCCGGTCTCCGGGTTCAATCCGACAATGTCCCCGTGTTCCAGCTTCTCGATGAAGGCCAGGCCGTGGCCTACGGTTGGCAGGAAGATGTCGCCGCGTGGCTCATTCGGCTTCGGCTCCAGCGCGATGCGCAGGTTGTAGCCTTTTTCCTTGATGTAGCCGGCTGCGGTGTCCACGCCTTCGCCCATGCGGTCAAGTGCCGCGGCCAGGTCCTTCGAGCCGTCGTACTCGGCGCCTTCGCGGCCGCCCCACATGACGAAGGTTTCGGCGCCCATTTCGGCTGCCAGGTCGATGTTGTGCAGGACCTTGGCCAGCGCGAAGCGGCGGATCGAGCGGTCGTTGGAGGTGAAGCCGCCATCCTTGAATACCGGGTGACTGAACAGGTTGGTGGTCACCATCGGGACCTTCAGGCCGGTTTCCTTGAGTGCTGCACGGAAGTCCGAAAGGATCTGCTCGCGCTGGGAAGCGGTGGCGTCAAAAGGAATCAGGTCGTTGTCGTGGAAGGTGATGCCGTAGGCGCCGAGCTCGGCCAGCTTGTGGACAGCTTCCACCGGATCCAGGTTCTTGCGGGTGGCTACACCGAAGGGATCGGCACCGGTCCATCCCACGGTCCACAGTCCAAAAGTGAAGCGGTCGGCGGCGGTTGGCTGAAGAGTCATGGGATGCATCCTTGGATCGGGGGTTGGCTGATGCCATTTAGTTTATGTCCTGAACTATATGGGTGGTGATGCGCTAGAGTCAATAGCGAGCAGTGAACGATTCGTCCCAAAAAATTCTCAAGGAGAAGGCATGCGCCAACCAGCGTCTAGCGCCCGTGCCGCAAGCTCTTCGGCCCCGGGTAACGTCGGAGACGTGCGCAAAGCCAACCTGGCCAGGGTCCTATCGGTGATCGCAGGCGCAGGGGAAGACCAGCGGTTATCACGCGCCGATATCGCCCAACTCAGCCAGCTCACCAAGGCCTCGGTCTCCAGCCTGGTCGCCGATTTGCTGGCGGCCGGACTAGTTATCGAAATTGGCGTGCACCGCGACGGGGAACGCGGGCGGCCCTCGGTGGGGCTCATCCTGAACCCCGCACGCTGTGTCATGGGCATGGAAATCAACGTTGACTACATAACCGCCGGGCTGGTGGACCTCAGCGGCAAACTGCTGGCACACGAAATCCTGCCCAGTGCCAACCACAGCTCAACAGCCAGCGAAGTGCTCGCTGCGCTGGGAGAGCTGAGTCAAAGGCTCCAAGCTGCCGCCCGGGCCCAAGGGCTAATGATTCTCGGCGGCGGGTTGGCTGTTCCTGGTTTGGTCAACGAGGAGCGGTACACCGTCCTGCAGGCCCCTAACCTCGGCTGGGAGCGGCAAGACCTGGATGTCGCAGCATTGCTGCCCGACGCCAAAACCCGCTTCAGGCTCTTTAACGAAGCCAACGCCTCAGCGCTGGCCCAGCAGCAGTTGATGGACGTCCAAGAACGCGACTTCCTGTTTGTCTCCGGGGAAGTGGGCATCGGTGGCGGATTGGTAATCGACGCTGAACTTTTTGCCGGTCCCCAGGGACACGCCGGTGAACTCGGGCATGTGGTGATTGCCCCCGAGGGCAGGGCCTGCAGCTGCGGCGGTCGTGGATGCTTGGAAACCATTGCCGGGCAGGAAGCGATCCTGGCTGCCGCTGATCTAGGGGCGATGGTCGATAGCGCCTCGCGCCAACGGCGGATCCACCAGCTATTCCAAGCGCTGGAAACCGGAACCGAACCCGCGCTGAGCGCGGTAGCCGAGGCCGGAAAATCCTTGGGAATTGCGGTGGCCTCGGCCATGCGCCTGTATGACGTTTCCACGGTAGTCTTTGGCGGGCACTTTGCCGCCCTGGAACAGTGGCTACGTCCTGCCATGGAAGCCAGCCTCCAGATGCACGCGCCGAGCATCGCCGGCCAGGCTCGACTGCTGTGCTCGCCGCTGGGCCAAACAGGTGCGCTGGTCGGTGCCGCGCGCAGCGTGGCGGGGGACCTGTTGGAGGCCCCGCATCAGCTGGTGGGTTGAGAAACGCCTACCGGCTGCTGCAGTTCGGTCACCCAATCACCTTGGTCTTCGGAGATGGCACGCACGTAGACTTCGCGGCACGGACCGGTAGGAACCAAACCGCGGGCTAGGACTTCTTCGTGCACGGCCTGCCAGCTTTCATGGATGGTGTCCATGGAGCCGAGGTGCACTCCGCAGATGGCTTCGGGCACCGCGGGGAGCTCGATGATTTCGACATCGGCGAGGTTGGGAGCGTTAGTGGCGTATCCGGCAATGACCTCTACTCCATCCTCAGTTCCGTTGTATTGCGCAATGGGCGTGGCAAGGCTTTGGCCCTGAATGGACTGCGCGATTCTGTCGAAGAGCGGGCCGATGCGACCAGCGATTTCAGGTTGCTCGGACACCGTGAAGCGGCCTGCGGCCAAGCGCACTGCGGGCAGTGGCTTGTGGATGATTTCAATGCGTGACATGAGATTCTCCTTTGAGATCAAGCGCAGGCGCCGTTGCACATCCTGCAGCCGCTGCGTGGCCAGCCGGTGTTCGGCCTCGACCTGCGCGGCACGATTCTGCAAGTGCTCAGCAATCTTTTCCGCGGTGGCTCCCTGATCCAGGATCAGGGAAACCTCTTCCAGGCCGAAACCCAGCTCGCGCAAGGCCACGATCTGATGCAAGCGCTGGAGCTGGGAAGGGTCGTAGGAACGGTAGCCGCTGCACGGGTCTACGTGGGCGGGCTTGAGCACCCCGGCGGTATCCCAGTGCCGCAGCATGCGGTGGGTAACCTGGCCGATCTGCGCAAACGCCCCGATGGATAGCATGCTTCAGTTCTCCGCCCTCACACTGTGTCAGGGTCAAGCCCTTGGCTGGTTCTGGAATAATTGTTGCATCGCGAGAGTTCTCCCGGGCGGTTTTGACGGCCGGCAAAGTTCCGGAATCTCCGAGCAGCTACGCATGAATCCTTGGATGAGGCAGCAGCTGGCTATAGTCTTCCAGGGTGAAGACCCGTCAAACCGCCTTGCGCTTCCTCAACCTGGCTCGGATACTGTGGGCGCTGGCCACCCTGGGCGCTATCGTGGCGACCTGCGCCGACACTGCCTCACGGGGCCCGGTGCAGCCACTGAATTTCTTTGGCTACTTCACCATCCAGTCGAATCTGGTGGTGGTTCTGGTCGGGCTTATCGCAGGACTGATGGGCCTAGCCAAGGGTGCTTCGATGCCCCGCTGGGTTGTGGGCCTGCGTGCCATGGCGAGCGTGTGCATGGTCGTGGTCGGGCTGATCTACCTCACGCTGCTGGCACCCTTAGGGGCCGCAGGCGGGGTTCCGCTTCCTTGGGCGAATTGGGTAATGCATATTCTCGGTCCCCTGCTGGTTCTGGCCGATTGGCTCTTGGCCAGGGACCGTACTTCCCTGTCCTACCGGGCGGTGCCGCTATTGCTGATTTACCCGTTGCTCTGGACCGGGGTAGTGCTGATTCGCGGAGCGTCCGATGGATGGGTTCCTTACCCGTTCCTCGACCCGGATCAGGGATACCCCGTCATTGCCCTGTACGTTGTTTCCATTGCCGTGCTCTTCGCGGGAATAGCTTTTCTGGTTGTCGCTTATGGCCTGCGTGGGCGACATCGTGACGTGCAACTCGAGATTCGCTAATCGTTTCGGTAAACTTTGGTCGTAAGAGCCCCTAACTCTTGCAACGGACCTTCAGGTTTCAGTGAGCAGGACAGGGGCATATTTTTTGTCCGGCACCGTGCCGGGACGGCGCTAAGCACGCCGCAACCGCTGCTTTAAGCAAGGGGGAGGATCCCATGCCAGCAATCGTGATCGTCGGAGCCCAATGGGGCGATGAAGGCAAAGGAAAGGCTACCGACCTGCTCGGTGGCAAGGTCGACTATGTAGTGAAGCCAAACGGCGGCAACAACGCCGGGCACACCGTGGTCGTAGGCGGCGAGAAGTACGAGCTCAAGCTCCTTCCTGCCGGCATCCTTTCCCCGAACGCCACTCCGATTATCGGCAATGGCTGCGTGGTGAATCTTGAAGCCCTCTTCGAAGAAATCGACGGCCTGGAATCGCGCGGCGCCGACACCTCGAAGCTGCGCGTTTCGGCCAACGCCCACCTGGTGGCCCCGTACCACCAGACCATGGACAAGGTCACCGAACGCTTCCTGGGCAAGCGGGCCATCGGCACCACCGGCCGCGGCATCGGCCCCGCCTACATGGACAAGGTCGGACGCCTGGGCGTCCGCGTGCAGGACGTCTTCGACGAGTCCATCCTGCGCCAGAAGGTCGAAGGCGCACTGCGCCAGAAGAACGAGCTGCTGGTCAAGATCTACAACCGCCGCAGCGTCGAGGTCGAGGAAATCGTCTCGTACTTCCTCTCCTACGCCGAGCGCCTGCGCCCGCTGGTCATCGACTCCACCTACGAGCTGAACAAGGCTCTGGACGAGGACAAGGTCGTGCTGATGGAAGGCGGCCAGGCCACCTTCCTGGACGTGGACCACGGTACCTACCCATTCGTGACCTCCTCGAACCCGACCGCCGGCGGCGCATCGGTCGGCTCGGGCATCGGCCCGACCCGCATCACCCGTTCGATCGGCATCATCAAGGCCTACACCACCCGCGTGGGTGCCGGTCCATTCCCGACCGAGCTCTTCGACGACATGGGCCTCTACCTGCAGAAGACCGGTGGCGAGTTCGGCGTGAACACCGGCCGCCCGCGTCGCTGCGGTTGGTACGACGCCGTGCTGGCCCGCCACGCCTCGCGCGTGAACGGCTTCACCGACTACTTCGTGACCAAGCTGGACGTGCTCACCAACATCGAGCAGATCCCGGTGTGCGTGGCCTATGACGTTGACGGTGTGCGCCACGACGAAATGCCGATGACGCAGACCGACTTCCACCACGCGAAGCCGATCTTCGAGTACTTCCCGGGCTGGACCGAGGACATCTCGGGTGCGCAGAGCATGGAGGAGCTTCCGGAGAACGCCCGCAACTACATCCTGGCCCTGGAGAAGATCTCCGGCACCCGCATCTCCGCCATCGGCGTAGGCCCGGACCGCGATCAGACGATCGTGCGCCACGATTTGATCAAGGACTAGTTCCTGTAGCCAAGGAGCCGCCGCAGTTCATCAGCTGATGAACTGCGGCGGCTCCTTTTCGTTTGCGTAGCGCCAAAGCATGTTGGCCACGAGATCCAGTCACACCCAGATGAAACTCTAGGATTGAATGGTGCCTGCCGGTTGTGCCGAACAGGCGCAACCAGTATGCGGATGTACCAAGAAGGAACTCGAATGCCAGAACAGATTATTGTCAGCGCCGTCATTTTCAGAAACGATGCGGGGCAGGTTCTGACAGTCCGCAAACGGGGTACGGCATCATTCATGTTCCCTGGTGGCAAGCCAGAGCCAGGGGAAGCGGCTATTGATGCAGCGATGCGAGAAGTGAGCGAAGAGCTGGGAGTGAGCTTGGATTCAGCATTGCTGCGTCTCATTGGAACCTTCACGGCCCCGGCGGCTAACGAAGAAGGGCATAGCGTTCAAGCCACCGTATTTGAACATCCGTTGGTACCGATTGCTGAACCTCTGGCCGAAATTGAACAGCTGCGGTGGATTGACCCATTAGCGGAACTGGATGAGCTCGCTCCTTTGCTCAAAGACGTGGTCTTCCCAGTCTTGGCCGCCCAGCACCGAAAGATTCGAAGGCTGGCAGTTTTCACCGGCTCCGCTTCGGGCAATTCACCTATTTATGAGCAGGCGGCAGAAAACTTCGCGCGCACTGTTGCTGCCTCGGGTCGAGCCATCGTCTACGGCGGCGGACGGGTAGGCCTGATGGGATCAATTGCTGATGCTGCCCGAGCGGCCGGTGGAGACGTTTTCGGAGTTATGCCGCAGGTCCTGGTTGATGGTGAACTGGCGCATCCAGGATTAACGAGCTTGGAAGTTGTGCCCGACATGCATGCTCGCAAGCACCGCATGTCAGAACTGGCTGATGGTTTTGTCGCCCTGCCTGGTGGCGCCGGAACGTTGGAAGAGCTCTTTGAAGTATGGACTTGGCAACAGCTTGGAATCCACGCAAAACCGGTAGCACTCCTGGACGTCGACGGATTCTGGCAGCCGCTGCTGAGCATGCTGGATCACATGACGGATCAGGGGTTCCTGGCCCCGAAGTTCCGTGACTCATTGGTGGTCGCCAGCGAACCGGAAGCGCTTTTGGATGCCCTATCCTCGTGGGAAGCGCCAGCGGCAAAATGGGGCGCCGGTTCCAAGAACTGAAGCTCGATGAACCAAACGAGCCCTGTGCCCAGCGGTTTTCACCGCTGGGCACAGGGCTCGAATCTATCTGCTCGACTCGGTATTCCTGGCGGACTAGAGCGTAGGCTCTTGTGCCGTGGCATTGATCGGAGCGTCCTGGATCTTGCCCGCAACCCGCAGGTTCCAGTGCTCAATCACCTGTCGGTCCGTCGACTTGGTCAATAGCGAAACAGCAATGAACGCTGCTGCCGAAGCGATCAGGCCATAGTAGATCGGCTCATTGGCATAGACGCCGTCGAACTTGTTCTCGGCCTGGATCTCCAAGATGATCATGGTGCCCAAAGTAGCTATCGATCCGGCAGCCATGGAGGCCGTAGCGCCAAGGCCGTTGCCGCGCTTCCACAGCAGGCCGCCGATGATTGCCACCAGCAATCCGCCCACCAGGATGTCATAGGCAATGGTCAATGCTGCGACCACGTCATCCACCAAGATCGCCAGCGCGACCGTCACGACGCCCAAGGCCATGACCCAGATGCGGTTTGCGCGCACGTCATGCTCCGGGTTCTCATCGGTATTCACTTCCAAGTGCTTGCCGAACCAGCTGGCGACAAATGGGGTGACGTCGGTGCGGGCCACGGTGGCGGCGGCGATCAGCGCACCGGAGGCGGTGGACATCATCGCGGCCACGGCCGCGGCCATGACCAATCCGCCCACCGCAACGGGCAGCAACTGAGTGGCGACCTCGGCATAAACCACGTCCTTGTTATCCGCCGCGCCGGCGATGTTCGGCAGCGCCACCTTCGCGGCCATGCCAATCAGTGCGCCGGCAGCACCGTAGAAGATGCAGTAAATGCCGGCGGTCATCCCGCCCCAGCGGGCGACCTTCGGGGTTTTGGCGGTGAAAACGCGCTGCCAGATATCCTGGCCGATCAGCAAGCCCAAGGTGTAGACCACGAAGTAGGTGATGATCGACTGCAGCCCCATGCCGGTGAAGCTGAAGAATTCGGCGCCCACGCGCTCGCGGATGCCATCCATGCCGCCTGCGGCATTCATGGAGAATGGCAGCATCAGGGCGAAGATGCCGACGGTCTTGATGACGAACTGCACCTGGTCGGCCAGGGTGATGGACCACATGCCGCCGATAGTGGAGTAGATGACTACGATGGCGCCGCCGATGGCGATGGCCAGCCATTTCTCCCAGCCGAAGAGCACCACGAAAATGGTGGCGTAGGCGCTGGTTGAGGTGGCGCAGAGCATCAGCGTGTAGGCCAGCATGACGATGCCGGAGGTATTGGTTGCCGCCGCGCTGCCGTAGCGCAGGGTCAGCATCTGCGAAACGGTGAAGACCTTGAGCTTCTGCAGCGTCGGGGCGAAAGCCAGCGACAGCAGGATCACGCCTGCGCCAATAGCCACCACGAGCCACATGCCGGAGATCCCGTGCTTGTAGCCCAGGCCAACGCCGCCCACGGTCGAGGCTCCGCCGAGCACCACCGCCGCCATGGTTCCGGTGTAGAGGAAGGGGCCCAGGCGCCGGCCGGCCACCAGATAGTCGCTGCTGTTCTTGGTGCGGGATTTGCCCCACCAGCCAAAGGCCAGCATTGCGGCCAGGTAGGCGGCGACAATCGCGCCGTTGATGAATTCCATGGAGAACCTCGATGTCCGGATAAAAGCAGCGCTTACCTTAAGTAAACTTTTGTTGCATCACAGGCTACTAGCGCTGGCGCTGCCGATCAATGGAAATCGCGAACATTGCCCACCGCACTGCTCTGGCCAGCCGCAATGTGACGAAGCAAACCGTTCCATTCAGTGAAACTTTCTAGACATTTTGCACTCAAATATGATTCACATACGGCATCGTGTCACATATGCGTAGCATTCGATCGGCAATGTGTGCAATCGCAGCTTGTTTAGTACTGTTTCACGTTGACGCAGCGTTGCATCATTGGCCAGCAGGGCCGTTTTCTCCGCCGTTGCGTCAGACGATTTCTCGAAACCAGAAAGACGCCTAGAAGATGAGTGAAAATGGTCAGGGCCTGACAAAGAAGTCGGCCGGACACGTCATTGTCGACACGCTTGCCGCGCACGGCGTGGAACGCGCCTACGTGGTGCCGGGTGAAAGCTACCTGGATGTCCTTGATGGGCTGCACAACTCGCCAATCGAAACCGTGGTCTGCCGCCACGAAGGCGGAGCCACCTACATGGCCGAAGCCGAAGGCAAGATGCACCAGCGCCCCGGCATTGCCATGGTGACCCGTGGCCCGGGAGCTGCCAACGCCCACGTCGGCCTGCATACCGCATGGCAGGATTCGACCCCGCTGGTGCTATTCGTGGGGCTGATCCCGTTCGAGCACCGTGAAAAGGAAGCCTTCCAGGAATTCGATCCCAAGGCATGGTTCGGCACCGGCGCCAAGCGCGTGATGATCCTGGACCACGCCGATCGCGCCAGCGAAGTCGTCGCCGAGGCCATGTTCGCTGCCATGTCCGGACGCCCGGGCCCGGTGGTCGTCGGCCTGCCAGAAGACATCATCCGCAACGAAGTTTCCGCCGAAGTCCATCCGGAAATCCCGGTGGCTACCGGCGGCATGACCGTGACCGACTGGAAGGCGCTGAATACTGCCTTGCAGGAAGCGGATAAGCCGCTGTTCATTTTCGGCGGCAACGACTGGTCCCACGAAGGCGCAGCGGACTTCACTCGTTGGCTCGAGGAACACGACCTGCCAGCCGCTGCCGAATGGCGTTGCGAGGGTACCGTGCCTTTCAACTCGCCATCCTATGTTGGCCCGATCGGCTACGGCCGCCCCAAGCCGACCTATGACCTGCTGGAAGAGACTGATCTGCTGATCTTCGTCGGCACGGTTCCAGGCGACGTCATCACCGACGGCTTCAATGTCCGCCAGAACTGGGACAAGAAGAACTTCCTGGTCACCATCGACCCGTCGCTGCGCGGACGTTCCGGCCCGGTATCGCACCAGATTGTCGCCAAGCCCGATGTCTTCGTTCGCGACCTGCTGCTGATGGATTTGCCGGTCAAGGAATCCTGGAAGGAGTGGACTTCCCGGATGCGCGGCGAGCAGGAGAAGTTCGCCGAACTTCCACCAGCGCAGCCTTCCGCGGGCCAGGCGAGGATGGCGACCATGATGGCTAATCTGGTTGGATCCCTGCCCGAAGACGCCCTGGTGACCTTCGGCGCTGGCGAGCACACCAACTGGGCCCACCGCTACTTCCCAACCAACGGCTACGCTTCGATGCTCTCGGCACGCAACGGTTCCATGGGCTACTCGATTCCTTCCGCCGTCGCCGCTTCGCTGAACTACCCGGGGCGCCGCGTGGTGACCATCGCAGGTGACGGCGAGTTCTTGATGAATGGCCAGGAGCTGGCTACCGCTGCCCAGTACGGCGCCACCCCGCTGGTGATCGTCATGGACAACCAGCAGTACGGCACCATCCGCACCCACCAGGAACGCCAGTACCCGGAACGGGTTTCCGGAACCCAGTTGGCCAACCCCGACTTCGCGCTGATGGCGCAGTCCTTCGGCGGGTTCGGCGTCCGCGTCGAGAATGATTCAGATGTCCCGGCTGCCCTGGAAAATGCGCTGAAGGCCATTGACGAAAACAAGAAATTCGCGTTGATCCATTTGGTGGTAGAGCAGGGAGTCAAGGCCTACTAGGCACTGGGTGCGCTCAGCGAACAGTCGGGTCTGCGACGTATAATTCCAGCGGGTATCGTTTCTAGCGATACCCGCTGGATGCTTTAACCAGCAGAGGCAACAGACCGAGACCTTCAACCGTGGAGCGGCCCTAGAATGAACGATGCCCTTATTGCTAGCCTTCTCCGGGCCGTAGAAGCAGCGCCGGACGACCATGCCCTGCGATTGCACCTGGCTGAACAGCTCGATGGTGCCGGTCGATCCGCCGAAGCGCTGTCCCATGTCAGCATCGTGCTGCAGCAGGATCCGGGGAACGCGTCCGCGCTGGGAAGGCTTGGAACGATCAGCGCGTCGATGGCGGCAGCGATGGCCCCGCAGGCGCCCGTCGAACCCGCAGCGGATGCCGCGCCGGCTGGAAACCAGCAGAACGATACGCCACCAGGCTACGACTGGGAAGCGGGTTCCAAGGAACTCGGCAGTTCGCTGCCGGCGCCCTTTATTGAAGGACGGGTCCCACTGCGCTCAGATGCGGGGTCCGATGCCCCGGAAGCTCCCATCGAGAACCCGGCCGGAAAGGGTGTCACCCTGGATGATGTGGGTGGCTTGCAGGCGGTCAAGGACCGCCTGCACGAATCCTTCCTGGCACCGATGCGCAACGCCGCAATTGCCAAGGCCTTTGGCAAATCATTGCGCGGCGGGCTGCTGCTGTATGGGCCACCGGGATGCGGCAAGACTTTCCTGGCTCGCGCGGTGGCCGGTGAGCTGAAAGCCAATTTCATGTCTGTCACCATTACCGATGTGGTTGACTCCTACATCGGTGAAACGGAAAAGCGGCTCAAGGCGATTTTCGACCAGGCCCGCAAGAATGCTCCAACGGTTCTCTTCATCGATGAGATTGATGCCATCGGCATCCGCCGCGGTTCGCTGACTGGATCGGGCGCGTGGATGCGCCAGATGGTCAATCAGCTGCTGATCGAGATGGATTCGCTTGCGGGAAACAACGATGGCCTTTACGTTCTGGGGGCTACCAACCACCCATGGGATCTGGACGAAGCACTGCTGCGTCCAGGCCGGTTGGACCGGACCCTGCTGGTGACTCCGCCGGACGCGCCGGCACGTGAGTCCATCTTGCGGTACCACCTGAAGAACCGCCCGATTGCCGGAATCGACCTGGAATGGATTGCGGCACAGACCGACGGATTCTCGGGCGCGGACCTGGAGCACGTGTGCACCACTGCCGCCGAGAAGGCAATGATGCAATCCATCGAGCGCAACGAGGTTCTCCCCTTGGACATGGGCCATATCAGAACTGCCCTGGCGGAAATCAAGGCGTCGACTTTGCCGTGGCTGGAATCCGCGCGAAATGTGGTGCGCTTCAGCAACCAGCATGGCCGCTACGATGATTTATCCGAGTATCTGGTTTCGCAGAACATGCTCTAGAAAGCACCGGGGGAGTACACCGCATGGAATTCGAGCGACTGCATCACCGGATCACCCACCACCTGGCGATCGGACGGGAAACCGAAGCGATTGCCTTGCTGAAGGATAACCTCAACGAGCACCATCAGGTCCCTGCCTTCTGGATCCTCTATTCGTCATGCCATTTGAGCCTCAAGCAGTGGGCCGAAGCGGAGTCCGCTGCCAGAGCCGGGCTGAATCTGGATCCTGCCAACCCGGTGGCCGGGGAGTGCCTGGCCATCGCCCTGATGCGCCAGCATCGACGGGAGGAGGCGCTGCTGGCGATCCGGCAGGTAATCGAAACGGAACCGGAATACGGCAACGGGCACTACTGGCTGAGCATGATCACGCTCAGCGATATTCGGAGCAACGATGACAGGGTGCTGGCCCGCCAAGCCATCGAGCACGCGATTCGGCTGGAGCCGGGGAACCCCGATTACTACCAGGGCGCGGCAATTGCTGCCGAAGCCCAAGATGACAACCTGGCGGCTCTCGGATTCCTCCAATCCGGGCTGCAGATCGACCCCAATCACCAGGGGCTGTTGCGGGCGGCCGGAAGTATCGGCAATGGCGAAAAAATCGTCGGGGAACAAGGCGATGTGCTGCGTGGATTGATATCCATGGATCCGATGAACGAAGGCCTGCATCAGGACTACGCGGAAACCTTCGTTGCGAAGCAAACTGCCTACGCTAATCGGTTCTGGCTTTTCACTCCGGTGCTGGCAGTTGCCGCCGCCCTGGGGCAGCGGGCTGGTGGAACCGGGGCACTGCTGGCGATTGCCGCCATTGCCATCGTGGCCGGGCTCTTTGGATGGTGGAACAAGAAGGCGTACAGCAAGGCGGCCAGGTCGTTGCCCGCCGGCTACGCCAAGGACATTGATGCGCGCTTCCCCAAACTGCCCCGAGCTATTCGCTCCTACCGGATTGGTTGGCTCCTGAGCACGAGCGGAGCGGCCCTGGGCTGTTTCCTGCCGGTGGCTGGCATCATCGTGATGCTGCTCGGTGTGCTGGCAAGCCAGCTAGGAGCACTGTGGATCCTGCAAGAAAATGCTGGCCCGCCAAGAAAGGGCTCCGACCGCCACGAGCAACGCCGGTACCTGGTCCGGTGCAGCGGCTTGCACGCGGCTGGCTTCTGGAAGCGGGCGTGCCTGGCGCTCATCCAGCTAGTGCTCTTAGGGATTTGCTTGGCCAATGAAAGCAGGATCGCTGCCGTGCCAGCCGGATCGGTGGCCGCCGGACTGCTGGTACCCGGAGTCTCCTTGCTGGCAGCCCAAGTCCGCCTGGGGTTCAAGGAAAATGCCTTCGCCTACGGGCTGGCTGTCAGCTCCTCGGCCAAAAACCGGAACTGGGCCATGCTGCGCGGCAATATCGGCGGCCTGTATTTCATCGGAGTGCATCTGTTCGCCGGACTGCTTGCCGCAGCTGCTTCGCTGGGGCTGCTCGTATCTGGGGTGGATGGTTCGTTGGATTCGACCCCTGGGCCCCGGACTCCAAGCCAGGATAGCCTCATCGACGAAGACGTGCTGAATCAGCTCAACGATTTGGAAACCCGGGATTCGCAGCCCCGCGAATACTCGATCCCTTCCCTGCCGGACATGCCCGATATCCCATCTGCCGGCATCCCGAACCAGTGAGCAGCAATCTTCGCGGAAAAGATCACAACCCCTTGGGCCATTCTGTCTTGGCACGCGCCCGCTGAAGAAATAAGATGAATTGCTACCGAATCCCGTGAGCACTAGAACCCCAACCACGAGGTGGATAATCTGATGGCACAGATGAGCGAAGAGCTCATTGAGCAGTGGGCTGACGCAACTGCTGAAATCTACAATGAGTCCCTGACTGGCATTAATCTGAGCCGTCTGCCCGAGGCAGTGGCTCAGTACGTCGACCTCTTCGCTCAGAGCGAGAACTTGACGTTCAATGGGGAGGCCACCCCCACCGATTACTTCGATAATCACCCATTCCTCGCGGTGACCGCAGTGCTCAACAGCCCAGAGGCGCTGGAAGCCCTGGATTCCGATGCGCAGGACGCGTTGGATGCGATGGTTGACTTCACCGAGGCCTGGTACAACTTCGACCTCGAGAATGAGCCGGAACTCGGTATCTCCGAGGCGGATGGCGACGACGAAGAAGACTGGTAAGCCTTCTGCCGCCCAGGGGCCGGCACCCAGCAGCGTACGCGCGCTGGGTGCCGGCCTTTGCTGCAGGCGGCCGGAAACCGGATTGCATGCCAACAGCCATGAAGCTATTCCATTTGGCCGCCGAGGGTGGCACTATGCGGATATGAGCCAGTTCAGCGTTTTCGAGAGCACCGTGGTCATTCACCTGCCGGTGCACCGTGTCTGGGAGCTGCTTACCGATTGGGCAGCAACACCCTTGTGGATCCATGGGATCGGCTCCATGCATTCGGACGACCCGCAGCTCAAGGTCGGCACCCAGCTGGTATACCGCGTTGCCGGCCATGAACGCGTGTATCGCGTCCATGACCTGATCGAGAACCGCTTGCTGATCCTGCACACCTCGGAGAATCCCGATGGGCTCTCCTACCGCTACGACCTGAAGGACGACGCGGGGCATACCGAGGTAGTGCTGCAGGTGGCAATCATCAACCCGGATCTGACGGTGGAGCAGTGCGAGGAGCTGGCGGCAAATATCCGCGAAAGCGAAGGGGACAAGCTGGACCAGCTGCGGCTGTACGCAGAGCAGGCCCCCTGAGCACCTGCGCGGCGCAAGACTATTTCGTCGCGCCGGGAGCAGGAGCCGAAGCATAGGCCGTCGAATTCTCCAGCTGGCCATTGAATAGCTGGTCCACGGTGACCGGGGTGTAGCCCTCGGCCTTCAGCTTCTCCACGAGATCCGGCAGTGCCTTGACTGAGCTCTCATGGATGTCATGCATCAAGATGATGGAGCCCGGATGGACTTCGTCCATGGCGATGCGCACCGTTTTCTCCGGATCGTGGTGCTTCCAATCCAGGGTGTCAACATCCCACAGCACCAACGGGTAGGGCACCAGCCGGTCATAGACGGCACCGTGATTCCCATAGGGCGGGCGGAAGACGGTGGGCTCGTGGCCGGAGGCCTTTTCTACCGCTTCGCTGGTCCATCCCAGCTCATGCTGGATCTGTTCTCTGGTCAGCGTCGTGAGATCCGCATGGTCCCAGGTATGGCTGCCCAGCTGGTGGCCTTCGGCGGCCATGCGCTTGACCGCGTCGGGGTATTTGGCAATGTTCTTCCCGACCATGAAGAAGGTGGCTGGCGCATCCGCGGCCTTCAGCTCGTCGAGCAGCCGCCCGGTGTACTGGCCAGGTCCGTCATCGAAGGTCAGCGCCACGCATCGAGCCACGGCGCAATCCACCTGTTCGCTTGCCGCGGAGCCCGTGGGCTGCGCATCGGGAGCAGGCGCTGGTGCAGGGGAACAGGAAACCAGGAATGCCGGGCCCAGCGCCAACAGCGCCAACAGGGCCAGGCGCGCCATGTCGGGCAATCGAGAAGTCATCCTTCCACCTTCCCGTCATGCCCGGTCCGTGCCCGGGAACTACACGCGAAAATCTGCTGGGAGTTTGATCAGTGCCGGCCCAGCGCCAGCTGGTCGCAACCGGTCAACTGCGCTCGCCGTCCAGCTCCGCCGGAACGGGGTCCGAGAGCGGATGCGCTATTTCGTCGCGGGCAAATTTCCCGGCCCACCATGCGATGATTCCGAACAGCGGCGAGGCGAGGCCGGCAATGACGAATATCGCCTGCAAGCTGAGCACCTGGGTCAAAGGTCCCGCCGCCGCCATGGACAGCGGCATCAGCGCCAGCGAAACGAAGAAATCCAGGCTGGAGATCCGCCCGAGCAGGTGTCCGGGAACCCGGCGCTGGAGCAAGGTGCCCCAGATGACCATGCCCACGGCGTCGGTGATGCCGAAGGCCAGCAGGATCGCGAAGAGCATCCACGCGGCATCGACGTAGCCCACCAGGGCCAGGGGCAAGGTGCCCAGGCACCAGCAGGCGGTCATCAAGCTCAAGTAGCGCCGAGGGAATTTCGCGGACGCGACCAGCAGCGAGCCGATCGCCGAACCGAGGCCGAAGAAGGCCAGTGCGAAGCTGAACAGTTTCGCGTCCCCGTGCAGGTTGCCGCTGACGATGAAGGGCAGCAGCACCTCGAAGGGCCCGATGAAGGTGAACACCGAAATGACCGAGAACAGCAGCGTCCACAGCAGCCAGCGGGTGCGCACCGTGTAGCCGATGCCTTCGCGCAGCTGCCGGAACATCCCCGGCTGTCCCTGGCCGTCAACGGGGCCTGGCGCACTGTACGCCTGGCGGTTGGGGATCCGGCGCAGCATCAGCAGCGCCGCGAGGTGGATTACGCAGATGCCGACGATGGCGTGCGCCGGCGAGAGTCCCGCCACCACGAATCCGGCGGCCATCGGGCCCAGGGCGGTGTGCACCACCGGCCGGGCTGTCCCTTCCAATCCGTTGGCGGCCAGCAGCTGCTCGGCGGGCAGCATCTTGGGCAGCAGTGCGGAGTAGGCGGGGTAGAAGAAGGCCGACCCGGCCCCGC
This sequence comes from Glutamicibacter sp. NPDC087661, assembly GCF_044743275.1. NCBI lineage: Bacteria > Bacillati > Actinomycetota > Actinomycetes > Micrococcales > Micrococcaceae > Glutamicibacter > Glutamicibacter sp. NPDC087661. The sequence continues at coordinate 66,808 of NZ_JBIUWE010000003.1, forward strand.
CGCAGAAGCCGGCGAGCATCAGGTGCCACAGCTCCAGGGCACCGGCCATGGCCAGCACCGCGGTGATGCCCATGACCGCCAGCGACAGCGCCTCGACCAGCATCACGATGCGCCGGCAGGAATGGCGGTCCGCCATGATCCCGCCGAGCAGCACGAAGCAGAGCAGCCCGGCGGCACTGGCGGTGGCCACGGCAGAAAGCTGGATGGGCCCGCCGCCCAGCTGGCGCACCTGGTAGACCATTGCCACGGCCCACATGCCGGCGGCGAAGGTGGAGAGGACAAGTGCGCTGGCCAGCAGGGCGTAGTCGCGGTAGGCGAACGGCTTGATGAGGCGCAGTGCAGAGGTTTTGAGCGCGCTCATGGAAGCTCCTGCGGTAGTGCGTAGGAACTATCATCCATCCACTGATTGAGCTTTGTCAATCAGTGGATGGTAATTAAATAACTCCGGGGACCACGCGATGGCGCGTGGTCCCCGGAGCTCGGCTTCGTGCTACTCGGCGTCGTGGTCGGTTTCCAGGATGGCCGCCAACTGCTTCAGGGCAGCTTCGGCTCCTTCGCCCTCGGCACGCAGCACTACGGTGGTTCCGTATTCCGCGCCCAGGCCCATCAGCGAGAGGATGCTGGACGCGTCCAGCGCCTCGTCCACGGGCTCGCCCTGAAGGGCGATGGTGACCTCGACCGGCGCCTCGGCCGCGGCCTCGGCGAAGATGGCTGCCGGGCGGGCGTGCAGGCCGACGCGGCTGCCGATGATTGCTGTACGTTCTGCCATGATGGCTCCTTCAGGATCTATTGAACGGTTGATTGCGGTAAATTCGGGGGGCCTAGAGGCCAAATCGGTCCAGCTCGCCCAACTGCGCGCGCACGGCAGTGCGTGCCGCCTCGGCTGACTCGGCGTCCAAGGCCAGCTGGGACAGGCGCTGCGCAGTGGGCAGGTCCACGGTGCGCAGCACCGCGGCAACCGGTGCCAACGCCCGCTTGTTCATGGACAGGGTGTCCACGCCCAGGCCCACCAGCACCACGGCCAGCGCCGGGTCGGCGGCCGCTTCGCCGCACACCCCGACGGGTTTGCCGCCGGCCGCCTGCGCACCGGCGGCGGTGGCGGTGGCGGCCACCAGGTGCAGCACTGCCGGCTGCCAGGGGTCGTTGAGCTCGGCCAGGGCACCGAGCTGGCGGTCCGCGGCCATGGTGTACTGGGTCAAGTCGTTGGTGCCGATGGAGACGAAATCGCAGCGCTGCAGGATCTGGCCTGCCAGCACCGCCGCCGAAGGGACCTCGATCATGGTCCCGGCGGTGGCCAGGCCAGCGGCCTTGGCCAGCTGCGCGAATTCCTGCGCTTCGGACGCAGTGGAAATCATCGGCGCCATCACCCAGATTTCGGCCTGGTGCTCGCCGGCGGCTTGCGCGATGGCCTGCAGCTGGCGTTCGAGCACGCCCGGGCTGGACAGGTCGGTGCGGTAGCCGCGCACGCCGAGGGCCGGATTCGGCTCGCTGGCATCGGTCAGGAAGGGCAGCGGCTTGTCCGCTCCCGCATCCAAGGTGCGCACCACGACCTTGCGGCCGGGGAAGGCGGCGAAGACCGCACCGTAGGCTGCCACCTGCTCGTCATGGGAAGGCTCCTTGTCCTTGCCCAGGAAGCAGAACTCGGTACGCAGCAGGCCCACGCCCTCGGCGCCCGCCGCGGCGGCCAGCTGCGCGTCGTCGCCGCTGCCGACATTGGACAATAGCGGCACGCGGTGCCCGTCGCGCAGCTGCCCGGTGCCGGAGAACTCCGGCAGCGCCTCGCGGTTGGCGTAGGTGGCGGCCAGGTGCTCTTCGGCCTCGCCGGGACCGGTGATGACCAGCCCGTCGATGCCGTCCACGAAGACATGGTCCCCATCGGCCAGCGCCGTGGTGCCGGCAGCGGCCACGATGGCAGGAAGGCCCAGCGAGCGCGCGATGATGGCGGTATGCGATTGCGGCCCGCCATCGGAGGTGACCAGCGCCAGGACCTTGGCCGGATCCAGCGTCGCGGTATCGGCCGGAGCCAGGTCCACCGCGGCGAGGATGAAGGGCTGGTCGGAGTCCGGGATGCCCGGGGCGGGCACGCCGCGCAGCTCGGCGACGATGCGCGAGCGCACATCGAGCACATCCCCGGCGCGTTCGGCCATGTAGCCGCCGAGGGCCGACAGCTGCGTGGCGACCGCGTCGGCGGCCTCCCAGATGGCCGATTCGGCGCAGGTGCCCGATGCCACCAGCCTGGTGGCCGACTTGAGCAGCGTGCGGTCGCTGGCCATCAGCGCGGTGGCCTTGAGCACGGCTTGGGCATCGCCGGTGGCCTGCGCCGCGCGTTCCTTGAGCTGCGCGGCGACCGCCTGCGTGGCCTCGGCCAGGCGCAGGGATTCGGCTTCCGCGCTGGAACCTGCTGGCAGGGGCGCGCCGTCGGCGGGCGGGAGGATGGGGTCGGGCATGCGGCGCACGGATCCGATGACCCGTCCGGCGCTGACGCCTACTCCGGTGAATTTCTGGCTCATGCTGCGGCCTTTGCCTCTTCAGCGGCCCGTGCGGGGGCCTTGCGGACATATTTCTTCAGGATGATCACCAGCGCCGCGGAAACCAGCGTGCCGATCACGGTGGCCACCAGGAACATCGGCCAGGTGCTGTCCATCGCGAAGAAGACGAAGATGCCGCCGTGCGGTGCCTGGGAGAGCACATCGAAGCTCATGATCAGCGAGCCGGTGACCCCGGCACCCACCATGGAGGCCGGGATGACGCGCAGCGGGTCGGCCGCGGCGAAGGGGATGGCGCCTTCGGAGATGAACGCGGCACCCAGCAGCCAGGCCGCCTTGCCGTTTTCGCGTTCCGCCCCGGTGAACAGCTTCGGGGACACCGCGGTGGCCAGGGCCATCGCCAGCGGCGGAACCATGCCGGCAGCCATCACGGCTGCCATGATCATCAGCGGGGCCGGGTTCTCGGCCACCGAACCGGCGCCCAAGCCGGCTACCGCGAAGGAATAAGCGACCTTGTTGATCGGCCCGCCCAAATCGATGGCCATCATCAGGCCCAGGACCAGGCCGAGGATCGCCGCCGCGGTGCCGGACATGCCTGCCAGCCAGCCGTTGAGGGCTTCGGTGAGCTGGGCAATCGGCCCGCCAAGGAACAGGAACATCAGGCCCGAAGCGATGATGGAACCGAGCAACGGCACGATGACCACTGGCATCAGCCCGCGCAGCCAGCGTGGCACGGTCCAGGAATTGATCCAGCGGCAGGCCAGGCCAGCGATGAGTCCGCCAATGATGCCGCCAATGAATCCGGCACCCATGAAGCCTGCCACGGCACCCGCGGTGAAGCCCGGGGCGATGCCCGGACGGTCGGCGTAGGCATAGGCGATGTAGCCTGCCAGCGCCGGAATCAGGAAGGACATGGACAGGGAACCGATCTTGAACGCGACGGCGCCCAGATAGGCGCCCAGCGGACCGAACGGGGTATCGAGCTGCGCCATGATCTCGGCACCTGGCAAGTTGAACAGGGTGCTGGAACCCAGCACGCCATCGGCCACGTTGCTGATCGAGTACCCGCCGAGCAGGAAGCCCAGCGCGATGAGCAAGCCGCCGCCGGCGACGAACGGGATCATGTAGGAGACGCCGGTGAGCAGCGCGCGCTTCAGGCCTGCGCCGAAGGATTCGCTGCCGCCGGATTCCTCGCCGGATGCGGCGGCACCGGCGGGAACGCGGCGCGCCTTGGGATCTTCGGAGGCGGCGATGGCGTCATTGATCAGCTTCTTCGGCTCGTCGATGCCGCGCTTGACCGGAACCTGGATCACCGGCTTGCCGGCGAAGCGGCCGCGGTCGCGCACATCGACGTCTACCGCGAAAATCACGGCGTCGGCGGCTTCGATGACCGCCGGGTCCAGCGGGGTGGAACCCGAGGAACCCTGGGTTTCCACCGCGAAGCCGACACCCATTTGCTCGGCGGTCTGGGCCAGGGAATCGGCGGCCATGTAGGTGTGGGCGATGCCGGTGGGGCAGGCGGTGACCGCGACGATCGACTTCTTCTTGGGGGCGGCCGGAGCAAGGGAGGCAGGAGCCGCGGCCGGAGCATCGGAAACCACCGCGCGCACCAGTTCCACGATCTCGGCTTCACTGGCTGCTGCCCGCAGGGAGGCGGTGAAGGACTTCTTCACCAGGGCGCGGGCGAGCTTGGAGAGCAGCTTGAGGTGGGCCTGGTCGGCGCCATCGGGGGCGGCAATGAAGAACACCAGGTCGGCTTCGCCATCCTTGGCGCCGAAGTCCACCGTCGGTTCCAGGCGGGCCATGGCCAGGGTCGGCTCGGTCACCGCAGCCGAACGGCAGTGCGGGATGGCGATGCCTCCGGGCACCCCGGTAGCGGTCTTGGCTTCGCGGGCCTTGGCATCGGCGGCCAGGGCGGCGGCGTCGGTGGCGCGCCCCTGGTTGGCCACCAGCAGGGCCAGCTTCTCGATGACCTCGCTCGTGCTGTTGCCCAGGTCGGCATCGAGCAGCACGAGCTCTGCAGTGATTAGTTCACTCATGACTCGGTTCCTTGCGTTGAAGTAAGTTCGTGGACGGTGACGGCGCCAACGGTGAGATCGGATTGGGTCGGGATGGTGGAGCCGGGCAGCTGCGTGGCGGCGGCCCCGTAGGCGACGGCATTGCGCAGCCGTTCAGGGGCGCTGGCCCCTGCAGCATCGGCCAGCAGGTAGCCGGCCAGCGAGGAATCGCCAGCCCCCACGGTGCTGCGCGGGGTGATCGGGGTGTGCGATCCGTGCCAGACACCGGCCTTGGTGACCAGCAGTGCGCCCTGCGCCCCGAGGGTGGCCAGTACCGCGCCGACGCCTCGGTCCAGCAGCTGCTGCGCGCAGCCGGTGGCCAGCTCGCGGGAGCCTTCCAGTGCCGCCTCGCCGTAGCCGCCCGCCAGCTGCGCCAACTCCTCGGCATTGGGCTTGACCAGATCCGGGATGTGCTGCTGGCTGTGGGCGAAGAGCTCCAGAAGCGGTGCGCCGGAGGTGTCCACGGCGATCTTCGGGCACTTCCCGCCCAGGGCCGCCCTCAGCTTTGCGGTCAGCTGCGCATAGAAGCTGGCAGGAACTCCCGGCGGCAGCGAACCGGCCATCACCATCCAGCTGGCGCCGGCGGCGGCCTCGGCGACCAGGTCGCCGAGATCGGCCAGCTGCTGGGCGTCCAGGGTAGGGCCTGGCTCATTGATCTTGGTGGTGGTGCCATCGGGATCGGTCAGGGTGGTGTTGGTGCGCAGCGCTTCGGTGATCGGCAGGTTCCGGTGCGCCAGCTGGTCGCGGGACAGCGCGGTAATCAGCGGGTCGGTGCCGGCTCCGGGCAGCACTGCCAGGGTGGGAACACCGGCCGCGGCAATGGCGCGCGAGACGTTCACTCCCTTGCCTGCCGCCTGGACGTGGCTGGAAGCCGCGCGCTGCACGGCGCCGGGGGCCAGTGGCGCGCCTAGCTCGATGGTCTTGTCCAGCGCCGGGTTGACGGTCAGAGTGATAATCATGCGATCACCACCTCGACATCCGCCGCTTCCAGCGCAGCGGCAAGTTCAGTGCCGGGTTGCTGGTCGGTGACCAGGGTGTCGATGTCTTCGAGCCGGGCGAAGCAGACCAGGGTTTCCTGGTCGAATTTGGATTCGTCGGCCAGCAGCACCACGCGGCGGGCACTGGCGACCAGGGCGCGCTTGACGGCAGCTTCCAGCGGGTCCGGGGTGCTTAGGCCGAATCCTGCATGCAGCCCGTTGGTGCCGATGAAGGCGATGTCGGCCCGGTACTGGGAATACTCCTGCACGGTGCGGGCCCCGCTGGAGGCGCCGGTGATGCCGCGGACCCGCCCGCCGATCAGCTCCAAGGCGATATCCGGGCTGTGGACCAGGGCCGAGGCAATGGGCAGGGCGTGGGTGATGACCACCAGTCCGGTGCCCGCGGTGCTCTTGAGCATGCGCTCGGCCAGGATTTCCGTGGTGGTTCCCGCGTCGATGATGACCGAGGCATCGGAGACTGGAAGCAGGCTCAGGGCGCGCTGGGCGATGCGGGCCTTGGACTCGGAATGGATGGCGGTGCGCACCACGTAGCTTTCCTCGCGGGTGCTGGCTTCGGTGATGGTGACCGCTCCGCCGTGGACGCGGCGCAGGTAGTTCTCGGATTCCAGCTGGGCCAGATCCCGCCGCACGGTTTCCCGGGTGATATCGAAGCGCTGCGCGAGCTGGGCGACGGTTACTTTCCCGTCAGCTTCCAACTGCTCAACGATCAGCCGGTGTCGTTCTTCGGCGAACATTCTTGCCTCCGCAATTCCTCATGACCTGCAACACATTGATCTGTGTTTCCATGACTTTATGCCCGATTGTGTGGCATCGTCAAGTGAAAATCCGGGGAATATTTGGCTTTAGTTGGTTTTGAGTGGGTTTGCTAGGGGTTATGCAGAATCAACGGTGGGAGATTCGCGCAACCCAAGCAGCGTGCGACTTGATTCTGTCCTCCGGAAATCGCCATCTGTGCGGCCTCAGTTGACTGGAAACCCAGCTAATGAGCAAGACGTCTGTACGGCCAGGAACCAGGGCGGGCAGTTCATGAATTCGACAGGAATCATAGGTTGCTGGGCGAATGAGTTGCGGCAGGACGACGTGCCTGGATCAAGCCATGCCACTCTCCGCGCTTGAATGCGTTCGGTCGAGTTGACTGAAATGCAACAGCCCTTTGTGCATTCCTTTTCTCCTCGGATGTTACTCTGCCAAGGTATACCTTCGACCGGAACAGCGTGGGGGCGATCTGAGGTCAGCTCTGATATTTGCACTAGTGGGCGTCTGTTAAAGTCTTTCCGTTGGATTGGCATTTGGCGATGGATTCGTTATTGCGTTCTTGCAGGCTTCCTAGTTGCATTGGGGTCGAATTTACCATGACGGTGAAAACCATGGGGCCCACCGGCAATCTCGGATCGGCGTCACTGCCGTCGAAGCCAGAGGCCCGCAGCTCGAGGTTGTATTCGCGAACTTCGTCGGAGAGTTCGATTGTTATCTAGTTCGAGCGTTCCTCCCAAACCAAGTTCGTGATCACCGGAGTAGCATCGGGGAAGTATCGCGTCGAGGGCTGTATCGAATTCGGGCCGGCCTACCAGAGCACCGAATAGCTCGTGATGAATCCAGTGGTCATCGCAGCGGAATCGAATGACGAGGAAGCCCTGGACTTGGCGATCGGCGGCCTTAGCCTTGATTGATCCGCGAGGGGATCCGAAGAGACTGGTTATGGAGTCCTTGAAAAGCCTCTCGCGACTAATGGGGCCCGCATGATCCAACGATATTAGTGCGACACATAGTTGGGAGATTCTAGGACTAGTGAGTTCTCAAGGATTCTCGGCTGGGGAGCGGTGCCCGGCGAGACTTCTCGCAACCATGGAGTTGAAAGATGTCTCTGGATGGGTGTCGAATTCTTTTGTCATTGACGAACTTGATTGGTGATTACTGAGCACTCTCAGTCAGAATTAGCGCAGCTCGATAGCCATCTGACTCGAGACAAGACATTGCTTCTAGTTGCTGGAAAGCTATCGGTAGGCAGGTAGCATCCACCCAGCTCTCCCCGCTACTAACATCGACCCAAGAGTCCTCGATGAGAATGACGGGACGTTCCGTGGAACCAGCCGTTCCATGGCAGAGTAGCCAGTGCGGAACATCGTAGCCGAGCATCTGCTGCAATGACACCAGCAACAAGACGCGGGCACCCTGACTTAATACTTTGTGAATCTGTGAGATTTCCATACGCATAGAGGTCACCGGCAACCCGGTAGCTTCTGCACGGCGGCGCGAGTCAGCCTGCAAGATGCCCCGCCAACCACGTTCAACCTCGGGATAATAGTCGACGATTACTGGCTTATCGGTATCCAAAGACACCTGAACTGAGCTTGCTGGCCAGCGCTCAGCGATGGCCAGCCCGAGCCCCACGGGTTCGCAAGCCATGAAATTAGTCGCTTGACGCCACAGTAACAACTCGGCGGTACGCAGGCGATCCATCGTTGCAATGCTCATCGTTTCCCCGTGCGCGGCCAGCGCGGAAACCGCCGCGCAGGTGAAGTTCTCGCTTTGCTGGTAGTGCGAGGTACGCAGATATCGGGCTGGATGTGACCAGTGCACATAGCCGAATTTTGGAATCGATACCGAAGCATCTGTGGTGAAGCGTGGAGCAGGCAACGACTGGAAACCCATTTGTTCAGCCAGGTCTGCTAGCCACGGTTCTCCCGACCAGCTTTCCCATTTCACGCAGGCCAGATCTTTTTCCCTGGCATAGTCCAGCACCGCACGGACGAGCTCTTCATATGCAGCTGTGTCGCGGGCAAGAACCCCAGAGATCTTCACGTATGCAGTCGCCGAACGGGCGGTAAGCAATGCGGCACCGAGTATGGTGGCATCTGATGACTGTATCGTGAGCAGCCGAGCGTTGACCGTTGCCATGAGACTTTCCCACGGACCTGATATGGAACCCAGATGCCGTAGTTGCGCCGGGTGCTGCTCGGGGTCAAAGGCCTGGATTCTCGTTTGCCGGGCAGAGCGTTTCGCCATGATTCCTTACTATTAGGTGGGGTGGAGGCGGAGTCGGTTAGGATCCTCGCTTAACACCTAGCCGCGTGATCGGTACAAAAGCCAAATGAAGTACGGGGAGCCGAGCAACGACACGATCAGACCGGCGGGAATCTGTGCCGGCGCGATTGCGGTACGGCCCAAGGTATCGGCCAGGCAAACTAGCAAGGCTCCGAAAACCATGGACACCGGGATCGCCCGGTGATGGCGGGAACCCACCAACGACCGCGCCAGATGCGGGGCGATGAGTCCGACAAAGCCAACCACACCTACGGCCACGACGCTGAGTGCCGCAAGCAGCGCGGCAATGGACAATGAGACTAATCGGATGCGAATGGTCTTGACGCCCAGCACCCGGGGCAGGTCTTCGTCGATGGCTAGCAGGTCCAGTTTGCGTCCCATGAGCAGTACGACCGGAAGAGCTAATGCCAACACCGTCAGAACAGGTAACACGTCTGCGAACTGACGTCCATAAGTTGAGCCAGACAGCCAGGTGTAGATGCGCGGAGTTTCCCACGAATTAATGCTCAGCAGCAGGTAGGTGGTGACCGCAGAGAGCGTGTAGCCTGCACCGATGCCGATTAGCACAAAACGTTCAGGGGAGAATCCTCGACGCCAGGCTAGGGCGGTGATGGCAGCGAAGGTCGCGAGCCCGGCAATCACCGCAAAAATCACCAGTAGCGAGCGGGAACCGCCAAAGGCGGTGACCACTACAGCCGCGCCCAGCCCTGCCCCCGCAGTAATACCCAGGATTCCGGGCTCGGCCAATGGGTTGCGCACGGCGCCCTGCACCAAACAACCAGCCAGTCCCAAGGCGGCTCCGGCACCCAGCGCCGCGCTGGTCCGTGGTGCACGTTCGGAGAAGGCGCGGGCAATGAGCTTGGGCGCATCATCCTGGAACCACAAGGCGAGATCTCCCAGCTTGAGTAACATGCTCCCGGCCAAAAGGCCTAGAATCACCGCTCCCAACAGCAAACTGAATCCCAGCGTCATGGTGAGAATGAATCGGCGGTTGCTACGCAATTTGCTTGCTACCTGTACCGGGTTGCGAGAGCTGGAAGCTTCGGGCAGTCGCATTGCCAAGATGATGATCAGCACGCCACCCAGGATCGCGGTGGGAACTCCAGTAGGAATGGAAGCCGCACCTTGCGCACCGAGCGAGGCACGAAGCGAAACATCGGCCAGCAGGATCAGTAGCGCACCAATCAGGCCGGTGGCGGGGAGCAAGAACAGTTGACGGCGCAACACTACCAGGCGGCGCGACAGCAGTCGGGCGAGCACGGGGGCGCCAAGCCCTACAAAAGCAATCGGGCCGGACAGCGAAACGGAAACGCCGGTGAGCAGCGCAGCACAAAGGACGGCCAGAGTGCGGGTTGAGCGCACCGGGATGCCGAGCACCGCAGCGTTTTCATCACCCAAGGACAGGACATCCAGTCGGCGAGAGAGCAAGAGGCAGATGGCCAGCACCACCAAGATCACTGGCAGACTGCGCAAGAATGCATCGAGATTTAGTTGGGCCAGCGACCCTGAACCCCAGGCATACAGTCCAGTCGTATTTTCCTTGAACAGCAGCAAGATGATTCCGCTGCCTGCTTCCAACGCCATGGCGATGGCTGAGCCAGCGAGGATCAACCGGGTGGTGGCGGTTCCCGCGCTGCGCCCAGAGATAGCCAATACGATCCCGGCGGCGAGCAGCCCGCCAGCGAATGCGAGAGTGCTGGAAGCCAGCGTGGACATGCTTATTCCCAAGGCAGCAGCCACGCTCAACGCGAAGAATGCACCTGAGGTGACAGCCAATGTGTCCGGCGAGGCCAGCGGGTTGCGGGTGACGGATTGGAGCAGTGAACCTGCTACCCCCAAAGCCAGACCAACGGCGGCACCCGCACAGAGGCGCGGTAGCCGGGAGCCGGTGAAGATCTCGGCGGCTCCCACCCCTCCGATACGGGTGTCATCTCCGGTGAGTGCGCGTAGCAGTTCACCCAAACCAATACCAGAGGTCCCCTGGGTGAGGTGCCAAGCACCCACCAGCAGTACCGCTGCCGCTAAGGCGGCTAGCAGACCTAGGCCAGTGGCGAGACGGGTACCGGTGACCGGCGCGGGGGAATAACCAAGGCCGGTCATTTGGATGCCGACCCCGCTGTCCACGATGTGTCGCTCTGCTGATTTTTCAGCGGTTTTCATTTCAGTTGTACGCTACTTGGCTTCCGATGCGGAGGTTAGTGCATCGGTGAAGGCATCTACCGCTTGACTGGTGGATTTCGGCCCGCCGGCACCCCAGATGTTTGGGAACTGGAAGGTCCGGCCTTCCTTGACTGCGGTCAAGTTGTTCCAGATCTCGCTGGATTCCAGCTCGGTGGTCCACCCGGTGCCTGCGTCGTTGGAGTAGAACAGGTTGACGTCGCCAACGCCCGCTAGGCCTTCTATGTCCGTCTGGGCCAGCCCGTATTCTTTGTTCACGCCGCCGGATCCGAAGGACTTGTTGATGTCATCGTTCCAAGCTGGGCTCAGGCCCAGTTCCTTGCCAAGCTCTGTGAACAGAGCCCCATCAGTGTATGGGCGAATCGTCAGGTTGGAGCCGTCAACCCAACCGTCGAAGAAGAGGAAGTCGGTGGTTTCCAACTTCACCTCGGAGACTTCCTGTTTTTTCTGCGCCAAGTGGGCGTCGAATTCGTTGAGCACTAAGGCAGCACGCTCGGTGCGGCCGGTGGCTTCGGCGACCTGTGAGAAGACATTTTTCATGTTGCCGATGGGATCCGCAGAATCGTTGCCCTTGACCGCCAATACGGGAACGTCGCCCTTATCAAGCTGCGACAGCACGGGGTCTTCTTCACTAAAAGCGTCCACGATGATTAAGTCGGGGTCCAGCGCGTAGATCGAATCCAGATCTGGCTCGCCACGTTCACCCACCGAAGCGACACCCTCAGGCAGCTCCTCTGCAGTGACGTAGGTGCTATATCCATCTGGGGAAGCGACGCCCACCGGAGTGACGCACAAGGTCAGTACATCTTCAATTTCCTGCCATTCGAGCACCACCACGCGCTCGGCTGGTTTATCCAATTCAAGTGTGCGACCCAGATCATCGGTCATAGATACCGGATCTGTGCTAGTGGCGGTGGTGTCATTCGCGCAACTTGCGGATGCGGCAGCGGGGCTCCGTTCGGCACCAGCGCTGCTAATGTCCGTGGTACCGCAAGCGGTGGCTGAGAACAACAGTGCTAGAGCGGCCGCTGAAGTGACTGCATTTCGAGCGAGTGTAGGCATAGGTTTTCCCTTGTAATTATATGTTTCGGTGGTAGAAAGAAAGTGGTCAGCTCATCCGGTGGCGGCTAACCGGTTCGATGCGCAACAATCCATTCTGCTTATCAGAGAGGACCTGCACAGGGATCTCATAGACCTCCGAGAGGTTATCTGCTGTGAGGACCTCAGCGGGGGTTCCTGAGACGTATACCCGGCCGTGTTTCATCAGCACCAGCCGATCAGCCAACGCGGCGGCTTGATTCAGGTCATGCAGGACGATGCCGATGGCTAGCCGATCTTGACGGGCCAGATCATGGACCAGATCTAGGGTCTCGACCTGATATCTCAAGTCGAGGTGATTGGTCGGCTCGTCGAGAAGCACCACATTGGTTTGCTGTGCCAAGCACACGGCCAACCAGACACGTTGAAGTTCTCCACCGGATAATTCCCCAGCTGCCTTCCGGGACATCGAGGTAGTGCCAGTCAGTTCCATGGCCGAGGCAATCGCCGCATGATCCGCATCGGATAGCCCCGAGAAACCGCGCCGATATGGATGGCGACCGAAGGCGACGATATCTGCCACGGCTAACCCTTCCGGGGTGGCGTGGGACTGCGCGAAGAGCGTAACTTCGTGGGCGAATGTTCGTCCATTCAGCGTGCTAATTTCGCGGGCCTCCCCGTGAGAATTGGAGAGCGTGATCACCCCCGCGGCGCGCTCATGCAACCTTGCCATGGAACGGAGAAGTGTGGATTTCCCGCTGCCATTGGGTCCAATGAGTGCGGTGACTTCACCCGGGGATAAACGGATGGAAGCACCGTCCACTACAGTGCTTTTGCCGTAGCGCAGTACTACCTCGTGGGCGAGCATCGTTCCGGCTGCGGCGGATGCTGCTCCGGACGCCACGTCTAGCATGCGTAAGGAACGGATTGAATACGTCCGATTTGAATAGGTATTTTCACTTAGGTAAGTCTAAGTTAACTAATCGATGTCAGCAATCGATGATTTCTGACAGTGCATCCGGCTTTTCGGTCACCTATTCACATTTGCTAAGGCGAATGTGCCAGGTGTGGAGCCCAAGGTGCGTCGAAAAGCGTCGATAAAAGTACTCGGCTGCGCGTAGCCCAGCATTTCAGAGATGTCTTGGACGCCTTCACCGTTGGTGAGCAGCTCCAGGGCGCGATGAATTTTCACCGCTTGACGCCACTGGGCAAAGGATAAGCCGGTTGCTTCGCGGAAGACTCGCGTGATGGTTCGTGAGCTGATTCCAGCATCTACCGCCCATCGCTCGAGAGATCGGTTATCCGCAGGGTTGGCTAGTAAACGGTTGGCAATGCCATGGATACGAGGGTCATCGGGCAAGCGCAGCGCTAGCTGATGAGCTGATGGTTTGAGTACGTCGAAAACTACAGCCTCCGCACGCGCTCTGGCTTCTTGGCTCAGTTCCCGACTGGATAAATGGACCAGCAACGACTTAAGCAACGGTTTCATGTCGATCACTGTAGGGGTACTGAATGGGGTGGTGGTTCGTTCAGGGGAAAAGAACGCGCTGAAAAGTTCTACATTTGCGGTCAGGCGTCCACCGTGCAGCGCTCCGGACGGAATCCACAGACCATGACCCTCGGAGACCGTAAAAATCTGTCCTTCGATTCGAGCGGTGAGTGTCCCATCTTGGGTCCATAAGAGCTCATGGGCCAGGTGCGAATGAGGCTCCCACTCCGTAGAGACATCAATGGTGTGCGTTTCGCTCAGAATCACAAATGATGAGGTCGCATCGCTAGGCAAGGCAGTTGCTTGCACTAGAGCAGTACCTGGTTCACGGGACCAAGTACCAAGCCCGATGGTCGAGGTAGGAGGGGAAGTCATATTTGCAGTATAGAAAGTATTCGGCATGACATAGCAGGTTTCATGTTAGATCTACCGAACCCCTTGAAGAACGGTTCAATAATCGCGTGCCAAAATTCTACGGATCGGCTACTAAACCAAATACATTTCACCCCCAACTGGTTCAATCAGGAATCTAGGCTGCGTTCGGTTACCCACAGAAGGCTATTCCAGTGTGTAGTACTCAAGCATGTCATCACGTTTTTCCAGTCTGAATCCTCGACTGGTGAGCAGTCGGGTTGAAGCAGTGTTAGCCGGAGCTACGCGGGCACTGAATTTCGTAATTCCGTATATCTTGGGAATTGAAATCAGGGTGCTATCGAGCACGGCTCCACCAACTCCTCGCCCCCATTGATCTGGATATACCCAGTAACCGACCTCCACGCAACTTTCCTGCCGGGTGCAAAACACGAGGCCCACGGCTGCATTTGCTTCAGTAGCTAGGAACCATCGAGAGCCCCCCACAGTGTCGAGTGGTTCATGTTGGAGGGATTGCTTAACGCAGGCGTTGATGGTTTGCCGGTCCCATGGCTCCCCATACCCAATAAAACGAGCTACACGTTCATCCGAGGCCATGCTGGCAAAGAATTCGGTGTCTGCGCTGCGAAATGGACGCAGGGTAATTGATTGTGAGCGCGACATCCAAAGCCTTTCGATGTCGTAAATTTAAAAAACTCTTAAATGCATTAAACAGTACTAGACCTACCTATGGCGCTCTTATTTCAAATAGAGGTCAATGAGCGCTCAGAATCCCGCGCCGACCGCGCCGAGCGTCCCATAGCGGAAACCGAAGAACACGGCCCAGTGAAACGGTCCACAACGAGAACCTGCGCAAAGAACTGTTGAAGGTGAAACGGGAGAACGGCTTCATAAAAGTTGTCGGCGCCTATCGCGCCTCGAACAGTAAGGAGTAAGCGCGGTCTTAGACTTCATCGAAGCCCACATAGGCGAGTATCCAGTGAACTGGATGGGCAGGAAACCCAGAATTCCAGGGGCAGTCACTACCGATGTCTGAACGCCTGCCAAGAGCTGAGCGAAGCCTAAGTCCTGCGAGCACACCGCACGAAACTGCTCCAGGACGAGTGTGAGGCGTCCAACCAGGTCGCCGGTGGCGGACAATTAGTGGATTTGATCCGCAAAAACCATGAGGAAGACATCTCGACATCCACGGTGATGTCGCTCATGAAAGAGCTGAGAATCCGGGCCAGGCGGATGAGCGCCTTCAAAACCACGACCGTGCGTGAGCGCCAATCCCGGACGGTGCGTATAGAAAACCATAGGGTCGACAATCTCGGTATGCGTGACTTCCGCTCCTCGCGGCTTGCGGCGAAACTGTTAGGCGATATTGCCTGCCTGCGCGCCGGTGAAGGCTGGTTGTATTTGGCGACGGTGATCGATTTGAATTCGCGACAGATCGTGGGCTGGTCAACGGGTAAGAACATGTAAACGTAGTTGGCCATTGACGCGAGGGGGCTTGCTGCGTCGCAGGCGTTCATCCAGTTTGGTAGTGTGTTCCATTCAGACCGAGGCCCCAATGTACCTCGGCGCGTTCCAGAGGTGGTGTGCTGCGCACAGGGTGCAGTAGTCGACGGGACGCGCCGGTGTGTCCCTGGGATAATTCCGTCGCCGAGTCAGCCTTCTGGACGATCAAGAAGGAAATGTTCCACCACAGGTTCTTCAGTAGCAGGGTGGCTGCGTGTGCCGCAGTGAAGGAGTGCATCGCGGTTTGGTACAACCGGAAGCGCCCGTATACGGCAAATGGCGGAGTTAGCCCCAGGCGGTTCTGGACTCATATCAGGAAAGGGATCCTCTAGCTTTGACGGCTTGAGGAAATGTACAAAAAGATCAAAGTTCGTGTCCCAAAAACTTGACCAGCTCAGGAGCGAGCTCATCCCTTATGAGCTAACAATCGACGACACTGGCAAGATCCAAAACATCGTAGTGAAGGATGATGAGTATCTTGTCTCGCAGTCTGCGGCACTAGCTCTAACTACCGAAGAAGAGGAAATCGAAGTTGACCCCACTGTCCCTGGCAGCGAGGAGGACAGTGGGGCATTAATCAATCCTCTCCCCCTGAACGTCGCCGAAATGGCGGCTTCAAAGCTTAGTTCGTCCAACAAGACGAAAGTTGCAAACTACGCAATCAAGTGGGCTAAGTCGTACAATCCTGCCTATAAGAGGCACGGCTACGACTGTACTAATTTCGCTTCCCAAGCGCTTTATGCAGGTGGATGGAAGAAAATTGAAGGCTACTACAAGAGCAACTCGAAATGGTTTGGCTATGGTGTCATGACCAGCTGGACTTGGAGCGGTGCTGAAAATTTCTATCGTTTTGCCCGGAATGAATCAAAGCGGGCTTCACGTCTTGCCAGTGTCTACAGCCTCGTTCCTGGAGATATCCTTCAGTACAAAACGAACGGTGCCAAGATTAAGAATATGACGCACACCATGGTGACCACTAAGAAAATCAATGGTGTCCCATACCTCTCGCACCACAGCAACGCTACTTTGAATAAGCCCTTCACTCAGCTGAAACAACTGAATGTAACTTGGTACGCGC
Source organism: Glutamicibacter sp. NPDC087661 (assembly GCF_044743275.1). Lineage (NCBI taxonomy): Bacteria > Bacillati > Actinomycetota > Actinomycetes > Micrococcales > Micrococcaceae > Glutamicibacter > Glutamicibacter sp. NPDC087661. The sequence goes on from NZ_JBIUWE010000003.1 coordinate 83,052, forward strand.
ATAGGATCTAGTCGTACAGCTCATTCGATTTGCAAAGGTCATTTGTGTACAAAAAACGCATCTCAAAGATTATTGCCCCACTACTGCTGTTTCCGCTAGCTCTTTCGGCAGCAGGGTGTTCAGCCGATAGGAAGCAGGATTGTGACGGAGGAAAACCCGTCAGCGATCCACAGGAAGCAGTTCGAGTACTACTTGAGGCTGCAGAAACAACTGACCATGACAAAGCGTGTTCAGTGATCATGGACAAATTTGACGAAACAGTCATGAACACACAGCTAGCTGCGCTGAAGACCGACATGGATTCGGTAGAAGTCACCTCATCCAACTTCACGATGGTCGAGTTCGAGCGCGGCGGTCCAGCACACTTCTACCATGTGTATGCTGATCAGCCTGATAAGTCCGTGGACCTTACGTTCATGGACGTTGGCAAAGGATCGTGAATAGTATTTGGCGAAAACTACTGAGTCACTACCGTATTATCAAGCCCCGCGATAAGGACGTAGACCCTGAATCTCATTCAGGGTCTGCGTCCTTTCAGCTGATTGCTCATCGATATGAGCAGGGGTCGGTGCTGGCGACCTCGAATATGCCTTTTGGCCGGTGGGGTGAGGTTTTCGGTGATGATGTTGTTGCTTCGGCGATGATTGATCGTTTGGTTCATCATGCGGAGGTGTTGTCTTTGGCTGGGGATTCATATCGGGTGAAGAACCGTCAGGATCTGCTGCGCAACGCTGAGCAGGTATAGAACAAATTGGGCGTGGAGGGGTCAATTTTCGATTGGCGGTAGGGGGCAATTTTCAGTTAGCGTTGATAAACTTTGGCTACAAATCCCGCTGTGGGTTCTGAACATGCGAGCATTCCCCGTTCAGGATAGTCGTGGACGTTAGACGCAGGCTAGGTATGCCATGAGGTTTCTCGTCCCGTTGAACACCCTGGGTCCTCGCAAGCTCGTCTCCAGGGTGTGTCGGGCGTCCGCTGGCGTGTCCGGTTGGTGGCCCGGACTTCGTCCGGTCTTTTCCTGTTTTTGTTGCTGTCCTTCGGAGTGTATGGGCCACCTCCAAACCCACAAGCCACTCGCTGCGCTTCGGGCGTGCTCCACCAGAAATTCTTGGTCCGCGCTCCTTCGTCGCTTTTTCGGCCCAAGATTTTCGTGGATTGCGCACCCCTGACGGGTTGATGGGTTTCCGGCTGGCCCCGCTTCATTTCTTTTCGCCAGCAGGCAGAAAAACAACCGGGGGAGGGCTTCGACGGGAGGCTGGCAATCTGCCCCACTTTCCGTGAAGCGAAAGGATGCAAAAACCTATGCAGACCACGACCAAAGACAGCCGCGAAACCGTTACCGTCCCGGCAACTGTCGAGCGCGATATGTACGGCGAAGTGTATGACTGGATGGAATCGCTGGCCGGTACCGGGTGGTACGAAGTTCCAGGGTGGGGACGCGACGGATGGGACCTGGGATCCTGGCCTTACATCATCTTCGCCGCGACGAAGACGACCGATGAAACCGGGAAGCTGTGCGGATACACCACCTACGTGGAAGGCGACGTAACTGGTCAAAAGAACTAGGCCGTACGGCAGAACGCTCCGATTATGGACAAGGGAAGCAACAGCTAGGAAGCCTTTTTGGTTTCCTTGGTAGCAAACCAGCCGGGCAAGCTAATCAGCAGCCCCACGACACCAACAATCGCCACCACCCAAAGAGCCGGGGCAGGCCATGAGTCCAGGTTGTTCTCATCCATGATGACCCCCGTAGAATACAGGGCAATCCCGCTGCATACCAAGGCAGTCAAGCTCATCCCGAGGGCCACGGACCATAGGGTTCTTCGATTTGCATCCACTGTCTGCTCCTTCGTATCTCCAGTCAACTGGCGCACTTCCAAGGAAGCTTCTGCTTCCGGAGAATTCTGAATAGTGCGTCAACCCAGAGTACTGTCTCCGATGCCTCTTAGCTGGGTGCCGCAGAGGGAATCCTCGCCCAGAGAAATTTCAACTCCGTGCAGCATTGAGGGTGCGGCGCAATGCTATTGCGAGATGCTGGAATGTTCTCGGGCCAGGGGAATTGAGTTTTCATATAGCAGTGCGGGCGGGATTTTTCTTCTTTCGTTCGCGCTCGTAGCGAATCGAAATCGATTCTCTCTGCCTGTTTTAGGGTTTGGGTCGTTTGGCCTTGCGTTGCAGTGCTGTGGTTTGCAGATTTTTCGATCTGTGATTGAACGCGTCGAGCACTTCGGGGCCACACCCACGGCATGCCGTGGGCCAATTGCGTCGACCATGGTTCGTCAGAGGTCTTGTTCTTCCTTCGGAATGCTCCGTGCAAAAGTTCAGCGTCGTTGACCAAACCGGCCGATTCCGGGGAATTGCCGCAGAAAAATGGGTGCATGCAACGCAATGTTGCATGCACCCATTTCCTGGAATCTTGGACTCCCTAGGCAAGTACCTGGCGCTTGGAGGAAATGACGCCGGTATTGAATCCAGCCAGGCGCAGGCCGCCGTGGAAGCGCGCGTGCTCGATCTTCACGCAGCGGTCCATGACCACATTCATGCCCGCGGCCTCGGCGCGCCGGGCCACTTCCTCGTGCCAGGATCCCAGCTGCAGCCACAGGGTCTTCGCGCCTACGGCCAGGGCCTCGTCCAACACGGTAGGCAGGTCATCGTGCTTGCGGAAAACCTCCACCAGATCCGGGGTCTCCGGCAGATCGGCCAGCGACTTGTACACCGGCTGGCCCAGGATCTCATCGAGTACCGGGTTGATGAAATACACCTTGTACTTGGAGGAGGAGAGCAGGTAGGTAGCCACGAAATAGCTGGCGCGCGATGGCTTGTTCGAGGCACCGACAATGGCGATGGACTTGGTGTCGCGCAGGATCTCCAGGCGCTGTGCGGCTCCAGGGCCTTCCCAAGCGGTATCAACGGCAGTCATTAGATTGCTCCTTTCGAAGCGGTTGGCAATGCGCAGGCGGAACCGTCATAGGCCGGAGCCTCGAACCCTGCGGCGGAAGCGGCAATCGCTTCCTGCGAAGCGGCCAGCGCCTGGTCCAGATCCCAGAGGATGTCCTCGACATCTTCCAGTCCTACCGACAGGCGGATCAGATCTTCTGGCACGCCAGCGGAGACCAGCTGCTCGACGCTCAGCTGCTGGTGGGTGGTGGAGGCCGGGTGCAGCACCAGGGTGCGGGCATCGCCGATGTTGGCCAGGTGGCTGGCCAACTGCAGGGCTTCGATGAACTTCGAGCCGGCTTCGCGCCCGCCCTTCACCCCGAAGCTGAAGACCGAGCCGACGCCCATGGGCAGCAGCTCCTTGGCCTGCGCGTGCTGCGGGTGGGATTCCAGGCCGGCGTAGTTCACGTAGGTCACGCGCTCATCGGCCTGCAACCAGGCAGCGACCTGCTTCGCGTTGGACAGGTGGTTGTCCATGCGCTGCGGCAAGGTCTCCAGGCCCTGCAGCAGCTGGAATGCGGACTGGGCCGGCAGAGCCGGTCCGAAGTCGCGCAGCTGTTCGCTGCGCAGCTTGGTCAGGAAGCCGTACTCGCCGAAGTTGTCCCACCAGGAGACGTTGCCGTAGCTGGCAACCGGTTCGGTCATGGTGGGGAACTTGCCATTGCCCCAGTTGAACTTGCCTGACTCGATGACCACGCCGCCCAGGGTGGTGCCGTGGCCGCCGATGAACTTGGTGGCCGAGTGGATCACGATGTCCGCGCCGTGCTCGATAGGGCGCAGGATGTACGGGGGAGTGAGCGTCGAATCGACCACCAGCGGGAGATTGTGGCGGTGCGCCACCTCGGCCAGTCCCTCCAGGTCAGCGATGTCGCCGGACGGGTTGGCCACCACCTCGGTGTAGACGGCCTTGGTATTTTCCTGGATCGCCGCTTCGAAGTCGGCGGGATCATTGGAGTCGATGAAAGTGGTGTTGATGCCGAAGCGGCGCAGCGAGACATCGAGCTGGGTGATGGTGCCGCCATAGAGCTTCGAGGAAGCCACAATGTGGTCGCCTGCCTGGGCCAAGGCCGCAAAGGTGACGAATTCCGCGGCCATGCCCGAGCCGGTGGCTACCGCTCCGATGCCGCCTTCCAGCGAAGCCATGCGCTCTTCGAAAGCCGCTACGGTCGGGTTGCCGATACGCGAGTAGATGTTGCCGTACTTCTGCAGGGCAAAGAGGTTGGCCGCATCGTCAGCGTCCTTGAAGACGAACGAAGTGGTCTGGTAGATCGGCACTGCGCGTGAGCCATGCTCGGCATCGGGGGTGCCTCCGGCATGCAATGCGCGGGTGCGGAATCCAAACTTGTGATCTGCCATGGTGGCTTACGACTCCTTGTCGATTGGGGTTTCGCGGGCACCGCAGGGCGGGTCGCGATCGAGGCAGGAATCCCGGAATCAATGTCGCTTCCTGCTGTGGTCCAACGGGTAGGCGGCTGCATCGTTTCTGGCGGTAGCACCGTAACCACCGGATGTGGCAGGTTGCTGCGGCGTCATCGAACCAGATCTCTCAGCCGCTCGGGATGGTGTAATAATCTTCGCAACATGACCGTTCGTGACCCAACTATGAGTCGTAACGTTGCGTATTGGACGTAATGCCGGAGATTCTTCGATACCTGTTACCCCGGTTAGGCTGGAGCCATGGATACTTCGCTGGCACTGGTGCGACACGGGCAGACCGATTGGAACCTTGCAGGGCGCCTGCAGGGGCGTACCGATATCCCGTTGAACGACACCGGGCGCGAGCAAGCTCGCGAGGTCGGGCGCCAGCTGATCGGCCAGAACTGGTCGCTGGTACTTGCTTCGCCCTTGGAACGTGCCCGGGAAACTGCCGCGCTGATTGCCCAGCAGATCGGGGCCGAGACGGGGAACGCCGTTCCGGAACTCATTGAACGCGGCTTCGGCCCGCTGGAAGGCCGGATCATGGCCGAGGTCAGCGAAGCGGAATCGGCTGCTGCCAAGGACCTGCGTGAGCCGCGTGCCCAGATCTTGAGCCGTGCGGTGCCAGCGCTGCTGGACTTGGCCAGCAGGCATGCCGGGCGCAAGGTCATGATTGTCAGCCATGGGGCCACCATGCGCACCATCCGCGACGCATTGGCCGGAACCACGGATCCCCAAGGCGTGGAAAATGGCGAAATGCTCCACCTGGACTTGATCCGCCTTGAGCAGATCGCCAGCGAATTGGATCTGGTGGCATTCTAGGAATCCATGGGTATCTGCGTGAAGGAATTTTTTTCGTTCACGCCTCACAAAATGGTCTCCTCGTACGTTTACATGGTGAGAAGCCATGAAGGCGCAAAATTCCAGGAGAGCCATGCAAGCACCGTTCGAGCGGATAGTCCAGGACTATGGACTCAACATCCTGCGCGTTTGCCGTGCCCTGCTTGATGAGCATCGCGCGCAAGACGCCTGGTCCGAAACATTCCTCGCCGCGCTCAAGGCGTACCCGCAACTGCCTGAGGACGCCAATGTCCTGGCATGGCTAGTGCGTATTGCCCGGAATAAAGCCATTGACGAGTTGCGCAGGAATAAGCCGGAAATCCTCATCGGCCAAGACGTGGACAGCCTGGCCCCATCGGCCCAACGGCCGGATCTGCAGTTGGAAAACCTGCAGCTGTGGTATGAGGTGAACCAGCTTCCTGGCAAGCAGCGGCAGGTGGTGGCCTACCGCTACCTGGGCGGAATGAGCTACGCGCAAATTGCCGGAATCCTTTCCGGCACCGAAGCTGCCGCCCGGCGTTCGGGCGCCGATGGGATCAAGAATCTGCGGGCCCGGATGGATGACCAAGAACTATGGCGGGAGCAGCCATGAACGGAAAAAATTATCGGCAGCAGGCTACGGCCGCTGAAGCGCAAATCCTCGACTCGCTGCAGGGCCGGCTCGTTGAACGGGCCCGTGCACGGGAACTTGTTGATGTTGCCTATCGCGTGGTCGATAGCCCCGTGGGGGCCTTGCTGCTGGCCAGTACCGATGCCGGGCTGGTGCGGGTCGCTTTTGAATCCGAAGGCCACGACCGGATTCTGGAGGTGCTCTCGGAAAAGCTCAGCCCGCGGATCCTGCGCGACAAGTCGAGCTTGGATGGTGCCGTCCGGCAACTGGATGAGTATTTCGCGGGCCAACGGCATGGCTTCGATCTTCCGGTGGACTTGCAGCTCTCCACCGAGTTCCGCCGCCAGGTGCAGTTGGAACTGGGTCTTATCGATTACGGGCGTACCCTGAGCTACGCCCAGCTGGCGCAGCAGATCGGCAAGCCGAAGGCGGTGCGGGCCGTCGGTTCAGCCTGCGCCACCAACCCGATTCCCATCGTGCTGCCCTGCCATCGGGTGCTGCGCACCGATGGTTCATTGGGCGGCTACCTGGGAGGCTTGGAAGCCAAGTCCGAGCTGCTGAAGCTGGAGAACCCGGACTTCGCCAGCGGCGCCGCGACGCTGTTCTGACGGGCAGTTCCCGCATGAAACAAGTGCTGGGCTGCTGCCTCCCTTGCGGGAAGCAGCAGCCCAGCACTAATTGCTACGGGCTTGCAGCCCAGCAGCTGCTACTTGCTGCGCAGTTCGAAGCGATCTGCGTCCATGAGCTTGGCCCAAGCGGAGGCGAAGTCATTGACGAACTTCTCCTTGGCATCATCCGAAGCGTAAACCTCGGCCAGTGCACGCAGCTCGGAGTTGGCACCGAAGACCAGATCCACGCGGCTGCCGGTCCAGCGGCCATCGGTGGTGGTGTAGGTCTGCTCGTCAGCGGACGGGGTCCATTCCAACCCCAGCTCCAGCAGGTTCGCGAAGAAGTCGTTGGTCAACGCGCCTGGGGTGTCGGTGAAGACGCCCAAGTTGGAGCCGTCCCAGTTATTGCCGATGACGCGCAGTCCACCGAGCAGTACGGTAGCTTCCGGTGCCGAGAGGCCCAGCAGATTCGCGCGGTCGATCAGCAAGTACTCGCTTGGCAGCTTGACGAAGCCCGAGTCGTAGTTGCGGAATCCGTCGGAAACTGGTTCCAGCCATGCGAACTGGTCAACGTCGGTTTGCTCCTGGGTTGCGTCTACACGGCCCGGGGTGAATGGAACCTCGACCTGCTGGCCAGCTGCCAGGGCTGCCTGCTCGACTCCGACGTTGCCGGCTAGGACAACGACGTCCGCGAAGGAAGCCTTGATCCCGGAAGTGGCGTTGAAGTTGTCAACAATCTCTTCCAGCTTGGCAATTACCGGCTTGAGCTGTTCAGGCTGGTTCACGCTCCAGGAGACCTGTGGTTCCAGGCGGATGCGGCCGCCGTTGACGCCGCCGCGCTTATCCGAGGTGCGGAAGGTCGAAGCGGCCTTCCAAGCCGTGGATACCAGCTGCTGGACGGTCAGTCCCGAATCGTTGATCAGGGCTTTAAGTGCGGCAACTTCAGTTGCACCCAAGGTGGTCTGCGGAGCTGCTGGCAGTGGATCCTGCCAGAGCAGGTCCTCAGCAGGAACCTCTGGGCCGAAGTAGCGGGACTTCGGGCCCATGTCACGGTGGGTCAGCTTGAACCATGCGCGGGCGAAGGCGTCTGCGAACTGGTCAGGGTTCTCCTTGAAGTTCTTGGAGATCGGGCCGTAGACCGGGTCGAAGCGCAGGGCCAGGTCGCTGGTAAGCATGCGTGGCTCGCGGTGTTCCAAGGTCTCGAATGCAGGCTGGACCAAGCCGGCTCCGCCATTGTTGACCGGGCGCCACTGCTTGGCGCCTGCTGGGGATTCGAACAGTTCCCATTCGTAGGCGAAGAGGATGTGGAAGAACTCGTTGTCCCAGCGGGTTGGGTGGTAGGTCCAGGTGACTTCAAGACCCGAGGAGACGGTGTCCGCGCCCTTGCCGGTGCCGTGGCCGTTCTTCCAGCCCAGTCCCTGCATTTCGAGCGGAGCTGCTTCTGGATCCGGGCCGATCTTGTCATCGGCATGCGCGCCGTGGGTCTTGCCGAAGGTGTGGCCACCGGCGATCAGCGCGACGGTCTCCTCGTCGTTCATGCCCATGCGGCGGAAGGTTTCGCGGATGTCTACGGCCGAGGCCAGCGGATCCGGATTTCCGTCAGGACCCTCAGGATTCACGTAGATCAGGCCCATCTGCACTGCTGCCAGAGGAGCATCCAGGTCTCGCTTGCCGGTGTAGCGTTCGCTGTCCAGCCAGACCTTTTCAGGGCCCCAGTAGACATCGTCATCTGCTTCCCAAACGTCCTTGCGGCCGCCGGCGAAACCGAAGGTCTCGAAGCCCATGTCTTCCAGAGCCACATTGCCAGCCAGCAGGATAAGGTCGGCCCAGGAAATCGACTGGCCGTACTTCTTCTTCACTGGCCACAGCAGGCGGCGAGCCTTGTCCAGCGAAACGTTGTCAGGCCACGAGTTCAGCGGAGCGAAGCGCTGCTGGCCTGCGCCGCCGCCGCCACGGCCGTCGTGCGAGCGGTAGGTGCCTGCGGAGTGCCAAGCCATGCGGATGAAGAACGGGCCGTAGTGGCCGAAGTCTGCTGGCCACCAGTCGTGCGACTGGGTCATGATTTCGGTCAGGTCGGCTTTTACTGCCGACAAGTCGAGGGCATTGAAGGCTTCAATGTAGTCGAAGTTCTCGTCCAGCGGGTTGGAAACCTGCTGGTTCTTGGCCAGAATCCTCAGATTCAGCTTATTCGGCCACCATTCGGTGTTGGCATTGCCCTGGGTAGGGTGAATTCGACCCGCGCCGCCAACTACTGGGCACTGACCTGCAGTCATCTCAGACATGTGCTCTTTCCTTCCGGATTGTTTAGGGTTTATCTGGTTTTATCCATCGCGCAGCAGCTGCGCTGATGACGATGGCAAATCTAGGGGTTTACTTAGACAGCAACTATGCGTTCGCAGCCTGGCAATCCGGGCAGGTGCCCCAATAGATCACTTCGGCTTCATCAATGCTGAACCCGTGGTCATTGGAAGCATGCAGGCACGGGGCGCCGCCGACAGCGCAGTCGACGTCCGCCAGCTTTCCGCACTGGCGGCACACCACATGGTGGTGATTGTCGCCAACGCGGGCTTCATAGCGGGCGGTATGGCCCTGTGGCTGTATCTGCCGAATGACACCCAGCTTCGTGAAGAGCCTGAGTGAATCGTAGACAGCTTGGTGCGACACATTGGGGTGATCTTCACGGACAGCCGAAATGATGGTTTCGGTATCCGCGTGCGGGTGCGCCGCGACGGCGGAAAGTACCGCAACGCGCGGTTGCGTGACCCGCATCGATGCCGCCTTCAGCACCTGCTCGATCCCTGCCTGTGATGTCATGTACCCAGCATGCCTGCTTATTTTGAATCAGTCAAGATAAGTTCCAGTGTATTTCACGTTAAAAGTTGGTGGACCCCGGTTCGCTGGTTGAATCAATGGCTCATTAGTAGATATTCCTTAACCGGCATGTTCAAGCGTGACGTGCTTCCGGGGAGAAAATTGCGGAATCATAGAGATTTCACCAGAAATAGGAAAGGCAATAATGGGCGATTTTGACTCCAAGAATATTTCCGGTCATTTCATGATTTCGCGGGGGCAAGGAGTGGAAATCTCCATGGGGCGAGGAAGCTCACATGGATGGTGATGCCAGCGTAAACAACGTGATCCTGGGGCGGTGGAGGTCCGAAAATAGCGAGAAATCAAGGAACAGATTTGACCCTTGATGAGATGTCGACCATGCTTGAAAAGGCCCATTTTGGGATTTATCGTGTCAAATTCGTGCTAAATCGGGTCAACTCGCAGAAATAATTCGCGGGATATCAGCGGAGAATAGCTGTTTCTTTCAGGCTGCTCCAACGCTAGATTTAGACACAACGGACCGACACCCGAAAAGCAATTCGCAATCAATCACACTGCATGGCGATCGTTTACTCGAGAGGCGATGGCTCGGCAGATTCCGCCCGGATCTTCTCCGCGGGATCTCACCAGTGAAGGAAGAACGCAATGAAGCAGACGGATCAATCAATCGTAGACCTCGTCGAGGAACTGCATTCAGTTCGTCACAGACGACCTAAGAAGTACTCACTTTCCGGTACGGATTACTGGGTATTCGGAATTGCCGGCGTTCTAGCGCTGGCATTTATCATTTGGGGTTTCGCTACCCCGGAAGGGCTGGGCAAGGCCTCCAGTGCGGCCCTTGATTGGGTTATCACCAACACTGGCTGGCTTTTTGTCATCGCTGCCGCGGTTTTCGCGGTCTTCGCCATCGTCGTAGCGGCCAAGAACTTCGGACGCATCCCGCTGGGCAAGGACGGCGAGACGCCAAAGTTCTCCACGGTCTCGTGGATCTCGATGATGTTCGCAACAGGCATGGGCATCGGCTTGGTCTTCTACGGCGTAGGCGAGCCGCTGTACTTCTACATGTCGCCTCCTCCGGGCACGGTGGAAGGTTCCACCAGTGATGCCCTGAGCACCGCCATGGGCACCACGCTCTTCCACTGGACCCTATTCCCATGGGCCATGTACGCCATCGTTGGCTTGGGCATGGCTTACGGCAGCTTCCGGCTGGGACGCCCCCAGCTTTTCTCAGCCATGTTCAGCTCGATCTTCGGCGACCGCGCCATCCATGGTTGGGGCGGGCGCACCATCAATATCCTGGCCATCATCGCCACCCTCTTCGGCTCGGCTTGTTCGCTGGGTCTGGGCGCATTGCAGATTGGCGGCGGCATCCAGGCCACCGGGATGATGGAGAAGGTCGGCTCCGGCGTTCTGATTATCATCATTGGCATTCTGACCGCATTGTTTGTCGCTTCTGCCGTTTCCGGCATCGAGCGCGGTATCCAGTGGTTGTCCAACACCAACATGGTATTGGCATTGATCATCGCATTGATCGTTTTCATTGGCGGCCCAACTCTGTTCATCCTGAACGTCATTCCCAATGCCATTGGCGCTTTCATCGGCGACTTGCCGGAGATGGCTTCGCGTACGGCTGCCGGCGATGGCGCAATGTCTGATTGGCTGTCCTCGTGGACTGTCTTCTACTGGGCATGGTGGATCTCTTGGAGCCCATTCGTAGGCTTGTTCATCGCCCGCATTTCTCGTGGCCGCACTATTCGCCAGTTCGTCACCGGCGTGCTGCTCGTTCCATCCAGTGTCACCCTGATTTGGTTTGCAATCTTCGGCGGTGGCGCAATCGGTATTCAGGAACGCGCTGAACGCTCCGGGGAAACCGGGGAAAAGCTGGCCAGCATTGTTGACGGCGTACCAGACATCGACTTCGATTTGATCCTCTTCGACATGCTTGGGCGCCTCCCGCTGTCGGGCTGGATGGCTACCGTGCTGATGGTCGTCACCGTGCTGCTGATTGCAATCTTCTTCGTGACCGGCGCAGACTCGGCCTCGATCGTGATGGGTGCGCTCAGCGAACGCGGCGCTGAAGAGCCATCCAAGAAGGCCGTGATCTTCTGGGGCGTGGCCACCGGCGCTGTGGCCGCGGTGATGCTGCTGGCTGGCGGCGATCATCCGGCGGAGGCATTGACCGGGCTGAAGAACATCACCATTGTTTCGGCGCTGCCATTCGTGATTGTGATGCTCCTGCTCTGCGTGGCGTTGTGGAAGGACCTGAGCAAGGATCCGCTGGTGCTTCGCGGCAAGGTGGCTCGAAAGGTCCTGGAGCAGTCCGTGGGCCAAGCGGTTGACCGCCATGAGGGCAGCCAGTTCAGCTTGATGACCACCGAAATTCCTTTGGTCAGTGCCGAGGGCAAGGCCTCCGAAGTGAAGCTCTTCGCCACCGAAGCCGCCGCTGACCCGGTGAAGGACGGCAAGGACACTGCGGCCGATGGCCAGAGCCAGAAGCCAACGACCGGGGATTCCTAACCGGCAAATCAAATGAAGCTTCTTCCCCCGCCGGGGAAGAAGCTTCATTTGTTTAACCCCAAGGGGCCTGGGAGCAGCGATTAGCCGCGCGCGCGGCAGATCGCGTTGATCTCCGGAATGCACGGCTCATTCTGCAGGCTCGTTGTGTCGCCGAGCGTGGTGCCCTCGAACAGCTGGGTGAGCAGGCGGCGCATGATCTTGCCCGAACGGGTCTTGGGCACATCTGGAACCAAGACGATTTCCCGCGGCTTGGCAATCGGGCCGATCTGCACCGCGACGGTATTGCGGAGTTCAGCAATGAATTCGGCCTGCCGTGCAACGAGCTGCTCGTCAGACGACTCGGCAACCAGCGTCTTGTCCAGCGGTACCACGAAGGCGGTTGCAGCGTGCCCGGTCTTGGAATCCGGGGTGGGGCAGACGCCGGCTTCCACCACGCCGGGGTTGGTGACCAATGCCGATTCGATTTCAATGGTGGAAAGCCGGTGGCCGGAAATATTGATCACGTCATCGGTGCGGCCCAGGATGTAGATATCGCCGTCCTCATCGAAGCGGGCCCCGTCGCCAGCCAAGAACCAGCCCTGCTCTACGTATTGTTCCCAGTAGCTGGTGTAGTAGCGCGTCGGGTTGCCCCATACGGTACGGGCCATCGACGGGCCAGTGCGCGTGATGACAATATTGCCCTGCTGGTTGGCCGGCACGCTCAGGCCGCCGTCGTCGACAATGTCCACCGAGATGCCCGGCAGCGCGCGTGCGGCGCAGCCTGGCTTGAAATGTCCATCGGTCGGCAGGGGGGAAAGCACGGTCGCGCCGGATTCGGACTGCCACCAGGTGTCAACCATCGGTAGTCCTGCTTCGCTGTCCCGGCCGATCTGCTGGCGGAACCATTTCCATGCCTCGGGATTGACGGCTTCACCCACAGTGCCGCCGATCTTCACCGAGGACAGATCGTATTGAGCGGGGATGCCGTCTGGGAACCAACCCATCAACGAGCGGACCAAGGTGGGAGCGGTGTAGTAGCTGGTGACCTTGTAGCGTTCAATGACCTCGAAGTGGCGGCCCGGGTGCGGGGCGTTGGGGACGCCCTCGTAGATTACCTGGGTGACGCCATTGGCCAACGGGCCGTAGATCTCGTAGGTATGCGCGGTGACCCAGGCGAGGTCGGCGGTGCACCAGTGCACGTCCTTGGCGCGCTGGGATTCGTCCGGGTTGGCGAACAGCAGGTTGTAGCTGGTGGCCGCCTGCGTCAGGTACCCGCCGGTGGTGTGAACCAAGCCCTTCGGCTGGCCGGTGGTTCCCGAGGTGTACATGATGAACAGCGGTGTTTCCGCATCGAATGCCTGCGCATGGTGCTCGGTGGACTGGGTATCAACCACCTCATGCCACCAGATGTCGCGGCCTTCGGTCCACGGGATTTCGTCGCCGGTGCGGCGGATAACCAGGACCTTTTCGATTTCGTTCTCTCCGGCAACGGCCGCATCGGCGTTGCCTTTGACCGGAACCGAAGTGCCGCGGCGGAACTGGCCGTCGGTGGTGACCAGGACCTTTGCCTTGGTGTCCTCCACGCGGAACCTCAGCGCCTCGGCGGAGAACCCGCCGAAGACCAGCGAGTGGATGGCGCCGATGCGGGCGCAAGCCAAGGTGATGACAATTGTTTCAATGAGCACCGGCAGGTAAATGACCACGCGGTCGCCCTTCACCACACCCAGGGATTCCAAGGCGTTGGCTGCCTGGGAGACCCGCTCCTGCAAATTCTTGTAGGTGACGGCTACCCGGTCACCGGGCTCGCCTTCGAAATACAGTGCGACCTTCTGGCCGCGTCCCGCAGCTACATGGCGGTCGGCGCAGTTCACTGCGGCGTTCAGCTTGCCGCCGAGGTACCAAGAAATTTCCGGTCCGCGCTTGGCATCCGGATCGGCCGGAATGATGCGGCTGGTGGTGTGCCACGGGATGTCCCAATCCAAGAGGTTCGCCGCTTCGTCCCAGAATTCCTGGCGTGCTGCCTCTGAAACTTGAGTTGAGGTTGTTGCCAATTCGGTGGTCATCGCAAACTTTCTTTGGTGAGGGGTAGTTTTGTCAGCGGGTACTAGCTGGTCCGGTTTCAGGTCCAGCGCTTGATAGCCCAGCGTTCTGCTATCGACAGCAGGGCATCGGTGATCTTTCCAAAGACGGCCAGCAGCACGATGGTCATGATTAGGCGGTCCAATCGGCCGTTGTTCTGCGAGTCGGTAAGCAAGAAGCCAAGGCCCATTGACGCGCCGAGGAGTTCGGCTGCGACCAGGAAGAGCCAAGCTTGGGCTAGTGCCAAACGCAGTCCGGAGAAGATCGAAGGGACCACTGCGGGCAGCTGGACGGTGCGCAGCAGCTTCAATCCCTTCAACCCGAAGGCGCGGGCTGCTTCGACCAGGTGGGCATCGACATGGCGCAACGCCAAGGCGACGGTGGTAAAGACCGGGAAGAAGGCACCAATGATCACGAGTGTGACCTTGGAATCTTCACCCATTTTCATCCAGAGCACCAGCAGCGGAACCCAAGCCAAGGAAGGGACTGCACGCAGGGCGCTGATGCTCAGTCCCAGAAATGCATCTGCCAATTTGGACAGCCCGACAAGCGCACCCAGCGCCAAGCCCAGCAATGATCCGAAGGCGAAACCGAGAAGAACACGCTGAGTGGAGATGCCGATGTGCTTTCCGAGTTCGCCATCCTGGAAGAGCTCAATGGCAGCAGAAACCACTGAACCCGGAGTTGGCAGTGTCCACGGAGCAACGATTCCGGTAACGGTGACAAATTGCCACACAGCCAGGGTGGTCAGCGGCAAGGCCAGCGCAAGCAGCCATTTCGGGGCACGCAGGATCGTTGCGGCCATGCTGGCCTTCTGCTTGGCAGGTGTTTGGCTTCCGCGGGTTCCAGCCACGTTAGTGGGACTCATGGCTGGTTACTTTCCGGAGATCTTTGTTGCGTCTGCCTTGACGGCAAACTGGTCATCGATGAGGGTTTCCAGAGCTTCATCAACGGATTCCTGCTCCGAGACATCGCCGCTAGCGACCAGCGTGGGAGCAATCTTGCTCAGGACTCCAGTGAATTTGGCGTCGGGAACTGCCGGAACGTCCAGATTGGAGCGTTCCTCAATGACGGTGGCAGCAACTCCTGGTTCGAGCCCTGCTACGTCGGCCAGGATTTCTGCGGTTTCCTCGGGATTGTCAGCTGCCCAGCCACGAGCCTTTTCGTAGGCATCGACAACGAGCTGGGCGAGTTCGGGGCTCTGCTCAATGAAGTCTTCGCGAGCGTTCAGCGCACCGTAGGTGTTGAAATCCAAGTTCCGGTAAACCAGTTGCGCGCCGTCTTTTTCGGCAGCGGCCATGATCGGATCCAAACCGCTCCAGGCATCAACCGAGCCGTTGGCCAGGGCGGTACGTCCATCGGCATGCTGGAGGTTCTGCAGCTTGATGTCAGCTTCACTCAAGCCCGCGGATTCCAGCGCCTGCAGCAGGAAGAAGTATGGGTCGGTGCCCTTTGTAGCGGCCACGGTCTTGCCAGCGAGATCTTCAACGGACTCGATTTTCGAGTCCTTATCCACTACCAGGGCCGCCCATTCCGGCTGCGAATACAGTGCGATGGTCTTGATGGGTGCACCGTTCGAACGGTTCAGGAGCGCAGCGGAACCGGCTGTGGAACCAACATCGATTGCGTCGGCGCGAAGAGCTTCATTGGCCTTGTTGGAACCAGCGGACTGGATCCATTCGACATTTACGCCCTGCTCCTTGGCGGCTGCTTCCAACCATCCCTTTTCCTTGAGTACCAGGCTCAGCGGGTTGTAAGTGGCAAAGTCGATGGACAGGGTCTGACCATCCGAGGAGGCTGTAGCGTTTTCGCCAGCACAGCCGGTCAGGGCAACTGCGCCAACGATCAAGGCGGCGGCGGACAATGCAGTGCGGCGGGTGAGACGGTTCAAAAGCATGGAGAATCCTAGAATTGTGCGTGCAAGCGGTGTAGGTGAAAAGGTAAAGGGGACGAATGGTTCGGGACCCACGGCGTGGCCGGGACTAATGGTTGGTTGGGTCGACGCCGAGCAGGCGCAATAGGTGCAGGCGATCTGCAACGAACTTTTCATCGGTATGCCGGCGTGGATGCACAGCTGAGATGGACAGATCCTCGATGACGCCCGCTGCACTATGCCCAGCGCCTCGCCCCAGAACAATCACGCGGTCAGCCAAAGTCAACGCCTCGTCCACATCATGGGTCACCATGAGAACAGTGGTGGGGAACGATGCGTGAATCGAGAGCAGCAGATCCTGCATCTTCAAGCGTGTCAGCGCATCGAGGGCGCCGAAGGGTTCATCAAGAAGCAATACACCCGGGCGCCGAGCCAGCGCGCGAGCCAGCGAAACCCGCTGCGCCATGCCTCCGGAGATCTCGCGTGGGCGCAAGCTGGCTGCATGGCTCAGACCGGTCAGCTCGATCAACTCATCGATCAGCGAGTTGCCGGCGCGCTTATCGGTTTCCGGTGCCAGGCCCAGTGCAATGTTCTGGCGAACCGAGCGCCATGGCAGCAGCCGGGGCTCCTGGAAGGCAACGGCGCATAACTCGTTGATGCCGGTGACCTCGCGGGTGCCGGTGCGGATGGTGCCGGTGGTGGGGTGGTCCAAGCCCGATACTGAACGCAGCAGCGTGGATTTTCCGCAACCGCTGGCTCCAAGAATGGCCACGACTTGACCTGCTGGAATTTGCAGGTTGATATCGGCCAGGACGGTCCGGCTTTCCATCTTGGTGGTGAAGGTTCGCGACACGTTGCTGAACTGCACGTCCAGGGCGCTTGAAGCTGAGGCAACGGGAGCTGCCTCGGGCGCTGCAAAGGAAAGAGTCATGTTCATCTCCATCGTTCCTGGCGGTAGCACCGGCCTGCAGAGCAAAACTCCAAAGGTGGTTGCTGCGGCGTCGTGGAGCCAGATCTCTCGGCCGCTCGGGATGGTTACGTGTCCATTACAACGAGTCGAACGATTTGAACGCAAATCTTGCGTAATATGAAAAAATCTTCGACAACTACCTCACATTGCCCAGAAATTTCGTTATTTATTTTATTGCAGGCCGGTTTGCTCGACATTAAGCAAAACTTTGCAACTCATCTTCGGCAGGACGCGGATTAGGCTGTGAAATTTGAAGATGGGCACTGCCGGCACTAGGACGAAATGTGACTTCGCGGGTTGGAAACGCCGGTTTATTACCGTTACAAATGAATTACGACCCATCCAGAGCGGCTGAGAGATCTGGCTCCACGACGCCGCAGCAACCACCCCAATAGCGGGACGGTGCTACCGCCAGGACCGATGGAAAGAATTGAGAACCCTGATGCCTATTGGTGAATCGCACAATGCCCTCGGACTGGACTTCAACCAGGTCAGTGACCCTTCGCAGGCCACCGCAATGGACCTGGACAAGTTTGAAGAACAGCTGCCGACCAGGCAATTGCTGAAAATCACCCCCGGACCAAGTGCGGATGAGCAATACGACCGGCTGGCCGAAATTTTCCGTCCCGTTTTTGCGCAGATCGCCGCGACAGCCAAGGACCGCGACTTGAACCGCGTGCTTCCTTTCGAGCAGGTAGGCCTGCTGAATCGCGAGCGTTTCGGTGCGCTTCGCCTTTCCGTTGCCGACGGGGGCTACGGCGCACGGCTGGTGGATGTCTTCCGTCTGCTCATCGAGCTGTCCGAGGCGGACTCCCACGTAGGCCAGCTGTGGCGTGCGCATATCGCATTCGTCGAGAACGTCTTGGCGCTGGAGGACGAAGAGCTGCGCAAGAAGTGGGTCGCTCGCATCGCTGCTGGGCAGATTATCGGCAACGCCTACACCGAACGCGGTGGCAACGCCCTGGGCACCTTGAACACCAAGGCCAGCACCGTGGACGGGCGCTGGGTGATCGACGGTGAAAAGTACTACTGCACCGGCACCATTTTTGCCGACTGGACCACCGTTGCCGTGGCCCACCCGGAGCTCGCCGGCCGCCAGATCGCCGTGGTCTCCACCCAGCGCAGCGGCGTCAAGATCCTCGACGACTGGGATGGGTTCGGCCAGGGCCTCACCGGAACCGGCACCACAGAATTCCACCAGGTCCCGGTGGACTGCTTCATGCCGCAGCAACGCAACGACTCCGAAGCGGCAATCTTCCAGCTGGTGCTCATGTCCGTGCAGGCAGGCATTGCCCGCGCCGCACTGAACGACCTGCGCAGCGCGGTGCAGGCGCGCACCCGCATCTTCACCACCGGGACCGGGGTTCCGGTCTACCAGGAACCTCAGGTCCTGCAGCTGGTGGGCGAGGTGTCCGCAGAATCCTTCGCCGCCGACTCGGTGGTGATCGGCGCGGTGCTCGAAGTCGAGGCGGCCCTGGGCGATCCGGGACTGAACGACGAGGAACGCTACGCCGTATGCGAGCTGGCCGCCAACCGCGCGCAAACCGTGGTGCAGCCACTGGCCATCGGCGTGACCAGCAAGCTCTTCGACGCACTGGGAGCCTCTTCCACCAGAAGCGGCTGCAACCTGGACCGGCATTGGCGCAATGCGCGCACCATCGCCACCCATAACCCGGCGATCTACAAGGCGCGCATCGTCGGGGACTACGAGATCAACGGGGTCCAGCCGCAGCGGCTGTCCGTCACCGGCGAAGATTCGACCCAGCGGACCTGAGGGCCTGCGACGCACACCAGCAACTTTCCACGATTACCAACCTATGGGGGCAAAGCCATGAGCGAGAACAAGCGCGAGATCCTATTCAACGCATTCGACATGAACTGCGTGGTGCACCAGTCGCCGGGCCTGTGGCGCCATCCGCAGGACAAGGCCTCGACCTACAACACCCTGGGCTACTGGACCCACCTGGCCAAGGTGCTGGAAAAGGGGAAGTTCGACGGGCTGTTCCTTGCCGACGTGCTGGGCACCTACGACGTGTACAAGGGCACCAACGTGACCCCGCTGGGCTCCGGCGCGCAGGCGCCCGTCAACGACCCGATGATGCTGGTTTCCGCCATGGCCGCTGTGACCGAGAACCTCGGCTTCGGCGTCACCGCAGGTACCGCCTATGAGCACCCGTACGCTTTCGCCCGCCGCTTGGCCACCCTGGACCACCTGACCAACGGCCGCGTGGGTTGGAATGTCGTCACCGGCTACCTTCCCTCGGCCGCCCGCAATATGGGCCAGGAAGACCAGATGGAGCACGACGAGCGCTACAACCACGCCGATGAGTACCTCGAGGTGGTCTACAAGCTGCTCGAGGGCTCGTGGGAAGACGACGCGGTGCAGAACAACAAGGAAACCGGTGTCTACACCGACCCGGCCAAGGTGCACCCGATCGAGCACGAGGGCAAGTACTTCAAGGTCCCGGGCATCGCCATCACCGAGCCGTCGAAGCAGCGCACCCCGGTGATCTACCAGGCCGGCGCATCCAAGCGCGGCACCGAATTCGCCGCGTCGAACGCCGAAGCGATCTTCGTGAATTGCCCTACCCGCGACCTGCTCAAGGAAGCGGTCAGCAAGATCCGCGACGCTGCCGAGGCCGCTGGGCGTGGCCGTTACGACATCAAGGTCTTCGCCATGCAGACCATCATCACCGCGGAAACCTCGGAACTTGCCCAGGCGAAGTTCGAGGATTACAGCTCCTACGTGGATATCGAGGGGTCGCTTGCACTGCTTTCGGGGTGGACCGGCATCGACATGTCCGTCTACGGACCAGACGATGTCATCGGCGACGACGTGAAGTCCAACGCCATCCAGTCCTCGGTGGAGACCTTCAAGAAGGCCAGCGGCGATACCGGAAAGCCATGGACCATCCGCCAGCTGGCCGAATGGATCGGCGTGGGCGGATTCGGCCCGGTCTCCGTCGGTTCGGGTGCCGAGGTTGCCGAGAAGCTCATCGACTGGGTGGAGTACACCGACGTGGATGGCTTCAACCTCGCCTACGCGGTCACCCCTGGCACCTTCGAGGACGTTGTCGAGTACGTGGTTCCCGAGCTGCAGGCCCGCGGGGTCTACAAGACCGAGTACACCGAGGGCACGCTGCGCAACAAGCTGTTCGGCGCCGGCGACCGGGTGAAGGACACCCACCGCGCAGCCCAGTACAAGATCGCCAACCGGATGGCCACCCAAGCCTGAGCATCCGGCCCGCTGGCGCAATAGGCGGCGGCCTGCGGCAACTTCGAAAGAATGTTGCCGCAGGCCGCCGTTTTCGCTGCGCGCCTACTTGCTTGGCTTCAGCACCATGGCTGAACCGCCGCCGCGCCTGCTCGGCTCGGCTGCCGCGGTGAGCGTGCCGTCGGCAGCGATTTCCACCGCTTCAACGGCGCCGATTTCCGCTTGCGGGGTGAAGGAATCGCCAGCTGGCGTGAGTTTGTGGCCGAAGGCCTCAAGAGCCGGGCCGTAGGCATCGATGAACTCAGGTTCCGCCGTGACCGTGGCCGTATTGCGCTGCGAAGCCCGTGGTGCGGCAATGGCCTCGCTGATGCTCATGCCCAAATCGATGCGGTTCACCAGGGTCTGCAGCACCGTGGTGATGATGGTGGAACCGCCGGGGGAGCCGATGGCCAGCACCGGTTCGCCGTCCTGCAGGACAATGGTTGGCGCCATCGAGGAGCGCGGGCGCTTGCCAGGTCCGATGCGGTTGGGATCCTGCGGATCGTAGACCGTGGAGAAATCAGTCAGTTCGTTATTCAGCAAGAAGCCGCGGCCGGGAACCACCATGCCCGAGCCGCCGGTCTGCTCGATGGTCAACGTGTAGGAAACGACGTTGCCCCAGCGGTCCACCACCGACAGATGGGTGGTGGAGATGTTCTCCGTGTCCTGCTCTTCAACCGGTTCGCTGGTGGCAGCAGGGCAGCGGCCATCATAGTTTTCGATATCACCTGGAGCGACCGGCTTGGCCGCGGCTTGATCCGGGTCGATGGCGCACGCGCGATCTGCGCCGAACAGCTTGTCTGTCAGGGTCCGGGTCGGAACGTCGGCGAACGCCGGGTCTCCGACGAACTTGCCGCGATCAGCATAGGCGAGCGCCGTTGCCTCGAAATAATGGTGCAGGGCATCGGCCTCATCCATGGCCGCCACATCGAACTGCCCCAGGATGTTCAGCGATTCGCCGATGGTCGTCCCGCCGCTGGAAGAAGGTGCCATGCCGAAGACATCGTAGCCCCGGTAATCCACCTGGGTCGGTTCCTGTTCCACCACGTCGTAGCCGGCCAGGTCCGCGGTGGACAGCTGGCCTGCGGGAACCGGGAGGTCGGTGCCAGTGCTCTTGGGCGGTGCCTGCACCGTGTGGGCGATCTCGGCAGCCAGCTCTCCCTCATAGAATCCATCAAGGCCTTGCTTGGCCAGCATCCGGTAGGTGTGCGCGAGATCCGGATTCCGGAAGATGGTCCCGACCTCAGGAGCATCTCCGCCGGGCAAGAACAATTCGCTGGTGGCCGGGAACGCGGCGAATCGTTCCTTGTTATCCAAGGTCTGCTCGCGGAACGTTTCATCAATGACAAAACCGCGCGAAGCGATCTTGGTTGCCGGCTGCAGGACCTTTTTCAGGTTCTGCGAACCCCAGTTATCCAGGGCACGCTGCCACGTTGCCAGGGTTCCAGGCACGCCTATTGCCACTCCGCTGGTGACCAGCTCCGGGGTGAAGTTGTACTGCTCGCCGGTTTCCGGATCGATGAATGCGTCATGGGCCATGGCCGCCGGGGCGGTTTCGCGCCCGTCGATGGTGCTGACCTTGCCCGACGTCGCATCGTAGTAGAGGAAGTATCCGCCACCGCCAATGCCCGCGCTGTAGGGTTCGGTGACGCCCAGTGCCGCCGCGGTGGCCACGGCCGCATCCACGGCGTTGCCACCCTTGCGCAGGATTTCAATGCCGGCGGCGGTGGCCTCCGGGTCGACCGAAGACACTGCGCCTCCGGTGCCGATGGCAGTCGGAACCTTTTCGGTATGGCGCGGATCCGCGCTCGCCGGGAGGGCCGAGAAGGCTCCTAAGCCCAAGGCGATGGCTGCCGCGCAGGCAACTGATCTCAATCGTGCTCGTGGCATACTTTGATCTCCTCTTCAGGTGGGGATGAAGTATGCGCAAATTTACGGGAGCGGGCACTGCCTGCATGGTTGTGACACGCGGCACAATCCGTTTGGGCGCTAATTTATCCCTTGTCGCGCGAATATTCGCGGACATGACGTTTAAGAGCGGCAGGGCCGGCATCGCGGCAATGACCGCCGCGGATACCGGCCCGCTGGGCCCTCGATGCGAAGGGGCTACTTGGCCAGATTGTCCTTGATGACCTTGCCCAAGGATGCTGGAGCGCGGCCGATCAGCGTGGCCAGATCGCCTGTATTGACCTCCAGTGCTCCTTCGCGAATGCGTACGTCGGTATCGACGAGGAGGTGCGCGAAAGGTCCTGGCACGCCAGCATCAGCGTAGATCTTTTCCAGCTGCTCGGGATCCATATCCTGGTAGGCGACGTCCTGGCCAGCGGCGGCGCCGACAGCTCCAGCGAGCTGGGCGAGGGTGAATGGCTTGTCGCTGCCCAACTCGTAGATCTTGCCGTTCTGCTCTTCATCGGCGAGCAGCACCGCCGCGGCGGCCTCAGCAAAATCGGCACGGGCCGCGGCGCTGATTTTGCCCTCGCCCGCCGCTCCGAGGATCACGCCGCTGTTGAGGTAGCCCATCAGCTGGTCGGTGTAGTTCTCGATGTACCAGCCGTTGCGCAGCAGCACGTAGCCGATGCCGGATCCGGCCAGCAACCGCTCGGTGGTGATGTGCTCTTCGGCGAGCTCCATGCCGCCGGTCATCGCGTTGGCGATGGACGTGTAGGCGATTAGCGAGACGTCCACCTGCTTGGCGGCGTTGATGACGTTCTCATGCTGGGCCACGCGCTGGCCTACTTCGCTGGACGAGATCAGCAGCAGCTTGTCCACGCCTTCGAGTGCGGAAACCAGCTCTGGCTGGACGTTGTAATCGGCAACCCGGGTTTCCAAGCCCTTGCCATCCAACGGGGCCAGCTTCTCCTCCGAACGGCCGATGGCCACCAGCTGCGCGGGATCGGCCCCGCGCTCCAGCAACGCGTCGATGACAAGGTTCCCGAGCTGTCCGGTGGCACCGGTAATTGCTATTTTCATGAAATTCCTTCGTTGGCGTCTACCGTTGCCAACGACGCTCCAGCCGAATGCATTCCCGTGCTCGGCAAACTAGGCCGGGCAGTAGCGTATTACGCTGCGTCGGGGTCAGTTACGAAGCTGCCGGTACCTTGCGGGACGTCGCGCGCAGGAGATCCTCGAAGATCGCCTTGTTCCACTGGAACCCGCGCTTCGCTTCATCCAGCACCGCTTCGGCATACGACGGGTTGGCCCCGAAAGTATCAAGTTTTTCGCGGTAGGCATCCTTGTAGAGCTTCGGCTTCTCGATAGCGTCGAATTTCCACATGTTCAATGCTTCGTCAGGGATGGAGTAGTGGCGCGAGACCAGCTTGCCAATCGCCAGGCCGCCGGAGAGGTCACCCAAATAGCGCAGGTAGTGGTGGGCGACGAGCCGCGCGGGGTCCGCTGCCGCTGCCCGCAGAGCGGCAACGTAGTCCTCCGTAGCAGGCAGTGCGGCGGGAATCTCCTCCCAGTCGTGCATCGGCAACAGGACCTCCAGGTCCTTAATGATCTGCGCGCCGCGCTCAAGGTGCAGATCGAAGATATCGGTGAGCGCCGGATGCGAGGCAAGCGCCCGGACTTCCTCTTCTAGCGCTTCGTAGATGTAGTGGTACTGGGAAATCAGCAGGGTGTAGTCGCGTGCCGAGCGCTCCCCGCCCATGAGCGTCGTAATGAAGTCACTGGATTCGGCTGCGTGGTGGTCTTCTTGGGTCACGCTGCGAAGCTGGGCTGAAAACTGCGAGGTGTCGGTGATGGTCATGTTCCCCATGGTCCTTGGTGGATAGTAGTTGCGAGATTTTCTTAAGGCTAACCTAATTAATTGATGCCCTGACGAGTGTCCTCGAAGAAGAAGCTGAAAAAATTCTTGTGAAGCTGTGAGTTGAGAAATGTTTCGAGAGTCACGCTTTCAGATTAAAAGTGAAATTAATTATTGATTGACAAGGGTTGATATAAATTGCCGATAAGTGGAATTGAAACTTCCGGTAGTGAATAAAGTTATGAAGCAGTGCCCTAAAGAGATTTCTGAATTGAGTTCGCGATCGAGAAAATTTGCCAACAGATGGATTCGTTAAGCTAGGATCCAGTAGTTAGGTAACCTTTACCTAAAGCGCAACTCACACTCGCATCTAGGATTCCCGTGCTTCGCAATCTATTCACTCGTGCGCCGATCCGCTTAGGGGCACTGCTCCTTGCCGTCGCCATGGCCCTGTCTTCCTGCAGTTCGGCTGCTGTCGGAGGTGAAGCCAGCGGCGATGGCAAAGCGCTGTCCGAGGTCCAGGTCATGGAAAACCCCAAGTCCCATGAGGGGCCGTCGACCGCGGTTCTGGCCGAAGCCGGGGTCAATCCCGTAGCGAAGAACCCGCAAGCGGCGCTGCCGGCAACCGTCACCGACGCGCAGGGCAACGAAGTCACGGTCACCGACATCTCGCGGATCCTGCCGCTGGATCTCTACGGAACGACCTCGCGAATCGTCTTCGACCTGGGCTTGGGAGAGAACGTGGTGGGACGTGACACCTCGACAACTTTCGAGGAAGCCGCCGGCCTTCCGCTGGTGACGCAGAACGGGCACGAACTGAACGCCGAGGCGATCTTGCAACTCGCCCCCACGGTCATCATCACTGACTCATCACTGGGCCCTTGGGACGTGATCGAGCAGGTTCGCCAGGCCGGAATCCCCGTCGTGACACTCGATTCCACGCGTAGTCTCGAAACTACCGCCGAGATGATCAACACCGTTGCGCAAGCGCTCGGCGTACCTGCACAGGGCGAGGAACTCGCCGAAAGAACCTCGGCGGAAATGGCGAAGATCACCGAGCAGATCGCCGGGATCGCACCCACGGGGGACCGGCGCCTGCGCATGCTGCTGCTCTACGCCCGCGGGCAATCGGGGATCTACTACATTTTCGGCAAGGAATCCGGTGCAGATTCGCTGATCACCTCTCTGGGCGGCATCGATGTGGCCACCGAGATCGGATGGAAAGGCATGCGCCCGATGACCGACGAAGCCATGGTGGAAGCGGCTCCGGATCTGGTCATCATGATGACCGGCGGGCTTGAATCCCTCGGCGGGATTGACGGCATCGCAGACACCGTTCCGGCGCTGGCCCATACTCCTGCGGGACAGAACCGGCGAATCGTGGACATGGCCGACGCGGAACTGCTCAGTTTCGGCCCCAATTCCGCGGCCGTGCTGGAAGCCTTGTCGGTAGCTATCTACGCGCCGCAAATGGCGGTCGCCCCATGAGCTTGGAGCAGATAACCCGGCCGCTGCGACTAGAGGAGAACGCGCCTTCGGCCGCCAAGTCTCCGGACACCCAGCTGCCGGCCGCGAGGCAGAGCCCAGGCCGCTCAGTGCGCAATGCCATTGTGCTCGTAGCCCTGGCCGCCGCGGTGGCCATTGCCACGCTGGCCAGCGCCGGCGTAGGGCAGATGCAGATCTCTGTGCCTGAAATCCTGGCCAGCATCTTCCATCGCCTCGGGCTCGACTGGGGCGAGCTGCCGGCCCACCAGCATGCGGAGTCCGCGTTGTGGGCGATCCGCTTCCCGCGGGTGCTGATGGCCATCGTGGTCGGCGCCGCGTTGGCGTCGGCAGGCGTGATCATGCAGGGAGTCTTCGGCAACCCGCTGGCTGAACCCAGCGTCGTCGGAGTCTCAGCCGGAGCCGCGGCGTTCGCCTGCACCTCCATTGCGTTGGGGCTGACATTCTTCGGACAGTGGACCACGGTGGTGGCGGCATTCCTCGGCGGGCTGATCGCGACCTGCTTGGTCTACCTGACCGCGCGGCACGCAGGACGCACCGAGGTGGTCACGCTGGTGCTGACAGGAGTGGCGATCAACGCCATCGCCGGAGCGGTTATCGCGCTGATGACCTTTGTTGGCGATTCATCTGCCCGCGAGGAAATCGTCTTCTGGCAGCTCGGCTCGCTGAACGGGACATTGTGGATCAACGTCGCGATTGCAGGGCCGATTGCGCTGGCCGGCATCCTGTTGGCATATACCATGGCCCGCAAGCTCGACCTGCTGGCGCTGGGTGAACGGCCAGCCCGACACCTAGGCGTGAACGTGGAATCCTTGCGCCGCCGGATCATCGTGATCGTCGCGTTCCTGACCTCTGCTGCCGTGGCCTTCGCCGGCATTATCGGTTTCGTGGGGCTTGTGGTCCCGCACATCCTGCGCATGGCGCTGGGCCCGGGACACCGCCTGCTGCTTCCGGCCTCGGCCCTCGGCGGCGCCCTGCTGATGCTTGCTGCAGACACCGCCGCCCGAACGCTGGTCGCCAACGCTGACCTGCCCATCGGCATGCTGACCGCGCTGGTTGGCGGGCCGTTCTTCTTCTGGCTGATCCGCCGCACCCGCCGCGGGGCAGGGGGCTGGTCATGAGCGCGACCCCTGTGATCCAGGTGCGCGGAGCCCAGGTGCAGCTGGGTGGAGCACCGATTCTCAAGGAGATCGACCTCGAGCTGTTCACCGGGGAAGTTGTGGCGTTGGTCGGCCCCAACGGCGCAGGAAAGTCCACCCTGCTCGCGGCCCTGAGCGGTGATGAACCCCTGGAATCCGGCCAGATTATGGTGGCCGGAAAGCCGCTGGAATCGTGGTCAGTGCGCCAATTATCCCGCGTGCGCGCTGTACAGACTCAAGAGTCCCGGGTGTCCTTCGCCTTCACCGGAGAAGAAGTGGTCCGGATGGGCCGCGCTCCCTGGGTGGGGACGGAGCAGGAATACCGCGACGACCAGGTGCTGGCCGCCGCGCTGCGCTGCACCGAGTCGCAGTCCCTGGCCAGCCGCACCGTGCAGACGCTGTCCGGCGGGGAGAAGGCACGCATCGCCTTCGCTCGTGTCATGGCCCAGGAAACCCGGATCATCATGCTCGACGAGCCGACCGCGCCAATGGACATCCGGTACCAGGAACAGCTGATGACCATGGTCCGCCAGCGCGCCCGGGACGGTGCCACCGCCGTGGTGGTGCTGCACGACCTGTCCCTTGCCGCGGCTTACGCGGACCGCATCGTATTGCTGCAGGACGGCCGCGTCGCGGCGGCCGGCGCACCCGACGAGGTGCTGACCGCCGAGAACCTGCAACGGGTCTACCGCTATCCGCTGAGCGTGATGCGGCACCCGGAGAACGGAGCCCTGGTCATCACCCCGCTGCGCCCGCACCTGCAGCCAATCTCCATTCGTGAAAAGGAACTGATATGACGAGCATGCAGGCACCGCGCACCCGCGGGCTGTTCATTGCCCTGCTGGCCACCGTTCTGGTGCTGACGCAGGGCTTTGGGGGCACCGTGGCCACGCCTGCGGACTCTGCAGCGCGGCTGAGCGTCACCTCCTCCGCGGGGACCAATAAGGCTTCGGCCAGCGGTCCCACCACGCTCAGCGTCAGCGGGTCGGGGTTCCAGTCCATCGACAAGGGATTCGGCGGCATCTACGTGGTCTTCGGCTATGTGGCCAGCTCTGCCTGGCAGCCGAGCAAGGGAGGCAAGGCAGACAAGGATTTCTTCTACGTGGCCGACTCCCAGTCCAAGAACAACAAGGGCTACCAGCGCTTCGTCGCCTTCCCCGGATCCAGCACCGCAGACAGCGCCAACGGCGGGGTGCTCTCCGCCAATGGCACCTTCAAGTTGTCCATGGTGATCCCCGGACCGACCTTCACCGCCGCCAGCGCATCCGGCGGCAGCACAACTGTCGACTGCCGAGAGGTGCAGTGCGGCATCATCACCTTCGGCGCCCACGGGGTGTCCAATGGCCGCAATGAATCATTCCAGCCGATTTCCTTCGCGGCTTCCGCCTTTGCCGCGCAGAACAGTGGTACGCAGAACGGTGCCGCGCGGGAGAATTCCACGCAGAATTCTGTGCCAACCACCAGGACCCCGGAAGGAACCGCCACGCAGAACCCCGGCGCTGAAGGCCAGGGCAGCGGCGCAGCAGGATCCCAAGCCCCAGGGACGTCCAAGGAAGCGCAGGAAACTGGTGCCGGAGAGCCGCTGACGGCCGTCGCCGCCGGCGAACCGGCCTTGGGCCTGGAACAGCAGACCGTCATCGCCGGCCGATCGTTGGGATTCACCGGCCGGGGATTCGCCGCCGGCGAGCAGGTCGTGGCCACCCTGTCCTCCGGGCTGACGGCCGCCGGGCCGATCACGGCGGGCCAGTTCGGCGAAATCGCAGGTGCCGTGCAGGTTCCTTCCGACATGACCGCAGGCACGCACAAGCTCAAGCTCACCGGCGCCGGTTCAGGCAACAGCGTCGAGGCTGAATTCAGCGTGATGGCTGATTCCGCGTTGCTGCCCGTGGCCGATAAAGGAAACCAGGAAGGGATGCGCTGGGCCATGATCGCAGTCATCGCCACCGCCGCGGTGCTGCTCCTGCTGGTGCTCAGTTCGCTGATCACGACCTTGACCCGCAAGGGGCAACGGAAGAAGGCCACGTCGGCAACTGCCGCGCCAGCCCAGCGCCCGGCAACCCGCAAGCGGCGCGTTAAGCCTTCGCGGGCAATCAAGGCTCCCGCCGCGGCGCAGCACGCAGATCCCGAGACCACAGCACTGGACCGGCTGGAAGAATCCCCTCACAAGGAACACGTATGAGCGTGCGACGCCGGCTGGCCGCCGTCATGGCAACACCCTTGCTGCTGGGCTCGCTGTTCGCACCGGTGGCGGCCCACGCTGGCCACGGCAGCGGCGAAGAACAGATCGATGTCCAGGTAGTCATCCCGGACGCTGGCACCTTCGAGGTGACCGATGCCCAGTTCCGCTGGGGAGTCAACACCGAGATGACCTCCGGTTCGTTCTTCGGCGGCTGCAATTTCCTGTCTGCCGGGATCGCCGGGGATGCCGGGACGAGCCGGACCTGGGCTGAATCCGACGGGTTCTACAAGTCCAAGGACGGCAACTCGCGCATCGAAGCGCCCGATGCCGGAGGCGAATGGGCGCTCGATTCCTGGGACACCAAATGCCAGGATGCCTCGGGGCGCGAGGTCGGCACCGGCTACGACGAGTCCGGCACCGGCGCCCAAGTGGTCATCGAGAAGGGCAAGGGAAGCGTCGACACCGCCAAAGGCACCGCACGGATCTCCTGGAAGGGCTCCTTCACGCTGGCGATGTACGGCGGCATGACCTACTGGTCGCTTTCGGACCCGGTGCTCAGCGTGTCCAACGGCCAGGGCAAATTGACCGCCACGGCCAGCGGCTTCGGGTCGGACATGAACGACACCTCCAAATGGACCAAGCTCGCCGACACCAGCATCACCATGGCAGACCTTCCCCAGGTGGTCCTGGGCAAGAAGGGGATCATCACCACGCCAGCGTACAAGTCGGTGGCCACGAATGGCACGGCCGATGCCGCGCAGTCGCGCACCGGCGACTGGTGGGGTTCCTTCCCTGAAAGCTGGATCGATTTCAACGCCAAGACCGGTCAGGCCGGATATTGGTTCTCCACCGGCGGCAAGCGCGATGCGGCGAAAGTCGCCAGCGACGTGTACATCAGCTACACGCCGCAGAACCTGGTGCTGGAGAAACCGGAAGCCGGCACGGAAAGCACTCCCGAGGCGCAAGACGAAACCGCCGGGAGCACAGAGGATTCCAACGACACCACGTTGGGCGGGGGAAGTTCGCTGTCGGACACCACGACGACGAACATCCTGCAACAAGCAGCGGCGGCACTCCAAGCCCCGCTGGCAGAACTACCCGGGCTGGGCACCACGGTGCTTCAAGCGTCGAACCACACGGCCAGTGCCATCAACTGGCTGGGGAAGTCGCTGATCCCGGAGGCCATCGAGCGGGCCAAGGACTACCGGCAGCCTCTGCTGTGGTCCCTGGCAGGCTTGCTGGCGCTGTCTTCCGCGGCATGGATTGGATTCCGCCGCGGATGGCTGGTCTGGCCCTTCTCGTCGAAAAAGTAGGGGCCGGAAACAACACATGCTCGTGGGATTGAACCCACGGAGCTTCATCGATACCCACGCACCAGGCCCGCCAGGGTCCGGGCACCATTCTACAAATCACTCGGAGGGGAAATGTCCTCACAGAACGGCATGTCCAAGATTCGCAAGCCGCTAGCACTAGCCGCTGCAGCGTCGGCAGCTATCACCATGGCGGCAGTGGCCGCACCCGCCCAAGCCGCAGAGCAAGCAGTCAATGGCGTCACCTTGACTTGGGGCTTGAACTTGGAATCGGGAGCCGGTGCATTCCAGCCCGGCGCCTGCAACTTCCTGTCGGCGGGCAAGGCCGGCAACTCCGGTTCGTCCCGCGCCTGGACCCAGGAGGACGGTTTCTACAAGGCTGTTGAAGGAAACGTCAGCATCCTCAAAGACGGGCCGAATTCAACCAGCATTGCCCCGACCTGGGACACCAAGTGCCAGACCGGTTCGGGTAGCGCAGTTTCGCCCATCGGTACCACCAACGTCAGCAACAACAAGGTAGTACTGAGCCAAGGTTCCGGCAATGTCGACCCGGTGACTGGCGAAGCCACGATTTCGTGGGAAGGGTCGTTCACCTCCGTGTTCTACAGCGGACTGACCTACTGGACCGCCACGGATCCAGTGCTGAACGTCAAAGCCGACGGATCTGCCACCCTGAAGGCCACCGGATCGGGCTACCAGGCAGACATGAACGATGCCAGTACCTGGGTTCCCATCGCACCGCAGACCATTACCCTGGCGAACCTGAAGGGCGTCACCGTTGATGCCGACGGATTCAGCGTCAGCCCGGAATACAAGGAAGTAGAGGCGCCAGCCGGCCTGAGCCAGGTCAAGGAAGGCGCCAATTGGGGTTCCTTCCCCGCGGATTTCGTTGAATTCCAAGGCAAAACCGGCACTCAGTCCTACTGGTACTCATCGGGTGGCAGCGCCGACGCACGCAAAGTCGCCACCCCGCTGAGTGTCGATTGGGACATCGTCGACGCAGAACTGCCAAGCGAGCCGGAAGCACCCGAGGACTCCGATTCCAAGGACGTCGAGGTGGACGTCACCGTTCCGGAGAAGGAGACCGAACCAAGCGAACCGGGCGTCTTCAAATGGAGCATCGCCGACTCGACTGCCAACCTCGGGGCTGCCACCCAGAATGCCGCAGGTTTTACTGCCAACGGCACCCTGCCGACCATCACCGTAAATGACGGCCGCGAAGTTTCCGGAGGCTGGAGCCTGGATGGCAAGGCCACAGACTTCACCGACGGATCCAACGCCTTCGGCGCCAAGGCTCTGGGCTGGACTCCGGCCGGCGCGGGAACCACGGGCGTTGTCAGCCTGGGTGCGGCCGTGGCGCCGGCGACCGGCAATGGCCTGTCAGCTACCGCTCCGCTGGCCTCGGCAACGGGCGCATCCGAAGCCGTTTTGAACACCGGCATCCAGCTGCTGGCACCGGCTGAAGCCGCTGCCGGCAACTACAGCTCGACTCTGACGATCACCGCCATCCAGAAGTAGAGTTCCAGCTTCACCGGCGGCACGCACAGCGTTCCCCGTGGTGCGTGCCGCCACCATTTCTGCCGACCACATTCCCGAGGAAAAGATGTTCCAGCAATACGCCACCCGCAAGAACTTGCGACACCGTGCAACGATCAGTGTGCTCGCGGTAGCCATCGCCACTGCCCTTACGGCGCCGGCTGCTCATGGCGATGACTTGTCGTGGGGCACCAACCCGGGCGGCACAGAAACCCGGTCGAGTTTCGCCTACGATCTCGAGCCCGGGGAACAGGCCCGGGATTCCTTCGAGATCACCAACTACGGGACCGAAGAAATTTCACTGGCCGTCTATCCCGCAGACGGTGCGACCACCAGCAACGGGTCGCTGGAACTCTCCGAGCGAACCGACCTGGCTACTACCGTGGGCGCGTGGATCGAGGTAGACCAAGCTGAAGTAGCCTTGGGACCGGGGGAGAAAACCTCGGTCGAATTCACTGTCGAAATTCCAACGGACGCCGCGCCGGGGGACTATCTGGGTGGCATGGTTTCGTCCTATATCGATACCTCGGCTGGAACCGTGGTGGTCGACCGCCGACTGGCCACGCAGCTGGCTGTCCGAGTCGGTGGCGAGGGAGCAGTCAAGCTGAACGTGTCGGCAGCCAGCGCCCAGGCGCCCATCGCGTGGAACCCGTTCGAACCGGTTGATGCCATCGTGGGCGCAACCGTGGCCAACGAAGGGAATCTGCGGGCCCGGGGCAGCTACACGATCACTGCATCTGGCCCCTTCGGCTGGGGATCCACATCGTCCGAATACCAGCTCGATGAACTGCTACCCGGGTCCATTGTGGCAATCGAACAGCAGCTGCCGGGACTCTGGCCGCTGCTATGGCAGCAGGTCGAAGTTAGAGTGAACGCCGAAGACATCGACTCATTGCCGGCCGGGTTCAGCACAGCTTCGACAACTTTCTGGTCCATCCCAGCCGGATGGATCCTGCTTCTGGTCGCAGTTATTGCGGCATCAATTCTCTTGGGAGTCCGGCGGTCCCGGCGTTGGGAAGCCGACGACGAGCTGGAAGAACCTGTTGCGGTGGAAAGCAACTAGTCCGACTAATGCTGAACGGGTTCGTCGTCGCTCCCAAATCATATGTGCGCAGTCCGTGGCCATTGGCCGCGGACTTAGCAATTTAAAGCTCGGCAATCGATCGCAAGGACGGCATCCAAGTCAATGTTTTGCCGTAATTGCAGTCGTAAATAGTCACAAGATGCTATATGACGTGGAAAATGACGCGAATCAAGGACACGGAAACACGTCACGGGGTTTCATGACGTTTTGCTGACTTCACGCTTGGTCACAAATTATTCCGTGCTCGACACTGAAGTTGTTCAAGATATTGAACGCCACCCATCCAGAGCGACCGAGAGACCTGGCTCGTTGACGTCGCAGCAACCACCCGAATCGCGGGACGGTGCTACCGCCAGGACCGATGGAGCAGTGGCTGCCACCGGGCCACGCCAAGCCGCGAGCCGGCGCAACTTCGGCCCCGGGCAGTGCCTCACGGTGCAACAGCCAAGGAGAATTATGGAGCGCATCGCCCAGGAGCATGCAGCATGATCGAGATCAAGGACCTGCATAAGCACTACGACACCGCGCAGGGGCGCATCGAGGTGCTCAAGGGGATCGACCTGTCGGTGCCCGAAGGCTCGATCACGGCCGTGGTCGGCCCTTCCGGGGCCGGGAAATCGACCTTGTCCCACTGCATCTCGCTGCTGGAGAAGCCCAGCAGCGGGCAGATCCTCGTCGACGGCAAGGACCTCGGCGCGCTGTCGGGCAAGGCCCTGCGCTCCGAACGCCGCGCCATCGGCACGATCTTCCAGAACTCGGCCCTGCTGAGCCGGCTGAGCGTCGCCGAGAACGTGGCCCTTCCGCTGCGGAACCTCGGGGTGGTTCACCATGAAATGCAGCAACGGGTGGCCCAGCTGCTGGACCGGGTAGGGCTGCTGGAAAAAGCGAACGCCTATCCCGGGCAACTTTCCGGCGGGCAACGGCAGCGCGTCGGCATCGCCCGGGCCCTGGCCCTGCGCCCGCGGCTGCTGCTCTCCGACGAAGCCACCTCGGGCCTGGACCCCGAATCCACCCACCAGGTGCTGGGGCTGCTGGATTCGTTGCGCAGCGACCTGGGACTGTCCATCATCCTGATCACCCATGAGATGGATGTGGTGCGGCATGTGGCTGACGAGGTCGCCCAGCTCGCCGGTGGACGCATTGCCGAGCACGGAGCCCTGCATGAGCTGGTGGCATCCCCGGGTTCGGAGACCGGGGCGAAGCTGCTGCCGCTGCGGGCCGAGGACCTGCCGGCAGGCTTCGACTACGCAGTGACGGTGGCCTACCGCAAAGACCGGGTCGATCCCGGCTGGATCTCGCGTCTGGGCATCGAACACGGGATCGCGGTGGCCCTGTTGGGCGGCGCCGTCGAGGCGCACCATGAGGGGACCTTGGGCCGCGTGCGCTTGGGCGTGCGGGGCGCAGCCCCTGAGTACCTGATCCGGTTGCTGGACGGGTGGGGCCTGCAAACCGACCCAAGCAGCCTTGCCCGCAACAACCACGAACTGGTGGAGGCCAACGCATGAGAATCCCCTTTGAAAGCGCAGCGGTGGGCACCGACACTCCGTGGCAGCAATTGCCCGAGTTGATGCTGCCGGCCTACGGCCAGACGTGGGCCATGGTCGGAATCGTCATGGCCCTGGTCATCAGCCTCGGAGGACTGATGGGCATCGCGCTGTACAACACCGATCGGCAGGGGCTCTTCCCTCGGGCGCGCCTGCATGCGGTGCTCAGCTGGATCGCCAACATGGGACGCTCCTTGCCGTTCTTGGTGCTGATGGCAGCGATCATCCCCTTCACCAAATGGGTCACCGGCACCACCATCGGCATTGCGGCGGCCGCCGTGCCCATGACCATTGCCGGCATCCCGTTCTTCGCCCGGCTGGTGCAGAACGCGCTGAACGACCTGCCCAGGCACAACCTGGCCGTAGGGCTGGTGACCGGCGGTTCGACCGCGCAAATCATCGGCACCACCCAGATCCGCGAGGCGCTGCCGGCCCTGGCCTCGGCTATCACGCTGAACACCATCTCGATGATCGAGTACTCGGCCATCGCCGGAACCATCGGGGCCGGCGGCATCGGCTATCTCGCTGTGACCTACGGCTACCAGCGCTTCGACATGAACGTCATGCTGGCGACCATCGTGGTGCTGATCCTGACCGTGCAAATTGTCCAATTCCTCGGCGACCGCATCGCCCGCGCCCTGGCGCGTCCCTGAATACCATCGACGAACGAACGAGCGAGACCATGACTACACCGCACGCCGGGCACGACCACGGCTTCACGCTGCGCAAGAACCGCAATGCCCTTCCCTGGACCATCGCCGCCCTCGCGGCCGTGGCCGCCCTCATCCTCGGTGTGCTGCTGGGCCAGCAGCGCTCCGCCCCTGCCGCTGCTTCGGCCGCCGGAAGCCAGACGAAGTTCACCGTGCACTTCGAACCGGCCATGGCCGGCGAGGAGAAGATCCTGGATTTCGTGGCGCAGGAGATCGCCCCGGACTACGGCATCGAAATCGAGAAGGTCGGGCTTCAGGATCCGATCCAGGCCAACCAGGCGGTGGCCAGCGGCCAATTCGATGCCACGATTTTCGAGCACCAGTGGTACATGGAGCAGTCCGCGGAGGCCGCCGGGGTTGAGCTGGAACCCACGGTGGAGCTCTTCCAGTGGGGTTTCGGGCTCTATTCGAACCATTACGACTCGGTCGAGGACATCCCGCGTGGCGCCTCGCTGCTGCTGCCCAATGATGTGGCCAACCAGGGCCAGGCGCTGTGGCTGCTGCAACGCGAGGGCCTGCTCGGCCTGGACCCTGACATCGAACCGCGCACCGCGAAGATCTCCGATGTCATCGATAACCCCCGGGGCTTCGAGCTGAAGGAAGCCGACCTGCTGGCGATGCCGCGCATGCTCGACGATGTTGGCGCGGCCATCGGCTACGTCTCCCAATTCGACGCCGGCAAGGTCGACCGCGAACAGGGGATCTTGTTCCCCGAGCCGCCCAAGACCTTCGCCTCCCGCCTGATCATGGGCGCGGAGTACGCCAAGAGCGCCGATGCGCAGAAGCTTGTGGAAGCCTTCTCCGATCCGCGGCTGCAGGAGTACCTGGCCACGACCGAGGATCCGCTGGTCCAGGGAGTGCTCACCCCGGTCTCCGGTTCCTGACGGAACTGCCATTGCGCTGCACTGATCGGCGTGCGCGAAGCGGCCCGGCACCGACAGGTGCCGGGCCTCTTCGCGCTCCAGATGGCACATTATCTCCGCCGAGGCTGGCAGCGTCAAGGATTTCCCGTCAAGGTGATTAACCCTTGGACTTGTGACGGAGCATTACGCCCAATATGACGAACATCGGGCATTTCAGGATGCGTTGTGTGACTTCATGACCGCTGTCTTACGTAACGCTTGTCTGCTGAATTCACGGGTTGCAGACTTGAATTGTTCGGCCGGTACAGCCGGACACCCCATCCAGAGCGACCGAGAGACCTGGCTCGTTGAAGTCGCAGCAACCACCCGTGAACGGGAGCGGTGCTAAGGCCAGGACCGATGGAGATTGCTAATTTTCATGACGGTCTGCCGGGAGAAACTCGCCAAGAGTATTCCCACAAATCATGGCAGAACGTGCAGCGAATCTAGGCGTAATCCTCGGGTCACCAACCGAGAGGACATTTGAAATCATGCGTACAGCACATTTTGGACTGAAGACCACTGCGATTCTTGCCGTTCTGGGCTTGTCGCTCACCGCTTGCGGAGGCAACGCCACTAAGACGGGCGCAGCGCAAGCAGCAGCCGATCCAGGGACTCCGGTTGAAGGTGGCACCTTCACCTTCGCTGAAGTTACCCCTATCAACAATTGGCAGACTCAGGCAGCACGCTTCTATGAGAAAGCGAATGTTCTGAACTCAGTGCTTGATCGCCTGACCTACTACGATGTGGAAGCCGGCAAACTGGTTGGCTGGATCGCCAGCGAATTCGAAGCCAATGAAGACCAGACGGAGTTTACCTTCACCATTCGCGACGGTGTCACTTTCTCAGACGGCTCCACGCTGGATGCTGAGGCTGTGAAGCTGAACCTGGATGCCCTTGGAAAGGGAATCAAGTCTGCCCAGATTGCGCCAAACGTTGACTTTGCTGCCTATAAGTCGGCAGAGGTCGTAGGGGACAACAAGGTCAAGGTCACGCTCAAGCGGCCAGATGCCAATTTCCTTAGGTCGACTTCCTCCGTAACTGCTGGTTTGGTGTCCCCGAAGACCCTTGAACTGGACAATGCCGCGCAGTCTTCCATCTCCAAAATTGTTGGTTCCGGCCCATTCGTCTTCGAATCGGAAAAGCCTGATGAAGAAGTCGTGTTCAGCAGCCGAGATGACTACGCCTGGGCGCCAGAAACTGCCCCAAACCAGGGTGATGCCTACCTGGATACCTTGGTTATCAAGTACCTTCCAGAGGTCGCTAGCCGTGCCGGCGCCGCCCAGTCCGGGCAGGTGGATCTCGTCCGAGGATTGCAGCCGGTAGACGAACAGGTGCTGGCCTCCAGCGGAGGCAAGGTTTACGCGGCCGAAGGGGTGGACCTGACCACCAACCACGCAGCTGTGCGCATTGGCTCGGGAAAGCTGGAAGACGTCAAAGTCCGCCAGGCACTGCAGGTTGCAATCGACCGCCAGGCCATCAAAGACACCGTTCTCTCGGATAGCTATGTCATCTCGGGATCGATCCTCAACCACAAGGCACCAGGGTTTGTAGACCTGTCTGCCGAATTGGCCTATAGCCCGGACAAGGCCAAGCAGTTATTGGACGACGCCGGATGGAAGCCGGGCGTAGATGGCATTCGGGAGAAGGACGGGAAGAAACTGGAAGTCACGATTTCCACCTCGAATAACTCCGTGGTCATCAAGCCCGCTTTCGAACTGATTGAACAGCAATGGCGCGAGATCGGCGTCCAGCTGATCAACCGTGCGGCAGACAATACTTTCCTGACCAACGCACTTGTTGACGACAAGGTGGAGTTCTTCGGAACTCGCCAGTTTGCGTACGGCGGACTGGGCCCGGTGTATGCACCCGCGAACAACAACCAGACCCTTCGCGCTGATCCTGAACTGAACAAGCTTTTCACCAAAGAGCAGTCGGCGACTACCGATGAGGAACACCTGAAGCTGGTCGAAGAGGAACAGCGTGCCCTGGTGCTGGACAAGGCGCTGACGCTGGTTCTTTGGGACGAAGTCCAGGTCTATGGCGCCCATAGCTCGGCGAACGTCGAGTTCACTTCCGGTACCGCGCCAATCTTCCAAGGTGCTTGGAAGAGCGAAGGCTAGGAGCCAAATCCATGGGCACTTACATCGTAAAACGACTGGGGCAGGCGCTTCTGGTCATCTGGCTTGCCTACACAGCGGTTTTCATTGCCGTGCAATCCTTGCCGAATGACCCGGTCACGATCTTCCTGAGCACTGACTCGGCGGCGGATCCAGCCACCATTGCCCAGATGAAGGCGTACTACGGATACGACCAGCCGCTCTTCGTGCAGTACTTCTCGCAGTTGCTCGGGCTGCTTCGCGGGGATCTTGGATATTCGCTATCCAATGGTTCGGAAGTGGCAACGCGCATCGGGGAAGTCGCTGGATCCACCTTGATTCTGGCTGGTAGTGCATTCGTTCTTTCGGTGGTATTCGCCCTGGCCATCGCGTCGGCTGCGAGCCTGGCCAGAAGCGGGACGTTGCGCAAGGCGCTGCTGAACCTGCCACCTTTGATGGTTTCGATACCTGTTTTCTGGTTGGGGCTGCTGCTCTTGCAGCTGTTGGCCGTGCAGCTCGGCGTGATGTCGCTGTTCCCGGATGGATCGTTCATGTCGTTGGCGGTACCAATCTTCGTGCTGGCCGTGCATCTGAGTGCTCCGATTGCCCAGGTCCTGATCAAGAGCGTGCAGGAAGTGAATAGGCAACCGTTTATTGAAGTTCTGCGCGCCAAAGGCGCAAGCGAAGCATGGATCTTCTACCGGCACACCTTGAAGAACGCGGCCCCGGCCGGGCTATCCATTGCCGGTATCACCATTGGCGCCTTGCTCGCTGGTTCCGTCATCACCGAGACCGTGTTTTCCCGCGCGGGATTAGGCCAGCTGATCTTGCAGTCAGTCACGGCGCAGGACATTCCACTGGTCCAGGGACTGGTGCTGCTGACCGCCATCGTCTTCACCGCAGTCAACTTGCTCGTTGATCTCATCCACCCGCAACTCGATCCACGCATCGTCACATCAACAAGCGGGGCAACCCGCTCGCTTGTTGCGTAAGGAAAGTAGGACCAATGAGTCTCATAACCGAACATGTTGGATCGGTGGCCAGTGATGACCAGCCGCTAGCTTCAACCAAGCCTGCAACCAATAAAGGAAATCCAGCCGTACGCTGGCTGGCTGCCTGGTGGGTTCTCGTTCCGCTGTCCGTGTTTGTGGCGTGGGCTTTTCTTCCATCGCTTTTCACGGGCCAGAACCCGATTACTGGTGTGCCGGCTGACAAGCTGCTAGCGCCATCTGCGGAACACCTGTTCGGAACCGACCATCTGGGGCGTGACATCTACAGCCGAGTTGTCTACGGTACGCGCCAGACGCTGCTGACCGCGGGCCTGGCGTGCTTGGTTGGAAGCGTTGTGGGCTCGATCCTCGGTCTGCTGGCGGGCACTGCTGGACGGTTCGCAGATACCGTGGCAATGCGCTTTGTCGATATTGTCCTAGCAGTTCCGGCCTTCCTCATTGCGCTGATTCTGGTCACCGCAACTGAACCTGGACCGCTGTCCTTGGGCCTGGGTGTAGGCATCGCCTCGATCGCGGCCTTCGCGCGCCTCGTACGCACAGAGGTGCGGAGGGTCCGCTCTCGCGATTTCGTGCAAGCAGCGTTAATGAGTGGCGGGAAGTACTTCACGGTGCTGCGTAGGCACATCATCCCGCACATCGTCGGTCCGGTGCTGTCCTTGCTAGCTGTGGATCTGGGTGCCGCAATTCTTGCGATCTCCGGTTTAGGGTTCCTCGGCTTCGGGTCGCCACCGCCAACCCCTGAATGGGGACTGCTGATTTCCGAAGGCCGCCAGTACCTTTCGGTGGCTTGGTGGCTGACGACATTGCCGGGATTGGTTATCGTGTCGGCGGTCATGCTGACAGCCGTACTGGGACGTGCCATCAACAAGGCATTCCGCTTCTAGCTCTACTCTTCGATGAACGGACAAGACCATGAACGCAACCAACAACGCTTCTCCTGCGGTGATCCGCATCGAGGACTTAACAGTCCAGTATGCCCAAGGCACCGTGGCTGCCGACAACATCAACTTGGAAATCCCAGCAGGGCAGATCGTCGCCGTTGTCGGTGAATCCGGTTCCGGCAAATCAACGCTGACCAAAACCCTGATTGGCCTATTGCCGCAGGGGACGGAGATCCATGGAAGCGTGCGTTTCGGCGGTACCGAAGTCACCAATCTTTCCTTGTCCGACTGGCGTGCCATTCGTGGCGCCGGAATCGGCTTAGTCCCGCAGGATCCGGGCGCCTCGCTGGATCCAGTGAAGACCATTGGCTCCCAGATCATCGAAGTTTTCCGTTTGCATCCGTCACGCTCGGTTCCAAAGGCCAAGTGGCGTTCCAAGGCAATCGAACTGATGCAGAGCGTTGGCATCGACCGGGCGGAAAGCCGACTGGATCAATTTCCGCACGAGCTTTCTGGCGGGCTGAAACAACGTGTATTGATTGCCATTGCCTTCGCATTGAATCCTCAACTGCTCATTGCGGATGAACCTACCAGCGCCTTGGACGTCACCGTCCAGCGCACGGTTTTGGAAGTTTTCGTTTCGCTGGCTCGGAAGAAGGGAACCACTGTACTCTTCGTAACTCACGATCTGGCTGTTGCGACTGACATCGCAGACCGGGTGCTGGTCATGAATTCGGGGCGGGTCCTCGAAGATCGCAGCGTTCCGGCGCTGGTTGCACAGAGCACTGAACCGTACACCAAGGCACTGCTCGATCAGGCCTATGCGCATCAGGACCGGCAACAACCTTCAACCTCAGACGACATCGCGATCACAGTGGAAGGACTCGGCAAGGTCTTCGGCAAAGGCCGCAACGAGCACCAGGTTCTTTCCGGCGTCAGTTTCGAAGTGCAGCGAGGGACCACGTTCTCGCTGGTCGGTGAATCCGGCTCCGGAAAATCCACAACAGCGAAAATCATCATGGGAATGCATCCAGCCACCGAAGGATCCGTGCGGGTCAACGGGAGAGAAGTCGCCAACATCAGCGGCAAGCAGCGCTATGACCTGTGGAGGGACGCGCAACTGGTCTATCAGAACCCCGACTCCGCTCTGGACCCGCGACAGTCGATCGGCTCGATCATCGCTGAACCAATGGTCAACTACCGTCTGGGTGATTCCGCTTGGCGTGCCAAGCGAGTAGCGCAGTTGATGGAACAGGTGAACCTACCTGAAGAGCTAGCAGGAAGACGCCCAGGAGAACTTTCCGGGGGACAACGCCAGCGAGTCGCCATTGCCAGGGCTTTGGCAAGCGGTGCCAAAATTCTCGTCCTTGATGAAGCATTGAGCGCACTTGATGTACTCACCCAGGAACAAATACTTGAGTTGCTCGACCAGTTGCAGCGCGAAGAACAACTGACCTACCTGTTCATTTCCCATGATCTGCATGTGGTGGAACGGATCAGCCACCGCGTTGGCGTGATGTGTCGTGGGCAAATTGTCGAGTCGGGAACCGTCGATGAAATCTATTCCAATCCCCAGCATGAGTACACCAGAACCCTGCTTGCGGCGAATCCCGGCAAGGTACTTCGCAAATTGGCCGATACGCGTACCGCCTAGCCATTTCACACCAATTCCAAAATCTACAAGGAGCATCCATGAGCACTGAAGCCGTGGCAACTTTCCGTCATTCCGCCCAGCAACATACCGAAGCCGCTTACCAAGAACTTCTGGCACACTTCAGCCCGGTATTCGCCCGTATCGCGCAGGGCGCTACCGAACGCGAGCAGCAGCGTATCCTGCCTTTCGAGCAGGTGCAGTGGCTCAAGGATGCAGGTTTCACCACCTTGCGCGTGCCAGCCAGCCACGGAGGTTCGCCGATTAGCCATGAG
Organism: Glutamicibacter sp. NPDC087661; assembly: GCF_044743275.1. Lineage (NCBI taxonomy): Bacteria > Bacillati > Actinomycetota > Actinomycetes > Micrococcales > Micrococcaceae > Glutamicibacter > Glutamicibacter sp. NPDC087661. The sequence continues at coordinate 124,534 of NZ_JBIUWE010000003.1, forward strand.
CACCTGTTCCGCTTGCTCATCGAATTGGCGGCGGCCGACTCCAACGTGGGCCACTTGCTGCGCAGCCACTTCTCGTTCGTGGAAACCATTGCACTGCAGCCGCAGGAGTTCCAGGACCGCTGGTTCCCGCGGGTGCTTACCGGGGAAATTTTCGGCAATGCCGCCACCGAGCGCGGCGGCAACGCTCTGGGCAGCACCAACACCAAGCTCGTCAAGACGGACGCCGGGTGGGTACTGCGCGGCGAGAAGTACTACACCACCGGATCGATCTTCGCGGACTGGGTTGTCGTCATGGCCACCACCGACGGCGTTGAGGGGCGCCAGTATGCGGTAGTCGAACGCCATGCCGAAGGCGTCGAAATCCTGGATGACTGGGACGGATTCGGCCAGCCTCTGACCGGCACCGGCACCGCGATCTTCACCGACGTCGCGGTGGACGAGCAGAACATCATCCAGCGCAAGGTGGCATCCACTCTGGAACCGGCGTTCTTCCAGCTCTGCCTGCTCTCGGTGCTGGTTGGCATCGGCAAAGCAGCCCGCAACGAAGCCGCCCGCATCGTGGCGACCCGCACCCGCACCTTCAACACCGGCTCCGGCGCGCTGTTCAAGGACGACCCGCAGATCCAAGAGCTCGTAGGACGCCTTGCCTCCAACGTATTCGCTGCAGAATCAATTGTGGTGTCGGCGGCCCGTGACCTCGACGCAGCACTGGACCCGAGCCTCGGCCTGAATGCCGAGGAGGCCTTCCTGCGCGCCGAGCTCGCCGTGCAACAGGCGCACGTGGCCGCACCAAAGCTGGTCTTGGACGCCACCAGCGAACTCTTCGACGTCACCGGCGCCTCGGCGGTATCCACTTCCAAGTCGCTGGACCGTTTCTGGCGCAACGCGCGCACCGTCGCCACCCACAACCCAGTGGCCTTCAAGGCCCGTTCGGTGGGCGATTACTTCATCAACGGAACCATCCCGACGGGTTTGCACTCGATCGGTGAAGCCAAGGGAGCCAAGTAGCCATGGGAACCTTCGAATCGCGGCCGCGCTTCCTGCTGTCGGCCTTCCTCATGAACACCTCAAGCCACATCCTCGGCGGAATGTGGCGCCACCCTGAGGCGCAGCAGCACAAGTTCAACGAGCTGGAGCTATGGGTGGACCTGGCCAAGAAGCTGGAAGACGCCAAGTTCGACAACCTGTTCTTCGCCGACGTGGTGGGCCTCTACGGCGACCACGAAGGCGGCTGGGCCTCCCACGTGCGCAAGGGCATGCAGGTGCCCAGCCACGACCCGATGGTGCTGCTCTCCGCGCTGGCCGCCACCACCAAAGACATCGGTCTGGCGATGACCAGCTCAGTCATCCAATCGCACCCGTTCCAGTTCGCCCGGCAGATTTCCACGCTGGACCATCTCTCGCAAGGCCGCGTGGCGTGGAACATCGTCACCAGCGTGCTGGAGAACTCGCACCGCAACTTCGGCGGGGCGAGCCTGGTCGCGCACGATGACCGCTACGCCTGGGCAGAGGAATATGTTGAAGCGGCCTACAAGCTGTGGGAAGGGTCCTGGGAGGACGACGCGCTGCTGGCCGACAAGGAGTCGGGCATCTACGCCGACCCGGCACGGGTCAACAAGATCAATCACCGCGGCGACTACTATTCGATCGACGGTCCGCATCTGGCTCTGCCCAGCGCCCAGCGCACTCCGTTCCTTTTCCAAGCCGGCTCGTCGCCACGCGGCTCGCAGTTCGCGGCAACCCACGCCGAGGCGACGTTCCTCTTTGCCCCGCACGCCGAGTACGTGGCGAAGAAGAACGCCCAGCTGATCGAGCACCTGGCGGCTGCCGGACGCAAGCGCGAGGACATCAAGGTCTTTGCCGGATTGTCTTTCGTCGTCGGTTCCACCGAAGCTGAAGCCAAGGCCTTGGAAGCTGAATACGACGAGTATCTGGATCTGGACGCCATCATTGCGCACATCGGCGGCGGCATCGGTGTGGATTTGGGCGGGCTGGACCTGGATACCCCGCTCGGCGAGATCCAGACCGAAGGCGCGCAGGGCGTATTGGAGGCCGCGCTGGCCTCCACCCCGGGACGCAATCCCACGCTGCGCGACCTGGCGCACTACCGTGCCAAGGCGCAGCAGATCGTGGGTACTCCGGAACAGATCGTTGATGAGCTGGAACGCTGGCAGGACGCGGGGATTGATGGGTTGAACATCATGAACCACGTACTGCCCGGATCCTATGACAACTTCATCGAAGGCGTCCTTCCGGAGCTGCGTCGCCGCGGCCTGGCGCAAACCCGGTACACGCCGGGGAGCCTGCGGCAGAAGGTGTTCGGCCGCGGGGACAAGCTCCCGGAGAATCATCCGGCGGCCCAATACCGCGGAGCCTTCACGCAGAACAGCGCAGCATCCACCCAGAAAGCAGCGCAGCTGCAGCACTGAATTCCCCAAGCTTGAAAGACCAGTGGCATGGATGGGTCCGGGCCACTGGTCTTTCTTTGATGCCCGGAAGCTGAATCGCCGGCAACGCGGTAGGGTGTCGTGCATGGACACCCATCACGTAAATGATCCAGAGACGATCCGCAGGCTGTTGAGCACACCGGGGCGCTGGGCCGTTGTCGGCCTGACCAATAATCCCGCTCGCGTGGCTCCTTCCATCGCACGGTTCCTGCGCGACGAGCTGTCGATGAAGATTTTTCCTGTGTCATTGAGCGGGGAAACCGTGATGGGCGAACCGGGATTCACGAAGCTTGCTGATATCCCGGAACCCATTGATGTGGTGGATTGCTTCGTGAACTCCTCCAAGATGGGGGATATCGTTGACCAGGCGATCTCCGTAGGCGCCAAAGCGGTGTGGTTGCAGCTCGGTGTGATTGACGAAGCCGCTGCCCAGCGGGCCAAGGACGCGGGATTGGACGTGGTGATGGGTACCTGCCCTAAGATTGAGTACCCATTCCGATAGCGAGGCTTTGATGGCGATATCAGCTGGTCAAGATGAACTGGAAAATGCCTGGGCGCAGCTGTGCCTGAGCATGCCCTGCGCTTATGCAGATTATCCTTTTGGACCTGAGAGCACCGTATTCAAGGTGGCGGGCAGGGATCCGGGCAAAGGCAAGATGTTCGGGCTGATCATGCACCTGAACGGCGAATTGGTGCTGAACCTGAAATGCGAGCCTGCCCTGGCTGACCAGCAACGCAACGAGCATCCGCAGATCACCCCGGGCTATCACATGAACAAGAAGCACTGGAATTCCGTGCGTGCTGGACTCGACCTGAACCTGATGCGTGAACTTATCGAGGATTCCTATGATCTGGTCGTCGACGGCATGCCCCGAAGGGACAAAGAATACATCCGCCTGCAAGGCACAATTAATACGGAGAGCCTAGACTAGAGGCATGTACTTCATCGTTGTTAAATACCAGGTAAAGCCAGAATCAACCCCGACCTTCATGGATCACGTCGCTGAATTCACCGCGGCCACCCGCGCCGAAGAAGGAAACATCTTCTTCGACTGGTCCGTGAGCGTTGAAGACCCCAACGAATTCGTTCTGGTTGAGGCCTTCCGTGATGACGAGGCCGCTGCGGCCCATGTGAACTCGGCGCACTTCGCTGCCGGTCTTGAATCCATGCGGCCACACCTGGTCTCCACCCCGAAGATCGTCTCCCGCAAGGTGGACGGCGAGGGCTGGGATTCCATGGGCGAATTGGTCATCGATTAATTAACTGGGACAAAGGCATAGGGAAGAACCTCAACGGTTCTTCCCTATGCCTTTGCCTATGAACCTTAGCGGCCGGCCTTGTTGCCGAAGCGGCGTACCAGAATCAAGGCGATGCCGGCCAAGACAACTACACCGGCGATGATGCCGATCCAGCTGGCGTTGAACCCGGTGTCGGCCAGGTCATCGGTGTTCTGATCCGGGGAGTCGTTCTTTGGCTCGTCAGAGGCATCGGGGGATTCGCTTGCATCCCCAGTTGGCTCGGGCGAACTGGTTGGCTCTCCGGTGGGCTCGTCGGTCGCATCTTCAGATGGTTCCGGCGAAGCAGTTGGCTCGGTTGGATCCTCGGAGGGGTCATCCGAAGGAACCGGCGACTGCGTTGGCTCTTCCTCTTCGAGCAGGACCGAACGTCCCAGAGGAGCCGGCTCGACGACGTCGTGTGCCCTGAAGTAGTTTACGGTAGCGTCCAAATCGATCTGGCCGGAGTCGGCGTGATCGGTGCCGTCCGCGAAGGCATTGAAGTTATCGCCACCGGTCGCCAGGAAGGCGTTGGCCGCGACCCGGAAGGTTGCTTCCTCGTCCAGCGGCTCGCCCTTGAAGGTGATGTCCTTGATGTGCTTGCCCTGGGCGGCTTCCTCAACGTAGGTGTAGGACAATCCCTCGGAAATGCCCAGATGCAGCTTGGAGCGCTCCGAACCGGCCGGCTGCCACTGCTGCTCCAGCGCCTCGCGGATCTGTGCCCCGGTGAGGTTGAAGGTGATCAGGGTGTTGGCGAATGGCTGGACCTCTGCTGCGTCCTTGTAGGACACGGTGCCGTCTTCGCCGTAGAGCAGGTCGGCACGCAGGCCGCCCGGGTTCATGAACGCGATCTCGGCAGGTTCGCCGGCAAAGTCTTCGTTCGAGGTGGCCCACAGGTGGATGTCGGCTACGGTGTTGCCCAGAGTGGATTCAACTCCACGGTCTGAGCCTGGTTCTTCGCCTCCGCGCAGGATGTCATCGGAAATAGCGCCAATCTTCACGCTCCCGACCACTTCGGCTTCTGCTTCAGCGTCGCTGACGATTTCTGCAACCTGGGCGTTGGCCTCGAAGTTGCCGGCCCATTCGCCGTCGGCGCCCTCAGCGGCCAAGTCGATTCGTTCAGTGGAGGCTTCGGTGACCTCGCCGGTTTCGGGATTCACCTGCAGGGAAACCTTGCCCAAGGTGGTGCCGTACTGGTGGGACTGGATGACTGGGCGGTCCGCGATGTCGCAGTCGTAGGACTGGTGGGTGTGGCCCGAGAAGATCGCGTCAATCTCATCGCTGGCTTCGCGTATGAGCGTGCCATAGGTGCTGTCTTCGGTGGCAATATCTGCGCACTGGTCGCCAGCGGAACCATTGTGGGTAAGCAGCACCACGACATCAGCTTCGCCGTTTGTTTCATTTCCATCGGAGAGCTGGGCTGCTACCCGGTTCGCTGCTTCCAGCTCGCTGCCGAAATCCAGGTCGGCAATGCCAGCTGGGGAAACCAGCGAGGGCATGTCCTCGGTAACGGTGCCGATGAAGCCCACGGAAACGCCGGAGACTTCACGGATCGCATATTCCTGCAGGGCAGGAGTCTTGGTGCCCTTTTCATAGACATTGGCGCCCAATGCGAAATCTGCACCGTTTTCACCGGTGGAATCAGCGTAGCTGTCGATGACGCGTCCAGCCAGATCAGCAAAGCCCTTGTCGAACTCGTGGTTGCCTACTGCCGAGACATCCAGGCCACCGGCTCCGAGCGCCGCGATGGTTGGTTCATCATCCTGGGACGCGGAAGCGAAGGTCGAAGCGCCAATGTTATCGCCGGCAGAGACGAACAGGGTGTTCTCGTTTTCTGCGCGCAGTTCATCAACGGCGCCGGCGAGCACCGCGGCACCTGCGGAGCTCCTGTCTGCGGAAATGCGACCGTGGAAGTCATTGATGCCGACTAGGTCCACGGTGACTGCTGCGGCATTCGCGGCTGCGGAAGAAGATGGGCTCTGCGTGGACGTAGCCTGGGCTGCTGCGGCACCGCCGGCCGCCAGCGAAATCGTCGCCAGCGAGGCGAGACCGAGTTTGCTTATCTGCCTGAATGCAGACATGGGTACTCCTAAAAGTGACGAGTGTGACAAGACATATGTCTATCGCATCTGAATGAACCTGTCGATGTTTTAGCGTTAAATTTAGGTGCAGAAGTACAAGTTCTGGCGGTTATTCAACAGAAGCAACCTCCCAGCCGTAGGCCGAGAGGTTGCTTCTGAAAATGGAATTTTGCAGCTATTGCCGACGCTTTCGCGGAGGGTCTCCCGCGGTAACGGTGGAGGAGCCGACAATCGCTTTCAGCAGCAGCATCGCTGCTCCAATGAACATGAGGGTGGAGACTACCCAGCAGGCAGTGGCCGTATCGCGCTGCGCGGTGTTCAGGGCAAAAGAGAAGATGAATCCGCTGGAAACCAGCAGGAGGACCCCGGGAATTCGTGTCTTCATCATGCGCCTTTGCAGTGGAGGATTAGGCCAAACGATCGCAGAACATAATCGCTATCGTGTTGAATAACATCCATCTTGCCACAAATCCATCGACTTTACGATAGGCCTTAAGGTGGATATTACCTTGGGATATCCTGTGTCCGGCTATAGATGCAGGCAAAGCTGCTTGGCTGCTAGATGCAAGACTTAAGCAGTTTTCCGATCGCGTCGTGCTCTGCCTTGGTCATCCAAACGCCGTATTTGGCTTTTACCTGGGTCTGCCGCGAGACATAGTCGCAGCGGAAACTCTTGTTCGGCGGCAGCCACGATGCGGCGTCCTTATCGCCCTTAGCGGCATTAGTCGGCCCATCGGAAGCCAGCAGGTTCAACGGGTCGTTGGCAAATTCCAGTCGGGTGTCGGCATCCCAGCCCTGCGATCCCTTTTGCCAGGAATCGGACAGCGCGACAACATGGTCGATCTGCACCGCGGTGCTGGTGCCTTGGCCTCGCTTGAATTCAATGGTCTTGCCCGTGTAGGGATCATCGAACCGTCCGCTCAGGACAACGCAGGGTCGAGCGGCCGACTTATAGGTCACGTCCACCAAATCTCGCGACAGGATGTCGTTGCGCGCGTCGCATCCGTTGCGGTCCGGATCTTTCCACCCCTTGCCGAACTTTGCTCTGTCGTAGCCGGTTTTCGGCGCGCGGCCCTTCACAGCAATTTCGTCGAGCAGTTCGAGGGATTCCGCATAGATCTCACGTTGCTCTTCGGTGCTTGGGGCAGGTGCGCCTTGCGCATCAGGCAGGGGAGGGAACTCTACGCCGTCCAGCGAAGAGCACGAACTGAGTACAAGAGTGGATACGAGGGTGAAAAACGCTAAGGTGCGACGCAGCAAACGCATGCGGTGGTACTACTCCTAAATTGGCCGGTGCTTGAGCAGGAAAATGCCTCTGACATGAACTATAAGCAGTGGGGCTGACTATTTAGCCGTGCCTGCTTCGTGTGGTGGCGTGACTTTGAATGCACAGGCATAAGAGACTGCTGCTATTCAAGCTCGGAAGAACTCAGACCTGGGAAATCGTGCTCGAAATAGTCCAGGATCTCCTGGGCCGCGTAGTAATCCAGCAGGTGCGGGGTGCTGAGCGGGAAGACGGAGCCGCTTTGCACCGAAGGCAGCTGGGCTAATGATTCATCCGCGGTAAACTTCTTGGCGGTTTTCTTGTTCGCCGCCAGCAGGAAGGTGGCATCGCCAGTGAGCGCCGCTGGCAGGTCTTGGTAGCTGACGAAACTGAAATCCTCCCTTGGCTGCGTGGACGTGTCGAACTGCTTTGGCGTTGAAACCATCGTGAAGCCGAGTCCGCTCAGCAGCTGCGCGTACGGCCCGGCGGCCTTGGCGATCGGAGAGGTGCCACGGGCAGCATAGGAAATGAGCGAGGCGGTGGTTCCGGAAGGGATTGACAGCTTCGCTCTCAGTGTTGAGATCCGTTCGGCAACGGCTGCGGTGTTCTGCTGTGCCTTGTCTTCGGTGCCGGTGGCTTCCCCCAGCAGTTTTGAAAGTTCGTTCCAATCCTTATCCGCATAGTCCAAGACAATGGTTGGTGCAATCTTTCGCAGCTCACCAATCTTGCCTAATTCGGAGTCTGCGCCTGTCGCCGCCACAACGATGAGGTCAGGCTTCTGCTCAGTGATTTCTTCCAGATCGAACTTTCCAACTTCATAGAGCGGATCGACTTTGCGAGCCGAGGCAACATCAGCCCAGTGCTTGAAGAAGCCGTCGCGATCAGCGTCTGGTCCTTCCGGTGCCGTCGCGCTGGCAATGACCGGCGCGTCCAGGGCCAGCAGAGAGCCCGTAAGCCCTACCGAGGTCGAGACGATGCGTTCAGGTTTTGCCGGAATCCTTACGGTGTTCTGCATTGAATCCGTGAACGTGCGAGGCCAGTGCCCGACGTCAAATGCCGCTGTGCCCGTATCCCGCGCTGGCTCGGCAGGTGTCGTCGCGCACGAGCCAAGGGAGAGGGCTAATGCGCTGATGAACAAGGCAACTGCGATTCGTGACAAGCTGGGGCGCACTAAAGTTCTCCTGGGCCGATGGCCAAAAACTGGCCAGGCGGCATATGACGGCAATGTATTACTCGAAATCTCTTTCCGAACCCATTTTATGTTCCCCAGCCGCAGGCACGCCCCTTGGGGCAAGAACAAGCGGATCCCGTTGACTGCGTAAACCGCTGCTTCTTGCGCAGGGGAGCTGCGGAAGAGCCATTGCCGATGCCGACGCTCATGCAGCCTGGTCTTTAGCGGCGCAACCTCTCTTCACGGAGGGTCCAATATGAGGAGATATGGGTGGAACGCTTGTCGAGGTGCCAGTGCCGGGCAACGTGGCTGATCTCCTTGACCGCGGAACGCTCTGCATGAGCGATTAACCCAATCCGAAGATGAAGCAGCGGCAGGGAACTGAGCTCCTCGGCCAGCAATGTGCTGCGTCCCGCCGAAATGCCATCGCGCGGCAACCAGCGTAAATCAACTCCAGGAGGATGTTTCACGTCAAACATTGCGTTCTGATCCGCAACCTCGAGCAGCGCTATGCCGTGCGCATCGGCGGGCAATGCTTCCAGAGCCTTGCAGATCGCCGGGATGCCCGCTTCATCCGCTGCCAGCAAATAATAGTCGGCGTTCAGCGACAGCGAGGACTTGCTGCGCGATGGCGAAATGACCAGCGGAGCCCCGGGCTGCACCGTTCCGGCCCAATGGCCAACGGTGCCCGGCTCGCCATGAACAACGAAGTCGATAGCGATTTCCGGGACCAGCGCGTCGATCCATCGGATCGTGTACGACTTGGAACGTGGGACATGTTCGCGGGGCAGGCGTTGTCGCAAGGCCCGCAAATCATAGGGAGGCTCGAGTCCAAGGGCAGGATCAGCGACAAAGACTTTGACATATTCGTCGATTGCTCCATTGGAACGGTAGCCATCCAGATCTGGGGCACCGGCGATGATGCGCACCATCTGGTCATTCAGCCGCTCTACCCGGGTGATCGTCAGAACGTGCTGATCAACCTTTTTCCTTGGCGGTTCTTGATATCCCAGGGCAGGGGTGTGCCTGGCGAGGGGCTCCTCATAGGTTTCTGCGTAGCTGCGCGTTTCCGAAGGGACTGCGGGTGGCGGAGCAAGAGGGGCGGGCGAGGCCTGCGCCGGCGGGTGGTGATAGTGCTTGAAAGAGGTGCGCAGCGTCTTATCCAGGACTTTGCGTGCAGCGGCGAGCGCTGCGGCGGCACCGGCACGTTCGGCAGCTGCCAGCAGTTCGTCGGTTTGCTGCTCGTTGAACACCGAGTTGTCGCCAATATTCCGGTATAACTGCTCCTTGGCCACCGCGTATCCGGCCTTCGCTCCAGCCTTTTCTGCCTGGGCCAGGACTTCCAGGGTGAACCCTTCCCTAGGTGTCACCGTGTATTGCGGACCGTAGCTCTTGTACTTGTGATGCTTAGACATGGTGTGCCCCTAACCCGGCCGGTGTGAGCACCCGCCTGTATGCCTGAGTATGGGGGATATCGGGCATAGAAAACAAGTCATTTTAATCTGCAGAACGCCAAGCTCTATGCGCCTGGCGCCTTGGCCATTTCTACCGCGGATTTCCGCGGATTATTCGATATTCGATTCATTCGACAATGAGCAGATCCGGTCACTAAAATTAGCCCCATGTCTGATACCTTGCCACCGTGCCCTGAATGCTCCAGCGAATACACCTACGCAATGGATGCCCTGCTGGTCTGCCCAGAGTGCGCGCATGAATGGAATGCCGAGGCCGAACACACCGAAACCGCCGAAGCGGTGATCAAGGATGCTGTCGGCAATGTGCTGCAGGACGGCGATACCGTCAGCATCACCAAGACCATGAAGGTCAAGGGTGCGCAAAGCGCGCTGAAAGCCGGAACCAAGGTCCGCGGCATCCGATTGGTCCAGGGTTCAGGCGACCATGACATCGCCGCCAAGGTCGATGGCTTTGGGCAGATGGAATTGAAGTCTTCCATCGTCAAGAAGATCTAGTTTTCCAATCCGGAGTCCCATAAGGTCCCAGAATCCTCCGATGGAAAGCATCCCGAACTCAGACGCTCATGGCAGTTCCCACAAGTGGCATGCCCAGCGCTTCTGTCTGCCGCTGGGGAAGATCCGTGAAGTGTTGACGGAAGCGCCCGCGGGAACAAGACTCGTGCTGGAAAGAAGGTTTCAGCAGCGAGGGGTTTGCCGTGGATTCAACAAGCGTGGACGAAAAGCTCGACGCGATAATCATCGGGTGGGGCAAGGGCGGCAAGACCTTGGCCGGCACCTTGGCCCGGGCAGGCCAGCGGGTGGCAATCATCGAGCAGTCTTCCCAGATGTACGGCGGCACCTGCATCAATATCGGTTGCGTCCCCACCAAGGCGCTGATCCATGATGCCGAAAACCGGGACGGCAGCGGATATGACCAGCAGATTTTCGACGCGGCAGTCGATCGCCGGGACAAGCTCACCGCCAAGATGCGCGCCAAGAACTTCTCCATGCTTGACGAGCTGGACTCGGTGCTGGTGGTCAACGGCACGGCTGCATTCACCGGGCCGAAGCGCATCAAGGTCAATGCCGGTTCAGAAGAGCTGGAACTGAGCGCAGAAACGATCATCATCAACACCGGCGCCCTCCCTGCAGTCCCGGAAATCGACGGCGCGCAGATTGGCGGGCGGGTGCATGACTCCACCACCATCCAGCACGCCCCGTTGCCCAAGACCCTGGCCGTGGTGGGCGGCGGATATGTCGGCATCGAGTTCGCGTCGATGTTTGCCCAGTTCGGATCAAAGGTCACGGTGCTGGATCGCGGAAGCCGTGCACTGTCCAAGGAAGATGCGGATGTGGCCGCCGAGGTCCAGGGATGCCTGGAAGATGCGGGAGCCGAGATCATCAGCTCGGCCTCCGTGCGCTCAATCAGCCAGGACGAGCACGGTGCTACCGTCAGCTATGAACGCGAGGGCGAGGTGCATCGATTGCAGGCCGATGCGGTGCTGATCGCGCTGGGGCGCGTGCCGAATACTGCCGGCCTGGGCTTGGAAGCCGCCGGGGTTCGCACGGGTTCCCGCGGGGAAATCGTGGTGGACGAGTTCCTGGCCACCAGCGCTCCGGGCATCTATGCCGTGGGTGATGCCAATGGCGGCCCGCAGTTCACCTATATCTCGCTTGATGACCATCGGGTGCTGGTATCTCGCTTGATGACCATCGGGTGCTGGCCAACCGGCTGCTGGGCGACGGATCGCGCAGCACCAAGGGCCGGGTTGCTGTTCCGTACACCATCTTCACCACCCCGCCGCTGGCTCGCGTCGGCTTGAGCGAGGAGCAGGCTGAACAACAGGGACTGCAGGTCAGGATCGCGGTGAAGAAAGTTTCCGAGATCGCCGCCATGCCGCGCCCCAAGATCGTGGGCGACCCGCGGGGCATCATCAAGTTCGTCGTCGATGCGCGCAGCGAGAAGATCCTCGGAGCGGCGCTGATGCACGTGGACTCCCAGGAAGTGGTGAATCTGGTGGCGCTGGCCATGCGGCAGCGAATGAGTGCCGCTGAACTGCGCGACCAGATCTTCACCCATCCCTCGTCCACCGAAGCGCTGAACGAGGTGCTAGCGCAGCTCGGCTGAGGCCTGGACCTGGGCGGCGTCGATGAGCGCTGCGAGCTCGGCCCGCGGCTTGTTCGCGCCGAAGGCAGGCTGGCCAGGCTGCAGGCGCAAGCCTTCAGCCAGGGATCCTATCGGCAGCGGATCGAAGCCGAAATCGTCAACGATCCGGGCTGCCTGGTCAACGTCGGAGTCCAGATCGCCGGCCAGCGCGATGGCCTTGCGGCGCTCGGCGCCGGCCGGACGGGACTCGTCCTCGAGGTCGTGGTAGCCCATGTGGTTGAAGGCCTTGACGACCCGCGAACCTGGCAGGAACTCCTGGATCAAATTGCTGGTGGAGACCTGAGGGCCGTTCAGGTCCTCGCGGATGCCATCCGTTTCCCACCAGTAGTTCATGGCGTCGATGACCAGCTTGCCTGCGAGCTCGGCAGCCGGAATATTCCGGTACTTGCCCAGTGGCAGGGCCAGTATGGCAATGTCGGCTTCCCGCGCGGCGGTTGCCGGATCCACGGCCAGCGCGCCCGGAGTCAGGATCTCGATGGTCAGGGCAATGGCGCCGGGGTCGCCGGAGCCGGCGATGAGCACCTTGTAGCCGGCCTGCAAGGCGCGGCGGGCAAGAACCGTGCCGATCTTTCCAGCGCCGAGGATGCCGATGGTCTGCTGTGTCATTTTCTCTCCTTCAGGCAGGTCTTCGAATCCGGGTCTAGCTCTCGGAAAGCATTTCGCGTACCAGCGGGATGACCTTTTCGCCGTAGAGTTCCACGGCACGCAAGCGGGCGCCAGCTTCTACCGCGCCGCCGGAGTAGATCAAATCGAAACGGCCGATATCCAGGGACTTGAGGGTCTTGGCGATCTTGCGGGCCACGGTTTCCGGCGAGCCGACGTACAGCGAGCCTTCGCTGATCTCGTGCTCGAATTCTCCGCGGCCCATTGGGCTCCAGCCACGGGACGCGCCGATGCGGTCACGCTGTTCCTTGTAGGCGTCGAACATGTGCTCGCGGGCCAGCTCGTCGGTTTCTGCCACGAAGCCGGGGGAGTGCAGGCCCACGGGCAGGGTTGGGTGGCCGAACTGGTCGTTGGCCCGGCGGTACAGGTCGATGTAGGGTGCGAAGCGCTCGGGGGACCCGCCGATGACAGCGAGCATCATGCGGAATCCGTAGTGCGCGGTGCGGATGACCGACTGCGGGGAACCGCCCACGCCCACCCAGGTGTTCAGGCGGCCGGACTCGGTCTTCGGGAATACTTCCATATCCTCCAGCGGTGCACGCTTGGTTCCCTGCCAGGTCACCGGCTTTTCGTCGAGCAGCTTGTGGAACAGGTCGATCTTCTCGTCGAAAAGCAGTTCGTAGTCAGCCATGTCATGGCCGAACAACGGGAAGGACTCGGTAAAGGAGCCGCGGCCCAGCATGACCTCGGCACGTCCGTTGGACAAGGCATCAACAGTGGCGAAGCGCTGGAAGACGCGGACCGGATCGTCGGAGGACAGCACGGTCACGCCGGATCCGAGGCGGATCCGCTCGGTCGCCGTGGCAATGCCCGCCAGAACGGTCTCGGGGCTGGAGATAGCGTATTCCGGGCGGTGGTGTTCGCCGACAGCGATCACATCGACGCCGGCCTGATCGGCCGCGATGGCTTCCTGGACCGTGGCGCGGATGCCCTGGGCATGGGTTACCAGCTTGCCTGACTTGTTGCTGGGTACGTCGCCAAAGGTGTCGAGGCCGAATTCGATGTTCTCGAAGGCGTTCATTGCGTGTTCCCCGTTTCAAATACTTGGTTGATGCATCAATTATCACCTTAATTCATTGACGTGTCAACTACTTTAGTTTGACCCTCTCCAGCTGATCTATTGAGAGCTGCAAAGGAGCCAAACTGCAACGGATTCGTGCTGGATTGGACTCGCCGCGCACGGCTACGGTGGGAACGCCATTCGTTCGAGTTTGGCGAGGAGGAATTACCATGCGAACTCAACGAACCTCCCCGGTGCCATTGGCGCTCGCTGTTGCGGTGCTCATGCTTGCGGCCGGCTGCAGCCAAGGCCCCGGCAGTGAAACGCCCGGAAGCCCGCCGCAGCCAACCAGCGCTGATACTGCTACCGCGGAGCCGCCAGCCAGCACCGGCGCCTCTACTGAGGCGCAGAGCGCGGATCCGGCGGCGAGTTCCGCGGAGCCAACCACAGCCGCCCTGACGCTGTTCTATGTTGCCGTGGGCGATGAGGGGAAGTCGGGGTCGGAGATCGGCTGCGGCGACTCGCTGGTCGCGACCGAAACGGGACCAGAGGAATTCACCAACCAAGTCGAGGCCTCGATCACCGCACTCCTGGCTGATGACGAGGAAATGCTCGGAGAATCAGTGCTGCGCAACGCCTTGGCCGGCTCCGGCCTCGACTACGTTTCATCGGCGGTGGAAGGCGATGCGGTGACCGTCGAATTGAGCGGAACCGTGAAATCCGGCGGCGCCTGCGATGATCCGCGCATTGTCGAATAGCTCCAATACACCGCGATGACCGCGCCCGGTACCGGCGAGGCCCGGATCCTTGTTAACGGAAAAGAGCTCGAAGAAGTGCTCAGCGCCAAATAATCTGCCCAAACAAAAACGGCGGCCCTGCCCAAAGAGGAGGACCGCCGCCAACTGCACTCAGTGGCCTGCCGCGGGATAGGCGCGCACCAGCGCGGAAAGCAGTTCCGGTGCCCACCAGGCCCAGTCGTGGCCGCCGGAGAACAGCTGGTACTGGATGCGCTGTGCAGCATCGCTTCCCTGCAGGGCGCCGAGGGTCTGCGCACAGGATTCGGCAATGCGCGTTTCATAGCACCCCGCCTGGATTTCCAGCTCAACGTGCGCAGCCAATGACTGCAGCTGCGCGGACACATCGGTGTGCCACAGCGAGGGGGATTGCGCCACTGCCTTGCCGAACAGTTCCGGGTAAAGCAGAACCCCCAGCATCGCGGCGAGACCGCCGAAAGACGAACCGGTGAGCAGCGTGCCGGCAGGATCGGCCCGCACGTTGAAGCCGCTGCGCGCCCAGGGCAGGAACTGCCCAGCCAGCGAGCGGGTGGTGCCCGTTGCGTGCGGCAACTCGTCGGAGCGCAGCGGAATCGACGTGGAATCCACGAACATCACGTGCACCGGCGCCAGCACTTTGGCGTTGATCGCATTGTCCAGGCTCTCGGCGAAGGACAGGTGCTTCACCCAGGTGGCCCCGTCATGCACGACCACCAGCGGGGTCGGCTCCTGCTGGGCGCCGGATTCGCTGCCTGGCGGCTGGTACATCCACACGCTGCGTTCGCGTGCGCAGTTCTCATCCTGCACAAGGTGGTGGCTCAGCCGCGGGTGCAACCCCTGCGTGCCGGCCTCGGCCGCACCCCAGCCGCCCAGCGATGGCCCACTGCGCCCCGCGGCGGGAACCGCCGGGGCCAGATGCGGGTTGGCCGTGGCCTTGGGACCGCGGAATACCGACACCGCGGCGCCGTTCATGGTGGCCGAAACCTGCGGGTTCAGCGGATCGGGGCCTCCGCCATCAGCCGCCAGCCGGATCGCGCGGCGGTCCGCTGCCTGATGCCAGGGGGCCGGGCCGTCACCGCGGTGCACGGTGATCCGGTAGGAGGCAACCCAGTCGGCAGGCACCAGCAGGGTAATGCTCCACAGGCGCTCGCCGGACTGCTCGAATTCGCTGGCCGCCAGGTCCTCATGGTCCACTAGCGCATTGGCTGACAGGATCACCGCCCGCGCCGGATCCGCGGGCTGCTCGTCGAGGAACAGGAACGTCGCATGCACCATGTCCTGGCCGCCATCGCCTGTCGTGGCGCAGCGGTCGACCAGCGGGTAGTCCAGGCTGCCCGCGGCCAGGGCCGCCGGCAGGGCGGCGATGCCTTCGGGGCTGACCCGGGAAGCGAGGAATCCGCGCGCCCGCGGGGTGGCCGCCCCGTTGCCGCGGGCTTCGACCCGCGGTGCTGCCGCGGCGTACGGGGTGCGCTCAGTGTGCATGGGCATGCTCATGTCCCGGGCGCTCGTAGTCCATCTCGTCCTTGACCCGGTCGTGGTCCGAGTCCTTGCCGTAGGCCACCTCGTCCATCGATTGGTGCCAGTAGCCGATGATCAGCCGGTTGGCGCGCTCGATCCCTACGCGGGCCGCCCACTTGCGGGCGAAGCGCACCACCTGCGACTCGGCCCCGACCCACAGGTGCACGCCGGAAAAGTCTGCGTGACCGGCCGGCGGCTGCAGCCGCTGCATCGCCTCGATGAGCAGCCCGGTGCTTCCCGCCGGCGCCCCGCCGCGCGTCAGCCAGTGCACCTGCACGCCCTCGGGCTTGGCCAGCGGGTGGATGTCGTCCTCGTCCGCCACCTCGATGAACACCTGGCCGAGCTGGCCGGCGGGCATCTGCTCCAGGGTGTCGCTGATGGCAGGCAGCGCGGTCTCATCGCCGAAGAGCTGGGCGTGGCCGCCGGGCTTGAGCACCAGCCCGCCGCCGCCCAGGGCGCCGAGCACATCGCCCGGGGCGATGCGTTCCACCCAGGCGCTGGCCAGCCCCTCGTCCCCGTGGCGGACGAAGTCGATGGCCAGCCTCGAGGCCTGCTGGTCCATGAAGCGCACCGTGTAGGTGCGCACCCGCGAGCGCTGGTCGCCGGTGAAGACCCAGCGTCCGCGCTCGTCCTCGCCGGGCTGGTCCAGCGGCTGGCCCGGAGCAGGGAAGTAGATCTTGATGTTCGGCACGCACGGCGGGGCGGCCAGGTACTCGGCCACCCCGGCTCCGCAGAACACCACCCGGCGCATCCGCGGGGTGTAGTCGATGATCTCCTCGACGATCATTTCATTGGCTGGCATGGGTGCTCCTCGGGTCAGGTTCGGGTAGTCGGTCGGGTGAGCAGGTAGAGCAGGTAGAGGCCGCCGGCCAGCGAGGTGGCCAGGCCGATGGGCACCTGCGCGCGCAGCGGCAGATGCTGGGTGGCCACGTCGCAGGCCAGCAGCAGCAGCGCCCCGGTGAGCGCCGCCTGCCAGATCGGCACCGTGCGGTTGCCGATCAGCTGGCGGATGATCTGCCCGGAGGCCAGGGCCACGAAAGCGATCGGGCCGGCGGCGGCGGTGGCCGCGGCGGTCAGGCAGACGGCGGCGAAGATCGTGATCCGGCGGACCAGTTCGGCGCTGACGCCCAGCGCCTGGGCGGTGTCATCGCCCATTTCCAACAGGGTCAGGTGCCGGCCGTGCGCCATCAGCAGCGGCAGCAGCGCCAGCAGGCACAGGCCCACCAGGCCCGCGTCGGCCCAGCTGCGCCCGCCCAGCGATCCCGAAAGCCACAGGTTCGCCTGGGCGGCCAGGTCCGCGTCCCCCTTGGAGAGCAGGATGGTGTTCACCGCGCCGAGCATGGCGCCCACGCCGATGCCGATGATCACCAGGCGCTGCCCGCCGGTGGTGCGCTTGGAGAAGGACAGCGCGTAAACCGCCGCGGCGGTGAGCAGCCCGCAGACCATGGCGGCCAGGCCGGTGGCCCAGGCGCCGGCGCTGAACAGCACGATCTGCGCCACGGCGCCGGTGGCGGCACCCGTGGTGAAGCCGATGATGTCAGGGCTGCCCAGCGGGTTGCGGGAGATCGACTGGAAGCAGGCGCCGGCCGCGCCCAGGGCCGCGCCCACGCCAATGGCGGTGAGCACGCGCGGGGCGCGGATCTTCTGCACCACCAGCACGTCCTTCGGCTCGCCGGAACCCAGCAGCGCGCCGAGCACCTGGCCCGGGCCCAGCATGATGGTTCCGGTGCCCATCGCCAGCAGCGCGCCGAGCGTCAGCAGCAGCGCCAGGATGCCGAGCACCAGGCGGGTGCGGGTGCGGGTGAATCGCTGTGTTGCAGGGGTTCGGGTGCTCATTTGCCCGCCTTCAGTCGTCGACGGGCCAGGTAGATGAACACCGGTGCGCCGATCAGGGCGCTCATCGCCCCGGCACCGATTTCCGCCGGGGCGGCCACCATGCGCCCGGCGATGTCGGCGATGAGCAGCACACCGGCGCCCAGCAGCATGGACAGCGGCAGGCTGCGCAGGTGCTGTGCGCCAACGAGCATCCGCGCCGCATGCGGGGCGGCCAGGCCGACAAAGCTGATCGGCCCGGCGGCCGCGGTGGCGGCCCCGGCCAGCAGCATCACCGCGAGCGAGGACAGCAGCCAGGCCCGGGTGGGATTCACGCCCAGCGCGCGGGCGCTGTCTTCGCCCAGGGCCAGCGCGTCCAGCGAACGGGACAGGCCCAGGGCGATCATCGCGCCGGTGAGCACCACCAGCGCGGCGATCGGCAGCACGTCGTAGCCGCGGCCCTGCAGCGAGCCGGTGGTCCAGGAAGCGAAGCGCTCATGGGTTTCGGTGCCGCCGCCGATGACCAGGATCTGCGTGGCGGCCATCAGCATCACCGACAGCCCGGCGCCGGCGAGCACCAGGCGCACCACGTCATTGCCCGACTGCCTGCGGCTGCCCATGAAGTAGACGATGAGGCTGGCCGCGGCCGCCCCGGCGAAGGCAAAGGACATGTAGCCGGCCGGCTGCACGACCCCGACGGTGATCGCAATGGCCACCGCGAAGGCGGCGCCGGCGTTCACGCCCAGCAGCCCGGGCTCGGCCAGCGGGTTGCGGGTCATGGACTGCATCAGCGCGCCGGCCAACCCCAGCCCGGCGCCGACCACCACGGCCAGCAGCGTGCGCGGCACGCGCAGCTCGCGCACCAGCAGGTGGTCGTTGTTCCCCGGATCGAAGCTGGCCAGGGCGGCCCAGGACTCGGCCAGCGAGATGTTCTTGGTGCCCAGTGCGCAGGAGAGCAGCCCCAGCAGCATCAGGACGGCCGAAGCCGCCAGCCAGGGCGAAACCCTGGGCCGGCGGCGGGCACTGCGTTCTTGAAGCACTGCCGGTGGCCTACTTGCCTGCGCTCAATCCCGGGAACTCGTTCTCGAAGTAGTCCAGGATGTCGTTGGAGGAGTAGTAGTCCAGGCGGAAAGAGTTGGCCAGCGGGAAGATGTTGCCGCTGATCACCGAGGGCAGGTTGGACAGCGTCGGATCCGCGGCGAAGGACTTCGCGGTCTTGTCGTTGGCGGAGATCAGGAAGACCGAGTCGCCGGTGGCGGATTCGGACAGGCCCTCGTAGCTGGTGAAGGCGAAGTCCTCGCGCTTCTGGGCGGAGGTGTCGAACTGCGCCGGAGGCTCGATAATCTCGAAGCCCATGGCGCCGATCAGTGCCGAATGCGGTCCGCTCTGCTTGCCCACGGGGGAATCGGCGCCCTTGTTGTAAGAGACGATCGAAGCGGTGCTGCCGGCCGGGATGGCCAGCTTCTCCTTGATCTCGGCGGCGCGCTGGTCGAATTCGCTGACGATCGATTCGGCGTTGGCTTCGGTGCCGGTGGCTTCGGCCAGCTCCTCGGCCAGCGACTTCCAGTCCTTGTCGCCGTAGTTGACCACGTAGGTCGGGGCCAGCGACTGCAGCTGCTCGAGGTTGTCCATTTCGGAGTCGGCGCCAGAGGTCGAGACCACGATCAGATCCGGATCCTGGGCCACGACGGCCTCCAGATTGAAGTTGCCCAGCTGGTAGACCGGTGCCACCTCGCGCTCGACTGCCACGTCGGCCCACTGGGTGAACCATCCGTTCTCGTCGCTCTGCGGGCTGATGGCGGCGGTGGAGGAGCCGACGACCGGGGCATCCAGGGCCAGCAGGGTGCCGGTGGTGGACACCGTGGTGGAGATGATGCGCTCCGGCTTGGCCGGGATCTGCACCTCGTTTCCGGCGTCATCCGTGAGCGTGCGCGGCCAGTTGCCGGTGTCCGCGGAATCGGCGGCCGGAGAGCCGTCTGCTGCGGCAGTTCCGTTTGCGGCGCAGGCGCCAAGCGAAAGGGTGAGGGCCGCTGCAGCGGCCAGGGATGCGAATTTGCGAGCGGATGAACGCATGGGGGTTGCTCCTCGGTGGGTATCCGCGCCGAAGGCGGCGCGGTGGAGTTCAAGGGTGACGGTCTCCCACCTTAGCCGGGGTTAATTTAGGCTCACCTTGCCCCTATGGGTCCAACCGAGCATTATCTGCCGGAATTTCCGGGATTTTCAGCGGGTTCCGGTGGTGGATCGAGAAGGCTAAGATGTCGTTAAGTGATCAAAAAATGTCCGTTGGGAGGGTGTAGTCTGCCGGCTTGGGACGGCGTCCGCGGGTCTTAGCGTAGGCGCGGGAGAAGTTCCCGGCGTCGCTGAATCCGAGCTGGAGGGCGACCATCGGCACCGGGAATCCTGCATTCAGCAAGGCTTCGGCATGCTGGAAGCGGGAGGCCTGGCGCCAGGCGCGCAGGCTCATGCCGGTCTCGGCGCTCCAGCGCCGCTGCAGCTGGCGCAGGCTCAGGCCATGCTGCGCGGCGGCAGCGGACGCCGGCAGCTTTCCCCGGGTATCGGCGGCCAGGGTGCCGGCCAGCGAACGCATTTCGGCAGAGTGCGGCCAGGGCAATCCGGGATAATTCGGCACCAGCTGCAGCAGCTTCACGGTGTCGAACGGGTCGAAGTGGACCGGACGCAGCAGCGTGATGTGCGAAACCGCGCGGTGCAGCATGGCCTGGAAGAACTCGACCGGCAGCTGGCAGGGCATCCGGTGCTGCTGCCCGGACGGCAGAGAACCGGCTGGTAGGGACAGCGGGATCAGCAGCGAGCCCTGCTCGATCTGCAGGCGCAGGGACTGCCCGGCAGGGACCAGCATGAATTGCCCGCCCTGCAGCTGCTGGGTGCGTTCGCGTCCGGTGCCTTCCCCATGGGCCAGCTGGCAAATGCTGGCTCGTCCGCGCACCGCCCAGAGCACCAGATCCTGGTTGGCAAGGTTCATCCAGCGGGTGGTCAAGGCCGGAGGCTGGCTGGCGCTGTGCGGAAGCACGCGGTCCAACGCGCCGAGCCGTGCCTGCTGGCGCCATTGCCGGAAATTCAGTCCGGTTTCGGCGAGGAATGCGCGGCGCAAGGTCCGTTCGGACACGGCGAACTTCCGCGCATAATCGGCCAAGTGCAGCGTGCCGTGCGGATGGGCCAGCAGGTGGGCGACTACCTTCCGGGCTGCGCTGTGCCGTGGCATGGCCAGCGGAACGGGCCGGGTGGAGGAGGGGGAGGCGACGGCGAAATGCGCCAGCGTATCGAGCACCCGCTGCGCACTGGCCTGGCCCTGGTGCACGGGCGAGAGGGTCAGCAGCATCAGGTGGAACATCCACTGCGATTGGGCCGGCGGCACGTTGATCAGCCGCCACCCGTCGCCCAGCCTGTGGTTGGACGTTGTCCTGACCATGATCGACAAGGCCAGGGAGTGGGCATCATGCTCCACCTTGTGCGCAATGAACCGCGGGATCCACAGCGCTTGGCCGGCCTGCAGCAGCTGCACCGTTTCCTCGAAATGCACGCGCGCCGTCCCGTTGCTGACCCAGACCACGATGCTGTAGGTCAGATTGCATTTCCAGTTCACCACCACTGGCTGCAGGGCCGCGGCGGGCAGCCCGTCGGGTTCAGCCATGGTCAGATCCTTTGGAAGCCGGGAACGGGAACTGTGGTGTTCCCAGATTATCGTTTCCGAGGTGCGGCGCGCGCGGGGACAGCCTGGGTGCAGATGGACAACGGCGGCCCTCCTCGATGAGGAGAGCCGCCGTTGACAGGTTGGCTGGAGCCTAGCCGAAGTACTTCTTCATGGTGCCTTCGGAAGCTTCACGCAGCTCATCCACCGAAACGGTGAACTCGCCCTGGACTTCCAGGACGCCGGACTGCGCATCGACAATGCCCATGCGGGCCACGGTGACACCGCGGGCACTGGTCATGTCGTTGAAGCGGACCTCTTCGCTGCGTGGAACGGCAACCAAGGCGCGTGCCTGGGACTCCGAGAACAGCGCGGTGAAGGAATCGATGCCGTCACGCTGCTTGATCTCGTCCAGGGCCACGCGAGCGCCAACGCCGTAGCGCAGGACCATCTCGGACAGCGCTGCAAGCAGGCCGCCCTCGGACAGGTCGTGCGCGGCGTCGATCATGCCGTCGCGGCTGGCGTTGATCAGGATTGCGCCCAGTGCCTTCTCGGCAGCCAGGTCGACCTTTGGCGGCAGGCCGCCGAGGTGGCCGCGCAGGTTGGCGAACTCCGAGCCGTCCAGTTCATCGGCGGTGGTGCCGATCAGGTAGATGGCCTGGCCGTCGGCCTCTTCGCGCCAGCCCGAAGGGGTGCGGCGAGCGACGTCGTCGAACTTGCCCAGGGTCGCAACCACAGGGGTTGGGTGGATGGCCTTGTCGCCGGTCTGGTTGTACAGCGAGACATTGCCGCCGGTGACCGGGACGCCGAGCTCCATGCACGCATCGGACAGGCCGCGGATGCCCTCGGCCAGCTGCCACATGACATCCGGGTCCTCTGGGGAGCCGTAGTTCAGGCAGTCCGAAACAGCGGCAGGGATCGCACCGGAGGTGGCGACGTTGCGGTAGGACTCAGCCAGCGCCAGCTGGGCGCCGGCGTACGGGTCCAGGTAGGTGTAGCGGCCGTTGGCATCGGTGGCGATGGCCACGCCGAGTCCGGTGGACTCGTCGATGCGGACCACGCCGGCATCGTCCGGGGCGGCCAGCGCGGTGTTGCCGCCGACGTAGCGGTCATACTGGCTGGTGATCCAGGACTTGTCGCACATGTTCGGGCTGGCGATCAGCTCCAGGGCGGCGGCCTTCAGCTCTTCGCCGGTAGCTGGCAGGTTGGCGCCGGCTTCCGAGGACTTGAAGGTGTCAGCCTGCAGCGCATCCTGCCACTGCGGGCGGGCATACGGGCGGTCGTAGACCGGGCCGTCGTGGGCGACGGTCTTCGGGTCCACGTCCACGATGACTTCGCCATTCCAGGTGATGATCAGCCGATCGGTGTCGGTGACCTCGCCCAGCCAGGAGTACTCCACGTTCCACTTGGCCATGACGGCCTCGAACGCTTCGATGTTCTGCGGGGTGACTACGGCCATCATGCGTTCCTGGGACTCCGACATCAGGATTTCGCCCGGGGTCAGGGTGGAGTCGCGCAGCAGCACGTTGGTCAGCTCGACCTGCATGCCGCCTTCGCCGTTGGAAGCCAGTTCGCTGGTGGCGCAGGAGATGCCTGCGGCGCCCAGGTCCTGGATGCCCTCGACCAGCGAGGCCTTGAACAATTCCAGGCAGCACTCGATGAGCACCTTCTCGGCGAACGGGTCGCCCACCTGCACCGCAGGGCGCTTGGAGGGCTTGGTGTCGTCGAAGGACTCCGAGGCCAGCACCGACGCGCCGCCAATGCCGTCGCCACCGGTGCGCGCACCGAAGAGCACGACCTTGTTGCCCACGCCCGAGGCATTGGCCAGGCGCAGATCCTCGTGGCGCAGTGCGCCCACGGCCAGTGCGTTGACCAGCGGGTTGCCCTGGTAGATCGGGTCGAAGACGGTTTCGCCGCCGATGTTCGGCAGGCCCAGCGAGTTGCCGTAGCCGCCGATGCCCGAGACCACGCCGTGCACGACGCGCTGCGAGTCCTCGTGGTCGATCGCGCCGAAACGCAGCGGATCCATCACGGCGATCGGGCGGGCGCCCATGGAGATGATATCGCGCACGATGCCGCCGATGCCGGTAGCGGCACCCTGGTACGGCTCGACGTAGGAAGGCGAGTTGTGGGACTCGATCTTGAAGGTCACGGCCCAGCCGTCGCCCAGGTCGGTGACACCGGCGTTTTCGCCCATGCCGACCATCAGGTCCTTCTTCATTTCCGGGGTGACCTTCTGGCCGAACTGGCGCAGGTGGTTCTTGGTGGACTTGTACGAGCAGTGCTCGGACCACATGACCGAGTACATGGCCAATTCAGCGGCGGTCGGACGACGGCCCAGGATCTTCACGATCTCGGCGAACTCGTTGTCCTTCAGGCCCAGCTCTGCCCATGGCAGTTCTACATCCGGGGTGCCCGCTGCGTTATCGACGGTGTCGATATTGAATTCCTTAGTGGCTTCCTGGCTCACTTTTTGCCTCCAACAAGGTGGGTCAGAACACTGGTGAAGAATGCCAGCCCGTCGGTGCCGCGGTGGTCCGGGCCGAAGCCGGCCTCAATGGCGTGCTCCGGGTGCGGCATCAGGCCGACAACGTTGCCGGCCTTGTTGCTCACGCCGGCGATCGAGCGGCGCGAGCCGTTCGGGTTCCAGCCCATGTAGGAGAACGCGATGCGGTTTTCAGCTTCGAGCTCGTCCAGGACCTTCTCGTCGGCCACGTACTGGCCATCCTGGTTCTTCAGCACGATGGTGATTTCCTGGCCGGCTTCGAAGCCGTTGGTCCATGCGGTCTGGTTGTTCTCCACGCGCAGCAGCTGATCGCGGCAGATGAACTTCAAGTGGTCGTTCTTGATCATCGATCCGGGCAGCAGGTGCGACTCGGTGAGGATCTGGAAACCGTTGCAGATGCCCAGCACGGGCAGCTTGGCATCGGAGTTCGCGGCATCTGCGATCTTCGCCATCATCGGTGCGAAGCGGGAGATCGCGCCGGCGCGCAGGTAGTCGCCGTAGGAGAAGCCGCCGGGGATCACCACGGCGTCGACATCCTGCAGGTCGGTGTCGGCGTGCCACAGGGACACCGCTTCGGCACCGGCTGCGCGCACGGCGCGAGCGGCGTCGCGGTCATCGAGGGTGCCCGGGAAGGTCACCACGCCGATGCGCGCTCCGGAAAGTTCAGTGCTTGGCGTTGAATAGTCGCCAATCAGGGGAAGTTCGGCGCTCATTAGTCTTCGAATACCTCGACGTTGACGACATCTTCGATCACCGGGTTGGAAAGCAGGGTTTCTGCAGCCTCGCGAGCCTGGGCGAGGATTTCTTCGGTCACCTCGCCGTCCACGGACAGTTCAAAGCGCTTGCCCTGGCGGACAGCTTCGAAGGAGGTGAAGCCTAGGCGGGGAAGAGCTCCCGCGATGGCCTTGCCCTGAGGGTCAAGGATTTCTGGCTTGAGCATGACATCTACAACGATGCGGGGCATCCGGCATATCTCCTGTTGGCGAGGTTAAGTTAAATGCCACACGGAGATGCCGTCTCACACCAGGGGGATTTGGCGCTCCGCGAGCTTGCCTTCATAGTCTACCCGTGAATGTGATGGGGAAAACGTCCCTGTGCGCGATAGCACCGATATCCTGCGGTTTAAGTCATGTGATCTTAGGCTCACGGGTTGTCGAAGCGCGCTCGACGCGTATGCTGAAACTGTGAAAAATGCTAGTCAAACCGTCTGCGCCTGCCGAGTCCTGGACGCTGCGAAGCTGTCCTACGAGAACTGCTGCAAACCCTTGCATGACGGAAGGGAAGACGGCTCCTTGCTGCCGCAGACCGCGGAGCAGCTGATGCGCTCACGCTACAGCGCCTTCGTGCTGGGGCTGTCGCAGTATTTGCTGGCGACCTGGCATGAGAGCACGAGGCCCAAGGAACTGGACTTGGATTCGCAGATGCGCTGGACCGGCTTGGAGATCATTTCAACCCGTGCTGGCGGCGCGGCGGCCTCCCGCGGGGTGGTGGAATTCGCTGCGTACTATCGCGACGGCCGGCATGAAGCGCAGCAGCATGAGGTCAGCACCTTCGTGAAGCAGGACGGCGCCTGGTTCTACCTCGACGCCCTCTAGGATTCAGCGCTTGGCTGCAGCCTGCAGCATGGTCAGCATCTGGCTCTGCTGGCGTTCACGCGCTAGCTTGAATGCATCAGAACCGGAGTGGTCCTCCAAATGCGGGTCCGCCCCGTTGATAATCAGCAAACGCGCGATGGTGATGGCATTGGCGGTGCCCTGGCCCAGGACAATGGTTTCGTGCAGGGCCGTCCAGCCCAGGTCATTAACCTGGTCTACCGGGATATCGGTGCGGAGCAACTGGCGCACGGCCTGAACCCGGCCATTCTCGCTGGCGACGGTCAAAGCGGTCCCGCCCATGCGATTCACCGCCGTGAGGTCGGCCCCGCCGTCAATGAGAAGCTTCAGCGTTTCAACCTGGCCATTGGCGCTCGCGCGCAGGAACGGCGACTCGTAGAAGTCGTCCTTCTTGTCGGGATCCGAGCCTGCTTCGAAGAGGGTCTTGGCGATGGCAGGGTTCTTGTTGATGACTGCACGCATCAGCGCGGTGCGACCGGCCTCGTCCTGCGCGTCGAGGTCAGCTCCATCCTTGAGCGCCGCCTTGACGTCCTTCAGCTTGCCTCGATTCACTGCAGCGAACAGCTGCGTGGTGGCCTTGGACATTTCGGCCGCTGAACTGGGAAGCGCCTTGATGGAGGCACCAGTGTTGGCACCCGAGGCCAGGGGCGACAGCGATGTCTTGGAGCTTTCGGGCTTGGCCGGAGTGCCGGCGGGCTGCTTGGCTGAATTGCTCGGAGTCGTGGTGGGAGCAGTGGCATTGTTCCCGGTTGGAGCCGGAAGCGGGACGCTGGAGCTTGCTGCGGCCTTGCTCGGAGCGGGCAGGGATTTTTCGGTGGCACTGCTGGAAGACGGGGCGGGAACCGGGGTGGAAGAAACTTCATGAGCCTGGGGTGAAGAAGCGGCGCAACTCGTGCAGGCGCCGATCACGGCAGCAAGGGGGAGTGCAAGCAATGCAATGCCACGGCGATGCGTGGATAGCCCGGTATGAAGTGCCATCTGTCCTTTCGCGGTTAAACAACCCTTCCCCGTATGGCTTTCGCATCATGCAGGGATTCTGCTCAGTAACTTTTGATCAATTGCGAGCTTAGCGGCCAAAGCTGAAAATTTGCGGTCAATCAGCGCCAAGATTTCTCTGTGCTCGGTGCCGGCCGATCTTCGCTAAAATCATAAGCACCATGGAATGCCTTTACTTTTCTGCCTCCCGTTGCCGCTCATGCACCTTGATGACGGTGCCTTACGCCCAGCAACTGCAATCTAAGGTAGCGGATTGCCAGCAGCTGCTGGCCGGCTTCCCAGGCCTGGAATTCCTTCCGCCCCAAGCCAGTAGCGAACAGGGCTTCCGCAACAAAGCCAAAATGGTCATTTCCGGAACCACCGGCCAGCCGACCATCGGCATCCTGGATGCCGACGGCCACGGTGTCGATCTGCGCAACTGCGGAGTCATCGCAGCACCGCTACGTGCCGTATTCCCGGTCATCGAGCAGTTCATTCATGATCTGAAGCTCATTCCCTACGACGTTCCCAAGCGCAAGGGCGAACTCAAGCATGTGATTCTCACCCTGTCGGATACCGGTTCGGTGATGGTCCGTTGGGTATTGCGCACCAAGAAGCATTTTGTGGCACTGCGTGATTCGCTGCCGCAATTCCTTGAGCAGCTTCCACGCCACAGCGTGGTGTCGGTGAACTTCTTGCCTGAGCACAAGGCAGTGCTGGAAGGCGAAGAAGAAATCATTCTTACCCGCCGAACCACCTTGGAATTCGGGCTGAACGGCGTACCGATGCACCTGCGCCCCCAGGGCTTCTTCCAGACCAACAGCGAGATCGCTGCCGCCTTGTACCGGCAGGCCCGCCAATGGATCAACGATGCCAACCCCGAAAGCGTTTGGGATCTGTACAGCGGGGTGGGTGGTTTCGCACTGCATTGCGCTACCGAGGACCGTACCGTGTACGGCATCGAGACCAGCGGGGAAGCCGTTGAATCGGCAAAGACCAGCGCCAAGACCATGGAGCTGGATGACATCCATTTCAGGGTCCAAGACGCAACCGAATTCGCGCTGGGTGCCGGCTGGGCGCCAGAGGCGGTAATCGTGAATCCTCCGCGCCGCGGTATCTCCGCAGAGCTATCGAAGTGGCTGAACGAGTCCGATGTCCAGCACATCATTTACTCCAGCTGCAACGCGAAGTCACTGGCCAGGGACCTGGAGCGTTTGGAGAACTACGCTCCGCAGCAGGCTCGCGTCATGGACATGTTCCCGCAGACCAGCCACTACGAAGTCATCGTGAAGCTGGAGCGCAAGGCCGCCTAGCGATCCAGGGTTGCGGTGCGTCGGTCAAGGCGGCCGACAATCTCGTCAACGATGTGCGGGTCGATATTCGGTTCGCGGCGGGCCTTGAGCAGCTCGTCGCGGGCGGCTTCCAGGGCGATGGCCTGGATCGAATCGGCCTTGGCGATCACCGCGCGAATCTGCGTGTACTTTTCGTCCGAGATCGCATCGTGCGGATCCGGGTCCTTGGCCAGGATGGTATGCAGCGAGTTCATGCGCCGGCGCACTGCCTGCTGGTAATTCTCCGGCAGCTCTTCGAGCTGCACGTTCTTGCGCAGCGCCGCCAGTGCGACAGCCTCGGCGCGACGGGCCAGGGCCCGGCGGGCACGCTTGGCATCTTGCTCGTTGTTGCGCAGCTTCAGCACGCGCATCAGCGCTGGCAAGGTCAGGCCCGGGAGCACCAAAGTGCACAGCAAGACGGAGCAAGCGGCGACCACCACGAAGTTGCGTCCCTCGATGGCCGATCCATCCGCTGCGACCTTGGGCAGTGCCAGGGCCAAGGCCAAAGTCGCCAGCCCGCGCATGCCGCACCAAGTGAGCACCAGCGCATCCTTGCGCGCAGGAATCTTGGGCTTGCTGCGGTTGGGCAGGTAGTAGGTCGCCAGCATCCACAGCGCACGCACTGCGATGACCACGAAGCAGATCGCGGCGATGCCCGGGATGAAGCCGATCAGGTTGCTGCCTTCCTCCTGGATCACCTGGTTCATCTCGATGCCCATCAAGCCGAAAGCCAGGCCGGTGGCCAGCAGCTCGAGCACTTCCCAGAAGGATTGCCGGGTTAGGCGTTCGGCAGAGTCCTGGGGGCGGTCCCGCCGCACCATTTCAAGGGCCGTCACCACCACTGCGATGACCCCTGAAATATGCAGCTCCTCCGCAATCATGTAGACCGCATAAGGTGCCACCAAGGTGGCCGCGCAACGCGCTGCCAGGTTGGGAACGAAGCGGTTCAAGGCGCCGATGGCCCAGCCCATGGCCAGACCCAGGACTACCGCCCCTGCGGCACCGAGCAGGAACTGCGGAATGATTTCGAGTCCGACTTCCGAGCCATTCAGGGTTGCCTGGACGGCCAACTGGAAGATCACGATGGCCATTGCGTCGTTGAACAGGCCCTCGGTTTCCAGCAGGGACGTCAGGCGCCGCGGCATTTTCACCTTGGTGGCAATTGCATCCACCGCGACCGGGTCAGGCGGGGCCACTACTGCGCCCAACGCCAATGCCAGCGGAATGGAAGCGATGGGGGAGAAGGCCAGCGCGGTAGCGGCCACGGTGCCTGCTGTCACCACGATGAGCACCACGGCCAGCCGGATCAGGGCCTTCCAGCGGAAGCGGAACACCGACCAACTGCTGCGCTGGGCCGTAGCGAAAAGCAAAGGCGGCAAGAAGATCGGCAGGATCAGCTCGGGCTCAATATGCATTTCGGGCATGAACGGCAAGAAACCTGCCAGCGTCGCGAAAATCAGCATCAAGATCGGGTAGGGCAATTTAATGCGTTCCCCGATGCCGACAATCAAGATCGTGGCGAATAGCAGCGCGATAACCAGCAGGAAAAACTCCATAGTCTTACTATTCTAGTTTCTCCGCGCAGTTATTCAGGGGTTATCGACTCATGATTTCACGGAACCGAGTAGAAATGAGGCGGCATCCCAACGATCGATGGCGCAGCCGTTATGCCGTGAAAAGCTCGTATTCACCGTCTCGCCGTGCAGGGTTCCGCTTATTTCGGCCCGTTGCGGTCCACCGTATATTTCGGTGCAGATTTCCTGGGGATCAACTTCTCCGGCAATGGCACCGGGTTCAAGCTCGAGCTGCAAGCAAGCTTTGGATGCGTTCGGCAATGTGCTGGATTCAGCGGCTTGTTCGCCGGTGCATTCCAGGGAGTACTGCTGTGAAATTTCGCTGCCGTCATCGCGAATGGTGATTTCCAATTGGGTCTGCGGCCCCTGTCCGATGCTGGTGGCGCAGGAAGCCAGCGAGAGGCTCACGCAGCCGAGCGCGATACCGGCCGGAATCAGGCGAAGGCCCCGTGCAGTAACCATGGATCAATCTTGCCTGCGGCCGCGAATAAGTTCTAGTCTTCCGGGAAGATTGGCAGGTTGTTGGCGACTTCCAGCAATTGATTGCGCAGCGAGTCGGCACGCTGGGCAAATTCCTTTTGCAATCTCACGTACGCGGCCTTGCCCTCGGGAGTTTCAATGCGGATGGGTTCATGGCCCCAATCGCCCAGATCATAGGGGGACGCCTGCATATCCATGGTGCGAATGTCCCAGGCGAGCTCGAAGCAGTCCATGACCAAGCCGCTTGGCACCGCAGGGGAGAGCTTATAGGCCCACTTATACAGATCCATGTTGGCGTGCAAGCAACCGGGCTGCTCCAGGTCGCGCTGGGTTTCCCTGGTCGGCTGCAGCTCGTTGAGCTCGATCGCCTGGGGAGTGTAGAAGCGGAATGCATCGAAGTGGGTGCAACGGATCTTGTGGGTTTCCACCACTTCGTCGGTTCCCTGCGCACCCAAGCGCAGCGGGAGATATTCATGGCGGATGCCGTTGGCCTCGGATTTGTAGGCCATCGCCCATTCATGCAGGCCGAAGCAGGAGAAGTTTCCTGGCCGCTGCGCGGTGCCGGCCAGAATGATGCGGGCGAACTCGATGGCTCGGGCGCGCGCCTTGCCGAATGCCTCCGCATCGAAGTGGTATCCCGTACCGTGGCCGGTTTGGACTCTGCGGTAGAACTTCCACTCGCCGCGTTCTTGGGCCGCGTCTCCGGCTAGAACCACGTTCATCCCTGGATGCCAGCGGTAGAGCTGGCCCGGCTTTTGCGTGTAATAGGTGAACAGGAAGTCCTCGATGGGATGCTTCTTGCCCTTCATCCGCCGTTCCACGAAAGGTTCGCCAAAGGCCCGAGCCCGTGCTTCATGCTCAGCGGCAGGCGGCATCCACTGCGAGGGTTCCAAAATGGCGGCGGTCAGAGGCATACTTCTAATTATTCAATTCATGGGCCGATGAAACCAGTTTGGTACGCCAACTCACACTTCTCGCAAAGGGGTACGCCATGGAAATCCTGCCTCCCTGGGAACCGCCAATGAGCGGCTCCGACCAGCAGCATCTGTTCGGGATGCTTGACAGGCTGCGCGCCACTTTCAGATACAAGGCCGACGGGCTGGACATCGAACAGCTGGCAACCAAGTTGCCCAGCAGCCAGCTCAGCCTGGGCGGATTGCTCCAGCATCTTGCCCTTGTCGAAGATGAGAAATTCACCTACTTCATTGCCGGGCAACGACCTGAAGTCCTCCTTGGGTTCACTGCCAACGGGCGCGAGCACTTCGTGGTTGATCTGGAAGAGGATCCGGAGAATCTTTATCAACGCTACGACCGGGCCGTGGCCAAAAGCCGGGGAATCCAGCAGTCCGTTATCGAGGAAGGGAAGCTGGACACGGACTCGGGGTTGGCATTCGATGGCAAGCATGCGTCGATACGCAGAATCATCTGCGACCTGATTGAAGAGTATGGGCGGCATGCAGGGCATGCGGATCTCTTGCGTGAAGCCATCGACGGGCGGGTGGGCGAGGATCCTCCCTTCGGCTATCTTCCTGCATGGTATGCCTAGCTTTCTGGTTGCATTGGCAGCCGCTTCGGGCAACAGCCGGCCCGTTAGTTGTCCGCAATCAAGCTCGGTTCAGAAGTTCTTGTTCCTGCTCCAAGTCTGCCGGGGTAGCGTGCTGCAGGAAACCGAGGGATTCATTGCGGCGCCGGACCAGACATTGCGACGGAATTCAGCAATTTCCCATCCTCGGGAACCGGCCTGCCTGAAGCCTCTAGGATGGGGCCATGAACACTGAGCGCTCCAGCCAGCTGCCGGCATCTGCATCCGTTGTCTTCGACTGGTTCTCGCGACCCGGGGCCATGCAGCGGCTCTTGCCGCCGTGGCTTCCGCTGAAGGTCATTGAAGAAGCCGGTTCGCTGAAGGACGGGACGGCCGTGCTGGGCCTTCCCGGCGGAGTGCTGTGGAATGCCAAGCACCAGCCTGAGGGGTTCGCGGAGAACCGCAGTTTCGTCGACCAGCTTGAACCCGAAGGGGTTCGCGGCCTTCCTGCCCGGGTGGTGCAGTGGCGGCATGAGCATTACTTCGAGCCCGCGGGCGCACAGTGCACGACCGTGGGCGACTGCATCCAGTCGAATATGCCAGGACGGCAGATCGAATCGATGCTTGCATACCGCCACCGCCAGCTGGCAGACGATTTTGCCGCACATCAGCGGGCGGCGCAGGCCGGGTTGAAGCCGCTGGTGATAGCGCTGACCGGTTCAAGCGGATTAGTCGGACAGGCTTTGTGCGCCTTCTTGTCCACCGGCGGGCACCGGGTCGTCAAGCTCGTGCGGCACGAGCCGGAATCGGCAAGCGAACGGCGCTGGAATCCGCTGGATCCTGACCCGAGCCTGCTCGATGGCTGCGACGCGGTCATCCATTTGGCCGGAGCCAGCATCTTCGGCCGGTTCAGCCAAGCACATCGGCAGGCAATTCTCTCCAGCCGCATCGAACCGACCCGATCCCTTGCCCTGCTGGCGTCACGTTCAGGTGTCCGGACCTTCATCAGCGCTTCGGCCATCGGATTCTACGGTGCTTCAGCCGGACCGCACCCATTGGACGAGACCGATTCCCCGCGGGCCGGGACTCCGGATTTCCTGGCTGACGTGGTGGACCGCTGGGAACGTGCGGCGAATGCGGGGGACAGCGGCATGCGCCGGGTGCAGATCAGGACCGGTATCGTGCTGAGCCCCAAAGGCGGGATGCTCGCCGTTTTGCGTCCTGTATTCTCCGCAGGCCTGGGCGGTCCCCTGGCAGGGGGAAAGCAGATGCTTTCGTGGATCGGGCTTGATGACCTGCTGGACATCTACCATCGCGCGCTCTGGGATTCGCAATTGACAGGTCCGGTCAATGCGGTGGCACCGCAGCCGGTGAGCAACGCAGAATTCACCAGGGCCTTGGCGCGCGCAGTGAGGCGGCCTGCCATCATTCCGGTTCCTGCCGCGGCTCCCAAATTGCTGCTGGGAGCCGAAGGGTCCCACCTTCTGGCCATGGCTGATCAGAAAATTGTCCCGCGCAAATTGCTCGATGCCGGTCATCAGTTCCGCAATGAGCGCATTGAGCTGGAACTGGCTCATAGCCTGGGCAGTCGTTAGGGGTCGGCGACGCCCGCTGGCGATTCGGAGGCAAAGCAATTATTGTTAGCTTGGCTAGATAAAAGCTAATCTAGGTAATTGCTTGCGACTGCCAGCTCCGGGGAATTTTGCCCATGGCGGCAGTTGCCCGAGAAGAAAGCGTGGACGATCCCGATGGGAAACATGCAGGTAGCGCCGTTTGATGCAGTTGTGCTGATGTCCTTTGGCGGGCCGGAAAAGCCCGAAGATGTCCTGCCCTTCCTGCAAAACGTTACCCGGGGACGAGGGATTCCGGACGAGCGCCTTGAAGAGGTGGGCGAGCACTACTACATGTTCGGCGGAAAATCTCCGATCAATGAGCAGAACCAGGCTTTGCAGCAAGCCGTTCAAGAGGAATTCGCAGCCCGCGGCATCGATACGCCACTGCTCTGGGGGAACCGGAATTGGGAACCGTACCTCACCGAAGTGGTCGGAAACCATGCGCGCAGGCACGGCTCGAGAAGGTTCCTGGCCATCGATACGTCGGCCTACTCCTCATATTCCTCGTGCCGGCAATACCGCGAGGATTTCGCCGGAACTGTGGCGGCACTGCAAGAAGAGGGCCTCGAGGTGGTGATCGATAAAGTCCGGCAGTACTACAATCATCCGGGATTCGCTCATGCGCAGTTGGACTGCGTGCGGAAGGGATTGAAGGAATTCAAGCAGCTCGTCGGCGGCCTGGACCGCAACCGGCACAAGATCCTATATGTCACCCATTCGATCCCTACTGCGATGCAAGAATCATCGCAGAAGTTCACCGCCGGCTACCAGCGGCAGCATGAGGAGCTCATGGCCTGGATTGGCGGGGAACTAGCTGGTGAGGAGCAGCTGGATGCCGAACTGGTGTACTGCTCCCGTTCTGGATCCATGCACACTCCCTGGCTGGAACCGGACATCAATGACCGCATGCGCGAGCTTGCGGAAACTGGAACTGAGGGCGTTCTGGTTGTACCCCTCGGATTCGTTTCGGACCACATGGAGGTCAAATTCGATCTGGATACCGAAGCGGCAGATACCGCGCGCGAGTTGGGGATGGCGTTTCTCCGTGCCGGCAGTGTTGGCACCTCACCGTCGTTTGTCAGCGGCTTGGTCGATCTGGTCCTGGAACGGGCAGCGCAAGTGCGTGGCGAGCAGCCGGAGTCATCGACCATCGCCGGAAGCAAAGCGCTGGGCCCGGGCAGTGGCGCCTGCTCCCTGAATTGCTGTGAAGGCACTACTAGGAAAAATACCGTTCCGAATTGGAGCGCCGGCGTGCCTACAGGCTAGGCCGGCAGCAGGCTGGTGGCCGATCCCGGGAATCCTTTTTCGGCCGGCCATCACGGTTGGCCGACGAATCAGCGAAGCTGGACCGATTGCGGATAGATGCCGGAATCCGTGCGATCCGGATGAAGGAACCGGGTGGAGCTTTGGGGACTGCGATGAATGAATTCTGTCCACCGGATCCGTATTCACTGCTCGCGCGGTCAGCGGACACTTGCGGCAAGGAGCAGTGGCGTCCTAAGTGCTTTCGTCGTCAAAAGGGGCCGGACCGGAGGGTTCTGGCGGTGATGATGCACTCCTGGTCTCGGGTCCCCTTGAGCGGGCAGAATCCGGGAATCCTTGGACAGGCGGCTCTTCGAGTTGATCTCGCAGCACTTCGCTGATGATCCTTCGAGGATCATATTGCCGCGGATCGAACTTCTTCAGATCCATGTCCGCGAAATCCTCGCCAAGCTCCTCGCGGAGTTGTTCCTGGGCACCAGAGGCGAGTCGGCGCAACTCGCGAATCAGCGTGGCTAGTTTCCTTGCGTAGTCGGGCAATTTTTCAGGTCCGAGCAGCACGGCCGCCAAAATGGCCAGCACGATGAATTCATTGCCATTGATGCCTGCAATGCTCACTGTGAATCACCTCGCTGCAAGGGACGCGGTCAAACGGAATTGGCAGGTGCAGCCCAGCCGGAATACGAAGGCCAACAGCCGCGGGCAAACGGAGATTCGCCTGGCAGCCATCGCGGCATGGCAGGATTTTCCGGTGGCGCGGCCTGCCCTAGGGGCCGGCTCAGCCGCAGAGTTTCTGGTCTGCTTTGCGGCTGTTCACCTTGACAGGCTGCTTTTCTGGCCGCCCCAGGTTTTGGTAATCCTGGCCCAGGATCAATTCGATGCTTTCGACATCGGCGACTGTTGCCTCGATGTCGAGATCGACTGCCTTGGCGAATGCGTCGGCTGTTTTCCTGGCTGCATCAGTATCCGGAATCAGCAGCCGTGTTTGCGCCTGCAAGGACGCCGCGGTAGTGATTGAAGTGACGGTGAAGCCTTGCTCCGTGGCTTCGTTGGCGAATTTGCCGGCCAGTCCGCTCACTCGCGCTGCGTTGGCTATGCTGACAGGCAGCTGCCGGGCGGAGGCTTTCGCCGTGGCAGTTTCTCCTGCATCCGATTCGGAGCCGGATTCGGACTCGGAATCCGGATTCACCTGGATGTCTTGCTTGATGCGTTCAAAGATGAGGGTCGCGTCCGGAGCCGGGACCACCCGGTTGGCGTTTGATGGTGCAGGCTGGGTCGGCATGGTCATGAAGGTGATCTTGTCCGTGGGAACGTCCTTGACCCGCGCAGCCAATCCTGCAAGTTCCGGTAGCGAACTCAGTTCCGGGTCCACGGTCATCGAGGAGGTAATCGCGTCAAGGAAAGAGTAGAGCCGGTCCGGGCGTGCGAGAGCTTCCTTGCTGGTGGCACGCTGGACGATTGCGGACATGACCTTCTGCTGGTTTCCGAGCCGAGCGAGGTCGCTTCCATCGCCAACGGCATGGCGGGTCCTGGCCAGGGCAAGCGCATCGGTTCCGTCCAGCTCCTGCAGCCCGGCTGGAAGATCCAGGTTTGCTTTCGGATCGGTCATTGGCTGGGCCAGGCACACGCTGACCCCGTCGAGTGCGTCGATGATTGAAATGAATCCCTCGAAATCCACCTCAATGAAGTGGTTCAGGTGAACCCCGGTGAGCGCTTCCACTGCGGCGACAGAGCATGCGGGACCGTAATTCAGCGCAGAATTGATCATGCCGTATCCTCCGGCATAAGCGCCGGACCCGGTATCCGCGCAGGCCGGGCGCTGCAATACGGTATCGCGTGGGATCTGGACCGCCTCGATGCGCTCGTTGCCTGGCGACAAGTGGACAAGCAGCATGGAATCGCTGCGTCGGGAGCCGTTATCCGTGCCGAAGCCGGTGGAGCTGAAATCCCGGCTATCGGAACCGAGAACCAGCAGATTCAGGCCTTCGCTGGAGTCCGGGACATCCGCTTCAGACGCCCTGAGCGCCGAGACGGAAATATTTCCCTGCAGGCGCAGGAAGGCAATGCTGGTCGGCACAACTACTGCCAGCACCAGCGCCGCTGCAATGATGGCAGCTACCCGGCGCCGCGGCCGTTTGGAACTACGCCTGGCAGAGGAAGGTGTTCGTTGGGAATTCACGATCTTGCTCTCCTTGGTAGGACCATGGCCGGATTACCCATCAAGCTGACCACGTGGAACGCCGCTGGAACCAATAGCATGGTTGATTAGAGCCATGCATGCAGCGCATGAAAGGCTGATTTCGCGCGCAGGTTCAGGAGAGCGGAAGCCGCCTGGAGATCTCTGTCTCAGAGGTATTCGAGGAATTCGCCCAGCGCCGGATTGCGGTATTCTTCGCGGCGGTAGATGACGCCCAGGGGCCTGCTGGCTGGCAAGCTCAGCGGGACCTGCTTGCCGCCGAAGATCACGGCGGTGCTGGCCATGATCCGTGGAACCAAGGTGATGCCGCCGGCGGCGATGCCCAGATGGACCAATGCGTCGCGTTGCGTTGTGGTGATGAGCCGCGGAGCGGTGGCCTTCAAGCTCCGGTAAACTTCGTCGGTGATCTTGCGAATCGAGGTGCCCTGGGGGAGGGTGGCCAGAGTCAGGGAATTGAGCAATTCAGTGCTTAGCCCAGTGTCCGGGTCCACCTCGGTATCCTCGGATACGACCGCCGAGAATTGCTGATCGCGCAGGGATTTGCCGATGAGGTCCGCGGGGATGCGCTCGTTCACGCCAAAAGCCACATCGGCACGATTCAGGCGAAGCGCATCGGCAAGCTGCTCATCGTCCTCCACGCTCAGGATCTCTATCCGGACACCGGGGTGCTGGCGATGGAAGGGGCCGATGTACTCGGGCATGATTCCTCCAACCAGGGAGGGCAACCCCGCGATGCGCAGGGATCCGGTGGCCAATGCACGCGTGGAGGAGGCGATGGTTCCGATCGCGGCGACTTCACGCAGTGCCCGGCGGCCGGCAGGAATGATGCTCCGGCCAACCTCGGTCAGCACCATGTCCCTTCCAGCGGCCCGGAACACGGGCATGCCAAGAGTGCGCTCCAACGCGCTAATGCGCCGGGACAAGGAGGGCTGGGAGATGCCAAGGATATCCGCGGCGGCGGTGAAGGAACCATAGTCCACAATCATGACAACCGCTTCGAGCTGGGCCAGGGAGATGCTGTTGTCCAGAGGTTCTCTTTCCATGCGCTGGAGCCTTCCTTTGCGTCGGGAGAAGACGGTCGAATTCGCGGTGTGGCCCAGTGGCGGGTCCATCCGGTCCAGGGGAAGCACGCGCTGTGCACGTCTTGCCCTGCCTCCAGTTTTTCACGGGAAACTGTGCTTGCTGAACCGGCGCCCTGTGCAGACCGTCAATGGCTGGCGGGAAGAAGCAACTGGGTGCTCGAATAGCTGCATGCGGCAGCCTCCGGCGGGCTGCCAACAGGGTCAGCCCGGGTTAAACACCGGACTCCGTGCCACCCGCTTGGAAATGTCCGGGTGGCACGGAGCCTGGCTGACGACGGACCTTTGGTCCTGGGGCGTTAGCCCATGTGGATGACACCAAGGAGCATGCCCGAAGCGAGCATGACCAAGGAGACCACCAACGCACGCCACAGCACCTTCTTGTGGTGATCGCCCAAGTCCACACGAGAGAGCGACACCAGCAGCAAGATGGCTGGAACGAGCGGAGACTGCATGTGCACTGGCTGTCCGGTGATGGAGGCGCGAGCCATATCCACCGCTGGTACACCGAAATGCGCGCCGGCTTCGGCGAGAACTGGCAAGACGCCGAAGTAGAAGGCGTCATTGCTCATCAGGAAGGTAGCTGGAATCGAAATCAGCCCGGTCAGTACTGCCATGTATGGACCCATGGAGGTAGGAATGACATCCACCAGCCACTGGCTCATGGCATCAACCATGCCGGTGCCGGAGAGCACGCCGGTGAGCACTGCCGCGGCGAGCACCATGGAGACCACGGCAATGATTTCGCTGGAGTGCGCGGCGATCATCTTCACCTGGTCGGAGACCTTGGGGAAGTTGACGATCAAGGCGATCGCGGTACCCACCATGAACAGGTAGGGCAACGGAGTGACATCGACTACCAGCAGCACCATGATGGCGACGGTCAGCGCCAGGTTGAAGTAGAAGGTCTTGGGGCGCAGGGTCTCGCGATCCGGATCCAGGACGGTGCCGTCCAAGGTGGAAGCTTCGGTGCCATCGCCCTTGCGAGCCACGGATTCCAGTACGGCCAGGTTGCCTCCGGCAGGGGAAGTGCCAGCAGGGCTCTTTCCTCCGGTTGGGGTGGAAACGTTGCCGCCACCGAGTTCGGTGCCCCAGATTTCCGGACGCTCGCGCTGCAAGCGGCGGCGTTCGGATACGCCCATCTGCCATGCGAACAGGGCAATGACAATGAGGGAAATTCCCAGCGCAGGGAGCATCGGCACGAAGATTTCCGAGGCGTCAACACCTAGTGCCGCTGCCGCGCGGGCCGTTGGGCCGCCCCAGGGAACGATGTTCAGCGTGCCATTGGTCAGGCCTGCAACACAGGTCAGGACCACTGGGCTCATGCCCAGGCGCTGGTAGATCGGCAGCAGTGCCGCGGTAACCACAATGAAGGTGGTCGAGCCATCCCCATCGAGGGAAATTACGGCGGTGAGCAGCGAAGTGCCCATGACGACCTTGGCAGGGTCGTTGCCCACTAGCTTCTGGATGCCGGAGACCAATCGGTCGAACAAGCCGACGTCGATCATGATGCCGAAGTACATGATGGCGAACATCAGCAGGGCTGCGGTACTGGACATGTCCTTGACCGCGTCCATGACCATGTCGCCAAGGCCGAATCCAGCACCGGTGAACAAGCCGAAGATGGTTGGAACCAGAATCAATGCCAGCAGCGGCGTCATGCGTTTTGTCATGATCAGCACCATGAAGGTGGCGACCATGAGGAATCCGAGTACAACGAGCATTGACCCGACCTCCATTTCAGTGTGAGTGAATCCTTAGTCCCCACAAGCTAGGAGGGGCACCCATTCAAGGTACGTGTCGGTGCTCACTTTGCGCGTCTTGTGCTTATTGTTGAAGGCTTAAGTTCTTTGCCAACTTTTTGCTCATTAAAATCACGAGAGTGGAAAGATGGGTTTATGCTGGGTGGCATGTTCCGTTCTGGCGCCGGCACCCGGCATTTCGCATCACGCATCATGCGGCTTCAATTCCTGGTCGTAGGTGTGCTGATTGTTCTCGTTACTGCCGGAACGCTTTTCGCCAGCTATGACCGCGTCTATTCGAAAGCCGAGGATACCTCGCTGACCATAGCTCGTTCGGTCGCCGTCTTGCCGGAAGTAGTTGAGCAGGTCTCGCACTATGCAAAGCTGGACAAACTGGAAGCCAAGGAGCTCGCCGATGGAAAACTGCAGCAACTGGCTAACGCTGTCATTGGGCAAGAGCAAGCGTATTTCGTGGTGATTACCGAGGACCGCGGACTGCGCTTGAGCCATCCGAACCCCGAGGAACTGGGCCAAATGGTTTCTACTGACCCGGTGGCGTTGGAAGGCATTGAAGCGGTCTCCCGGGAACACGGAACCCTTGGTGAATCGGTGCGTGCCAAGGTCCCGGTCTACAGTACCGCGGGTGCGGTCATCGGAGAGGTTTCCGTGGGCGTGACCACTGACTCCTTGACCGGGGCGCTGCTTGAGTCCTTCGCCTGGATTGTATTGCTTGCGGCGATTTGCGCAGCCTTGGCAGTGCTTGCCGGACGAGTCACCGTACGCCGTTTGAAGCGCCAGACCCTCGGGCTGGAACCGGCCGAAATTGCCCAGCTTGTCAGGGACCAGCAGGCCGTGCTCTACGGTGTTACCGAAGGTGTCATGGGCATTGGCGCAGATAGCCGGATTACCGTGCGCAACAGGGCTGCCAGGCAATTGCTGGGACTGCCGCACCGCACCGAATTGGAAGACGTGGTCGGCCGCCACTTTGAATCCGCTGGATTGGATCACCGGCTGGTCAGGGCGATCAAGGAATGCGACCCGGCACCGGTGCGCTTTGCGGCCAATGGCAACTCGCTCATAGCCCGCGTGACCAAGGTCGACCGTGACGGAGTGGACCTCGGACTGGTCGTGCTGCTCCATGATGTCACCACCCTTGAAGCGCTGGGCACCAAACTCGATGCAGTCCAGGACATGGCCGATGCGCTGCGCGCCCAGCGCCATGAATTCGCCAACCGGATGCACGCAGTCCTCGGGCTGATCAACTTGGGCAAGATCGAACAGGCAGAAGACTACCTGCGTGAGGTGATGGAATCCGGGCCGAAGATCGCTCAGGTTCCCGGGCTGGAGGCCATCCAGGACGCTTACCTCTCGGCGTTTATTTCGGCGAAGGCGGTGCGCGCCCACGAACAAGGCATAGAACTGAGAGTGTCTGCCCAATCCATGCTTTTCGGACACATCGCCTCGGCCCACGATGCCCAAGACGCCACCGCAGTCCTGGGGAATCTGCTGGATAACGCCTTCACTGCAGCTCTTTGCACAGATGCAGAACCCTGGGTGGAAATCGACTTGCTCTCCGAAGGGAACACCTTGCACATAGCCGTGGCCGATTCTGGACCCGGCATTACCACCGACGAGGATATCTTCGCCCGGGACGTCAGCACCGGATCCCATCTGGGCGGCGATCATGGCCATGGCGTCGGATTGCCGCTGATCAGACGGCTCGCCCAAGCCCGCAGCGGGGACGTCTGGATAGCGGACCGCGGGACGGATGGTTCCGGGGCAGTTATCGCAGCAAGATTGCCGGCGGTACTGGTGGAGCCAGCCAATACGGAAAACGACGAGATTGAAGGAGCGCAACATTGAGCGAGAATTCCAGCGGCAACTACCGGGTGCTAATTGTCGATGACGATTTCCGGGTAGGAGAGCTGCACGCTGAGATGGTCAACGCCATTCCCGGGTTCCAGGCCCTGGAGCCTGTGCAGGATCCGCGTGTTGTGCCCAAAATGGTGAAGAGCCTGAAACCTGATTTGGTATTGCTGGATCTCTACCTGCCGCATGTCAGTGGAATCGAGCTGCTGAGAGAACTCGATGTTGATGCGATCATGATTTCCGCGGCGATTGAACCGAAGAACATTGACAAAGCGTTGCGCTCGGGCGCACTGGCGTTCATCATCAAGCCCTTTGAGGCCAAGACCCTGGCCG
The DNA here is from genome assembly GCF_044743275.1 of Glutamicibacter sp. NPDC087661. Lineage (NCBI taxonomy): Bacteria > Bacillati > Actinomycetota > Actinomycetes > Micrococcales > Micrococcaceae > Glutamicibacter > Glutamicibacter sp. NPDC087661. The sequence continues at coordinate 165,899 of NZ_JBIUWE010000003.1, forward strand.
CCAAGCTCAAAGGCTGGGCTCGCTATCGTCGCCAATTGACCGGGACCGCGGAGTTCAACCAGCAGGGAGTGGACCGGTTGTACCGGGCGCTCCAAGGGGGCGAAGAAACCAACGCATCGGTGGGTGCCGCCCCCACCGAACAGGCAGTTCTTTCCTGCGTCAAGGACGCTACCGAACCCATGAGCGTCGCCGAGGTCGCGGAGGCAATTGGGGTTGCCCGTGCGACAGCGCAACGGTATTTGGCGGCGCTGGTGGCCAATGAATCCCTGGAGCTGCAGCTTGGATACGGAACCCGTGGCCGTCCCGAGCACCGTTACGTGGCACGCTAGCGGCTCGGCCTCCTAGGTTGCGTCCCAGACCTTTCGGTAGAACGACACCTTCCGCTCATCGGGTTCGATTCCGTACCCGGCGTAGACATGCTGTTCGAAACCAGGCCCGTAATTCCACTCGGTGCTCCATGCGGCAACGGCGAGATCCGCCCAGCGGTCTCCGACACCCAATTTCCCCATATCCACATGCGCGCTGAAATCATGGCTATCGGTGATGATCGTGTTGGGCAGGCAAGCATCGCCATGGCAGACCACAAGATCAAGCTCCGGGATTTCAGCCAGCAAAGCAGCTTGCTCCCGGGCAGGCAGGTGCTGGATGCGGGATTCCAGATCCCAGCTGAAGGGGCACTGGTCGACCGGCAGCCGATCGTGCAGGTGGCGCAGACCGGCGCCCACTGCAAACGCGGATCGCGCCGGATCGCTTTTGCCAAGCTCGCTGACTGCACTGTGCCCGGGCAATGCTGCCGTGACGAGCAGCTGGCCGTCAGCATGCTGTCCGCAGCTGAGCACTTCGGGGACTCTGATGAATTCTCCCGCCCACCGCATGCGCAGGGCTTCAGCCAGGAGATCGCCGTCCTCTGCGGGAGGGCATCCCGGCGACCACTTGGCGAAGCGCATCTGCTCGCCCTGTCCAATCCGGTATGTTATCCCGCCTAATGCGTTCTGCCAGATACCCTCGATTTCCGCCTGGCCGGCTGCAGTGCGCACAGCCGGAGGAATTGGGTGGCCAGCCGACGGCGGGCCAGAAATGACTTGAGGTGAACTCATTTTTCTAGTCTGCCAGTAATGGGCGTGCTTTGGAGTTCAGGATCTCTGGATTCGTGGTGTGGACTGGACACGAATGATTTCTCTTGGTGTTCATCTGGGCTCAAGGAAATGGCTGATCAAGTCGCGAACACTGAATCCCATGAATAATATTTCGCGACGCAAATTGCTCACCGGCGCCATTGGCGCAGGTGCATTGACCTTGGTTGGGCCCACTGGAGCAGCGCTGGTTTCCAGCAGTCCCCGACTCGTGCGTTCCCGCCTGGGATTGACCAGCGGATTTTCCATGGGGGATGTCTCTGCCAGCAACGCCGTACTCTGGGCTCGCAGCTCCGGGGAAGGCCGCTTGCGCGCGCAGCTGCGTGCGGTGGACGAAGCAGGGGAAATCATCCGCGGCCGTGGATCCTTCGCCAAGACTTTGCGCGGTGCCTACGCCCGCGAGGCCACTGACTTCACTGCAAAGATCAATGCCGAGCATCTGCCTGCCGGTACCCGTTTCGCAGTCAGCATCGGTTTCGAGGACGATAACGGCACCCTTGGCGAGACTCAGAACGGCTGGTTCAGCACCGCACCGGCGTTGACCGGTCGCCGCAACCACGACGCCTCCCGTGCCCAGAGTTTTGTGTGGTCCGGCGACACCGCTGGCCAGGGCTGGGGCATCAACGAAGAAATCGGTGGCATGCGCGCCTACGCGGCCATGCATGCAACCAAGCCGGACTTCTTCGTGCACAGCGGCGACACCATCTACGCCGACGGCCCGATTGCCGCAGAAGTTGTGGAACCGGACGGCCAGATCTGGCGCAACTTGGTCACCGAGGAAGTCTCCAAGGTGGCCGAAACCCTGGCCGAGTATCGTGGGCGGCACCGCTACAACCTGATGGACCACAACGTGCGTGCCATGTATTCCGAGGTTCCGGTGATTGCCCAGTGGGATGACCACGAGACCCATAACAACTGGTGGCCGGGTGAGATCATCGAAGATGAGCGCTATACCGTGCGCGATATCAACACCCTTGCCGCCCGTGGCCGCCAGGCCTGGCAGGAATACCAGCCGATCGCCGACCCGCGCGCCATGCGCGCAGGCATCGGATTCGAGGCGGCACGCATCTACCGCAAAATCTCGCGTGGTCCAGCAATGGACCTGTTCGCATTGGACATGCGCAGCTACAAGTCCGAGAACACCACCGGAATGGAAGAGAAGTCCACTTCAATTCTCGGCGAAGAGCAGCTGAATTGGCTAGTCGATTCCTTGGCCAAGTCCAAGGCAACCTGGAAAGTCATTCTCAACGACCTGCCGCTGGGCATCATTGTTCCGGACGGCAAGGCGCAGGAATCAATTTCCAACGCAGACCACGGCGCACCACTAGGCCGCGAGCTGGAACTTGCCCGCCTGCTCAAGGCCATCAAGGACCGCGGCATCAAGAATGTCGTCTTCCTGACCGCGGATGTGCACTATTGCGCGGCGCACCACTACTCTCCAGAGCGTGCTGCCTTCAGCGAGTTCAATGAGTTCTGGGAATTCGTGGCCGGTCCAGTCAATGCCGGTTCCTTCGGGCCGAACCAAATGGATGGCACTTTCGGACCACGCGTGGACTTCTCGCTGGCTGGCAGCACCAACCAGTCGCCGCGCGATGGCAAGGGCCAGTTCTTCGGCCACGTCGAGCTGGATGAGCAGGACCTGTTCACCGTCACGCTGCGCAATGGCTTGGGCGAAATCGTCTATACCAAGACACTGGAACCGAATAAATAGCAGTTAATAGGGAGAACGCCTGCGAAACAGTAATTGTTTCGCAGGCGTTCTCCTTATCAGCTTGTCGGCGCTTAGCGGCCGGTGCCGCCGTAGACGGTGGCTTCCACATCGGTATCCAGATCGAACGCGGTGTGGATAGCGCGTACTGCATCGTTGAGCTTGTCGGCGTCGGTGACCACGGAGATGCGGATCTCTGAAGTGGAGATCATGTCCACGTTCACGCCCGCGCGGTGCAAGGCCTCGAAGAAGGTGAAGGAGACTCCTGGATTCGAGCGCATTCCGGCACCGATCAACGAGAGCTTGCCAACCTCGTCATTGTGCTCGATTTCCTCGAAACCGATCTCCGGCTTCGCGGTGTTCAGTGCTTCAAGCACATGCTTGGTCTCGGTCATCGGCAGGGTGAAGGAGATATCGGTGGCACCCGAACCGCGGGTCGAGATGTTCTGCACAATCATGTCGATATTGGCCTGCGCAGCGGCGATAACCCCGAAAATCTGTGCTGCTTTGCCGGGGATGTCCGGAACGCCAATGATGGTGACCTTGGCTTCGGAGTGGTCGTGGGCGACACCTGAGATGATTGGCTGTTCCAAGGGTTCTCCCTCTTGAATTTTGATTTTGTCTTCGGGATCCGGGAGCACCCAGGTGCCCTCGTTGGTGCTGAATGAAGAGCGCACGTGCAGCGGCACGCCGAAACGGCGGGCGTATTCCACGCAACGCAGGTGCAAGATCTTCGAGCCGCTGGCGGCCATTTCCAGCATTTCTTCACTGGTGATCTTCTCGATCTTCTTGGCCGAGGCGACCACGCGCGGGTCGGCGGTGTAGATGCCGTCCACGTCGGTGTAGATTTCGCAGACATCGGCGCCCAGCGCTGCGGCCAGCGCGACGGCGGTGGTATCCGAGCCGCCACGGCCCATGGTGGTGATGTTCTTGGATTCCTTGCTCATGCCCTGGAACCCAGCGACGATGGCGATGAATCCGCGGTCGATAGCACGGCGCACGCGCTGTGGGGAGACCTCCATGATGCGGGCTTTGCCGTGGGTCGAGTCGGTGATCAATCCTGCCTGCGAGCCGGTGAATGAAGCGGCCTGCTCGCCGAGCTGGTTGATCGCCATCGCCAGCAGCGACATCGAGATGCGTTCGCCAGCGGAGAGCAGCATGTCCATCTCGCGGGCTGGTGCATCATCGGTAAGCTGGCCTGCCAGGTCCAGCAAGTCATCGGTGGTGTCGCCCATTGCGGAAACAACGACAACGACGTCATGGCCCTTGGACTTAGTATCAATAATTCGGCGCGCTACACGCTTGATGCCTTCGGCATCTGAAACGGAAGAACCGCCAAACTTTTGAACAATTAGGCCCATGGGCACTCACTCCACCTGTTGAAAGCTGTGCCTCGCCGCCGGTGCTTTTTGATGGAACTGTGGCGCGAGACATCTACCAGATAAATATTGTGACAGCTACGGGGCGACATGTCCTAGTTGTGAAGGTAACCATTGGTCATATTGCCTAGGAACCTCAATGCAGGTTGTTGAAAAACACTGGCTACCCCTTGAATTCAGCCAAAATTTGTCGCCAAAAGCTCTTCCATCCAGACACCTGTTCAGGTGTTCCAGCCTTAGTAATGTTTATGGCAACCGAGGCTTTTCCACCTTTGAGGCCAATGTCTACCTGTGTCTTGGTTCCGTCGCTGAAATCAGCTCGCCAATAGCGCCATCGCTCTGAGCCGCTGGTGCGTGCAGGTTCGGAAAGCTGGTGGCCGTTGAACTCCTGGCGCCCCTGGACGCAGGCGATCCAGCGTTCCAGCGCGGTATCCAAATCAGCATCGATGGTGCTGCTCACCGAACCTTGGAAGGTGCCGTCTTGGGATTGGCCGGGCAGGCGTCGGCCAATGTGCTGCTCATAGGCTACAGCCACGGATTGAGCCCACCAGCCCGGAGTGTCGACGGTTGGGGGCATGTGGGTGAAAGCCAGTTCGGCTATCTGCTTGTGCGTAAGTTGATCGGCTCCGCCAGCGCGCAGTTTGGCGCACCACTGATCCCATTCAATGCCGGTGGCCTTGGCGATGGCCGGGAGGTTGCTGCTTTTTGTTGCCATGAGGACAGTCTAGGGCGGACTTGGAGCTGTCGGTACTCCGAAGCGATGCGCCGGGCCCGCAGGAGCCTGCCGCTTTCCTGCGGGTCCTGCATCAGCGGAAGCAGCTTCTGAATCCATTCGTTCTGCGTCATGTCGCGCAGGCCCGCGGCATCCATGATGCCTGCCCATTCCTTCCACTCTTGAACCAGTGCGGATTTCGATTTTCCCTGATCTGCCCAGTGAAGTGCTCATGTGCCGAAACCTGACGCGCTCCAACAACAAGGTGGCCGCGGCGCCGCTGTCTGGCGCCGGGGAACGGGCCTTGAGCGAGGGCGCTGTGCGAAGCCGTGAACTGCCGGTGCATGTAGTGGGCTTTAAAAGCCCCTGGCCGGTCTTCTCGGTAATTCCGAGAAGAACGGCCAGGGATTGGACCGCTCTAGAGGGACTTGATTTCCAAATTCAATCGGCTCAGGAGGTCGATGAGTGCCGACAGATCCTCATTGTCCCAATTGGTCATGCGCGAGCGGAGCTCTGTACGCCACCCTTGGAAGCATTCATGCCACCTTTCAACCGCAAGCTCGGTAGGCAGGATGTGGAACACTCTCCGGTCTTCCGGGTCGACTTCACGCTTGACCAGCGCCAGCTGTTCCAGCTTGGTGATCATGCGCGATAGCGCAGCTTTATCGACCAGCAAGTGTTCGCAGATTTCAGACTGGGTGATGCGTTGGCTGCGCAGAATCATCCCGAGCACGGGCAGGTATCCCGGGGTGAGCCGGCTGTCGAGCCGAGTGGCCAGTTCCCGCTTGGCACGCGCCGTCAGCGCGATCAGTGAAAATAATTCCTGTTCGGCTGACGCATAGAGATCGGGGCGTTGCGCGGCGGGAACGTCTTCGGCTTTGCTTGAAACCTGCACCGGATCTCCTAGTTGCCAGCTGGCGTTTCTGCCTTGGCTGCGTCCTGGTCCTCAGCAGCCAGCTCCTGCATGCGTTCACTTGCAGTCTGGGTCTTCAGCGACTGGTTGGGGATCAGGCAGACAGCCACGACGATGAGCAGCGACAGCGGAGCGGCAATGGTGAACAGCGAAGGCACTGCGTCGCCGTAGATGGACTCGAAGATCACGCGGACCGGTTCAGGCATCGCGGCCACTGAAGGCAAGGTGCCCGATCCCAATGCTGCGGTCAGCTCCTTGGCTTGGTCGCCCAGGGAAGCCAGGGCTGCGGCCAAATCGGATTGCCGGTCGGCGATCATGTTCGGCACAGTGGTCGCCAGTATGGCGCCCAGGCCTGCGGTACCCGCAGTGCCGCCCAAGGTGCGGAAGAAGTTCACGGCCGAGGAGGCTACACCCAGTTCCTTGACGTGGACCGAGTTCTGCACCACCAGCACCATGTTCTGCATGACAAGGCCCATGCCGGCGCCGAGGATGAACATGTAGGCGGCGACCAACGCGTAGTTGGTGTCGTAGTGGATGGTTCCCAGCAGGAACAGCCCAACGACGATCAGCACCGAACCGGTGACTACCAGTGCCTTCCACTTGCCGGTGCGCGAGATCATCGCACCGCCGATGGTGGAGATGACCAGCAGGCCGCCCATCAGCGGGAAGGTCATCAGGCCGGCCATGGTGGCTGATGCGCCACGGGCCATGATCATGTACTGGCTGAGGAACACCGAGGTGCCGAACATCGAAACGCCAACGGCCAGCGAGGCGATGACCGCGAAGGTGAAGGTGCGGTTCTTGAACAGGCCCAGGCTCAGCAGCGGCTCGGAGGACTTGGCTTCGACCAGAATGAACAGCGCCAGCAGGATTACCGCACCGGCAATCATCAGGTAGCTGGTCGTCGAGGCCCACTCGAACTGCGAGCCTCCCAGCGACATCCAGATCAGCAGCAGCGAGACGCCGGAGGAAAGCAGGACGATGCCCCAGTAGTCGATCTTGACCTTGCGCTTGGCCATGGCCGGAAGGTGCAAGGTGCGCTGGATCAGGATGACCGCAGCGATGGCGAAAGGCAGGGCGATGAAGAAGTTCCAGCGCCAGTTGATGGTGTCAGTAACGAAGCCGCCGATCAGCGGGCCGCCCACGGTGCCAACGGCCATGACTGCGCCGAACAGGCCCATGTACTTGCCGCGTTCACGAGGGGAGAGGAAATCGGCCATGACGATCTGCGCCAAGGCGCCAACGCCGCCACCGGCCAGGCCCTGGACGACGCGCATGGTGATCAGGAAGCTGGTGTCCTGCGAGAAACCTGCGGCGGCCGAGGCCAGCACGAAGATGCCGAGCGAGATCTGCAGCAGCAGTTTGCGGTTGCCCAGGTCGGCGAGCTTGCCCCAGATCGGAGTGGAGATGGTGGTCGCCAACAAGGTGGCGGTGACCACCCAGGTGTAGGCGGTCTGGCTGCCGTTGAGATCGGAGACGATCACTGGCAGCGAGCTGGAAACGACGGTGCTGGCCAAGATGGAGACGAACATGCCCATCAAAATGCCTGTGAGGGCAGTGAGGATTTCGCGGTGAGTCATCTTGGGCTTGGCGACCGGTGCGGTTGCGGTCATGGAAGCTCCAAAAATTTAGGGTCAGGCATAGAGGGCCTGAATGGTTGATTGATATCAACTATACGGCGATAGTTGACTATTATCAACTAAGCGTGTTTCACCCCACATCACCGTGCGGGCATAGAAAAACGCCCTGCGCTCAAGCCGGCGAACCGGAAGAGTGCAGAGCGTTCCAAGGCAACCAGAACTACTGGCTGCGACGGTTATCCATCTCGGGAACTACCGGATGCGAAGGCCCTTCGCCAGCGTTGCTGGAAGGAACCGGCGCACCGCCAACGTGCAGCAGGCGAGGTTCGGATAGCTGGGCTTTTGGCTTCTCTGCAGCTTCTCCGGACTGATCTTGCGGTGCCTGCTCCTCGGATCCCTGCTTCTGGGCCTTGGCGCGGGCCGGACCCGGCGCGGTGCGGCCGGCAGCGCGACGTCCCTCGAAGGCGCGGGCCAGGGTCACTTCATCGGCGTATTCCAGATCGCCGCCCACCGGCAGGCCGGAGGCCAACCGGGTGATGTGGATGCCCAAAGGGGCTAGCGCGCGCACCAGGTACACGGCGGTGGCTTCGCCTTCGAGATTCGGGTCGGTAGCCAGGATCAGTTCGGTGATCGAGTCATCGGCCAAGCGGGTTACCAGCTCGCGGATGTGCAGCTGTTCCGGGCCAATGCCTGCCAGCGGATTAATGGAACCGCCGAGCACGTGGTACTTGCCGGAGAACGCCCGGGTGCGCTCAATGGCCAGGACGTCCTTGGACTCCTCCACGATGCAGATCTTGGTGCCATCGCGGCGTTCATCGCGGCAAATGGCGCAGGTTTCCTGCTCCGAGATGTTGAAGCAGATCTCGCAGAACTTCACCTTTTCCTTGACCAGCTGGATCGAGGCGGCGAGCCGGGTCATGTCCTCGGCATCGGCGTCAAGAATGTGGAAAGCAATGCGCTGAGCCGACTTCGGGCCGATGCCAGGCAAGCGACCGAGCTCGTCGATCAGTTCCTGTACAGCACCTTCGTACACGTGCGCCTACTTTCTAGCTTGCTTCAATACCGTGAAATTGTTCCGTGGTACACCCTAGTGTCTCACTCCGACAGTTCGCCGTGGTGCCGGCTACAAGCTTCGTTTGATTTCCACTACATTCCCGTTGACGTCGCGCTGCTCGATGACCATGCCGCCGAGCAGGCGTTCCACGGCTGGAACACCGATCAGTGCCGAATCCTCGACCTCGATATCATCGTCGCTCGGGACAAATTCCTCGGGCTCTTGCACCGGAGCGGGCGCGGGAGCTGAAGCAGGACCGCCCCAGCCGCTCGCCGCCTGGGCAGGCGCCGGCGCACTGGGTGCGTTCTTCGCCTGGTCCATCAGCTGCTGGTATCGGCTCATGCGGCCTGAGGCCGCCGGTGCCGAGTCCGCAGGATCCGGTGCCGGTTCAGCCTGTGGAGCGCCCCATCCCGGAGCGGATTCAGGGGCCGGCTGCGGGGCTGCCGGGGGTTGCAGCGGTGCGGCCGGCTCCTGGCGAGGCTGTTCCTGATGCTGGGGGCGGACCTGCGGCTGCGTTTGGGCAGTCCGCGGCGCCGGGGCTTCCGGAACCGATGGAGCTGATGGCGCCATAGATTGTGGAGCCTGCTGCTCGGATTCACCAACCGCTAGATTCCCGAAGGAATCGGTGGTGCTTTCCGGGTGCAACGGGGTCGAAGAAACCGGACGTGCAATGTTCGGAACACCGCCCTCAGCCTGGCGCGCCGTCATGCCAGCAGTCATCCGGGGCTTGGGAGCCACCGGAGGCCCACCGAAACTCCGTGGTGCACTAGCCGCCGGCGCTGGCGCTGCCGGGGTCGGCTGCGGAGCCACGGCCGGGACCGGAGCCTGTTGCTGCGGCTGCACCTGCTGCGCTTCCGGAACAGAACCAGCTGGCACGTAGTACGGGTCATCTGGGAACGGTGGCTCGTCGAAGTAGGGTTCATCCGCTGGAGGCGGGACGTCATCGTAGGAGCTGTCGTACCCGTCATGGGCGCGTGGTGCAGGCGCGACTGGTGCCGAGCTTGGCACAGCGGATACCGGACGCTGCTGCGGTGCCGGAGCGGCAGCTTGGGCCCGTGCCGCAGCGCGCGCGGCCGCCCCAGCAGAACTTACAGCCTTGGTGAACTTAGTTGGTGCTGGGGTTGGCGCCGGGATTGGCCGGCGCTCACCTTTTGGGGAACCACCACCGTTGGGGTTGGAGCCGCCTTCGGTGAGGACCACTTCGATCGGTGCACCGGTGACCTGGGACAGAACCCCGGTCAGCGTATTCATCAGATCCGGCCGGTTGCGCAGATTCACGATTGGGCCAGTATTGCTGAACGCCAAGGTGAGGGTGCGGCCATCGAAGCCTGCCACAGAGCCATAGGTGGCAACCATGGAATGCAGGACGCGCGAGCTGCCCTGCAACTGCTGCAAGATCGTTGGCCACGCTTGCTGGAACATCGCCACCGGTGAGCCGGTGTCCTGTGGTGCTGGCTGGCTCTGCGGCATCCCGCTAGGGGCACCATGTTGAGGTTGCTGAGCACCCTGTTGTTGCTGTTGCTGTTGCGGTGCTTGAGCGCGTTGGGCTTGTTCTTGTGCGGCGCGCTGTTGTGCTTCGCGTTCAGCTTGTTCGCGTTGGGCTTGTTCTTGTGCGGCGCGCTGTTGTGCTTCGCGTTCAGCTTGTTCGCGTTGGGCTTGTTCTTGCGCCTGGTGGGCAGCATGGCGCTGAGCATCCACGCCAGCCTGGCTAGCTTCTGGTGCCTGTTGCGGCTGTGCCGACTGCGGCGCCTGCTGTGGCTGTGCCGACTGCGGTGCTTGTGGTGTTCGGTTGGCAGCTGCACGACGTGCGAATTCGGCCATGGCAGGATTTTGCTTCACGTCATCAATGGAGACCCCGGTGCCGAATGACAGGTCTTCACCGCTGGAAGGATCGGGAACCAAGCTGAATGGTGCCACGCCTTCCGGACGAGCTGCCGGAATACTCGGACCAGGCTGCACCTCGGTGGTCACCGAGTAGTTTTCGCCCTTTGGACCCCAAGTTGCGCCCCAGTCAGCGGCTTCACCAGTGTTCAGCGACGCTGCCGCGCCTGGATCCAGCGGAGCATTTGGATCATCATCATGTGGCTGTGGCTGTGGCTGTGGCTGTGGCTGTGGCTGTGGCTGTGGCTGTGACGGCGCGGACTGCTGGGGATGCGTTTCCTGCGGGGCAGGTACTGGCTGTGGAGTCTCTTGAGGCTGCTCGGTGCGCTGAGCTTGAACTGGTTCTGCGTGCTGCGCGGGCTGCTGCATTTGCGCTGGAGCCTCGGGAGCCTGCGGTTGCGGCTGGGCATGATTTGGCTGAACCTGTGGGGCCTGTTCGCCAGCCACTGGTTCGCCCTGTGCTTCAGCCGGTTCGGGTGCACCGTCACGACGGGATTTGGCGGCGGCCAGGGCTTCGCGTACTGCGGCAGCACCCTGACGCGCGGCGCCCGGGTTAGGAGTGGCGTTCATTGAGGCACCAGCACTTGCAGCGTCGTTCTCATCAAGCGCAGGCAGCACTCCACCGGTCATCGCATGGCGCTCCAACCGATCCAGCCGAGCGGCAAAAGCGCTGTCGGAATTCTGCGAACCGGGCAGCATCAAGCGCGCGGCCAGCAATTCCAGGTGCAGACGAGGCGAAGTTGCGCCGGTCATCTCGCTCAGGGCCTTGTTGGTGACATCGGCCCATCGCGATAGTTCGCCTGCACCGACCAAGCCAGCTTGCAAGCGAAGGGATTCAAGCTGGTCTTCTGGTACGCCGCGCAAGATCTTCTCAAGGCCTTCTGGCATGGCCTTGGCGATGATCAGATCGCGGAAGCGCTCCAGCACATCTTCAACAAAGCGCCGGGGATCCAGACCGGTCTGGATGATGCGGTCAATCGCACCGAACAGACCAGCGCCATCGGATTCGTGCAGCGACAAAGTGACCTCATCGAGCAGTGTCGAGTGGGTATAGCCCAGCAGTGCAATGGCCGTCTCGTAATCCAGGTTGCCATCGCGGGCACCAGCGATCAGCTGATCCAGCACCGAAAGGGTGTCGCGGACCGACCCGCCGCCAGCACGGATCACCAGTGGCAGTACGCCTTCGGCTACCGCGACGCTTTCGCGTTCGCAGAGCACTTGCAGGTACGCCAGCAATGCCTCTGGCGGAACCAGGCGGAATGGGTAGTGGTGGGTACGCGAGCGGATGGTGCCGATGACCTTTTCCGGCTCGGTAGTCGCGAAGATGAATTTGATGTGCGCCGGTGGCTCTTCAACGATCTTCAGCAAGGCATTGAAGCCTGCCGCCGTGACCATGTGGGCCTCATCGATGATGAAGATCTTGTAGCGGTCGCGAGTCGGCGCGAAGGTTGCGCGCTCGCGCAGATCGCGGGCATCATCGACGCCGCCATGGCTGGCTGCGTCAATCTCGATGACGTCCAGCGAACCCGGGCCACCATTGGCAAGGTCCACGCAGCTTGGGCAGGTGCCGCAAGGAACGGGCGTAGGGCCCTGCTCGCAGTTCAAGCAACGGGCCAAAATGCGGGCAGAAGTCGTCTTGCCGCAACCGCGCGGACCGGAGAATAGGTAGGCGTGGTTGACGCGGTTCTTCTCCAGCGCCGTCATCAAGGGCGCAGTAACGTGCTCCTGGCCGATAACGTCGCCAAACGTATCGGGACGATATCTGCGATATAGCGCTGTACTCACACCGGTTCCCTATCAGTTGCCTGATGCTTTAGGCATCAGCTGTTGGACAATATTCAATGGTTCGACGGTCCACGGTTCACGTGGCAGATTCGCCGGATCGAAAGCTTCCAGGGCTGCCTGCAAACTTGTGCTGGGCAAGCCCAATGACTCTAGCAAAATCGCCACAACGTTGGCTGGATGCACACCTTGTTCGGTGATCTCTTCGAGTGTTACTGCACCGTCGCGTTTAGCCAAGCGCTGGCCCTTGGTGTTCAGTGCCAGCGGTACGTGCGCGTAGGCCGGGACCGTGTAGCCCAGTAGCGTTGCCAGATAGGCCTGCCGCGGCGCAGAAGAGAGCAAATCATCTCCGCGCACGACCTGGTCGATGCCTGAGAACGCATCGTCGACGACAACCGCAAGGTTGTAGGCGGGAGCTCCATCGTTGCGGATCAGGACGAAATCATCTACCGCACCGGTGTAATCGCCGAATAGTTCGTCATGAACAGAAAATTCGTTCACTTCTGAACGCAGTCGCAAGGCGGCTGGACGGTTCTGTGCTTTAGCCGAGCGTTCGCTGGCGCTCAGATCGCGGCAGGTTCCCGGGTAGGCGCCGGGCGCAGCATGCGGAGCACTTCCGGCTTCGGCGATGTCCTTGCGCGAGCAGAAGCATTCATAGACCAAGCCGCGGGCCTTGAGCCGCTCAACGGCCTGGAGATAAATCGGAAGGCGGTCGGACTGTCGGAGGATTTCGCCGTCGAATTCAAGGCCCAAGGACGATAATTCAGCAATTTGGGTGGCTTCGGCGCCGGAACGAACACGATCCAAGTCTTCAATGCGCAGTAGGAATTTGCGTTGCGAGGAGCGGGCGAAAAGCCAAGCGAGGATGGCCGTGCGCAAATTGCCAAGGTGGAGTGGCCCCGAGGGGCTAGGGGCGAAACGGCCAGCGCCCACGTGGACTCCATTCGGCTTGCGTAAGAAAGTAAAAGACCCCTCATGCACCTGCCAGAGCCCATCTACCCTTGCTACCTTCCGGTCCTGGGGGAGTTCAACAGGATGACACCACACGAGGGGTCACCAAAAATACTACCCGAGGTTGGCGCTTGGATGAAAATCGGCAGGCGTGCGCTTGCTCTCAGCTTGCAAATCATGGCTCAGAGATCTTGACCAAAAATGCTGTTCGTCCTCAGCCGGTCGCTTCTTCAGGCGGTTCTAGCCACCCAAGTACGCGTCGAACGCGGTCATTGAGCTGGACGGTAGGCAACATGGGCGTCTGCTCCTTCTCGAAGTCGAAGTTCTGGACGCTGGTGACGCTGCCGGGAAGCTCAACACAGATCATGCCGTTGGGGGAGCGCCAGTTCACTGAACCGTCCGGAAGATAGGTGGCTTGCCATCCCAGCACGTGCTTGAACATCTGATGCCGCTTGCACAATAAATGCGTATTGCTGCGCGTGGTGTGCCCGCCCTTTGCCCATGCATCGATGTGGTCAATCTCGGATGCTTCGGCGGGCCGATTGCACCCGGGGAAGCGGCAGACGATATCCCGATTTCGCAGCAGATCACGCAGCGCCTTGGACGGACGGTACTTTTCGCGGCCAACGTCTATAGCTGCCCCTGACCAAGGATCGGTGAGCACCTTGATGAAAGACGGGGCGTCTTTTGCGATCAGCAGCGCTGTCCCTACTGGGATCGGCCCGAAGCCCTCAAGGTCAGCTAGTGCGCGTTTAGGGTTGGCCAGCATTTCCAGCGCAGGAATCGTGACAGCTACACGAGCTTTGAGCGGGGTCCCTTCGGTTGCGGGCCAACCATCGAGCAACGCATCGCAAACAATGTCCAGCCGTCGTTGCTGTTCGGTCCGATTATCAGCTGGATCAACATTGCGTACGGCATGCCAATTGACCGTATTGATAATGCCCAACGCCTTTTCCACCGGCAGATGCAGCTGAATCACGCTCATTCCATTGGCCTCGTGCCAATAGGTGATCTTGCGGTCCTCCGCACCTTTCTTGTGGCGTTCTTCAATGGGCTTTGGATGCAATCGCTCACGCATTTTCCTGGCACGTAGGGCTATCGCGGAGTCAGCGGCCTGCCGCGCTATCGGCAGCAAGGTTCGTTGCATTAGTGCCACGTCATCGGGTGCCAGATCCTGAGAGTGCTTGACGATCTCCTGCGCGGATCTGGTCGTGATCTCACCGACGCTCAGGGCGTCCAAAGTGTCTGCGCAAAGATGGCGCAGTCCTTCGGCGAAGAACAACTTGTCCTGGATTTTCTTTTCCGAGGAGCGCATTGCCACCGATGCCTCGGCAACAAAGGAAGAACGGATCAGCGACTCGTCGGAGCGATTGACACCGTAGAAGTAGGCAGAATGAGTTTCAGCTGTTTCTTCCGTTGTGCCAGGGTCATCCAGCAGCGGCTCTTGGGTTCCGTGGCTGATTGTCTCGGCGACCGAATATTCGTAGCTATCGGCCAACACCGCTGCCTCGGCAGCATCCAGCATGCTGTGCAGCCGGGCAATGGTCTTCAGCCGCTCCAGGCCCTGGGCGGATGCAGTGACCGGCGACTGGTCATAGAGGTTTATGGCGGTAGCGGCGATCTGGGTAAAGAGATTGTCTTTGTCCAGGTTCGCGGCCCAAAGACCATCGATTCCGGGGATGCTCCTTGTTCCGGGCGGGCTGATGGGCAGTCGGCGAGGGTCGTCTTGGCTGTGAAATACCTCTCTTTTACTCATGTTTACAGTATTGATCTGTTCAAACGGCAGCCTTTGAAGAAAAGATCGGGATGGTGAAAAGGTGCAAAATTACCGAATTTCAGGGGTTTGGCGCCTCAAGAATGAGCTGGGAAGCAACGTGGAAACGTCCGATTCGTGATTGAGCGAGAATTTAGATATGCTGGATCCTGCTCCACGGAGCAAACTGAGGAGGATTCGCCTAGCGGCCTATGGCGCACGCCTGGAACGCGTGTTGGGTTAACGCCCTCAGGGGTTCAAATCCCCTATCCTCCGCCGAATTTAATGTCCCGGCTCATCGTGAAAACGCTGAGGCGGGACATTATTTTTTTGCGCTTACCGGCATTGCAAGAACCTGGCGGGTAGTATCCGTGGCAACTGTTCAGCAATCTTTCGGCAAGGTAAGACTATGGCAAGTGTATTGAGCGAAATCGCCGTCGACTGCGCGAACCCGATGCTGGTGGCGAGGTTCTGGTGCGAAGCGCTGAATTATGACGTATTGGAAGAAGAAGCCGGCTTGGTCAGTATTGGGTCCAAATCCCAAGGCCCGGGCGGGCTGAAATTGACGTTCGCGCAAGTGCCCGAAACCAAGAGCATCAAGAATCGCCTCCATCTGGACCTGCGTCCTCAAAACGCCCAGCAGCAAGAAGAAGCTGATCGCCTGATCTCTTTGGGGGCCAGCTACGCCGATGTGGGCCAGCGGGAGGACGAGAGCTGGATCGTGATGGCTGATCCTGAAGGCAACGAATTCTGCGTGCTTTCCGGCGTCGAATAAGCGAGGCGCTTTAAATGCCTATTGGCGCCGGGCCGGTAATCTCTCACCAGCTCGACGCCAACAGGTTTTGCGCGTGCAGCTCCTGATCCCTGCAGAAGCTCACGGCCTAGGCGCTTTTGCGCCCCTTGGCCAGCTCTGGGTAGTGGATGGCCGCGGTCTGCGGGTGGGCTCGCAGCCATCCCTTGAGCACGTTGGCGCCGTAGGAAGCCAGCATTGGGTTTTCCGGATCATCGGAGACGCCGCGAGCTTCGGCAGCCAGCTCGGCTGGCAGTTCGACCTTGTCGATCACTGCATCCAGTCGAGGGGAGTAGAAGAACGGCACCGAGTAGCGGTCAACGCCAGCTGGTGGCGCAATGACGCGGTGGATGGTGGCCATCAGGTAGCCGTTGGTCGCGACTTCGAGCATCTCCCCGAGGTTCACTACCAATGCACCCGGGGTCGGCGGCACCTCGATCCACTCTTCCTGGCCGTAGGGTTGCACCTGCAGCCCTCCAACCTGGTCCTGCAGCAGCAGGGTGACGAAGCCGTAGTCGGCGTGCAGGCCAACGCCCTGGTTGCCCGACTCTGGTACGACGTCGCCCGAAACGTAGTGCACCAACTTGCCCATCCATGACGGGGTGTTGGCGAATGGCTCGTCGAAGTGGCCTTCGGGCAAGCCCAGCCCCACAGCGATGGCCGAAAGCAGCTCGTGGCCGGTTTTGTTCATCAGCTCGGCCCACGCCATGGCGCGCTCTTCGAGCTGGGGGAAATCGGCAGGGAACTGGTTCGGGCCCTGCAGGTTCAAGTACGGCTTGTCCTCGGGAACGACCGCCAACGTCTCGCGTTCCGGTCCGTAGTCGATCTGTTCGCGGGCATCGGCGCGGCCGCGGGTGATTTCGGTGCCCATCCGGGTGTAGCCGCGGAACTGGGCGCTATTGCGGTTATCGAGCTTGATTTTCTGCTCAACGGGCTTCTGGAAGAATTCTGCGATGGTGTCGAGCAGTTCCTGGTCCTGCCCGGCATATGCGCTGTATCCGACGATCTGGAAGAAGCCGACGCGGTGTGCGGCGTCGCGAATCGCGGCAACGAAATCCTTGTTGAAGGAGCCGTCAGCATTGCGTGCGGTAGAAATATCGAGCAGTGGGATCTCGGTGACTACGTTGTTCATAAACCCAGAGTGCACCTTATGACGCGATTGTTACCAGCTAAAGTTACGCCCGGTTCCTCCAAGTTTCCCTTGGCGTAACAATCCTTGCTTTTTCGCATTGCGTGTCTGATTATTCGCGTTCGCGTGTAGCATTCGCCCGGCAACTGCGCGGCGAGTCCGGCTGCCACCCGGCTCAATCGGCGCCGTCTCGGGAAGTGGCCTTCCTGCGGCCTGCCAACTAGCGCCTGATCTGCAGGTCTGTGGGTCTGGAGAGTTTGTCCGTATGCTTGAATAGTGATTTTTCGAGCGGTAGGTGAAGGCCGTCCATACCCGGACCACGGCTATTCTTCGGCGCGTGATTGGAGCGGACTTCCCCCGCAGCAAGTGAAACTAGCTGACTTGGTCACCACCAAAGCCACCTTGGATCTTGAAACATTGCTCTCTGAGGATTCCACCTTCTATGGCGACTTGTTCCCGCATGTAGTGCGCTATCGGGGCGTGTTGTATCTGGAGGATGGGATGCACCGCGCGCTGCGCTCGGCGCTTCATCATCGCTCGGTAATACACGCACGCATATTGGATCTGGACGCTAGTTAGATAAGCTAGCGCCACGAGGATGACGATGACGTCGCCTTCAGGCCAGCAGCTGCCGAAGGCTGACCAGAGCAAGGTGGAATGATGCGTGATCGCGATGACCCGGGGCAATGGCACGGTGCGCATATTGTCGACGAGCAAGAATTAAGTTTCAGCTCGGACGGCCAGGCTAAGCGGCGTGCCCGCAAACGCCAGAACATTGTTTTCTCCGTGATGGCCCTGCTGGTGATCGCGGTTTTGGCCGGCGCCGTACTCGTTTTCAATGGAACGCTGAAGTTGGGTGGCGAGCCTGCCGCCGTTGCGAGCCCGAAGCCAAGCGAGACGAAAATCGAAAACCCCAAGTGCCCGGCCATCGATTTCAAGTACCAAAAACCTTCAGATGTCGAAATACGCGTGCTGAACACTACCGATATTTCGGGTCTTGCGGGTGACACTGCCGAGGCACTGGAAAAGCGTGGCTTCAAGATTTCGTCGCTGACTTCCGGGTGGAAGTCGCTCTCCGAAACCACTGGCGCGGTCATTGCCGGGCCTGATGGCTATGCCCAGGCTTTCACCGTGCAGCGCCAGATCCCCGGCATCGTTTTCATCTACGACGAAAAGAAGTGGGGCAGCCGGGTGGACCTGGCGCTGGGGGAGAAGTTCGACGGCCTGGAAAAAGAACGCAAACTCGATACTTCTGAAGGCAAGCTGGTCTGCAGCAAATAGCTGGCTACGGGGCCTGCACATCTCCGGAATGCACTTGGGCCAGCGCATTTGCGAAGACCTCGGCTGGCTGGGCGCCGGAAATGCCGTACTTTCCATCAATGATGAAGAAAGGAACACCGCTGATGCCCAGCTCGCGTGCCTGGACGATATCTGCGTTGACTTCCTCAACGTAGGATCCGGACGAGAGCTTCGCACGCAGTTCCCAGGTATCCAGCCCCAGCGTTCCGGCCAGTTCGAGCAGCGTTTCTAGGTCTCCGGTGTTCAGGCCCTTCTCGAAGTGGGCAGAAAGCAGCGCTTCCTTCATCTCTTTTCCGGCACCATGCTTCTTGGCGTATTCCAGTACGCGTAGTGCAGTGAAGGAATTAGCGACCTTCAAGTTGGCGAAGTCGTAGTTCAATCCTTCGGCAGCAGCCTGGGCGGTGACATGGTCAAGCATTTGGGCGACCTGTTCCTGGCCCAGTCCCTTCATCTTGGAGAGGTATTCGGCCTCGCTGCCGTCATAGTTCTCAGGCAGGCTCGGGTCCAGCTGGTACGAGTGCCAGTAGACATCCACGTTCTGGGAGTATTCGAACGCCTCGACACCCCGCTCAAAGCGGCGCTTGCCGATGAAGCACCAAGGGCAGGCAATATCGGAGAAGATATCCACGCGGATGCGCTTGTCTTCCGGGGACTGGACAGCAGTATTTTCGCTCATGCTTGAGGTAACAACTTTTGCTCACCGGGCATTCCTTATTCGCAGCTGCTGATTTCGGGGGAGATAATGGCAGGGCTCCTACGGAAACCGGATGGTGCTGATGGCGAGAGAAAGCAGGGCAAGTGGCAAAGAACCTTCGATGGCGCGGAATCCTCTTCGCCGGAACGATTACGGCGATGGCAGGCTTTGTTGATGGCGTCGGATTCGTGCACTTCGGCGGCTACTTCCTCTCCTTCATGTCGGGAAACTCCACACGTTCCTCCGCGGCGCTGATGACAGGGGACTTTGCCGGATGGGCGATGGCGATGTCCTTGGTGGGCTGCTTTGTCGCAGGTGTCATCCTCGCAACGCTGGTTACCTTCCGGCTCGATAGGCTGCGCCGGCCAGTGGCCATGTATTCCAGTGCGGCACTGCTGCTCTCTGCGGCCATCTCCGGGAATTTCTTGCCGCAGCTGACGGCTCTGCTGCTGGCCGCCGCGATGGGCGTGGTCAATGTTTCCTACACTCGTTCGGGAGAGGTTTCCCTGGGCCTGACGTACATGACCGGCACGTTGGTCAAGCTCGGGCAGGCACTCGGTGGAGCAATCATCGGGTTGGCCACCGGATCGGACCGCGGCGGCTACCGGATGCTATGGATGCGCTACGCAGTGCTTTGGCTGATGATCACCATGGGTTCCCTGGGTGGCGTCTTGGCCTACCTGCGGCTGGGGCTCGGCAGCTTGTGGATCGTCGCAGGCGGCATGCTCGCGTGGGCCAGCCTGGCGTTGTTCCAGGAGCTGCGCACACCCCATGGCCTGGGTGCGCCCTCGGAGCCTCAGGCCGGACCCTCCACCGGGAACAAGTAGAAAGACATAAAAAATATGCCTGGCTTCACTTTATGCGAAACCAGGCATATTTTATTGCGCGGTGGCTAGCCCAGCAAGGAGTCGCTGTCCTGCTTGATCGGTGCCGCTGGGCGTACCAGCAGCTTGAAGAGAACGGCCAGAAGCACGAGCCATGCGATTCCGGTGTACAGGGCTACACGCGTCGTCGAGCTCAGGGCCAAGAGCACGACAACGAAGACCATGAAGGCCAAAGCGATCCATACGGCAACGGTGCCGCCGGGCACAGCGTATTCACGGGCGACGGCCGGTCCGCGGCCCGCAGCGGCTTCCTTGCGTCGCATGGCCAGGTACGAAGTCAGAATCATGATCCACACCCAGACGGTGGCGAAGGTAGCGATGGAAGCGATGATGGTGAACAGCGACTCCGGGAGCAGGGCGTTGAGCACCACGCCGACCAGCAGCACAATGGCCATGATGACCACGGTCATCCACGGCACGCCGTTACGTGAGATGCGGCCAAAGGACTTCGGAGCATGGCCGATCTCGGACATGGCGTAGAGCATGCGGCCAGCCCCAAAAGTATCGGCGTTGATCGCCGAAACGGCTGCGGTGATCACCACGGCGTTGAGCACGTGGGCGGCGGCCGGGATGCCCAGGCCGTCGAAAATCTGCACGAATGGCGAAGCTGAGCCGTCGATCTGGCGCCAGTCAAAGAGCATCATGACTACGGCCAGCGAAGCTACGTAGAAGAGCAGGATGCGCCATGGCACGGTATTGATGGCGGCTGGAACCGACTTGGCAGGATCAGCTGCTTCACCAGCGGTGATGCCGATGGTTTCGATGCCGCCGAAGGCGAACATCACGACGGAGAACGAGAGCAGCAGGCCCACGAAGCCGTTGGGGAACAGGGTGCCAGCGCTCATCAAGGTAGCGATGCCGGTTGCGGTTTCGGTCTCAGGGGCGTTGAAGCCGAAGATGATCAGGGCGGCGCCACCAATGATCATGGCGATAATTGCGGTCACCTTGATGATAGCCAGCCAGAATTCGGTTTCACCGAAGACCTTGACCTTCATCAGGTTGATCGAAGCGATCAGCAGGACGACCGCCAGCACCCAGATCCACTGCGCCACCTGCGGGAACCAGAAGCCCATGTAGATGCCGAACGCGGTCACATCGGCGATCGCGACAATGGCCATTTCAAAGGCAAAGGTCCAGCCGGTGACGAAGCCGGCGAAGCGGCCCAGGTAGCGCGAAGCGTAGTGAGCGAAGGATCCGGAAACCGGATGCTTGACAGCCATCTCGCCCATGGCACGCATGACAATGAAAACGGCAGCGCCGCCAATCATGTATGCGAAGAGGACGGCAGGGCCAGCAGCCTGGATAGCAGAAGAGGAGCCGTAGAAAAGGCCCGTTCCGATAGCTGAGCCGAGGGCCATGAAGCGGATGTGGCGGGCAGTCAGCCCGCGGGCGAGAGACGCCTTTATTTCGTTCACGATAGTAATGCTCGGATCCTATAAGGGGTGCGTTCGATGGGGACGGGCCCGCGCCAAAGGCAGGGCACAGCCGTGAAAATCTTATGCGCTCCAGGCAGCCATGACGCGCTTAAGTGTTGCAGATCTATCGTGAGCTTGGCCACCAGCGGTTGCTGTTGGCCACCTGCCGGGTGGGAGAATGGGCTCATGAAACTTGGATTCGTCCGCCACGGACAGACGCAATGGAACCTCGAAGGCCGCTTGCAAGGTTCCAGCGACATCCCTCTGAACGACACCGGGCGAGCCCAAGCCCGCGAGGCTGTCTCGGTGCTGGACGGCGGCCAATGGGACGCTATCGTTTCCTCGCCGCTCTCTCGTGCACGCGAGACGGCACAGATCATCGCCGACGGTCTGGGACTGGAACTGGGTCCTAGCTACGACCTGCTGATCGAGCGCGACTACGCCCAGGGCGAGGGCATGGTTGAGGCCGAAGCGCTGGCGCTATGGCCGGACAAGAACGGTGGCGGAATTGAACCACTGGAATCTGTAGTTGACCGTGGCCTGCGCGCAATCAACCAGATTGCAGCAGACTACCCGGGCAAGAACGTCGCGGTAATCTGCCACGGCACCATTATCCGCTACACGCTCTCGCACTTCGCCGGCTACAAGCTGGACACCATCCGCAATGGCTCGGTTGCCATCATCGGCAATGAGCCCGGCGATTGGCAGCTGGAACTGGTCAATGACCAGGTGCCCAGCAAGGTCGCGGGCTAAGCCGCACTAGATGCCGGAAGGAACAATCCGGCGGATGCTGGAGGCCACCAGCGAATCACGCTGCCGGTTCTTGACGACCGCAAGCCATGAGCCCAACGCCATGTAGGCCTTGGAGCGGATCTTTGGCGAGGAGAGGAACACGTCGTGCAGCGCGCCGGGCAGGCGCACCAAATGCAGTTCCCGGCCTAGGTCGATGCTGCGCTGGGCGACGACCTGCACATTCAAGGCCACGTCGGCGCGGGTGGCGGTGTCGTGCCAGCGTGGCAGCAAATAGTCTTCCGCCGAAAGCATCACCAGGGTGGGCATCTGGAGATCCAGCCCCTTCTTCACCTTGGCTTGCGCATTGAAGACGGCAGAGATGAAACCCGCGGTGAGTTTGAAGCCGTTGACCGGGCGCCAACCCAGATCGTAATCCCATTCGCCGGAAAACTGGCTGGAGACCGTGCGGGTGTAGAACCCTGGATCCACCGTCGGCAAGAAGCGGTGGGGGTTGCGGCTGCTGGCCGCCTGGACGATCCTCGCCAAGGCGGTGCGCCCGATCTCGCTGGCCTGGAATTCCAGCCACGGGCTGTTCAGCGCCAGCGCATCAACTTTCTGCGGGTTGGCTGCCGCATACAGCGAAGCGCTGAGCCCGCCAGTGGAGTGGGCGAGCAGGACAAAGCGGGTTCCCGGATGCGCGCTGGAAATGATGCGGTGGGCCGCGTCGAATTCCTCGAAGTACTCCTCCAGGTCGGTGGTGAAGCCCGGGCTTCTGTGCTCGGCGATTTTGGTGGCCTGGTCTACCGGCAAGTTCCGTCCATAATGGCGCAGGTCCAGTGCGTAGAAATCCGCTCCGGCATCGCTGAGGAACTCGGCGAGCTCTTTTTGGAAGAAGTAGTCCGACCAGCCATGCACATAAAGCACCGCGATCCCGCGCAATGGCGGCGGCAGGCGCAGCGTTCTGCGCGGACGGTGCCTGATCAACGTCGCGGTCGAACCGTCCGACATCGGCAGCGGCCGTTGCGAGAAATCCTCGCCCAGCAGATCGGGCTGCCACAGGTCCTCGGCCGGGTTCTTGAACTGGAAAGCCATGGCTACAGCCTAGCCACCGCACACGCAAATCGGCATCCACCCGCTGGACTGGTTACCAACGGATGAATGCCGCTTTGCGTGGCCGACGTTCAGGGACGACTGTTTTCTATCGGCCGGGTCTCGGGTACTGCCTAACCTGCCATTTCCAGGGTGCGGGCTGGCGCATCCAGGTAGCGCAGGTAGGCGTTCTTGGTCAGGAAGGTCGGGAAGTCATCGCGCAGGGCGCAAGCTTCGAAGATTTCCACGGCTTCCTCGAAGCGATCACCCTCGAAGCGCTCCA
This sequence comes from Glutamicibacter sp. NPDC087661, assembly GCF_044743275.1. Classification (NCBI taxonomy): domain Bacteria; kingdom Bacillati; phylum Actinomycetota; class Actinomycetes; order Micrococcales; family Micrococcaceae; genus Glutamicibacter; species Glutamicibacter sp. NPDC087661. The sequence continues at coordinate 189,060 of NZ_JBIUWE010000003.1, forward strand.
ACCCCTCCATGGTCTCCTCGGCCAGTTCCTGGACCCAGCGACGGGTGATGATCTCGCCCTCATCGGTGATCGCCGACTGGTGGATCCACTGCCACAGCTGCGAACGGGAGATCTCGGCGGTAGCAGCATCTTCCATCAGGTTGCGCAGCGCCACAGCACCGTTGCCGCGCAGCCAGGACTCGATGTAGCGGATGCCGATCTCGATGTTGTCGCGGATGCCGCGTTCGGTGATCTTGCCGGTGACACTCTCGATGTTCAGCAGGGCCGGGCCGGAAACCTCGACATCTTCGCGGGTGCGCTGCAACTGGTTGGGGTTCTCGCCGAGCACCTCGTCGTACACCTCCCGGGCAACCGAAACCAGGTCGGGATGGGCAACCCAGGAGCCGTCGAAGCCATCAGCTGCTTCGCGGGCCTTGTCCTCGCGGACCTTGCCGAAGGCCAGCTCGTTGATCGAGGCGTCCTTGCGGTTGGGAACGAATGCGCTCATCCCGCCGATGGCCGAAGCCCCGCGGCGGTGGCAGGCACGCACCAGCTGCTCGGTGTAGGCCCGCATGAACGGGGCGGTCATGGTCACGGTGTCGCGATCCGGGAAGACGAAGCGCGGTCCGCGGGAACGGAAGTTCTTGATAATCGAGAAGATGTAATCCCAGCGGCCAGCATTGAGCCCCGAGGAATGCTCGCGCAGCTCGTAGAGGATCTCTTCCATCTCGAATGCGGCGGTGATGGTCTCGATCAGCACGGTGGCACGGATAGTGCCGCGCTCGATATCCATCAGATCCTGGGCCATGTTGAACACGTCGTTCCACAACCGTGCTTCCAGATGGTTCTCCAGCTTCGGCAGGTAGTAGTACGGGCCGCGTCCGGCTGCCAGCAGGCGCTTGGCGTTGTGGAAGAAGTGCAGTCCGAAGTCCACCAGCGCACCGGACATCGGGGTGCCGGCAACCAGCAGGTGCTTCTCCGGCAGGTGCCAGCCGCGGGGACGAACCACGATGGTTGGCAGCTGCTGCAGATCGTAGCTGTTCAGCTTGTACTCGCGGCCATCCGGTGCGGTGAAGTCCAGGTCCTGATCCAGCACCCGGATCAGGTTGACCTGGTTCTTGATGACGTTCTGCCAGGTTGGCGAGGAAGCGTCCTCCATGTCGGCCAGCCAGACCTTGGCCCCGGAGTTCAGCGCATTGATAGCCATCTTGCGTTCGATCGGGCCGGTGATTTCCACTCGGCGATCTTCCAGCCCCGGAGCGATCGGGGCGACCTGCCATGAATCGTCTTCGCGAATAGCGCGGGTCTCGTCCAGGAACTTCGGATCGCGGCCATTGGCAATGCGCGCCCGGTTGACCTGGCGGCGCTGCATCAACTCGGCACGGCGCGGTTCGAATGCGGTGTGCAGGGCCGAAAGGAAGTCCAGGGCCTCGCTGGTCAGGATCTGCTCCTGGTAGCGAACGGGGGTAGCGGTAATGGTGATGTTGTTCAGGGTGATGGGGGAGTTCATGGCAGCGTCCTTAAAAATCTTGGAAATGGTGCTGGTGCTAGCCGGCGCCTTTGCCGGCTAGCACCATCGACCCATCAGGGTCTAATGGAATTGGCCTTCTTCGGTGGATCCCACCAAGGCCAGGGTTGAGGCGTTAGGGTTCAGCGCCGTGGAGATCGCATCGAAGTAGCCGGTGCCGACTTCGCGCTGGTGCCTGGTGGCGGTGTAGCCGGCGGCCTCGGAAGCGAATTCGCGTTCCTGCAATTCGACGTAGGCGCTCATGCCGTCCTTCGCGTAGCCGGAGGCCAGGTCGAACATCGAGTGGTTCAATGCGTGGAATCCGGCCAGGGTGATGAACTGGAAGCTGAAGCCCATGGCGCCTAGTTCGCGCTGGAACTTGGCGATGGTCGCATCGTCCAGGTGCTTCTTCCAGTTGAATGACGGCGAGCAGTTGTAGGAAAGCATCTGGTCCGGGAAGTCCTTTTTGACCGCTTCGGCGAACTTGCGGGCCAGCTCCAGGTCAGGGGTGCCGGTTTCCATCCAGATCAGGTCCGAGTACGGTGCGTAGGCCTTGGCCCGGGCGATGCATGGCTCGATGCCGTTGGTGACCTTGTAGAAGCCTTCCGGGGTGCGCTCGCCGGTGATGAACTGCTGATCGCGTTCATCGACATCCGAGGTGATCAGCGTTGCCGCTTCAGCGTCGGTGCGGGCGATAACTACGGAAGGGGTGCCAGCCACGTCGGCGGCCAGGCGGGCCGCGTTCAGGGTGCGGATGTGCTGCTGGGTCGGGATCAGCACCTTGCCGCCGAGGTGGCCGCACTTCTTTTCGCTGGCCAGCTGGTCTTCCCAGTGGACGCCCGATGCGCCAGCGGTGATCATGGACTTCATCAGTTCGTAGGCGTTCAGCGGGCCGCCGAAGCCGGCTTCTGCATCAGCGACGATGGGCACCATCCAGTCTTCGACGGTCTGGATGCCTTCGGAGAACTCGATCTGGTCTGCACGCTGCAATGCGTTATTGATGCGGCGCACGACCTGGGGAACCGAATTGGCCGGGTACAGCGACTGGTCCGGGTAGGTCTGGCCTGAAAGGTTGGCATCCGCTGCTACCTGCCAGCCCGAAAGATAGATGGCCCGAAGGCCGGCCTTGACTTGCTGCACTGCCTGGTTGCCGGTCAGTGCGCCCAACGCGTTGGTGTAGCCGCCGGTGGGGGTTTCCTCGGTGAGCTGCTTCCACAGCTTCGCGGATCCGCGTTTGGCCAAGGTGTGCTCTTCCTGGACCCGGCCCTGGAGCTTCACGACGTCGGCAGCGCTGTAGTCGCGGGTTACGCCGTTCCAGCGGGGGTTGTTTTCCCAGTCGCTCTCGATGGCTGCGATGCGGTTGTCGATCGAGATTTCGTTGGCGTTTTCAGTAGTCATTGCCTTGGCTCCTTCGCACAAGCTGCGGGTTCATGTCGATCGGAAGGTGATCTTGTGAACTTCTTCGTGACAACTACTTTTCCGCAGGTGCGAGGGCTTCAACAGAGGTTTTTTGAATTAAGATTTTCACTTCTTCACAAAAATGGAAATTTATCGCTTCTTGCGCTGAATGTGAGTCAAGGCATGGAAATTTGCCGATATTGAATCAATCCCTAGCGAAGAAGAGTGAAATTTAACAGCAAGCCTAGATAAGGGCGAAGCCAAAGCAGACCGATTCCGGGGTCTGCGAGAATCGGCGAATCACTGATGAGCTGGGATTTTATGGAAACCGCAGGTGCTGATTCGCCACGGCAGGCGTTGTGTATCGGGCCAGGAAACGTGAAGTATCAGAGTCTGGACTGGTAGCTGGCTTTTGCCAGATGGGGGCCTGGACTTGTCGCTATGGCCGATATTCTTGGCCGGCAGTGCAGTTTCTGAGTGCGAAGATTTATGGATCTTGCGACCATGGCTGATTGAGCCGGAACGGGCTAGGGCTGGTCGAAAGAAACCACAGCCATGAAACCGCGGCCGGAGATGCGTGGTTCACCGGCGTCAGAGCCAACGACGGTGTCACGCAGGTTCAGCGACTGTTCGCTGTCGCCGAGCAAGAGCTTGGCGGAGCCCTGGACCAAAAGGCCCAGTTGCCCATCAAAGAGGTATTGCTCGCGCTTTTTGGACAGCTCGACAATGCGAACGGTGGGTCGTACCTGCTCTGGAATGGCGGCCACGTGCACGATGAGCAGTTCTTCGGCGGGCTGGCTCGCCTGGACAGAATTTCTCGTTTCGAATTTCAACGGGCGCAGCGGTTCCAATCCGTGCTCTTGCCCGTCTACATCCAGCTGCACGAAATCGCCGGCGATCAACGTGAAGACTTGAGCCGAAGGCGACGGAGTGAAGGCTGCAGATTTCTCGATAGAGCGAATCGACAGTTGCCAGGTTGATTCCCGCAGTTCGCTGGACCGCAACGTTCCGTCCTGCGCCAGAATGCCGCTCGCAATGAGCCGGACCTGCCCTAGCTCCCATTGCTTCTTGGTGCTTTGCGCCAATTCGAGAATGGAACCCGGTGCAAAAGATGCTTGTGCTTCGCTCATGGGACGAGTCTACTTGCCGATGACCAAGCGAAGTTGTTCAACCAGCTGGGATGTGGGCAGCGAGGCATCAAGAGTTATCCAACCGTGCACTTGCGCAAGGCGCAGATACTCATTTCGACTGTCCCTGAGATACTCCATGCTTTCGTCGTCTTTGCCACGGGAATTGATCCGCTCAAAGGCAAGGATGGGGTCGATGTCGAGCAGGACAATTCTCGCGTGCTCGGTACTTTTCGCCGCAAGCCAGGGGAGAAGCAGTCCCGGAGGATGGCCACGTAAGCGCCGCAGCACTAATTGGCAATACAGGTGCCGGTCCATCACGCTGAGTCCGGGAGAGCGGGCCGCGAAAAGCATATTGCGGGCAACATTGAAGCTGCGAATGGAAGTTTCGAAGAAATCCTGGGTGAAAGTCGGGAACGTGATTCCCAGGGCGCGAGAGAATTTGGTAAGCCAGCTCCGCGCGGCGACGTTTGCGAGCCTACGAGCCTGAATGCGATCGTTGCGCAGCTGCTGTACTAAAGCTTCAATAGTGGTGCTTTTGCCTGCGCCATCGGTGCCGACGATGACCAAAGTCCGGGGTGGATCGTGGGCATGGCGCGGGGCCGGTAGGGGGCGGGTGGAGACTGCGTGCATGGTGCTCCTTGCGGGATCTCTTTGTAGTTTCAACGTTTGCGCTTCGCTGAAGATTCCGCAGAAAGGCTGTGCATTTGTTGAGAGTAGCTCGCCGGGGAAGCAAGGAAAGAACCGTGAATATTTGCTTCCGCGTCCCTGCTGGGCGATTGAATTACGGGTTGAATCCGGAAGATCTAGAAATTTTCACGATCCTTGGCATAACCTTGTCATGTGACTGCAACCACATGGAATCGCTCAGTGAACTCAGCCGGCAATGGCGCTGGCAGCGAAGATACAGAACTCGACGCCATTGCTCTCGGCCGCAGAATCCGCTTTCTGCGCAAGGGCAAGCAACTGACCTTGGATGATGTCTCGGCGCTCGTTGACACCGCGCCGAGCCAGTTGTCGCTGATTGAAAACGGCAAGCGCGAACCGAAGCTATCGCTGCTTAAGTCCCTGGCTGGAGCCATGGGGGTTGGAGTCGACGATCTGCTGGGCACCGAACCGCCATCGCGCCGTGCTGCTTTGGAGATCGAATTGGAACGTGCCCAACGCGGTCCACTGTACGAGTCCTTGGGATTGCCTACCGTTCGTGTTGGCACGCGTCTGCCCATGGACGTCCTGGAATCCCTGGTGGGACTGCAGCATGAATTGGAACGCCGCCTGAACGAGCAGGCCGCGACCCCTGAAGAAGCCCGTCGGGCCAATACCGCGTTGCGCCATGAGATGCGCCAACGCAACAACTACTACAAGGATATCGAGCAGGAAGCCGCCAAAGTCCTCTCTGCAGTTGGCCACGATTCAGGGCCGCTCTCGCATCATCGTGCAGCAGATATCGCCGAGCATCTGGGATTCAGCCTGCGCTTTGTGGGCAATCTTCCGCATTCCACGCGTTCGGTGACTGACCAGAAGAACAAGCGTATCTATCTGACGCAGGCGAACCGCTCGGAACATGATCCTCGTTCGGTGTTGCTGCAGGCGCTAGGGCATCACGTATTGGGTCATAGGACTCCAACCGATTATTTCGATTTCCTCTCGCAGAGGGTCGCGACCAACTACTTTGCCGCGGCGTTGATGATGCCGGAAAAGTCCACGGTGGACTACTTGCGGCGAGCTAAGAACAACCGTGAGTTGGCCATCGAGGATCTGCGCGATGCTTTCGCCGTGTCCTATGAGTCCGCAGCCCACCGGTTCACCAACCTTGCCACCGAGCATCTGGGGATGACCTGCCACTTCCAGAAGGTCCACGAATCGGGCATCTTGCACAAGGCTTATGAGAATGACCGAGTGAACTTTCCAGCCGATCACACCGGTGCCATTGAAGGCCAGACCATTTGCCGGTATTGGACAAGTCGCGTGGTCTTCGAGCAGATGGATAAGTTCCGTTCCTTCGAGCAGTACACCGATACCGTCAATGGGACCTTCTGGTGCACGGCGCGCACCGAGCGCCATTCCTCGGGGCTGTACTCCTTGTCCATTGGCGTGCCTTTTGAGCATGTGAAGTGGTTCCGCGGGCGGGATACCAAGGAGCGCTGCCAATCCACCTGCCCGGACGAGAACTGCTGCCGCCGTCCACCTGCTGACCTATCCAGCCAGTGGTTCGGCAATGCGTGGCCGGCTACGCGCGCCAATACCCACTTGCTGGCGGCCATGCCAACCGGAGCCTTTCCCGGGGTAGACGAAACCGAGGTCTACCGATTCCTGGAAAAGCAGGTGGACTAGGACCGTTGGACTATGCGATGTGCTTGGAGATGAAGGCAAGAGCAGTTTCCGCCAGCCACGCGCCATCCTGGGCAACGGTGCGGCCGGAGCGGGCTACCTTGAAGGAATGGTTGCCACCTTCGAACCAGGAAAGTTCGCTGTCCTGGTTCAGCTTGCTGGTGACTTCTTCCATCTTTTCGGGGTTGGCAAAGGGATCGCGGGTGCCTTCGAGGAAAAGCATCGGCACCGCAATCGGGTAGAGATGCTCATCGCGTAGCTTCTCTTCCTTCTTAGGCGCGTGCAACGGGTACCCCAGGAAGATCAACCCTGCCGATGGCATGCCCTCGGCAACTGACAGGGAAGCGATGCGCCCGCCAAAGGACTTTCCCGCTGTGAAGATTGGCAGGCCTTCAGCCAAGTTTTCTTCAACCCAACGGCGGACCTGGTGCCACACTGCGACCGCAGCTGGCGCTTTATCGGGAAACTTCTTTCCAGCGTCCATGTAGGGGAAATTAAAACGCAGGACGCTGGCACCCAGATTCGCAGCGGCTAGCGCAAAGCCGGCCATGAAGTCATGATCCTTTCCAGCACCTGAACCGTGTGCGAGCATGATGACGGCCTTCGCCGCCTTTGCGCGGTCCCAGAGCGCGCTGAGTTCCAGGTCTTCGTATGGAATGGAGAGTTCTTGGGTCATAGGTACCACCCTAGGGGCTGAGGGCCCATCAACTGATCATGAAAGGAAATGAACTACATTTCCCAGTCCTTGCGGAGTGCCGTATCGGTGTCATCGCCATTTCTGGCCAGTACCGTCAGCTTTTCAACTTTTTCGCCGGTTGCCGCACGCTCGTTGATCTTGAGCATCATATTTCCCGAGACGAAGATCGATGCGGGCATGTCGTATTCGCCGTCGATCCATGGACCGTCTGCGAGGGTGACGACGAGTTCGCCAAGCGCAGGCGACTCGACTTTCTCAACGTAGGCGTGGGGGTCAGCGGGCAGGCATGTGCGGTAGATTTCCAGCTCAGTGATTTCAGCGCCGCATAGGGATTTGTAGGTATCGTTCATGGCGGACAGCCACTGCGTGTACTTTTCCGAGGCCCAGGCTTTGCGGTCCTCGGGATCGGCACCAGTACGAGCCCGGGTGAAAGTTCCTGAGTTATTGCCGTCTTCAGTAGCGAAGGTGACGGATTCCAATTCCGGCGAGGCCTCGCCTACGCTTTCGAACATGATTCGGCCCATCATGCGCAGCTCATCCTCGTTGGTTTCGTAGCTTTCCCGCATCTGGGTTCCAAACTTCATGCTGTTATCCAAGAAGATATTGATGGCACCAGGTGCTGGAGATTCCCAAGAAGTCATTAGGTTGTAGGGATACAAGAAGCCTTTGGTGGACTTGATGCCAGAGTTTTCTTTCCACATCTCAATTTTGGAATCTGCCCAGGCCTGTCCCGAATTGGCGTTGGCGTCCAACTCCGCGGGTCCAGGCTCGGGGGCGGTTTCACCGGGTTCACCGGTTTCGGCCGCGGGCTGTGCCTCCGGAGTGGAGCCAGCGACGGAAGCCGCCGTCGAATCGGCTGGCGCTGCTTGTTCGGGAGCTGCATTGCACCCTGCTAGAAGCAAAGCCAACGATGACAGGGCAATGACCGAACGGGTGCGCAAGAATAACTCCTCATTATCGATGAATGGTCAGTCTATACAGGCCAGGCAGCGAAGGGAGAGCTGTTACGAGAATTTGGCAAAGGTCCGGATCGCACCGGGACGGAAATCCGACGCTTCCGTGAGCCCCATGGATTCGTAGAAGGCACGTTGCCCGGGTTCATCATCGGTGATCAGGACCAGCTGACGCACATGCTCATATTTCACTAGTACGGCAGAGAACAAAGCACGGCCTACGCCGGTGCGATGCGTAGATGGACGCACCAGGATGTCCTGGACGTAGCAGATGGTGGCATTATCCGAGACCACGCGCACAAGGCCGATTAACTGGTGGTCTACGTCGTAGGCGTAGATTACGCATGCTGAATTCTTCAGGCCCTCAAATAGTACGTCTGGGTTGTCTGTATAGGCGCTCCAGCCCACCGCGTTGTAGAGCGAGAGTATTTGTTCCTCGGAAGGCACCTTAGTGGTGGAGAGTTCCATCGAGTCCTTTTACTGTTGCGGGGAAACCGAAAGGATCTCTGCGTTGCCCAGCAACGGGTGCTTCACCAGTTCTGTTTCCAATGCGTGGATGATGGCTTGGGCGGAGTCGCCGTTGTAAACGAACACCGGGCCATCATGCCGGTAGTAGACATCCTCATGCCATCCGATTTCGCCGTCACCCAATGCATGCTGCAGGGCCCTGACTGTTGGCTCCAGATCCGATTCCGATTCGGCCCCAAGCCTGGTTCGAAGCAAAACGTACTCACTGCCGCCTACTTCGGTGCGTTGTCCATCAATAATCAGCCAGGAACCATGCCCAAGTCCTCCATCGATGAGCGAAGAGAGCAATTCGGAAAACAGCTTCTTCGGTTCGGGGGTGGCCACTTCAAGGTCAATGTCGCTGGAGATCGGCTCCTCGGCCGCGTCCAATGTGGTCTTGGCGCTGATGATGGTTCCGGAAGACTTGTATTTGGGCAACAATGTATCGAGCAGGCCCGCTTCATGATCTTTGCGCAGGCGTTCGGTCATCGGCTGGGCAAAATGGATCTGCACCCGGTGAGTCGAAGCCTCCGATGATTTCCTGGCGAACAGCGACATGTCCTCAGTCCTCGTGTGGGTCGGAAATGCAAAAGACGATTCCGTAAGGATCGCGCATAATGGTCCAGCCAAAACTGGGATCTTCGGTGTGGTCCTCAACGCGTGTTGCGCCAGCGGCTGTGCAACGGGCGACTTCCTGCTCGCGGCTGGTGCTTGCTTCCAAGTCGAGATGAACCCGGTTCTTGCCGGCAGTGATCTCATCAACTTTTTGGAACCCCAACCTCGCGCTGAAGCCAGGGACGCTGATCATGGTGAACCCCGGGTACTGGCCCAGATATTTCCCGCCCAGAACAGCCCTCCACCAAGCCGAGGCAGCTTTCTCGTCAAGGGCATCAAGGGTGATCATTCCAATGTTCGCCATGCAGTCAAAGGTACCGGGAGTCTTCCTGCTTAGCTAGAGGTTGACTGCATTTCTGCAGCTGACTAGCGCACTTTCTAAGTGAAGAAAAGGGGCTTGCTTGGCCGGGACGGAAGTCCCGAGCAAGCAAGCCCCTTTATGGGCTATGCCGGCCTAGCTATCGAAGTAGTTTGGCGCGTGCTCGTTGTGAGCAGGTGGAGTCGGCATCTCGACTTTCTTCTGCACCTTCAGCATGCCAGCGGCGTAGTCCACCGAAACGGTGTCACCAGCGGCAAGCGAATCACTGATCAGCAGGTCGGCAATGGCATCCTGTACCTTGCGCTGTACCAGCCGGCGCAGCGGGCGGGCACCGAACTCGGGGTCGTAGCCTTCGTTTGCCAGCCACTGCACGGCAGCGTCGCTCACCTCCAGCTTCAGCTCCTGGTCCACTAAGCGAGCTTCGGTCTCGGCGATGACCAGCTTGACGATCTGGCCAATCTCGGACTGCGAGAGCTTGGAGAACAGCAGTACCTCGTCCAGACGGTTCAGGAACTCTGGGCGCATGAACTCGCGTACCTTGCCCATGACCTTGGCCCGGATTTCTCCAGCCTCGCTGGTGGCATTGGCGGAGGTGAAACCGAAGTTTCCGGCCTTGTTGGCCAAGTACTCGCCGCCGAGGTTGCTGGTCATCAGGATCAGCGTGTTGGAGAAATCGACAGTGCGCCCGGCTGAGTCGGTCAACCGGCCGTCATCGAGTACCTGCAGCAGCACGTTGAACACGTCCGGGTGGGCCTTCTCGATTTCATCGAGTAGCACGACCGAATACGGGTTGCGGCGGATCTTCTCGGTCAGCTGGCCGGGCTCGTCATGGCCGATGTACCCCGGAGGTGCTCCGATCAGGCGCGCCACGGTGTGCTTCTCACCGTATTCGCTCATATCGACGCGAACCAGCGATTCGGCCGAACCGAAGAGGTTTGCAGCCAGGGCCTTGGCCAGTTCGGTCTTTCCGACGCCGGTGGGACCCAGGAAAAGGAACGAGCCGATGGGGCGACCTGCTGGCGACATTCCGGTACGGTTGCGACGCACGGCGCGTGCCACAGCGGCAACGGCATCGTGCTGGCCGATGACCGAAGCATGCAGGGAATCTTCCAGCGAAGCCAAGCGTGCCTTGTCATCTCCCGAGATGCGCGAGGTGGGGATGCCGGTGGATCGGGAGATCACTTCCGAAATCTGCTTCTCATCCACTACCCGGGTGACCCCTGCATCGCCGGCCTCCTCAGCAGCCTTGATGCGCGCGGTCATCTCCACGATGTGGTCACGCCATGCGCCAGCTTCTTCGAATCGTTCCTCGCCGATAGCGCGTGACTTCTCACGCTCGGCGTCTACCAATTCGGCACGCAGGGACTGCACATCCTCGGCATCTCCGGCAGCGATGGACCGCCGGGCACCGGCGATATCGATCAAGTCGATGGCCTTGTCAGGAAGCTGGCGGTCGTTCAGGTAGCGGGCAGAGAGCGTCACCGCGGCCTTGAGCGCTTCGGGGGTGTACTGCACCTGGTGGTGATCCTCGTAGGATTCGCGCAGGCCGTCCAAAATGGCCAGTGCAGTTTTCTCCGACGGCTCGGCGACAGTAACCTTGCCGAAGCGCCGAGCCAGCGCGCTGTCCTTCTCCACCTTGCGGAACTCATCGAGCGTAGTGGCGCCGATCATGTGCAGCTCGCCACGCGCCAAACGCGGCTTGAGGATATTTGCGGCGTCCATATTGCCGGACTCGCCAGAGCCTGCACCGACCAGCAGATGCATCTCATCGATGAATATCAGCACCTGCCCTTCGGCTGCGGCTACCTCGTCGAGCAGGCCGGTGAGCCGCTGCTCGAAATCTCCGCGGTAGCGGGTTCCGGCGAGCATGCCCGGAAGATCAATGGAGATCAAGGCCGCATTGCGCAGTTGGGCTGGTACCTGGTCATCGATGATGGCGCGGGCCAGGCCTTCGGCAATGGCGGTCTTGCCCACGCCGGCCTCGCCAATCAGCACAGGGTTGTTCTTGGTGCGACGGGCCAGGATTTCAATAACCTGATCCAGTTCCTCCTTGCGTCCGATCACCGGATCAATCTGGCCGTCGGAGGCCAGCAGGGTCAGATCGGTTCCGTAGCGTTCGAGCATGGACACGTCGGACTCGGAATCGGACTGGTTCTGGGTATCGTTTTGGCCACGCTGGGCCTGCTCCATGGCGGCTTGCTGCAAGGACTGGCCGGTGATGCCGTGCTGCGCCAGGAGCTGGCTGACCGGAGATTCCGGGTTGAAAACGAAGGCCAGGAAAAGATGATCAGGATCGATGTAGGTCGAACCGTAGTTACGAGCAACCTGATAGGCGTCAAAGAGGCTGCGCTGAGCTGCCGACGATAGGTGGGATGGTTTCTCGCCCTTCTCCTGGGACTTGGGCATGCGCGCGATGGCATCTGCACTCAAAGCCTCGATGTCGATACCCATGGCGGTCAGGTGCTCGCCGACTGGTTCGGTGCGCAGCAGAGCCATCAGGAGGTGCAGGGAATCAATCTCGTCGTGGCCATGCTCCTGGGAAATCGCTGCCGCGGTGGCTACCGCTTCGTGGGTGCGGGCGGAAAGCAGGCGCGTGAGGTCGATGGGACGTGCTGCCTGGGCACGTGAAGACAGGAATCGAGAGAGGAATTCCTCAAACGAGCCATCTGACGGTGCGCCGAAAAATGCTGGCAAGTGAGCCTCCTAATAGAAACTTGAGCGGTCTATGCTCATGTTCAACGCATATGGCGCGCAGATATTCCCGAACCAGCCGGGCAAGGTGTCAAAGAGGTTGACTTCACACTAATAGCTGGAAAGCAGGCGCTAGTCTTTCGGGATTTCGATAAGGCCCATACGCGCGGCCGCAACCAGGGCCTGGACCCGATCGCGAACATTCAGCTTAACGAAAATCTTCGCCATATGGGTTTTAACCGTGGTTTCGGAAATAGTCAGAGTTCTTGAAATCTCGGTATTGTTTAGCCCGCGTGCGAGCAGTTTTAGAATCTCGAATTCCCGATTGGTAATTCCCAAGTCATAGGCCAGTTCTTGAATGTCTTGGGAATTATCCCGGTAAGCTTCGCGAACCGCAGAAACTAGATCAGAAGAAACCGACGGGGAAATGGCTGCAGTTCCTTGGTGAACGGCATGGATCGCATGAATAATTTCATCTGGTTCAGAGTCTTTTACCAAGTATCCGCTGGCCCCAGCGGTCAGTACCGGAACCAGATAGTCGTCCGAAGAAAAGGCGGTAATGGCAAGCACTGAGGGGCTGTCTTCGGCAGATTTGATTGCTTTAGTAGCGCTAACCCCGTCCATTATCGGCATCTGCAAATCCATGAGCACAACGTCCACTTGATTGCCGCTGCAATACTCGACGGCGGCCTGTCCATTTTCAACAGAATTAACCGTTACAATTCCGGGGTCTGTTGCTAGGATTGTGCCCAACGCATGCCGAATTAGAGGTTCATCATCGACAATAAGGACCTTTATTTGTTCCATCTGATTCCTCTGATTCGATGCGGGTGGCCTCATGTTGGCCTGTTCACCTGAAAGTATATAAGTTGATCTGATGTGGAGTTTGTTATGAAGGGTTTGAAAATGCTGGCCGTAGCAGCATTAGTTCTGGCACCATTGACCGCCGTGGCAGCTCCTGCATCTGCCGCGAGCTCTCCAGCCTCCAGCAGTGGCAACGTTGCTACTCCTGCTGGCTTTGGCTCAGCCTTCTCGGAGTGGTTCTGCAAACGCTACGGCGTCGCCTGCCCATAACGCGGTTTATTTGACTTGATCATCTGAGCCGGGAATTATTCGGCATATGAATGGACGACTAAAGGACACCCTGACCAAGCTCTTCGCTGGTCGGGGTGTCATTGTTTGGACTGGTATTGCGGTTCTGATCGCGGTTTCCAGTAGCGAGTTCGTGACTCTGCTGGAAGACGGATTTAGTGGTTCGTCGGATATTTCGGTTCGAGGCGCGTTGCTCGGCGTTGGACTGTGCGCAATTCTTGCGCTTGGTCTTCGCTGGGTTGCCGTATCCGTCGGATTGTTTGTGGCAGTTGCCTATTTCTTCCTCACGGACGGCGCCTTGTTCTTCTGGACTGTCGTTTCATTCATGATTTTTTCGGCGCTGGCAGCTACGGCCAGTGCCATGAGTGTTAGGGCCTTATTCCTAACCTTGTCCGCAGCGTGGATGGTGCAGTTCGGCGTCCAGTCCGGGCAAGACGCGGTTCTGCTTGTCGGGATTGCCCCGTTGACGGCGATGGCGTTCTTCTTAACGAGGAATATTTACTTGCTGCGCGAGAAGAACGAGCTCGCTCTTCGGCAAATGCATACGGTCAAAGAGCAGACTCGTCTTGCTGTCGACCGGGAGCGAAAGAACATTGCCCGGGATCTGCACGATATTGTCGCGCATGACATCACGGTCGTGGCCATGCAGTCGAAGGCCGCGAAATTCGCAAACGATGGGCAGAAGGCCCTCGAAGCTCTGGATGTCATCGCCAAACTGAGTACTGAGACTTTGCACGATTTACGCCTGATGCTCAATGTCCTGAGGGCTGATGGGACCATGGCAGATCCCTCGTCCCAGGGCATTGATAAGCCGGCCGCTACTACTGTTTACGCGCTTCAGGGTGCAGAACTTTTCGTTCAGAGGCTAAAAGAGGCAAATTTCGAGGTGAGCTCCACCACTGACGAGAAAATTTCCGAATTGCCCCGTTCTGCACAGACTGCGATTTATCGGGTCATGCAAGAAGGTACAACAAATGTGATAAAGCACGGTGCCTTGGGCGGGAAGTGCACCTTCGAACTCACGGTCCAAGGGGCAGAGGGTATCCTGGAAATTACTAATCAGATGGGGAATTTCGACAAGAAGGCGAGTGGGTTGCCCGAAGGCGGGACAGGCCTGATTGGCATGGGTGACAGGATGCGTGCATTTGGTGGAAAGTTTGCAACCAGTTCCGAAAACGGTGTTTGGGCACTGCGCGCAAGCATCCCGTTCTGACCCCTACCCTCCTACTAAAGTATGATTTCGGATTTTCGCAGGACGCGATAAGTTAGACATGTATCGGTGAAGACCGATCACCGGGAAGGTACTTGGTGGTGTTTTGCGAGTGGCATCACTAAGGATCCGAGGGTGATTAAAAGGTACGTTGCATTGCGTAAACGGACTGATCTTTCATCGGCGCTGTGCCCCCATCGCACGCCGTTGTCTGTCAGTAATGCAACGTACCTTTTATAACTTAAACCCAGCCCGTGTTTCTGCGTTCTGCCTCACACCTCAGGTCGGAATGGGCCTGCGTGGCGGGGTGTTGCGCCTATGGAGAGCATTTCCTGTCTGGGAAGCGAGCGCGCATGAGTACCCAGGCAGATACGGTTGTTTGGCAACAATAAGGCCTGGCCGTGGAGCCTAAGGGCGGCTTTGATAGCAAGACGGCAGATGCTGCGATCAACGCAGAAGCAACCGCAGATTCTTTGGCCGTGAAGGCCGGCGAACCAAGCGGGGCCCATGGTTCGATCGCCTGCCGTGGCACGACGCCGAGCTGGCCACGCGCATCGGCTAGTCGATGAATCAACGGCAAAGGGTGCGAGAACTCGAATTAGCTCTCGCACCCTTTGCCGTTGCTGGTGGTCTAAACCTCGGAAGCCTCTGCCTCTTGGGTGTCTTTCAAAACATGATCAGAGACCTTGGCCAGCGCTCGTTCCAGTGAAGAGCGCAAGACCACAGGAATCGTGATCTCGTCATTAATCTCGACAAGGCCTTCGCGTTCAAAGACGCGCAGCAGGGACTCGACCTGGGGGACAACCTCCTCAAGGCTGGCAATCAGGTGATGCTGCTCGGCGGGAAGGTCATCTTCGGTCGGAACTTGCAACGCGAACTCGGCACGTGGCGGTGTCGATGATGCGGCATTGCTCAACACGCCGGCCACCATCTCGGCGATCTGCGCCTTGCCCGGCTGCTCCAAGGTGTTGATCAGGATGTGCGAGTAGAGAACCTCTGCAATCAGCTCCTTGACCAAGCGGGCGCCTTGTCCGCTGGATGCCAGCAGCGCATCGCTGAGCGACTCGGTTGGGGTTGCGTTCGGTTCCTGGTAGCGCAGCATGGCCGTGCCGATCAGGGCGTCCCAGTATGCCGATAGGCGTGGAATGTCGGCCAGCGAAGAAACGGCAGTGCCGTCTTCCGGCTCCCACTGGGCATCCTCTGGAACGCCGGCGGATTCATCGACCTTGACGAACAGGCCCAGCGCGCTGGCCGCATCCTGCAGCGTATCGCCGGTGAGTACGCCAGCTGGGGTGGTCGGCTTGCCTTCGCCAACCCAGCTGATCAACTCGCGAGCCGCAAAAACGAAGGGCATCGCTTCGAGGCTGCCGTTGGCCTCATCATCTTCGAGATAAGGTGCCACGATGGGTGAATCGCCAGCCATGCGGGAGAGGAATTCGAAAGTCTGCTTGAAGTCATCCACGCTTCCGCCGAAATTAGCGGTCGTGCCCAGGAAAGTCAGGTAATGCTTGAGGATCGCAGCGCTGGCTTCCGAAACTTCCTTGCCCAGCGACGTCAAGTGGCCCAGCTGTTCACCCAGAATCGTCGGATCCAGGGTTTTGACGTCAACGCTCTGGCGCAACTGGGCATGCACGGTCAGCAGGGTAGTGAGCCCTTCGAGCGCTGCGCGGGTCTCGCTGGCTGCCTGGCCCTCTTCGTGGAAGTGGCGGAAGAGCGAGGACTTGAATGGCTGAAGAGCTTGGCGCACTTCAGATTCAAAAGGCACGCTGCTGGCGCCGGAACGGCGGGCTGGATGACCCTGGGCAGGCTTCTTCTTGGCTGGTTTACGTGAGGCCATGAGTGTGGTGCAGTTCCTTAGAAATGGCTGATCGGCGGGATTGGTAATTCGCTTCTCTCCAGTCTACGCAGGACGCGCTGGAGGCGAAGTTCCCGATGGGCGATAGTGATGCAGCCTCTGGGGAAAGTGCCCGTACGGGAGGAAGTACTTGTTGAAAGTTCGGAATAGGCAATCATTTACCGCAAGAAACACGAACCTCCTGCCGGTGTGGTGGCGCTCACCGTCGAATCGTCAGGACGCGTTGATTTTCCCTGGGGATCGCGCGACAGTGAAGACATGCGGGCTCGTGTGGAGAGGCCGTCGAAATGCTAGGAGAGTGGATCATGGCTGGAGTAGGCGTGCCAGATCATGTCGTTGTTGTAGGCGCTGGCTTTGTTGGCCTGTCGACCGCTTGGTACCTGCAGGAAGCGGGCATTAAGGTCACCGTCGTGGATCGCGGCGGCGTCGCGTCCGGTTCCTCTTGGGGTAACGCCGGCTGGTTGACCCCAGCGCTGACCCTGCCCATCGCAGAGCCTGCAATTTTCAAGAACGGCCTGAAGATGATGCTCGACCCGGCATCCCCGCTGTACATTCCGCTGAAGGCCGATGCCAAGTTGCTCCGCTTCCTGATCGGTTTTGCCTGGCACTCGACCCCGAAGAAGTGGGAAGAAGCCATGCGGGTCTACTCGGAAATCGGCGCAACCGGTTTGGATGCCTTCGACGAAATCGCGCAGGCGACTTCGGCAGGGCCGGGCGTGCAGGAGCCGACCAAGCCGGCAAATCCATTCTTGACCGGATTCACCTCGCTCAGCGACCGCGATGCGCTGCTGCATGAATTCGAGATGATCGAGAAGACCGGCGGCGAAGTTGATTACGAATTGCTCACCGGCGACGAGTTGCGCGGCATCGAGCCGACCCTGTCCAATAAGGTCGCTGCGGGCGTAGCCATCAAGAACCAGCGCTACATCAACCCGCCGAAGTTCATGGATTCACTGGCCGAATCCGTCATCGCCCGCGGCGGCGACATCATCGGAGCCTTCAACGTCACCGATGTGCGCGACAATGGCGGCTCGGTCACCGTCATCGGTTCCGAAGGCCGTTCAATCACCGCGGATCACGTGGTGCTGGCTACCGGTGCTTGGATGTCCGACATGGCCAGCAAGTTCGGTGTGAACGTTGTGGTTCAGGCAGGCCGCGGCTACTCGTTCACCGTGGAGCCGGAACACATGCCAACGCACCCGATCTACTTCCCGACCCAGCGCGTTGCCTGCACCCCGCTGGGCGATCGCTTCCGCATCGCCGGCACCATGGAATTCCGCGACGCCAACCACAAGCTGGAGCCGAAGCGCATTGAGGCCATCGTTGCCGCTGCGACCCCGGTCTACCAGGGGATTAACTGGGAGAACCGCAAAGAAGAATGGGTGGGTGGACGCCCATGCACCGCGGACGGCATGCCACTCATTGGCCAGACCGGATCCTCGCGCGTGTCGGTTGGCGGCGGCCACGGCATGTGGGGCGTTGCGCTGGGACCGCTGACTGGCAAGATCCTGGCTGCCCAGATTGCTGGCCAGCAAGTTCCAGGCATCGCCCGGCACTTCAACCCCTTGCGCAAGGGGTTCTAAGCGTTTCGGTCCACACCCGGAACGAAATAAAACAACCGGCTTGCGGTGCATCATGGCGATGCGCTGCAAGCCGGTTTTCCTTTAAGGCTGTCTTTTACGCGCTTTAGGCATGGCGGGTTGATGTCCCGGCAAGGATCGCGCGGTAGCCTTCGGTAAATCCCGGATACTGCAGTTCAAGCCCGCTGGCTAGCAGCTTGGAATTATCGAGCCGGCGGTCGGCAGCACGTCGTGCCGGGGCTTGTCCTGCCTCTTCCGGCGCAGGCAAATGAAGTTCCTTGGCCAAAAACTGGTAGACCTCGCCTAGCTGGGCTGGGGTGCTGTCACTGGCCAGGTAGAGGCCAGCGGCTTGCTCTCCCAGCGCCGCAACGTGAACGATGGCCGCGGCCAGGTCATCGCGGTGGATGCGGTTGGTCCAATGCGAGCCCGCGGGAATCTGTGCGGCTCCGGCAGTGACGTGATCGATGAGCCGGGTGCGGCCCGGGCCGTAGATTCCCGACGCCCGCAGGATTGTTACCGGCAGGCCGCTGCCGGCGAGCGCTGCCTCGGTGTGCGCAAGGACCTGCGCGGTGGGGCTAGCTGGGGCAAGCGGTGCTGATTCGTCGACGAGTTCTCCGTTGGCGCCGCCCATCACTGCGGTGGAGGAGACGTAGATAAGCCGGCGAAGATTGGGGCATTGGGCTGCCAGCCGTGAAGCCAGTTCTTTGGCGACCTGCAGATAGCCGCGCGTGTAGCCATCGGCATCGCGGGTGGCTGGCACGGGAGTGAGCACGACGATTTCGGTCTGCGGATCGATGCTTGGCCACTGGGCGGCATCGAGCAGGTCTACGCTGTGGCCGGTAAATCCTGCGGGCAGCTTCTGGCTGTTGCGCCGCCAGCCGGTGACGCGATGGCCCTCCTGCTGGAGCCGCAGTCCTGCCTCGGTGGCGACATCTCCACAGCTGACCAGTAATACTTTCACGAGACTCCTTTGGCGCGATATGTCCTCGGAGGCGAATCCCCCTACCCATAGACTAGAACCTTTAGGCCAGCGTGGCATGCGCGCGGAGGAAGGGGGCCAGGTGCAGTCTTCGGTGCGTTGTGTCCTGTTCTGCGTGGTTGCATTGCTCTCCATGCTCGGCGAGGGCATGGCGGTCTTTGCCTTGACCCTGGAATCCGCGGATCAGTTGGGGTCCTGGGGCGTAACCGCGTTGTTCCTCGCCGGCTTGGTTCCGCCGATCCTTGCCGCCCCGGCTATAGGGCGTTGGGTGGACGGGGCAGGCCTTTTCAGGGTGTGGATCCTGAACCTGTGCGTGCATGTGGCGATTTTCGCGGTGATGGCCATTGCCTCCAATATCTTCGCGAGCCTCGCCTTGATGCCTGTGGCCAGTATTTGCGCGGTGATTAACGGAGCGGTCATTTTCAAGATCATTCCGCGCATCCGCGGAGGCTTCAGCATTGCTCGTGCCAGCAGCTTCCTTGTCGTAGCGACGTCCCTGGCGGGAATCATCGCGCCGGCGATAGCTTCACTCGTCTTCGCGAAAGCGGGGATCGGCGCGGTGCTTTGGTACGCGGCGGCAGGATTCCTGGCACTGGCCCTGGCGGCCATCTTCCTGTCCCGCTCGCAAGCCGCCAACGGGAAAGGAGCAGACGCAGGGAACGAGCCGGATCCGGGTGGACCGGTATCGCCCGGTGGAGCTGCATTGACGCGCAATCCACAATTGCGGATCTTGCTGCTCCCGGTGGCAGCGATCGTGCTGTTTACCGCAGCAGAAGGCGTTTCGGGGGTGTTCTACCTGCGCGGGATCACCGATAACGACACTGGATACGCGGTATTGCTCGGTGCCTGGTCCGTGGGCGCAGTGTTCGGTTCCCTGCTGGGAGGCAATCGCCGCTTCGGTACCCGAAGCGCCTTGCCGATTCTGCTCGGCGGAGGGCTGGTGGGCGCCGCGATCCTCACGGAAGGGCTCTGGGCCAACGCGGCTGGCCTGGCCTTGGTGTTCCTTGCCGGCGGGCTGGGCAATGCACTGCACAATACCGGAGTGCGAACAGCCATTTACGAATACGTGCCGGAATCCCGCCATGGTGCTGCTTGGGCGCAGCTGCGGATGCTCATCAACATCATGGTCGCATTGGGCTATCTCATCGGCACCCCGGGATTGCTGATTGGCCCGGCCAGGGCAATTATCGTGATCTCCGGTGCCGCGACGCTGCTGGTTATCGTTGTATCCGCCGCGCTGTACAGCTGGAAAGCACAGGCCAGGGTCCATGGGAGGACCTCTGCCACGGAGTCCCGGGGCTAGCGCGCTCGCCGGAAACATGAAGGTTGCTGGATAACACGCTACAATTCAAGTATTCGAATATTTGTACTAGAAAGTGGTGGGGTGTGGCTGAAGAACAGGAGCTGATGCCTCCGGGAGCAACCCAAGGGCCGGTCCAAGCGGTATCCGCGATGGGTTTCCCCTCGCCAGCACGCGATTATTTTGACGGCGGACTGGACCTGAACCGGTTGCTGGTCCGTGACCGTGTCTCCACTTTCATCATGCGCGTCTCGGGCCACGCCATGCGGTCAGCTGGTATCTTCGACGGCGATGAAGTGATCGTGGACCGATCGCTGGCCGTGCGCCACGGCTCTGTGGTCATCGTCAACCTCAACGGGCAGATGCTGGTGCGCCGCTGGCAGATTGACGGCCACGAGGTTGGGCTGCTCAGCGATGAATCGCCCCTGCCCGTAGTACTGGCCGAAGGCGATGAGGTCAGTGTCTTCGGCGTCATTACCAGGTGCCTGCATCATGTCCGCTGACCACGTATCCCTGGTGGACGTCAACAATTTCTACGTCTCCTGCGAGCGGGCCTTCGACTATTCGCTACGCAATCGTCCCGTGGTGGTGCTGTCGAACAATGACGGCTGCGTGGTGGCCCGTTCCCAGGAAGCCAAGGATCTGGGCATTCCTACTGGAGAACCCTTCTTCAAGGTCCAACGCTATATGGACTCCCACAACCTTGCGGTGCGGTCGAGCAACTATGAACTGTACGGGGATATTTCTGCCCGTGTCATGGAATTGCTCGGGCGCTTCGGGACCTGGCACGAGGTGTATTCCATCGATGAATCTTTCGTCGGCCTGGAAGGCAACCTGGAGCAGGTGCGCAGCACCGCGGCCCAGATCCGTGCAGCCATTGACAAGACTATTGGGGTGCCAGTCTGCGTGGGTGTCTCATCCACCAAGACCCTGGCGAAGCTGTCCAACCATATTGCCAAGCACAATCCGGGACTGGGCGGAGTCTGCGTCCAGCAGCTCATGGATCCCGAGGTCCTGGGCAGTATCCTGAACCGGGTTCCAGTCACCGATGTCTGGGGTGTGGGCCGCAAAACCGGTGCCAAGCTGGCAGCCATGGGCATTGAATCCATCGCGGACCTGCAAGCAGCGAACCCATTGGCGATCCGCAAGAAGTTTTCTGTCGTCTTGCAGCGCACGGTCTTCGAACTCAACGGGCAACGTTGCATCGGTCCGGTGGAGGAACGCGCGGATCGCGGCCAGGTCATGTTCACCCGTTCCTTCTCCACGCCGGTGCGCACCTATGAAGCGATGGAAGAAGTCATGTCCATCTATGCGCAGAAGGCTGCCGGCCGCTTGGCGCGCGAAGGCCTGTACGCTTCATTGCTTACCGTCACCGCGGGCACCAGCCGCTTCGCCCGGGGAGAAGCCTCATTCCCCAGTGCCCAGGTGCGCCTGCCGCGTCCGACGCGGGATCCCATCGTGCTCAGCAAGCTGGCAATTGCCGCGATGCGGGATCTGATGAAACCGGGAATGGACTATGTTCGCGGGGGAGTGATCCTCTCCGGCCTCAGCGATTCTCCGGGTGAGCAACAGCTGGATCTCTTTGGCCAGAGTCCCGATCCGGCTGCCGAGGAACAAGAGAACGTCTCGTCGGTAGTCCAGGATATCTCCCTTCGATTCGGTGCTAAATCCATTGGCCTGGGGCATGCCGGGATGGCCAAAATCCCTGAATGGTCGATGAAACGAGAGCATATTTCGCAGCGCTACACCACCGACTGGGATGAACTGCTGGTGGTGCGTGCCTAGCGTTCTGCCCATGGCAAAAGGTTCTCGGCTCTTCGGCAACTTCGCAGTTTACGGTGGGAGGATGATCTCATGACTACCCGTGCCAAGCAGCTCATGTCAGTCGGAATCCTGATGACGGTGATGCTCGCTAGCTGCAGTGCGCCGAATACCCAAGAACCAGCTTCGAGCACGTCCGCGGGCAGTTCCAGCAGCCCGAGCAGTACGGGGACTCCTGCGCAGCAGGCAACTCCCAGCCCGTCCGGCAACTCCAGGGCTGAAGAAAGGCCATCGCCTAGCCGCAGCCAGGAACCCTCGCTGCGCCAGCAAGCAGAAGCGCTGGCCGACGAGCTGAGCGCCAGCGAACAGGCAGCGAGCCTCGTGATGGCCGGTGTCCCGGCAACAGGAGCAACCGCTGCGGAAATTTCTGCGATGAAGAAGCAGGGAATTTCCAATGTCTTCCTGCGCGGCCGTTCGCAACTGCCGGTGAAGCAGACCGCCGCCCAGGTCCAGGAAATTACCCAGGGCTTGGAGTCCGGCATTCCCGGGCAATTGCCGGTCTGGGTGGCCACCGATCAGGAAGGGGGTTTTGTCCGGGTGCTCCAGGGCCCCGGTTTCACCGAACTGCCGACTGCGTTGACGCAGGGAGGGTGGCCTGTATCGAAGCTGGAGCGTGAAGTGGGCGCCGCCGGGAAAGAACTGGCTGAAGCCGGCATCAACGTGAATTTGGCTCCGGTGGCTGACGTTGTTCCTGCCAGTATCGGCACCGGCAACGCACCCATCGGCTACTTTGGCCGCGAATACGCGCATGACGCCTCGGGGGTCTCCAAGGCCATTTCGACGGTGAACGAAGCGCTGCGCTCCGAAGGCGTGCAACCGGTAGTCAAGCACTTCCCCGGATTGGGCCGGGTCGCTGGGAACACCGATACCAGTACCCAGGTGACCGATACGAAGATCGCTGCGGCCTCCAGCGATCTGCAGCCATTCGAGCAGGCTATCGAGCAGGGCAAGTCCTGGGTCATGGTCTCCAACGCCCGCTACTCCCGGCTCGATGGAAAGAATGATGCACCGTTCTCTTCGAAGATCATCACCGGATTGCTGCGTGAGCAAATGGGGTATGGGGGAATCGTGATTTCCGATGACTTGTGCGAAGCCAAGCAGGTCGGCTACCTGCCGGTGGGCGAGCGCGCAGTGAAGTTCGTGGCCGCCGGCGGAACTGTTCCGCTATGCGTTAAATCGGCTCCGGCCATCACCATGGCGAAGGCCCTGGCCGCCGAGGCCAAGGCCGATGGGAAATTCGCGGCCCAGGTCAGAGAAGCCGCAGTACTGGTTCTCGAAGAGAAGCTGCGCATGCAATAAGCTGCACGGCTGGATCTTAAAGGTGTAGGCCCGGGGCTCTTCCTTACTCGCTAGGAAGTGCCCCGGGCCTGCTCTTGGGAGGTGGAAGGCCTACTTCTTGCCCTTCTTCTTTCCGTCAGTTACTTCCAGAACCTGTGCACGGTCATCATTGCCGTTGTGCAGGTGAAGCAACAGTGCCTTCGATGCCTTGGTGCTGTCGGCAACGGTCACCGGGATCTGGGTACCGGACAGATCGGTGAACAAGGTGCCTTCTGCACCGAAATCAACCTGTGGCGCTGCCACGTTGAAGTCGATCCAGTCGGTCTGGTCAACCGGGATCATCGAGCCGTTCTCATCGGTGTTGTACCAGGAGTAGCCCAGCACACGGTAGGAGATCTCCGCCGAATCCTCATCGAGCCCCAGGGCTGACAGGGAGATCGGGAAGACCGCTGCATTGGTGTCGAAGGTGTTGGTATCGACATCGCCGAGCATGCCGTTCACTGGCTGCAGATCAACTTGCTCGCCGGTGGCGAGGTTGAAGGTTGCTGCCAGGTCAAGGTCAACTTCGTCGAATGCGGCGTTGAAGGTAACGAAGTCGGCTTCGCCGTCGCCATTGGTATCGATCTCGACATCCAGCTCGGTGCCGCCAGCCAGGTGGGCCCAGTTGGCCCAGGTGGAGATGCCGACGTTCAGCAGGCCGTCAGCCACACCGGTGCGGGCAGCGGTGCTCGATGCGCCCACGTGCTGCAGGTCCACGGAACGGGCCGCCGGGATGCTGTCCAGCGAATCGTCGCCGCGTTCACTCGAAGCACCCAGTTCGAAGGCGCCGAGCAGGGAGGTGACCGAAGTAGCGCCCTCGCCAGCAGTGATGTCCTTGCCCTTCAGGCTCAGGGTGGTGGTATCCGCGCCCTTCTTCATCTTCTTGAGCTTGCCCTCCATGTCAGCAGCCAGCTTGGGTGCTGCCTGGACTGGAATGCGCAGGGTCGGAGCATTGCTGGCAGTCAGCTCGACGCGACCGCTGGCATCGGCAACCCAGGCACGAGCCAGACCGGACTGGCTGGTAGCCATGGTTGGATCGATGGTCTTGGCCCACTGCTGCGGGTCAACGCTCAGGGTGACGTTCAGCTTGGCGCTGCCGCCGGCCGGCACGGTGACACTGCTGCGATCCAAGGTGAAGCTTGCGCCTGGGATCTCGGTAGCGGCCACGTAGTTGGCGTCGTAGCTCTGCGCCTTGCCGCTGGTGTTCTCAATGGTGATTTCGCGCTGCGCGCTGAACGGCTTCTTGCCTCCCAGCTCGATAACGCCGAAGACCACGCTGGTCAGATCCGCTGCCTCGGAATCGTAGGCGAAAGCAGGGCTCTGGAGTGCTGCATCGGCCATCACGCGACCGGAACCAACACGGTTCGGACCGTAGGCTTCGCCATTGGCAGCCTTGATGTCGGTGGCCGCGGTGTTCATGATGATGCTCTTGGCTTCATATGGGGTGTAGTCGCTGTCTTCCAGAACCAGCGCGGCGATACCAGCAACCAATGGAGTGGCCATCGAGGTACCGGTCATCACGGCGGTGCCAGTACCGGTGCCCACGCCAACCGAGCCGATCTGCGTACCTGGGGCAGCCACATCCGGCTTGACCACGCCGTTGGAACCGTGGACGCCACGCGATGAAGAGGAATTCAGCGTGTCTGCAACGCCGGACTCGCTGGAGGAACCGCCAACGAATTCGGGGGACAGGGTAACCTGCAGCCTGCCAGCTTCAGCTGCTGGGCGCAGCTTGTTCGACTCGTCCAAGGTGAACTGCGCACCCGGGATGGTCGCGTTGCCGGCGATGCCTGCATCGAACAGGTTGCTTTCTGCATCCAAGAGGACACCGGTGGCACCGGCGGCTTCAGCGTTGTTGAAGCGGGCGCCGGAACCGCAAGGGAACTCGCCGTTCTCGCTCCACTGCAGCCAAACCCACTTGCCTTCCAGTGAACCTTCTTCGAATGCGTCGCAACCGAATGCGTTATCGGCCGGAGCCATCACTGCTTCTCCGGACAAGGCGGCCGGATCAGCATTGGTGTAGTTGAAGTTCGCCGAGTACTGGCCCGAGGCCGAACCGGCGACATTGTCGGGACCATCGACCTGGATCTTGTCCAGGGTGACGTGCGAGCCAACGGAGTTGGCTACGGTCAGCGAGGAACGCGAGTTGCCCGGCGAACCGCCCACGTCGGTGACATCGCCGGCATTGCCGGAAGCGACAACCGAGAGGATGCCGGCTGCGCTCAGGGCGTCGACAATGTCATTTTCAGGGTCGTTGGCCGGGGAATGATCCGAACCAAGGGACATGTTGACCACGTCGGCGCGGTCCGAGAAGTCGCCGTCGCCGTTCGGATCAAGTACGTAGTCCAGTGCTTGGCCAACCACGGAGGAGGAGCCGCCGCAACCGAAGACGCGGATGCCGATGAGCTGTGCGTCAGGGGCCGAGCCCGGGCCGACCTTCATCTGCGCCAGCGCGTCGGCGTCCAGCGAGGAATAGTCCCCGGTGAAGGTCGAGCCATCGGCGTTGACGCCATAGCCTGCGGTGGTTCCGGCAACGTGGGAGCCGTGTCCGGCAGCTTGGCAGTCAAGCGGGTTAGGGTCCGGATGCGGAATTGGCTGGTAGGTGGGATCGTCGGAGTCGGCGTTGTAGTCATCGCCAACCAAGTCCCAACCGCCAATGAACTTGTTGGTGTCGATCAGGCCCGAATCTGCACCGGGCAGCTCATCGGAAGACTGGGCTTCCTTGTAGCCTTCCAAGGTGCCCGGGCCGCCGAAGCTGGCATGGGTGTAATCCACACCGGTATCCAGTACAGCCACCTTGACGCCGTCGCCGGTCTTGTCCAGGGACTTCCATGATTCCAGGGCGCCGGTGTCAACTACCGAGCTGCGGTTGGAGGGCTTCTTGGGAACGATGGAGCTGATCTTGGCAACGTCGCTACGCTGTGCAAGCTTGCGCAGATCAGCGGCATCACCGGTTAGTGCGACACCCTGCAGTGCGTTGTGCGTGGTGTAGATGACCTTCGAGTTGGCCTCGGCTGCCAGCTGCTTGCCCTTGGCCTTGACCTCCTTGCCGATCTTCTTGACCTTGGCAGTGTCCTTCTTCTTGCCGGACTTCTTCACCGTCTCGAAGGCGCCATCACCCTGGAACTGAACGAAAACAGAGACTTCACCAGTTGATTTGGCAAGAGGTCCGGAGACTTTCAGGTTGGACAGCGCTGATGAACTGGTGATTGGCAGGGACGCGGCATTTTCGCCGTCGCCTGGTTGGGGGATTCCTGCTGCGCTTGCCGGTCCTGACAAGGTAACAGCCAGTGCAAGCGCAGTGGCTGATCCCAAAATCAGGCGCGGCACTCTCTGCGTGCGGCGAGTGACCATGATTCTCCTAGCTGGGCTGGATAGCGGTGCTGCTCCCGTCATGGGCGGGCGACATAAAAGCGGTGCGAGCCTTGATGATCGTCCGGGGTAAACGTCCGCTAGTGCGAATACCCATAGCTGGAATCTTAGGTGACGTAGCTCATATATCAAGGGGTTATTGAATAGTAACCTTTGGCTGGATATTGTGCTGGCTTGGGAATTTCACAATAAAATCCGCGAACCACTGCGACAAACCCGCCCAGCAAGGCCTGATGAGCCCGTCCATTTTTGAGAAAATTTGGACGCTTTGTTACTCATCAGTTCACTACTTGCTGGGCGGGCGGCGCCGGAATCGGCTTGAAGGCTGCGGTTGCCTAGAGGCGGTTCAGGAAGCTATGCACGCGCTCGTCGAGCAGCTGGATGCGCTCGGCAACGACAACCATTGGGTCCGGGTAGATCGGATTCTTCGGAGGCGGGATCCGCACATTGCGGGAGCACTCGAAGTTCAGGCAGATCAATGTCCCCAAGGTATTGCCGTCACGTCCAGCCTGGCCAGCGCGCTTGGTCGTCCACATGCCTACCGCGCAGGGGATGTTCACATCGCGGCACATCTCGCACATCGTGGCGTTGGTCGGCTTGCGGCCACCGTCGGTGGGGCGCAAGAGGATGCCGCGGGTCTGCCCCGCTTCGTCGGTGTGGAGCAGGTAGCCGCGCTGCATCATTTTCGGGTCGCGCCAACCCAGGTACTCCAGCGAATCCCACTCGAGGGAGGCGAAGTTTTCGGGCAGGGTCAATTTCTTCGCTTCTTGGCGGCTGGCGTTGATGAAGGAAGAGCGGATGGTTTTTTCGGTCAATGGCTGCATGGGAAATCCTCAAATAGTCCGCACGCGCTTCATGGGCGCATGGAATCACGAATCGTCAAGGTGTTGAGGTCTGCAAGGGAACGAAAAATTGGGGGCACTGGAACATTGCCTAAGGCAGAAGCCCTAAGCGGAAAATGTGTTGCCAACCCCGTTCGATACGCAGACGAACGGGCAGAGCGTCAAAGTGGCTTGCATAGCCGACCGCTCCCTCCTGTGGTTCTCCACGCATTGATTCTGAGCACTTCCGGAATAACCATAACAAGTGCGGTTGGCTTAGGCCAATGACTGGGATCACGGTTAAAGCAGTTTGCTGGCCACCGCCGTGAACGGCAGTGGCCAGCAAACACTCCAGCAGCCAGGGCCTAGCGGCGGCCGCCCTGCCAGAGCGCGTCAAACGGGGTGTTGCCAGAAACGCGGTTGCGGATGCCTTCGGTGACAAACGCCTTGGCTGTGCGGGCTGCCTCCAGCGGGGTAGCGCCCTTGGCCAGCTCTGCAGTTACGGCTGCGGCCAGCGAGCAGCCCGCGCCGGAGACCGCAACTTCGCCGATCTTCTTCTCGCGCAAGACCTCGAGGGTCGTGCCATCGTAGAAAACGTCCACGGCGTCTTCGCCAGCGATGCGGACTCCACCCTTGGCCAGGACCGCCGCGCCGGAGACCTCGTGGATCTTCTTGGCAGCTTCGATCAGATCATCTTCAGTGGTGATCTTGATTCCCGAGAGCTGTTCAGCCTCGAAGTGGTTCGGGGTGACGAACGTAGCCAAGGGCAGCAAGGCAGCCTTGAGGGCTTCGTCGGTGTCCAGTGCGTGGCCTGGTTCCTGGCCCTTGCAAATCAGCACCGGGTCGAGCAGTACGTTGTCCCACTGCTGGGACTTCAACGCGGTGGCAACGGTGTTGATCGTTGCTGGCGAGCCCATCATGCCCAGCTTGACCGTGCTGAGCTTGTCCTCGTAGCAGGCCTGGATGGCTTCGAGCTGATCGGCAATTACCTGCTGGTCAACGGGAACGAAGCGGTGGTTCCAGGAGTCCTTGGGATCGAAGGAGACGATGCAGGTCAAAGCCACGATGCCGAAGGTTCCCAGTTCCTGGAAGGTCTTTAGATCGGCCTGGGCGCCTGCGCCGCCAGTGGCTTCGGAACCAGCGATGGTCAGGGTCATGGCTGGAGAGGCAGTGTTTGTATTAGTCATAGTCTCAATTGCGGGTAGTGCGGGTAGGGAATGGGATTAGCCGTGCTGCCAGAAGCTGAGCGTGGTCGCTTTGGACCAGCCTTCGGGAAGCTGCTGGGCGTGTTCTGCGGTGGCTACCAGCAGCAGCCAGGGCAGCCCGTGGCCGAAGGCTGCGCCTGCAAAGTTAGCCAGTACCGCGCGGCGAGCCGCATCGGGATCAGTGGGGGAGAAAAGGTCCGGGTCGGTAAGCAGGCCGTAGTTTTCGCCGTAGCGCATGCGTCCTCGGGCGACCGGACGGTCGAAGTCGGTCACCTCAACGACGTCATAGTTCTCCATTGGAGCCTCGAAAAGCCCGGACGTATCGGCGAGCTTGACTACCTGCTCGACGTCGTCGGGCTTGCCGGCCAGCAGATGCATGGTCGTGCTTGGCTGCCAACCCGAAGTGGCGAGTTCTGCAGCGGTGCTGTCGTTGGGAGTGCCCAAGAGGATCAAGCGCTGCGCGTCCTTTGGCGCGGACCAGGAAGCATCAGGCCAGTAGCGGAGGATTTCCACGTCTTCACCGTCTTGATTCACCGAACGAATCTCGTGCTGGTTCGGGAAGGAAGCAATGCGATCACGCAGCGTGGCGTAGTCGTGGGTCCAGCTTGGCAGTGCTCGTGCCATTGCGCTCATAGTGCTGCATTCTCCTTTGGTTCGCTAGGGATCACCTATCGGCATGTTTGACTTTACGCCTTAAGGCGCGGTGATACGGAACTCTGTGTCAGGGTGTTTGCCGGCTCGCGCAATCCGCAGCTTTTCAGGAGGCTTTCGGCCGTCTCAGCGGTGAAGGATCTGCCATGGCCACTTCATCAATCCCTGCTGGCCCTGGATCCATCAGTGCCAGCACATCTTCAAAGAGCGAGCGCACCACAGGCAAGCGGCAGAGCACCGCGAACTTGGCGGCAACCGGTGCCATGTTCTTCATCAGAAGTCTGGATCGGCGCTGCTGCGGCGACTGGTCGAAAGCCCACGCCGAGAAGATCTGGCGGGAAACCAGCAGTAAGAACTTCGGCAGATCGCGTCGTATGCCCAATGGGGGCAACGGGCGGGATCCGGAAACGACCTTCTCCCATATCTCCAATTCAATGCTGGAAATCTCGTCGTTGCCCATATCGCGCGCGAGCATCAGACGCAGGAACGCAGGCCCGAAATCGTGATAGGGAGCCAACGCTTCGACGCCCGTGTCGAGTACTGCGCGGATGTTGGCTTCGAGGGTATTTCCCTCTGCGAGCATCCCCGCGCAAAAATCATATTGCTCCCTGCGCAGGTTCAGCAGGAGCTGGGCAACGATCTCCTCTTTGGACTTGAAGTAGTAGTACGCATGCGACAGGGAAACCCCTGCGTTCGAAGCAATGGCACGCATGCTCGAGGCTTTATATCCGTCCGTGGCAAAGCACTCCAAGGCAGTTGCCAAGAGCTTGGCTTGGGTCTGCTGGCCTTTTTCGGTGCGTGGTTGCGTTGTCATGGAGCCTTTGGATGGAAGTGGGTGGATCCGATTCTACCAATTATTTGAACGCGTTCAAAAAAGGAAAATTTTCATGCTGATGTACGGGAGGACGGTCACTGCACTATTTGTTTCCTCGAATTTATAGTTCGAAGACATTCAAGTGAGATATGAATTTTGGAATTCTTTGATTTCTGAAACATGGTTGGTCTTCAACAGGTGAGAACGTGGCCGCAGTTATGCATGGGATACTTGTTGCGTAAGTGCTAATACAGCGGGACAGCGCGCAGGCATGGAACCTTCACCCTTTTGATTCGTGGGCAGGGCCGTGCCTTTTAGCGATGTTCTGGCGAACCACTTTGACAAGGAAAATTTCATGGGCGATTCCAACGCCAGCAACAATCTGATTCGAACCAAGAACGCGGTTTTCGCTTCTTCGGGTTCTCCCTACTTCTCCACGGTGCTCACCTTGATGGGCGCGGTCGTGATTCTTTCGAATATCGGCGCCTCCAAAGGTGTCAGCTTCGGTCCGCTGGTCACCGATGGCGGTTTCTTCCTCTTCCCGCTGGCCTACATTCTGGGCGATGTCATTGCGGAAGTCTACGGATTGAAGGCGGCTCGCCGTTCAATCCTGGTGACTTTCGCCTTGGCCTTCTTCGCAGTGTTCTGCTTCTGGGTCATGATCCAATTGCCATCAGCCGAGTTCTACGACGGGCAAGACGCATTTGAGCGCACCCTTGGCCCGATCTGGCAGATCGTCGTTGCCTCCGCCTGCGGCTTCCTGGTGGGGCAGCTGGCCAACTCATGGGTGCTGGTCAAGCTCAAGGAACGCACCGGCGAGCGTGGGCTGATTCTCCGCTTGATCGGCTCCAGCGGTGTTGGGGAGTTCCTGGATACCCTGATCTTCTGTGCCATTGCAGCGCCAGTTATCGGCATCGCCGATGCGCCGACATTCATCAACTACGTGGTGGTGGGCTTCATCTACAAGACTGCCGTGGAGGTCCTGTTTGTTCCGGTGACCTCGATGGTCATCAAATGGTTCAAGAAGCGCGAACCTGGCTACAGCCAAGCGGCCGTCGCAAGCTAGTGATCCTGTGGGCATCATCCGTGAGGGCGATGCCCACAGCTGTATCCGGACACTAGAATCGATGGCATGCAGACAGGTCAAAGCGCTGAAGTTCAGCTAGAAGCACACGACTTGACCATTGGCTATCCCAATCGCGTGATCTGCGGGCCGATCAACCTGCAGCTGGCTCCCGGTGCTGGCTTAGGAATTATCGGTGCCAATGGCAGCGGAAAATCAACACTGATCCGCACCATCCTGGGACATCTCATTCCGGTGGAAGGCACCGTCGAGTTCCAAAGCCTTCCCGTGAATGAAAGCTCGGAGCATTTTCGCCGTACCGTCGCAGTACAGGTCACCGATGGCGCCTTCTTCGAAGAACTCACCGTGCGCGAACATCTGGAAATGGTCGCTCGTGGACACGGACTGGATGATTGGGTCCAGTTAGTCCAAGCAGAACTCGACTTCTTCGAAATCACTGCTGCTGACGATCACCTTCCCGGCGAGCTGTCTTCTGGCCAACGCCGTAAGCTGCTGCTCGCCGCGGCCTTGATCCGTCCGGCAGAACTGCTGATTCTTGACGAACCGGAACAACGCCTGGACCTTCGTATCAGGCAGAAGCTGTACCAGCGGCTTGCCGGGGTACGCGCCAAGGGAACAACTTTGCTAGCGGTGACCCATGATCCGCTGATGCTGCGAAGCTGCGTGGACCAAGTGCTGCTTCTGGATGAAGACGAGGGCGAACTGCTTGATCCGCAGGCAGGGGCGCAGTGGCTTGAGCGCTAGCCGGGTTGCAAGCCATGCCGTTGATTTCAATCCTCGAGAAGTGGTCAATCGAGCGAAGAAGCGGCGGAATTTCTCCGAGAAATTCGACAGCTTTTCCGATGCCTATGTCTGGGTGCTGGCCGCGCTGGTGGCGTTGGCCTACCTCTTCAGCGCACTCTTTGGCATGCTGTTTGTGCTCTTGGGCGAGGGCGTAGCGCACCAAGTGCTGCCTAGCGCCGTCTGGCGCTTGCAGGACCTCTCTTTCGTGCTATTGGCCCTGGCCGGCTTGGCAACCTTTCGGCTCATGCTCTATCTGGGGCCTTGCGGGCTCAGTGCGGCCAAGGCCGACTGGTGGCTGCCGCTGCCGGTCAAGCTCCGGGCTATCCGCCAGCCGACGTGGCGAAATGCGCTGCTCATCGGTCTTTTCGCGAGCAGCTTTGCCGGTGCGCTGTGGCTGATCGTGATGCTGGGGCTGGCCGGATCGCTCCCGGTACCCGTTGCAGTCCATGGGCTCGCCTGCTTCGCAGTGGCCGGTGTCGGGCTTGCCAACGCGGCCACGGCGATCCAGGGGAAGAACCAGCAAATAGCTGCGCGACGGATCTGCGGCTGGGTGGGCCTCGGGCTGCTCATCGCCTTGGCCGTGTTGTGGATGCTCTTGATGTTCCAGATTCCTTGGGCCCAAAGCCTGGTTGGCGCTATGGCTGCGGCCACCTTGGATCCGGCTGCCTGGATGCTCGCCTTGCTCGTTGTCCTGGTACTTAGCGGCGCGAGTACGTACGGTGCGTTTCGCCATTTTGACCAGATTCCGGGCCAGGCATTGCGTTTTGCCGGAGAGCACCAGCAATTCGCCGTGGGGACTTTGATGCAGGGCGACTCGCGTGGCCTCTCGGCTCCGGCGACATCCGCTATTAGCCGCAGGCGCGCACGCGGTGGCAAGCTCACTGCCAAGTTGCCGGTGGCGTGGCGCATTCTCTGCCTCCGTTTGCTGAGGGGAGGCCGTTGGCATTCGGTGGCCGGGTTCCTGCTCCTGGCTTTCGCGTTGGCCGCCACGGTTCAGCGAATTGCCAACCCGCTGAGCGCAGCGGCCTTTTACCTGGTGCTCTGCCTTGTTCTCACCTTGAGCATTTCCGCGACCATTGCACCGCTCGTTTCCGAACGGCAGCTCACCCAGCTTCTAGGGATTTCGGAACAGCGCCTGATGCGGGCAGCAACGCTGTATGCAATGCTCTTTTCAGCCACCGCCTTGCTGTTCTTGACCGGCGGGCTGGGAATGCTGGGCATGATCCAGCTGGATCGCATTTGGCTTTGGATCGCCGCAGGCCTGGTCGCCGCGTTGGGATGTGCTGCGGCAAGCAGTGCCCACGCCAGCAGGGAAGAACGGGACTGGGATGCATTACTCGGGGGAGCCACCAGCGAGTCGGCCGTGGCCACGTATCTTTTCCTGGAAACAGCGACTTTCCTTCGGGCAGCTGCCACGTTCTCGCCAATTTTCTTCTTGGTGCTCAGCCCCGGTACTCCCATTCCCTTGTTGCTGTGGATCGCGGCAATGCTCTTTGGTGCAAGTGCACTGGTTCAAGTTTCCGGCAGGAAGCTGGGCGCGGGGGCGTAGGTAGTCTTGGAGGATGAACGATTTGATTTCCAT
Organism: Glutamicibacter sp. NPDC087661; assembly: GCF_044743275.1. Taxonomy (NCBI): domain Bacteria; kingdom Bacillati; phylum Actinomycetota; class Actinomycetes; order Micrococcales; family Micrococcaceae; genus Glutamicibacter; species Glutamicibacter sp. NPDC087661. The sequence goes on from NZ_JBIUWE010000003.1 coordinate 222,650, forward strand.
CCACGAGCCCGATGGGCTTTCCGCAGAATTGCTCTACTCAATACTGAAACTGCGTGCCGAGGTATTCATCGTCGAGCAGCGATCGTGCTACCCGGACATCGATGGCCGCGATCTGGATGCCGGCACTGTGCATCTGGTGGCCACCGAGAACGGGAAAGTGCTGTGTACTGTGCGAATCATGGACAGCGCAAGCGGCACTCCGCGCATTGGGCGGGTTGCAACGGCCGCAGAAGCCCGAGGCCGGGGCCTGGCCGGGGAACTCATGCAGCGTGCCGTGGCGCTTTGCGCTCCGGAGGCGGAGATCCAGCTCAGCGCCCAGACCCAGCTGGAGGGCTGGTACGGAAAGTTCGGTTTCCTCCGCTCCGGAGAAGACTATGACGACGACGGGATCATGCATTTGCCGATGACCCGCGCAGGGCAGAGGGCTTCGGCTTAGAAAAGCCAGAGGCATCGATTCTCCTTGCACTGCCCAGTGCGTGGAGAATCGATGCCTCGACTGCTTTGCGGCCCTTGGCTACAGGGCGGCCGGCTGGCCCTGCGGATCCGGTTCGCCAGCGTAGTAGCTGGAGAGCACCTTGTCCTTGAGCTCGAAGAAGGTTCCATCTTCGATCGCCTGGCGCGCGGATTCAACCAGCGAAACAGTGAACTGCTCGTTGTGGATGGAAATCAACGTGTGGCTGAGCAGTTCCTTGGCCTTGTACAGGTGGTGAATGTACGCACGGGTGAAGTTCTTGCAGGCATAGCACTCGCAGCCTTCCACCAGCGGAGTGAAATCCCGCTTGTAGCGTGCGCCGGAAAGATTGAAACGGCCCCAGGGGGTATAGAACGCCGAGTTGCGCGCAACGCGAGTGGGCGAGACGCAGTCGAAAGTATCGGCACCATTCTCAATCGCGGTGAAGACGTCATCTGGCTCGGAAATGCCCAGCAGGTGGCGCGGCTTGTTCTCTGGAAGCTCTTCGGCGCACCAGCCGACGATGGTTCCCAGATTTTCCTTCTCCAAGGCGCCGCCGATGCCGAAGCCATCGAAGGCCATGGCCCCCAAGTCCTGGCAGGCCTTGCGGCGCAGGTCCTCGTACTGGGCGCCCTGGATGACGCCGAACAAGGCTTGGTATTCCTTGCCTTCGCGGGAGTCGGTCAATGCAAAGTGCTCGGCAATGCAGCGCTCGGCCCAGCGCCGGGTGCGCTCCAGGGACTCGACCTGGTAGCCGCGGGAATTCTGCAAGGTAGTCAGCTCGTCGAAGGCGAACATGATGTCCGCGCCGATCCGGTGCTGCACGCCCATGGAGATCTCAGGGGAGAAGCGGTGCTTGGTGCCGTCGAGATGGGACTTGAACCAGACGCCGTCCTCGTCCACATTGGCCAGGCGTTCCTTGCCCGGGGCCACGGCGTCGTCCGGACCAGACTGGTCTACGGACTTCATGTCGATGACCTTCTTGAAGCCCGAGCCCAGGCTCATGACCTGGAATCCGCCGGAGTCGGTGAAGGTCGGCCCCTGCCAGCCCATGAACTTGCCTAGTCCGCCAGCTTCATCGAGGATATCCGCGCCTGGCTGAAGATACAGGTGGTAGGCGTTTGACAGCACAGCCTGCGCGCCAAGCTCCTGAACCTGCACCGGGGTGACTGCCTTGACGGTAGCTTTGGTGCCTACCGCAATGAACGCGGGCGTCTTGACGTCGCCGTGCGGGGTACGGATAACGCCGGTACGTCCCAACATCGGGGAACCGTCCGGAGCGGTCAGCCGGGTTCCGACTTCAAAGCCGAATTCATCCTGGCGGGCATGCGGGGCACTGGGGTCAAAGTTCTTTTCGGACACGTACCAAGTGTGCCGTATTAACCGCGCGGTGAGGAAAACGACAGGGGCAATGTGCGCCAAAACCTAACGCTTCACAAGGCAAAGCGCGAATAATGGAGCGTACGTGTTGTGTCCAACGCGACGGAAGGAAGATGTGGGTCTGGAGAATCTGAAGGAATCCGCCAAGGCGCTCATTACGCTGGGGCCTGCCCGCAAGGACCATTGGATCGGCCTGCGCACCGGCATCGGTGTTTTTGCGCCTCTGATCACGCTCTTCGCGATTGACCGGCTGGACCTTGTGGTCTTTGCCGTGTTCGGCGCCTTTACCGGCGTGTATGGGCGCGTGGACGGCTACTGGAACCGGTTGCGGATGCAGGTGCGTTCCGGGGCCTTGTTCTTCGCGGTAATCGCCCTGGCGCTGGCCGCTTCGCACTGGTGGATCGACCATTCGGACCCTGGAATCAAGCAGTGGCAAGTAGTTGGCGCGACGACTCTCGTGGCCGGTGCCTGCTCGGTGCTGGTGGGTTTCATGCGGCTGCGGCCCGGCGGTTCGCTGTTCCACATCTTCGCATTCGCGGCAATTGCCTCGATCCCCGTCCCCGCGCCAATCGGCGAAGCCCTGCTCGTGTCGGCCCTGACGATCTTGTTGTCGGTAGCCATCGGTGCGGCCGGTGCACTCGGGCAGTGGACCAGCTTGTGGAAGCGCACCCCGCTGCCGCCACTATCGGATAACGTCCGCAAGGCCATCTGGTGGGAAGGGCTGTTCTACATCCTGACAGCCGGCGTGGCCGGCGCCTTGGCCAATACCGTGGGCAGCAGCCTGGAAGCCGGGCACAACTACTGGGCGATGGTGGCCGCGGTGGTTCCCCTGGTCGGGCACACCACGACCTTGCGCATCCGGCGCGGCGTGCACCGAATGCTTGGCACCCTGGCAGGCATGGTCCTGATGGCGATCTTGATCTTCCTGAACCCGCAGGTCTGGATCCTGCTCGCCTTCATCGCCATATGCCAATTCATGGCCGAGCTGCTGGTCATGCGCAACTATTTCCTGGCGCAGGTCTTCATTACCCCGATGGCGCTCGTGGGCGTCTCGCTGGTGACGGGCCTGAGCGGCTCGGTGATGTACGACCGCGTGGTCGAGACCCTGATCGGCTGCACCGTGGGCATGCTCGGGGTGCTCTTGGGAAGCTGGGTTGGATCGATCATCAAGCGCCGGCAGGGAATCATTCCAAATAGCGGGCAGCAGGGCTAGATATTCACTCCGACATGGGCTAATGCCTGACGGAGAATATTTTCTCGACCGCCAGCGAACTCGCCCTGGATGTCCGAGCTGAGCGCTTCGCTGGGCGAAAGCCAGGTCAGCTCCAACGCATCGGAGCGAGGGCTGGTCTCGCCGCGAACCGGCACGATGTAGCACATGGATACGGCATGCTGCCGATCATCGGTCAGACCGGTTTCGCTCGGCGCCGGGAAGTATTCTGCAACGGTGAAGGGCACCGGTGAAGCAGGAAGCTGCGGAAGCACCATGGTGCCCAGGTCCTTTTCGATGTGGCGGATCAACGCGGCGCGTATGGTCTCGCGGTACATCACTCGCCCCGAAACGAAGGTGCGCAGCATGCGCCCGTCATCATCGCCGGTGAGCAGCAGGCCCACCTCGTTGACGTAGCCCAGCGGGTCCAGGCGCACGGGAATGGCCTCGACGTAGAGCATGGGCAGGCGCTGCCGTGCCTCGTAGAGGTCTTCTTCGGAGAGCCATCCAGGGTATGGGTCAGGAGTGCGCACGTTCATGGTTCTATCTTCGTACACAAACCCTCGACATTCCGTGAAGCTGGATCTGTGTTGCCGAACTCACCTATAAGGTTTCCTGCACCCCTAGTGCACCGCAATCCCAAGCGATAAAATCGATAGAGCTATTTGAACTTCCTTGCCCGGCGAAGCAGCCGCAAGCGTCAGATAGCGTTTCCTTTTTCCGAATCCTCGTGGAAGCAGATTCCTGCCGTGACGAACGCTCCAGAACGACTGAGCAAACAGAACTTCACCACGATTGCGGTGCTGATTGTTTCCAGCTTCGTGGTCATCCTGAACGAGACCATCATGAACGTGGCCCTGCCTGTTCTGATGGATGAATTCAATGTCACCGCTGACGCAATTCAGTGGCTGTCAACCATCTTCATGCTGACTATGGCCGTGGTCATTCCAATGACCGGCTTCCTGCTTCAGCGGATGAGCATCCGTAATGTCTTCGTCTTGGCCATGGGCCTGTTCACTCTGGGCACCCTGCTGGCTGCCCTCGCGCCGGGCCTGAGCGTCCTGCTGGTGGCCCGTGTGATCCAGGCCAGCGGCACCGCCATCATGATGCCGCTGCTGATGACCACCATCTTGCATCTGGTCCCTGCTGAGCGCCGCGGCGTGCTGATGGGCAATGTCTCCATCGTGATCTCCGTAGCCCCGGCCATCGGCCCGACGGTATCCGGACTGATCTTGCAGTACCTGTCGTGGCGATTCATGTTCATCGTGATCATCCCGATCGCGGTAGCGGCTCTGCTGATCGGCACCCCTCGACTGTCCAAGGACGTTGACGGCGCCTCGACGCCGCTGTCCATTCCTTCGCTGATTCTGGCCATCCCGGGTTTCGGCGGCCTGGTCTACGGCCTCAGCGGCTTGTCGGTTGGCGTCACCCCGCTGAACCTGGGCATCCTTGTTGGCGCGATTCTGTGCCTGCTCGCTTTCGTTTTCCTGCAGCTGAACCTGCAGAAGGAAGACAAGGCGCTGCTGGATCTGCGTCCGCTGAACTACAGGGCTTTCACCCTTTCGCTGGTGCTGATGATGTTCTCGATGATTTCGCTGTTCGGCGTGATCATCCTGCTGCCGATGTTCTTCACCAACGTGTTGGGCATTGAAACCCTGACCACCGGTTTGATCATGCTCCCGGGCGGTCTGCTGATGGGTGTCCTGGCGCCATTGGTCGGAAAGCTCTACGACAAGGTCGGCGCCCGTCCGCTGATCGTTCCCGGCGCCCTGGTGCTGCTGGTTTCGCTGCTGGGCTACGCGGTGGTCCTGGATGTGGACACTCCGATCTGGCTGCTGGTGGTCATGCACCTGGTGATGAGCTTGGGCCTGGCCTTCATCTTCACCCCGGCCTTCACCACTGCGCTGAACCCGCTGCCGCACAGCCTGCACTCGCACGGTTCGGCCCTGCTCTCGACCTTGCAGCAGTTGGCGGGCGCCATGGGCACCGCCCTGCTGGTTGGCGTTGTCGCCTCATCCACCGCCGCGAAGATCGCAGCTGGCGGCGATCCGCTGACCGCTTCGGTCGAAGGCTTCCAACCTGGCTTCCTGATCGGTGCCGGCTGCAGCGTCGGCATCGTGGTGATCGGTTTCCTGCTTGGCGGCAAGAAGAAATCGGCTGGAGTCGAAGCCGAGCCTGCGACGGTTCCGAGCCACTAGGCTGCAGGACAGTGCAAGAGCCGCTGGATCCCATCGCGGGGTCCAGCGGTTTTTCCATGCCCGCGGGCAAGAGTCTTCGCCTCCACGCAACTGGCCAGTAATGTAGATCACAAGACCACTGTCTACAAAGGGGTAAATATGCAGTTGCAGGATTCAGTCGCTCTGGTCACCGGCGGCCTATCGGGATTGGGACGCGCCACGGCGCAGAAGCTGGCCACCGCCGCCAGGCATGTGGTGGTACTCGACCTGCCGCGTGAGGATGGCGATGAAATCGCCGCCGAGATCGGCGCGAATGTCCGCTTCGTGCCAGCTGATGTCACTGACGCGCAGCAGGTGGCTGCCGGCATCGAACGTGCCAAGGAACTTGGCACCCTGCGGGTGCTGGTCAATTGCGCCGGTGTGGCAACACCAGGCAAGGTGCTGGGCCGCGACGGAGTGCTGCCGCTGGAGCGCTTCGCCAAGGTGCTGGACATCAATGTCAACGGCACCTTCAACGTGATCCGCCTGGCCGCAGAAGCCATGGCGCATAGCGAAGCGCTGAGCGATGAGCAGGGAACCACCGAACGCGGGGTCATCATCAACACCGCGTCGGTGGCGGCCTTTGACGGCCAGATCGGGCAGCCGGCCTATGCGGCCTCCAAGGGAGCAGTAGCGGCCATGACCCTGCCGCTGGCTCGCGAGCTGGCGAACCACCAGATCCGCGTCATGACCATCGCACCGGGCATTTTCCACACGCCGATGATGGCCGGCCTGCCGCAGGCTGCCCAGGACTCGCTCGGAGCCCAGGTGCCGCATCCTTCGCGTCTTGGACGTCCGGAAGAATACGCGGCATTGGTGGAGCACATCGTGGCCAACCCGATGCTCAACGGCGAAACCATTCGCCTTGATGGAGCCATCCGCATGGCGCCACGCTAGGCACCCGTGGCGGGCGCGGCCAGTCCTAGAACTCTATGGGCTTGCCGCGCTGCGCACGGTGCTCGGCATGGCTGATCTGGAACCGGCGGTTCTCGGCCATCAGGAAGACCAGCAAGGCCATGAAGATCCAGACCGCGCAGACCCACAGCGGTGCGGACTCATTGAGCCAGCCCTGGATGGCAGCGGCGATCATGCAGATTCCGAAGCCGCTGGCAAAGGCGTGGCGGCCGCGCTCCGAGTGGGCGAAGGCGGCGGCAACCACTGAAATTCCGGCCGCCACCACCACAGCAGGAAGTCCCTGCCCGCCGTCATTCCATCCGGCGGCGGCAAACCAGAGTTGCAGGGCATAGACCAGGCTGGAACCGGCAAAGAAGCTTACCGGGGCATCCGTTGCCCAGCGCTCCAAGCGGTTTCGCGCAGTATTCCTGTTCAGCTGGAGCACGCCGTACAGGGACAGCAGCGAAGCGATGGTTGCCAGGATGGCAGCGCTGATGGCCAAGAACCCGGAAGCCAGGGTGATGGCGCAGGCCATCATCGCTGTGGCCGGGATCGAATAAACGGAAATGATTCGTTGGCGTCGCGCCGAAAGCTGATCGCGGCGCAGCGAAAACGCGGCGCTCAGGACCAGCGCGATGGCAGTTGCCGGCCACAACACCGAATGCACCAGGCTGGTATCCAGCAGGCTGGACGGCGCGCGTCCATGCAAGCCGGAAGGCAACGCCAACGAGGTCAGCAGCAGCAATAAGCCCGACGCGCCCAAGAGGTATCCGCGGACCGTGTCGAAAGGTTCCACTGCAGGGTTGGGGCGATGATCTGGCGCCGAGTAGGGCAACACGAAGGAGGACCGTTCTGCCGCCGAAGCAATGGCAGACTGGGCCGACTCCACCAGGGAATCGAGTTGCGGGGTCCGCTGGTGTTCGGCCATCTTGCCTTCATCCTTACGGGGCACGGGATAATAGGCACCAGCCTAGGGCAATTCTTCCCCCGTGAGAAGAGGTTATGGGACCGACGGCGCTTCCAGTAGCCGCTGTTGCGAGCTGAAGCTGCGCGCGTGGCCGGTCAGCGGATCGGTGAAGGAAATGGTGTGCGCCAGCAATTGCAGCGGGCGCCGGTAGTCATCCGGGGCCAGATCCCACAGCCGCGGATAGAACGCGTCATTGATGATGCCCAGGCCCAAGGAAGCCAGGTGCACTCGCAGCTGATGGGTCTTGCCCGATCGCGGTTCCAGATCCATCAAGGCGACCTCCAGCCCGGCATGGAAACCGGTGCTCGTTCCGATCGCCTCGAGCTTGACCAGGGTCTGGGCGTTCGGCTCGCCTTCTTCCACAATGGAACGCAGCTGGCCCTTGACCTTGGCCATCCGGTTCTCGAAGAGCAGCGGCATCCGCTGCAGCAGGCCACGCAGCTCGGATTCCGGTTTGACCTGCGAATGCTCCCCATTTGGATGCAGCACCCGTCCAGTTTCCAGGCCTTCGCCCGGCTGCAGGGCGACCACCGCCTTGTAGCGCTTGGCGATCTCGCGGCGTTCGAAGAGCATCTGGTAATCGCCGCGGGTCGCCGGATTCACCGCGAAAAGAATGACCCCGGCGGTGGCCCGGTCCAGCCGGTGCATCGGCACCAAATCATCGATGCCGGTCTGGTTGCGCAGGCGCACCAGCGCGGATTCCTGGATGAAGCGTCCGCCGGGTGTGGTGGGGAGGAAATGCGGCTTGTCCACGACCAGCAGATGCTCGTCTTGGTGCAGGATCCTGGCTTCAAAGGGAATGGGAGTTTCTACCGGCAGGGAACGGTAGTACCAAATGAATTCGTGCTCGCCCAGGGGCGTCTGGCGAGTGAGCGGAGTGCCGCCCAAGCCAACGATCTGCTGATCATCGAAGCGGCGCAGGATGCCCTCTGGATCCACATGGCCGAAGCGCTCAAGCAAATAATCTGCGACAGTTGCCCACGAACCGGTCCGCGGGAGGCGAAGACGAGTTGCATTGACGCCGTTGCGCACGGGAAGCGGGGATTCCATAGCCATAGGGGCTATTCTCCCATCTTTGCCAGGACCGCGCAGGCCGCGGTCTGCTAGGTTGGTTCGATGGCCATGCGTAAATACAGCGAAGTCGACGTCTTTTCTCCCACTGCATATCTGGGCAACCCCTTGGCTGTGGTCCACGATGCAGAAGGCCTGGCCAGCGGGCAGATGCAAGGATTTGCCAAGTGGACCAATCTGGCCGAGACCACGTTCCTGATGCAACCGGAGGATCCGGCCGCCGACTACCGGGTGCGGATCTTCTCTGCCACCCAGGAATTCCCCTTCGCCGGCCACCCGACGCTGGGCTCGGCCTTTGCCTGGCTGAAGGCCGGCGGGGTTCCCAAGAAGAAGGGACGGGTCATCCAGGAATGCGCCGCCGGGCTGGTGGAGGTGCGCGTTGAGCCGCAACGGCTATGGTTCGCTGCACCGCCGCTGACCCGCTACGAACCGGTTGCCGAATTGCTGGTGCAGCGCATCGCCGAGGTACTGGCGATTCCCCGGGAGCGGATCCAGGATGCCTCATGGCTGGTCAACGGCCCGGAATGGATCGGGGTGAGGCTCTCCAGTGCGCAGCAGGTACTGGCCTTGGACCCGGATCCCAACGCCCTGGGGACGCTGGCCATCGGGGTTGCAGGTCCGCAGGAGCCAGGGGCCGGCACGCAGTTCGAAGTGCGTGCTTTCGTCGGCGGGGACCCAGTGTGGGAAGACCCGGCCACCGGCAGCCTCAATGCGGGCCTGGCCCGGTGGCTGGCCGATTCCGGGTTGGCTCCCGAACGCTACATCGCCGCCCAAGGCACCGCGATCGGGTACCAGGGCCGGGTGCATCTGCGCGTGGAGGACGGCGTGGTCTGGGTGGGAGGCGACGTGAACAGCTGCGTGCAGGGCGAAGTCGACCTCTAGGCTTGCAGCCGCGCCCCGCCGCCTAGGCCGCTGGCTGGCAGGAAGGGCACAGGTAGCAGTCCCGCTCGGCACCGGTGGAAGCCGAGGGAATGCGCAGCAGCCCGATGCGGGTTCCGCAGCGCAGGCAGGGCTTCGACGCCCGGCCGTAGACCCACAGCGGGTCGCGGGTGCGCGGCTGCCCGGTAGTCACCCGCCGCGACCGGTCCTTGTTCACCACCAGCAAGCGGTGGGCCAGTTCGATTAATGCCGGCAGGCCGGCCACCTCGCCCACCGCGGTGAGCGGATGCACGCGCCGCAGGAACAGGATCTCGCTGCGGTAGACATTTCCCACCCCGGCCATGATCCGCTGGTCCAGCAGCGCTTGGCCGATGCCTAGCTGCGGATCGGCGCGCAGGTTGTCCAGCGCCCGTTGCGCATCCCAGTCCGGCCCGAGCAGGTCGGGTCCCAGATGGCCGACCACCTCGGATTCCTGTTCGGTTGGCAGCAGTTTCACCTGGGCGATCTCGAAGCCCACGGCCTTGGCGTTTGCTGTTTCCAGCACCACCCGGGCGGTATGCGCCGGGCGCCTCCAGCGTTCGCCTGGCGCATAGAGATCCCAGCGCCCTTCCATGAGCAGATGCGAATGCAAGGTCAGCGCAGGCTGGGCGAAGGCCGGGTTCGCAGTAGCCGGCGGCTGCAGGCGCATCAGCAGGTGCTTGCCCCGGGGGATGACCTCGCGCACCGTGTACCCGGAGACGTCCACGGTGGCCAGGGCCGGGACGCGGAAATCGGAGGCCAGCAGGATTTCGCCGGCCAGCGCCTGGTGCAAGCGGGCGGTGGCGCGGTAGACGGTATCGCCTTCGGGCATGGGCAGCGCTCCTTCGATAGCGGGTCAGCGGCGGAAGCGGATGCCTTGGGGCGTCGCATAGAAACCGGCGCCCAGCAGGGCGGCGCCGACCGGATGGTCCTGCACCGGCTGCCCGTCGACCGTGGCGATGGCGATCTTGTCGACCTGGGCGGTGCGCAGCGCGGCGACCATCGCCGTGGCGAGGATGCGCCAGGACGGCTCGGGCAGCTGCCCGAAGGTCAGCACCGTGCGCCCGCCGCGCTCCAGATAGAGGCTCAGGGCCCCGTCGAGCAGCCCGACGATTGCGCCGGCCTTGCGCCCGGGGCGGTGCCCGGTTTCGGTCGCAGGCCAAGCCAGCGCCGCGCCATAGGGGTTCGCCGGATCGGTGGAAGCCAGCACCGTGGCCACCGGCTGGCGGCGCGGGTCATCGGCCAGCTGGAATCCGCGCAGCCGGTCAATGGTGGTGGAGGTGGAGAACTGGGCGGCGCCGAGCTTCTCGACGAAGTAGCCGCGCCGGGCATGGCCAGCTTCTTCCAACTTCGAGAGCACCCGGTAGAGCTGGCCGAAGCCGCCGGGCACCGACTCGGCGGCCACCGAGCCGCGGGTGAGCACCCCGTAGCGTTCCAGCATGATTTCCGCGGTGGCGTGGGCGCTGATCGTGGGGTCCGCTACCGGTGCGGGCAGCAGCGACCAGCGGGCCGCGCCGCGCGAGCCGCGCGCCGGCCCGCCGGCTTGCTCCCGGGCCAGCCGGTTCAGCCCGGAGAGCCGGTTCAATCGTGCGGCGCGGGCCCGCGGGGCGGGCTTGGCGATTTTGTGCGCGGTGCTTCCGCCGGCCAGGTAGCCGCGGATCGGCGCCATGGTATCCGGTGAAATGTACCCGGCCCAGAACAGCCTCCAGCAGGATTCGGCGACCTCGTGGCTGCTGGCCGCCGGCTCATCGCTGCGGTGGATGCGCCCGGCCAGCTCCTCGGCGAAGTAGGCGCCGGTGGACTCGAAGGCCTGGAGCACGCGCAGGTCCAGGGCTTGCAGCGCGCTGGCATCGGGCTGGGGAAGGCTCAGCGCTGCATGCTCGGCGGTGTGCAGCGACAGCCAGCCGTCCTTGCCGCCGGCGGCTCCGGCTCCGCAGATCAGGATATCCCCGGAGCTGCACAGCTCATCCAGCCAGGAATTCTGGTAGCCCCTCAGCCGGGCCGGGAGCACGAAGGATTCCAGGGCGGAGGCGGGGACCTCGGCACCGGCGAGCTGGGCAACGATTTCATAGGCGCCGTCGGCTCCCTGCAGCGAAGAACCGATCTGCTGCCAGGCCGGCAGGAAGCGCCCGTAGGTGTCCTGGTCCACCGGCTCCACCTCGGCACGCAGTGCCGCCAGGGATCGGGTGCGGATGGTGCGCAGCACCGACACGTCGCAGTATTCGTCGCCGGCCACGCCTTCGGGGACGAGCTCCAGCGGGCGGAAGGCCCCCAGCGACAAGCGGCCGGCGGCCACCAGCTGGTCGAGGACGGGGCGCAGCACCGCGACGCCCAGTCCCAGCTGCGCGGCCAGCTCCCCGAGGGTGAACGGGGCGTGGGTGCGGGCGAAGCGCGAGACCAGGTCCTGGATCGGAGCGGTGGCAGGCTCCAGGAAGGCCGCCGGGATGCCGGTGGGCAGCGGGGTGCCCAGCGCATCGCGCAGCTTGCCGGCATCCTCGATGGCCGCGTACACCAGCTGGCCGGAGCGGCGCAAGGTGAAAGCCCGGCGCGTGGAGACCAAGGCCTCGGCGTGGGCCCGGGCGCTGGCAGGATCCAGCGCCGCTTCGTCATCTGCCGGATCGCGCAGCCTGGCGGCCAGCTGCCCGGCATCCAGCGGACCCAGCAGCCGCAGCAGGTCCGCGGCGCCTTCCATGCCCGCCAACCGGCGGTTGGCTGCCAGATGCTGCAGCTGCTCCTGCAAGGCCGAGATGACCTGCGGGTCCAGTACCTCGCGCACGTCGTTGCGCCCGAGCAATTCGCCCAGCAGCACCGGATCCAGGCTCAGGGCGGCGGCGCGGCGTTCGGCCAGCGGCGCGTCGGATTCGTAGAGGAACTGCGCCACGTAGCCGAAAAGCAGGGATTGGGCGAAGGGCGAAGGCAGCTCGGTGGTCACTTCCACCAGGCGGATGGCCCGCGAGGAGATGCTGGAGAGGATCCTGGACAGCGCCGGCAGATCGTAGACATCATTCAGGCATTCGCGCACGGTTTCCAGAATGATCGGGAAGTCCGGGTAGTTGCGGGCCACATCCAGCAGCTGGCTGGCACGCTGGCGCTGCTGCCACAGCGGGGTGCGCTTGGTCGGGTTGATCCGCGGCAGCAGCAGCGCGCGGGCGGCGCATTCGCGGAAGCGGGAGGCAAACAACGCGGAATTGGCCACCTGCGAGGTGACCACCTCGATGATCTCGTCGGCTTCGAAGGCGAAGAGGTCCGCCCCGGGCGGCTCATCGTCCATGGCGGGGATGCGCAGCACGATCCCGTCGTCGGCGGCCATCGCCGAGGCGTCCAGCCCCCAGCGTTCGCGGACCCGCGCGCCGACTGCCAGCGCCCACGGGGCGTGCACGGCCAAGCCGAACGGGGAGTGCAGGATGACCCGCCAGTCGCCCAGTTCGTCGTGGAAGCGCTCGACCACGAAATTCTGGTGGTTGGGCACCTGGCCGGTGGCCCGGCGCTGCTCGTCCAGGTAGTTGAGCAGATTGTTCGCGGCGAACGGATCCAGCCCGCTGCCGTGCAGCACTTCGGCCGCTTCGGTGCGTTCGCTGGCCAGCAGCTTCGTGGTGAATTCGCCCAGCGCCGCCCCGAGTTCGACCGGGCGTCCCAGCCCGTCGCCGTGCCAGAAGGGCAGCTTTCCGGGTTGGCCGAAGGCCGGGGTGACCAGCACCCGGTCGTGGGTGATGTCCTCGATGCGCCAGCTGGTCGCCCCGAGGGCGAAAATGTCTCCGACGCGCGATTCGTAGACCATTTCCTCGTCCAGCTCGCCCACGCGCTTGGGCGCCTTGTCATCCTCGGATCCGGCCAGGAAAACCCCGAACAGCCCGCGGTCCGGGATGGTGCCGCCGGAAATCACGGCCAGGCGCTGCGCCCCGGGCCGGGCGGTGAGGGTGCCGGCATCCCGGTCCCAGATCAGCCGCGGCTTGAGCGTGGCGAATTCATCCGAAGGGTACTTGCCCGAGAGCATGTCCAAGGTGGCCAGATAGGCGCTGCGCGGCAGCTGCTGGTAGGGGGCGGCGCGGCGCACGGTGTCGAACCATTGCTCTACGTCCAAGTCGTCCATGGCCACCGCGGCCAGGGTCTGTTGCGCCAGCACATCCAGCGGGTTGGCGGGGATCACCATCTTCTCGATGGCTCCTTGGCGCATGCGGGTGACCACCAGGGCGGTGGAGAGCAGGTCCGCCCGGTGCTTGGGGAAGAAAGCGCCCCGGGAGACCGAGCCGACCTGGTGCCCGGCACGGCCCACGCGCTGCAGCCCCGAGGAGACCGAGTTCGGGGATTCGACCTGGATCACCAGATCCACCAGCCCCATGTCGATGCCGAGTTCCAGGGAGCTGGTGGCCACCACGGCGCGCAGCTTGCCCAGCTTCAGGTCTTCCTCGATCTGGGCGCGCGAATCCTTGGACACCGAGCCGTGGTGGGCACGGGCCAGTAACGGAGCTTCCGGGTGCGCGGCAGCGGTGGAACCGGCCTGGGCCATCATCGCGGCAGGGGTGGAGGTGGAAGCATCCTCGGCGCTGAATCCCTCGCGTTCGGCGTAGATTTCGTTCAGCCGTCCGGTCAGCCGCTCGGCCAGCCGGCGGGAGTTGGCGAAGATGATGGTCGAATGGTTGTCCAGCACCAGATCCACCAGCTGGTTCTCCACATGCGGCCAGATGCTCGCCGACGCCGCGGGGGAGGAACCCGGACCCAGATCATGCGCTCCGGCCGCGGAAGGCAGGTCGGTCATGTCTTCCACCGGGACGCGCACCGCCAACTCCCATTTCTTGGTGGACGGCGGGCGCACGATGTTCACCGGGGCGGAGCCGGCCAGGAAGCGGGCCACTTCTTCGGGCGGCTCGACGGTGGCAGAGAGCCCGATGCGCTGGGCCGGGGCGGGCAGCAGCGCGTCGAGCCGTTCCAGTGACAGGGCCAAATGGGTTCCGCGCTTGGTATTGGCAATCGCGTGGACCTCATCGATGATGACGGTGTGCACCTCGGCAAGGGACTTGCGTGCTTGGCTGGTGAGCATCAGGTACAGCGACTCGGGCGTGGTGATCAGGATTTCGGGCGGGTCCTTGAGCAGCTTGCGCCGGTCGTTGGCCGGGGTGTCTCCCGAGCGCACTCCCACCGACACCGACGGCTGGGACAAGCCCATTTCGTGCGCGGTGGCGCGGATGCCAGCGAGCGGAGAACGCAGGTTGCGCTCCACGTCGACCCCGAGGGCCTTCAGCGGAGAAATGTAGAGCACCTTGGTGCCATTGCCTGCTGGATGATCGGCATCGGAGTCCATCCCCGGCAATGCTGGAGCGTCAAGTTCCGCGTGGTGCAGCCGGTCCAGCGCCCAGAGGAACGCGGCCAGGGTCTTGCCCGAGCCAGTAGGCGCGATGACCAGGGTGTGCTTCCCGTCCGAGATGGATTCCCAGGCGCCGCTCTGGGCAACCGTGGGCGCGGAGAAGACGTCGGTGAACCACTTGCGGGTGGCTGCGCCGAACCGGGACAGGACATCGCTCATGGAATCGATACTACGGTCTGCGAACGACAAGATCGGCCATTATCCGCCCGCCGTGATCTCCCGCAGGGCCGCCACATGGCTGACATAGGCCCGGCGTCCGGATTTGGTCAGCGAAACGCGCATATGGCTGCGCCCCAGCTTGGTGAACCGCTCGATGCCGATATACCCGGCATCGGCGAGCTGCTTGAGGTGCTTGCTCAAGACGGAGTCGGCGACATCGAGGATGCCGCGAAGGTGCGCGAATTCTGCCCACTGCACCGGGGCGAGGCTGGCGCAAATGCGCAGCCGGATGGGTGCATGGATCAGCTCGTCGAATTGCGCATTGCTAGATGGCTTGTTCATTTCCATCCTTGATGCGGGATTTGATGGTTTCGCGGCGCATGATCCACAGGGAACCGGTGAAGACAGCGGCCAATGCGAGGAATTTGGGTATCGCGAACAGCCAAGTCTGGGGAATCCAGAAGGTGCACAATTGCAGGGTGAGCATCATGAACAGCATGACAGCGATGTATTTGCCCGAGTGCCTCAATGCAGGACGGGACTTGGGCCGCTGGCGCGACCAGTAGGCGTACCAGGCGATCAATGGCACAAAGAGCACCGGCGACCAGTACCAAAGGGCGATGTCGATGACTCCGTAGAGCGAAAAGATTGCCGACGTGGCGAGGCCCAGGACAATCATGAATGCCCCGGGGGCTTCGGTGGCGCTGACGGTGCCGCTCGCAGCTTCTTCGGCCGCGGCGAGTTGGGAAGCGGCTTCGCGCTCCGAGGGAATCTGCGAATTGTTCACCTGGCTAGACCGCCATTTCCTGGGCATCTTGCACACGGTCCTTGTCCCATGCCGTTTGCGCGGCGGAAAGCAAATGCGATAAGGCGGTGCAGGAGACGACTAATTTCGCACCGATGCTCCAAGGGTCCTCGGCGACCCAAAAGCGCAGGCACATCACGATCATTGAAGCCAGGAACGCGTACCAGCCGTAGGTTGCCGAGCTGCTGAGCAAAGGGCGCATCTTGGCGCGGCTGCGCATAATCACGTAGTGCACGAGGGCTGCAACGACAGCCACCGCGAATAACGCCAGAGCCATCTTTGGCGAAAGGACATGTTCAAGACTCATCGCGGTGCTCCCGAGCACCACGTACACGAAGAGGGTGGCCCGGGAAGAAGTGCCGGCAGCGACCATCTTGTTCGAGGCCTGGTCCGCGGAGGCCAGGCGCTCCGCGGCGGTCAGCTTGTCGATTCGTTCTTGCCCCTCAGCCATGATTTCCCTACTTTCCGTTATGGAAAGTCTTGTCTTTCCAAGTTGGAAAGTCAAGGGAATGGCTTAAACGTGATGGTACTTCCCGCCTGCCAGGATGTCCTGCGCGCGGTAGAGCTGCTCGGTGAGGATCAAGCGCACCAGCTGGTGCGGGAAGACCAGCTTCGAAAGCGACCAGATGAAATTGGCCCGCGCATGCACGGATGCGTCCACGCCGTACGCGCCGCCGATGATGATCACGACATTGCGCGAAGCATCAATCGGGGTGCGCAAAGTATTGGCCAACGCAGGGGAGTCCACGTTCTTTCCGCGCTCATCGAGCAGAACCACGAAGTCGCGGTCATCGATTTTCGCCAGGATGCGGGCCGACTCCTCGGTGCGGGCCGCGTCGTTCTCGCGCGAGGAATGGTTCAGCAGCTGCCAGGTGAGATTGAAGGGCTTCTTCAGCCGCTTCTCGTAGCGGGAAATTCCCTCGTCCACCCAGGATTCGTGTTTCTTGCCAACTGCCAGCACCTTGATCGTCATGCTTCCATTGTTCCGCATCGATCGAGTTCAGCGCTTCGCTCCCGCCCCGATACGATGGAAGCCATGCGATCCTCATGGTATTTCCGGCAAGGCCAACGTTCCCGCGGCGCACAGGTGCTGTGGATCATTTTCGGGCTGGTTGTCGCCATGTTCTACTTCACCCGCAGGGTGCTGGTCTCCCTGCACGCGGGCGGATGGGCCAGGGATCTGGATGCCCCAGCCTACCAATGGGCACTGGAGCACCAGTCGCCGTTCCTGTTTGCGGTCTCCGACTTCTTGTACTTCTGGGGATCCACACCGGGAATGACCATGATCATGCTGGTGATCACCTCATTGCTGTGCTGGAAAACCCGCAGCGCGTGGCCGTTGGCGGCCATCGCGTTCACTGCACTGGTCTCGGTCCTGCTGACCGTTATTCTCAAGACAAACCTCCAGGTGCCGCGTCCCCAAGGCGTTCCCGGAGGCCCGGCGCCGCCGCAAACCTTTTCGTTCCCCAGCGGGCACACGCTGAACTCGGCCGCGCTGATCGGCATCGCCAGCTACCTGGCGATCATCTACGGGCTGCGCCGCTACGCGTACCTGATCTCCATCGTCGCGGCGCTATTCGTCCTGGCGATGGGAGCTTCGCGAATCTACATCGGGCACCACTGGGTCTCTGACGTGCTGGTGGGGATGCTGATCGGGGCCGCATGGGCTGCCGTCGTGGCGATCCTGCACTACTACTTCGTGCCGCGGCCGCAGGTCCCTAGGCCAGCACCCGGATCGGTGCGCCGCTAGCCCACGCGCGGATGTCTTCCACCGCGTCGCGGTAGAACATCTCGAACTGCTCGATAGTCACATAGCCGATATGCGGGGTGGCAATCACGCCCCGGGTAGCGGCCAGCCGGTCCTTGGCCGGCAACGGTTCCACGTCGAAGACATCCACGGCGGCCAGGTGCAGCTGCCGGCTGTCCAGTGCGTCGATGAGCGCGTCGGTCTGCACGATCCTGCTGCGCGAGGTGTTGACCAGGATGGAATCGGGACGCATCCACGCCAGCTGCTTGGGTCCGATGACCCCGGTGCTGCGCTCCGAGAGCTTCAGGTGCACGGTCACGATGTCGCTGGTGGAGAACAGCTCGGCTTCGGAGACCAGCTCCACGCCCACTTGGGTGGCGCGGGCCTTGGTGAGATTCTGGCTGTAGGCGATGACCCGCATGCCGAAGGCCAAGCCGACCTTCGCAACCTTCGCTCCCAGATTTCCCAGACCGTAGACGCCCAGGGTCTTGCCGGACAGGCCCAGTCCGAAAGTGGTCTGCCAGCCCGAGCCAGCCGCCAGCGGGCGGTCCGCGGAAAACAGCTCCACGTCCAGTCGGCGCGCGGCGCTGAGGATCAGCGCCCAGGTGTGCTCGGCGGCATCGGTAGCCACGTAGCCGGTGTGGCTGACCACGATGCCCTGGTTCTTGGCAGCCTGCAGGTCGATGGATCCGTTGCGGCGGCCGGTGGTGACCAGCAGCTTCAGGTTGGGCAGCGCAGCCAGCCGGGCGGCCGGGAAAGGCGTGCGTTCGCGCATGGCGACGATGGCGTCGAAGGGCTGCAGCGCCTGGACGACGGTACTGTCCTCGTGGCCCAGGTGCTCGGTGAAGACCGTGACTTCGGCGTCCAGGACGGCGGCGAGGCCGTCGAAATCGGCCAGCGAGCGGGCCACGTTGTGGTAATCATCCAGGATTGCAATGCGCATGGATTCATCCTAGGCACCTGCAGCCGATGCTGTCCCACTGCGGGCGTAACAAAAAGCTGGTGCCTGCTCATGCAGGCACCAGCTCGAAGGATGGCGCTACCCGATGACCGTGAAATCCAATTCCTCGGTGAAAGAACGCCCATGCACGTCGGTGGCAGTCACCGTGGCCGTGTGCGCCCCGACGGAGAGATCATCTGGCAGTTCTAAGCGCCACAAGTGGCTGGTCTTCTCGGCGAAGCCGCCGCCATGGACGAATTGCTCGGCGATGGCCGCCGGATCCGAGTACTCGGCGCCTGACAGCGGGCGTTCGCCGGCCATTTTCTGCGTCCGCTCGGCCGCAACCGGGTCCTGGCCGTCGATGGAGACCTCGACAGCGGAGCCGGTGCTGCCCATCCAGAAGTTCGTGGTCAGCCAGGTGTCCTCGGCCAGTCCCTGCCGGCTCACCGCCAACGGGTCATCCAGGGCCGGAACCGTGCCGCGCTCCTTTTCCAGATTCTCCTCGTACCACTGCCGGTACGCCGGGGTGTTCAAGCCCAGGGACATCTGCTTGCTGGCATCCCCGCCGGTCACGGTGAAGCGCTCGGTGATCTTGGTGTTCTTGATGTCCAAGGTGAGCACTCCCGGAGGGGTCCCGTCGCGCTGGATGGAAGTCGGGTAGCCGTTCTCGATAACCCGTCCGTCATACCACTGCCCGGAAATGGCCGGGACAGTCAAGTGCGTGAACGGCAGGCCTGCCTCGCCGACCTCGTCGCGCCAGCCATCCATCAGGTCCCCGGCGCGCAGGTTCTCTGACATGTGGGTGTGCCCGCCCAGGGAAACGACCTCGCGTCCTTCCAGCAATTCGTAGATCTCCCGGACCAGCTTGGTGGAATGCTCGTCGCTGTAGAAGAACTCCAGCAGGGGGCTGTGCCCGGCCAGGACGATGGCCTTGTTCTCGGGTACCTCGGCCAGGTCCGCGCGCAGCCACTGCAGCTGGCGCTTGCCCAGATCGTAGGTGTAGTCGCTCTTCTTGGCCGGAACCGCAGTCGGGTAATCGATGGTGCTCAGGGCGATGACGTGAGTCTTGCCCGTGTCGTAGGAGTAGTACTCCGGACCGAACTGGGCGCGGAAGGAATCGTACTCGTGCTGCCCGTCCAGCGAGTCGTAGTCGATGTCGTGGTTGCCCGGCAGGAACCGGGCCGGACCGTTGAGCATGGAGGACAGTTCTCGGGTCTGGTGGAAGAAGGTCAGGTCATCGCCCACGAGGTCGCCGATGAACAAGGCGCCGCAGCCGGTGTAGTCGGTGCGGGCCGCCAGATCGGCGAAAGCGCCTTCCCTGGCGTACTCGACTTCCTGCTGGGTATAGGTCTGCACATCCGCACCGATGACGCAGCTCTGCTCGGGCGATTGCGTGGCGCTGCTGGCCACCAGCGGGAAGTTGACTGCCTCGGGCAGCGGCCCGGTCGGGGCGATGCCGTCGTACTTCAGGTCCGGGGAGCCTTCAGGCAGGTGGGTGTAGAAGAATTGGGCGACGTTGTCGTCGTCGACCGGAACCTGGAAGCCCCGGGGCTGGGTGACGAACGCGGTCATGTTGTTGTAGGCCGGAAGTTCGTAGCGTCCCTGCCCATCGGTGGCCACGACGTCGCGGCCGTTGGAAACCGTGACGTTCGGTAGGCCAGGCTCGTTGGCATCCTGCGTGGAGTTCTTGTTGCGATCCTCGAAGACCACTCCGTCGAGCGTCTCTTGCGCGGTGCCGCTGCGGCCAGTTCCTGCCGGGATCACCTCGACTGACCCGCGGTAGGCCGAGGAGCTCCAGTCCGCGGCGGACTTGGCGGCAGGCACTGCCTCGAGTTCCGGGGTGGCGCCGATGAATGCGGTGGAAGCTGCAATGGCAACTAGGCTTCCGGCGGTGAGATGCAGTGGGGTGAGATGATTGGTTTTGCCGGGTCGAGCGAAGATTTTCACGAACGTTCCTCCGGGTGGGGACAATCTGCCGGCCCCTTGGCCGGCCGTCTTCCACGGTGCCAATGGCAGGTGAATTGCAACCCCTGCTCAGGTAATGTCTAATAATCGATCCCGTAAATAGTTATCGACTGTCTTGGCGGGATTTACTGTTTTCGAACCAGTGAAATGAAGTGGCGCAGATGGAACTAGTGCAGGCGCTCATGGCAGGCGCGCGCGGGCGCAGGATGCTGTGGGAGTTCGCCACTGCCAGCGAAGAGGAGCTGCTACCGGCGTTCGGGGAGCATCCGCTGCATGCGGCGATGTTCTACGCCGCGTATCACGTAGCGGTAGAACGCGGCGAAAGCGTTGGCCTGTTTGGCGCGGATGAATCCAGCATGCCCGAAACCAGTGTCCAGCAGATCGCCCGGCGCCTGGACGGCACCACTTTGGTTCCGGCCACCGCAGCGCTGCTGCAGCAAGCGCTGGTCCGCTCGGTCGACAGTGCCCGCTATTGGCAGGAACCGGATGGGGAAGACACCCTGCTGGCGTTGCCGGAACTGGCCGCGCCGCTTGAGCGCGTGGCCCGGCACCTGGCGGACAGCGGGCTCGCGGCCTGGTGGCTGGATACCGTGGATCTGCGCAACCAATTCCAGGTCGAATTCGACCAGCATGACCCGCAGGGCAGGACGCAGGCTCCCGGCAGCAATGCCCCGGGCATACTGCAGGAGTGGAGGGCTGGCATCCTGGCGACCGAAGCCCGCGATGCCGCCGAAATGAGCAGCACCCCGCTGGGCAGCTTCGGCGGGGAATGGTGGTCCAAGCCCAGCAGCCGCCTGCCCTCCACTACCGGTGTGTTCCCAGACCGGGAGCCAGTGGGCCTGAGTTGCGTGGAAGACGGTTTCGGATGGGAGCAAGCCAGCGTCAGGTTCACGAGCGTGCCTCCCGCAGCCAAGGTGCTGGAGATCGCCACGGCCGAGGACTGGATCCGGCTCTGCCGCGAGCACGGCATCGAGGTCACCGCGCACAAGCGCCACGACTGGTACCTGGCCACCGGGCGCGACGGCGCATGGAAGACCCCCGACTGGCTGGCCGTGGCGCGCGATTACGACGGGGTGCATCTGGGCATCGGCGCCTATCTGGCGCTCGCCGGGCAATGCCTCGACATCGATGATAAATACGCCAGCGTGATCGCCGGGTGGGACCCGGACCAGACGTTCTGGTTCACCGATGAGCTGCGGTGCTACGGGCCTGCACAGGAATGGATCTGCCTGGACGCCAACAACGAGGATGCACGCTGGGTGCCTTCCGGCGATGGCCCAAGTTCATGAGCCGTCACGGGCGCAGTAGCCAGCCCGGGTTTCTGGTGCAATGGGTTCCATGAGCGAAACGACAAACGATGAACTGGCCGCGGCTACCGAAGTCATCTTGCAGCTGCGCTGGTCGGACCAGGACGCCCTGGGCCATGTGAACAATGCGCGCATCGTGACCCTGATGGAAGAAGCCCGCATCCGCTGGACGCGCGAGGCCGGGACAACAGGCCGTTTCGAATTCGGCACCGTGGTGGCATCCATCCAGATCGACTACCTGCGCCCGCTGTACTACCAGCCCGAGATGCTCATCCGCATGGGCATCAGCCGGCTGGGCAACAAGTCCTTCACCGTGCGGGGCATCGGCTACCAGGACGGGCAGCCGGTATTCGACTCGACCACGGTCATGGTGCCGCTGGCAGCCGATGGCGTCTCGTCACGCCCGCTCAACGAGCTGGAGCGCAGCTGGCTCGGCAAATCGCTGATCCCAGCACGCAGCTAGGCTTCGGGTGCCGGTCCCTGGCCGTTGAGCAGCGCGGCCAGATCGCGCAGCTTCGCTTCGGAGTCCGAGCCCGGGTCGGTGGTGTAGATGAACAGGGTCTGGTCTGGTGCCCCGGTCACGTCCAAGGCCTCGTAGTTGACCTCCAGATAGCCCACCTGGGGATGGTTGAACCGCTTGATCCCGTCCCGCCGCTCGACCACCCGGTGATCGGCCCACCAGGTGCGGAATTCTTCGCTGTTCATGGACAGCTCTCCGACCAGCTGCGCGAGCAGCGGATCATGCGGATGGCGCCCGGCATCCAGGCGCAAGGTGCCGACCATCGAGGCGGCGATCTGCTCCCAGTCGGCGTAGCGCTGCCTGGCTTCGGGATCCAGAAAGGCCCAGCGGATCAGGCTGCGGTGGCGCACCGGCTTGGCGAGGAAGTCGGTGACCAGGCTGGCGGCCAGCGCATTCATGCACAGCACCTCGGTACGCCGTCCGCGGATGAAGGCCGGATGCCCGGTGAAGGAATCCAGCAGCTGATGCAATGAGGGGCGTACCCGCTGGATGCTGCTCGACGGGATGTTGCGCCCGGAACCGGAGACCGAGCGGGCCAGATTGAACAAATGCCCGGCCGCCGTCTCATCTAGTTCCAGGGCCTTGGCCAACGCGCCGAGCACGGATTCGGAAGGGCGCTTGTGCCGGCCCTGTTCCAGCCGGGTGTAGTAGTCGGTGCTCACGCCGGCCAGGACCGCAACCTCTTCGCGGCGCAGGCCAGGCACGCGTCGCCGGGGACCGCCATCGCCTGCCGGGCTGATCAGGGCCCGCCGTGCCTTGAGGAATTCGCCGAGCTCGGTATTGGAATTCATCCCTGCATTCCTTTCATCCGCGGGCCGCATCGCCCCGGTCTTATCCTAGCCCTGCGTGCAGTGGCAGCTAGCAGCCCGAACTATCCTAGGACTGCCATACCCCGGATCAATGCGCCACGTCCCACGGCCCCTGGAGCCGTGCAATGGTGGTGGACTATTAATGCCACTGCCACCATCGCCCAGGAGCGCACATGCCCAAACCCGCCGATAACCTGCCCACCCGCGAATCGGCTCCAGCAGCTGCGCGAGCACCACGCGAACCGCTGCTGGAGCGGGCCGCGCAACGGCCTGCCGGAATCCGCGACCTGCTGCGCGACGTGGGCGGGGTATATGCCAGCAATGGCGTGATCGGGCTGGTGTTCTCCGCCTCGGGCCCCATCGCGGTCACCCTTGCGGTGGGTGCCGCTGGCGGGCTGTCCCAGGCCGAGATGGCTTCCTGGGTCTGCGGGATCTTCCTCTCCGCCGGGTTGGCGACCATCGTGATGTCCCTGCTCTACCGCCAGCCGCTGGGATTCGCCTGGTCCATCCCCGGCACGGTGCTGCTGGGCCCTTCGCTGCAGCACCTGTCCTTCCCCGAAGTGGTCGGGGCGTTCTTCGTCTCCGGGGTACTGGTCCTGGCCTTGGGCGCTACCGGGGTGGTGCGCCGGATCATGGCGGCCATACCCATGCCGATTGTGATGGCCATGGTGGCCGCGGTTTTCTTGCGCTTCGGCACCGACATCGTCTCGTCCACCCAAGCCAACCCGGTGGTGGCCGGCCCCATGGTGCTGGTCTTCGTCCTGCTCGCTGCGGTGCCGGCGCTGGGCAGAAGAATTCCCCCGGTGCTGGGCACGCTGATCGCCGGGGTCATCGCGGTGGCCGCCAGCGGCCAGTTCGCGTTGGACGCAGCTGGCGGGCCCGTGCTGGCCACCCCGGTGTTCACCGCTCCGGAATTCAGCTGGGCTGCGCAGCTGGAACTGGTAGTGCCGTTGGCCATCACCGTGCTGATTGTGCAGAACGGCCAGGGTGTCGCGGTGCTGCGCTCTGCCGGGCACCGTCCCCCGGTCAATGCCTTTGCGCTGGCCTCGGGCGGGTTCTCGATCCTGAACGCATGCTTCGGTGCGGTGTCCGCCTGCGTCACCGGGCCAACCAACGCGTTGCTCACATCATCTGGCGAAAAGCACCGCCAGTACACCGCAGCGGTGGTCTATGGCCTCCTGTCCCTGCTCTTCGCCCTGTTCGCTCCAACGCTGACGCGCTTCATGCTGGCCACCCCAGAGGCTTTCGTGCTGGCCTTGGGAGGCATCGCCATGCTCAAGGCCCTGCAGCAGGCCTTTGTGACGGCCTTCGCCACCAAATTCACCCTGGGCGCCCTCGTGACGTTCGTGGTAACCATTTCCGGCCTGGACCTGTTCAACATCCATGCCGCCTTCTGGGGCATCCTCATCGGATATGGCGCCTCCCGGCTCATGGAACGCACGGACCATTCGACCGCTTCCCGGCACTAGCGGCAACGGCCCGCACCCTGGCCAGCTGGCAGTTCGTGCCGAGCCTGCGAGCTGGCCTAAGCTGGCGGTAGCTTACATCGATCTTTTCGGACAGGACGGGCATGGCCACGGGCAGCATGTATCGGGTGGGAATACTGGGCCACGGGGCGATCGGCTCCGTGGTGGCGGAGCAACTGGCAGCCGGGACGGTGCACGGTGCCCAGCTCGAAGGGGTGATCCTGCGCCGTCCGCAAACCGGGCTGGAGCATGAGCAGCTGAGCTGGGAGTCGGCCCTGGAGCGCTGCGACCTGGTGGTCGAATGCGCGGGCCAGCAAGCCCTGCGCGAGAATGCGGTGCGCATCCTGGCCTGTGGGGTTGACCTGCTGGCCAGTTCCATGGGAGCGCTGGCTGACCCGGAGTTCGCCGCGCAAGTGCAGGCCGCCGGACCTGGACGCTTTTCCAGCACTGCCGGGGCCATCGGCGGATTGGACCTGCTGGGCGCGGCTGCCCGGATGGGCGGCATCGACCAGGTGCTGGTGACGACGCGCAAGCTGCCGGCCACCTTGGTGCAGCCGTGGATGGATGCGCAGCGGCGCGGTGAATTGGAGCAGGCCGCCGGACCGGTAGAGGTATTTCGCGGTCCAGCCGCGGCAGCGGCCCAGGACTTCCCGAAGTCATTGAATGTGGCCGCGGCGGTGGCGTTGGCTGTGGGGGATTGGGATGCGGTGACAGCCAGATTGATCGCCGACCCGGAGGCAGGCCTGACCGAGCACCGAGTCGAGGCGCGCGGCCCAGCCGGCGAGTACAGCTTCTCGATCAAGAACCACCCCTCGCCACGCAACCCGCGCACCAGCGGCATCGTCCCGTGGGCTCTGCTGCACTCGATCCGGCAAGCCGCGGCGGCGCGCCGCTAGCGGCGCGGTGCCACCGCTAGTGGCCTTCGGCTGCCGCGTACTCCTCCAGCACCTTCTTGCCGACCTTGAACGCCACGTTCGCCGCCGGAACGGAACAGTAGATGGCGCACTGCAAGAAGACTTCCTTGATTTCTTCGGGAGCCATGCCATTGCGCAGGGCCGCGTGCACATGCATTTCCAGTTCTTCCCAGTAGCCGCCGGCGATCATTGCGGTCAGCGTGATGGCGCTGCGGGTAGTGCGCGGCAGGCCGTCGCGGGTCCAGATGGTGCCCCATGCGTAGCGGGTGATCATTTCCTGGAATTCGTCGGTGAACTCATTCGAGTTCCTGGTGGAACGCTCAACGTGCTCGTTGCCCAGCACCTGGCGGCGTACCTCCATGCCAGCATCATAGGTATCGCCGGGAAGGCGCGGTGAATCAGCCATTTCTGCAAGTCCTCGCTTCTAGTTGGCCAGCAAGAACTCGGCCAGCAAGGCCGCGGTCTCTTCGGGTGCTTCGGCCGGGGCCAGGTGGGCGGCCGAATCGATGACCGCCATGGTTCCGCGGGGTGCATTTTCGGCGATGAACTCCGCGTCTGCCGGAGGGCACACCTGGTCCTGTGCGCCGTTGATGGCAATGATCGGGTCGCTGGTTGAAGCCAGCTGCCCGCGCACGTCGAATCCTGCCAAGGCGCCGCAGGCGTGGGCGTAGGCGAAGCGGTCAGCGTTCTGCAGGCTGTGCAGCAGCTCGGTGCTGATCACCGGCTCCTTCTCGATGAATCCCGGTGCGAACCAGCGCTCGGCAGAACCGGCGACCATGGTCGGGGTGCCGGCCTTGGCGACCAGCTCGGCACGGTCGGTCCACCCGTCGGGGGTGCCGATCTTCGCCGCAGAGCAGATGGAGGACAACGCGTCGAAGAAGCCGGCGTGGTCCACGGCCAGCTGCAGGGCGGTGGCCCCGCCGACCGACACTCCGGCGTAGTACAGCTTGCTGCCCTCGGAGATGACGCCGTCGGCACGCAGCGCCTCGACGGCCTTGGTGACGCCGGTAGCCAGTTCGGCCAGCGAGAAGGCTTCGGTGGACGGCTTGCTTTCGCCGTGCCCCGGCAGGTCCCAGGCGATGACCTGGAACTTGTCCTTGAGGTAAGGCAAGGCCGGAGCCCACAGCGGCAGGGCCGCAGTGCCCAGCGAGGGGCCGACGATGAGGGTGGGAAGTGCCTTGTCGGTGTGCAGCAAGGAGGGGGTTAGTTGCGGGACTGCCATGATTCCTTCCGTGCCGAGTAATCGGCGAGTACGGTTTCGGTGAAGCGATCCGCGGCACCGAGGTAGCCAGCTGGATCAAATAATTCGTAGAGGTCCTGGTCGTTCAAGTCATGCACGGAGATTTCCAGGCGCAGCAGATCGCGCAGGGAAATGCCCTCGTCGAGGCTGCGGCGCACCAATGCCTGGATGGCCGGTTTTCCGCCGACCACCAGATCAGCCAGGGCGGCAGCGAGTCGTTCGGAGAGCACGGCATCTCCGCCCAGGGCGAGGTTCCGCTCGATGGCAGCGCGATCCACTCCCAGGCCGTTGGCCAGGAACGAAGCGTGGAATGCCGCCCCTGATGCCAGCCGGGCCAGTTCGCGCAGGGCACTCCATTCGGCGTGCCAGCCGCCATCGGGGCGTTCATCCACCGCGGTGCCGGCAGCAGTGAACAGGGTGGACAGCAATCCGGGGGCGCTGAATGCCGCATTGCGCAGCAGTACCGAGCGCACCGGGTTCTGCTTCTGCGGCATGGCCGAGGAGCCGCCCTTGCCGGCCTCGCGAGGTTCGGACAGCTCGCCGATTTCCGGACGGGAGGCGGTGAGCACATCAGCGCCCAGGGTCCCCAGCGCGGCAATGGCCGCACCCAGTGCGGAGCCAAGCTGGAGAATCGGCATGCGGTTGGTGTGCCAGGGCGTTCCCGGATCCTCCAGGCCCAGCAGGGCCGCCAGATCCGAGGACAGCGACTGGCTTGTGGCCGTTGTCTCCGGCTGGCCGGAGAGCAGCTGCTCCAGGGAGGCGAGCGTGCCCACCGCACCGCCCCATTGCAAGCGCAGCTGCCGCGCCGCGGCATCCAGCTGCTGCTCGGCATCCAGCACGGCCGAGAGCCAGCTGGCCGCTTTCCAGCCCAAGGTGGTGGGCAGCGCATGCTGGGTCAGCGAGCGGGCAATGCACACGGTCCCGCGGTGGGCCTGCGCCAGGGCAGCCAACCCGCCAGCGGTGCTGCGCAGATCTGCCAGCGTGAGCGTGAGCGTCTTGGACAGGACCAGCATCAGCGCTGTGTCGATGATGTCCTGGCTGGTGGCACCGCGGTGCAACGCGGTGCCCGCAGTTGCCGCGGCCCCGTCGTGCTTGAGCAGGTCGCGCATCATGCCCAGCAGCGGGATGAGCGCATTGGCCCCATCCGGTGTCCGGGAGGCCAGCAAGGCCAGGTCGTAGCGGTCCACGCTGGCCACCTCGCGCACGGCCTGCGCATCCTGGACGCTGCACAGGCCGGCATCCGCCTGGACCTGCACCCATCCGGCTTCGGCATCCAGCATGGCTTGGACGAAAGACGCATCGCTGGCCAAGGCCGCGGCCGCAGTTCCTGCCCAGGCGGGGGCCAGCACGCCGTAGTCTGCGCCATCCATTCGGTGCCTCGATTCTTAGCTGTTGAGCGTATAAGCCGTCTATCTAGAACTGTAGTGCCCGGCAACGGGCAACACCCCGCCGGGCGCTCCAACGCCCGTAACAGTGCGGGCGCTGGGGCAATCCAGCGGGGTGTCGCGGTGGCAACTAGCTCTCGCGCGGGTAGGAGAGGAACACCGTTTCGTTCTCGCCTTGCAGGCGGATATCGAAGCGCAGCGAGCCGTCGTCTTCGCGAGCAGCAATCAGCGTTGCGCGTTCTGCTTCGCCCAGCGATGACAGCAACGGGTCTCTAGCCAGCGCTTCGGTGTCCTCCGGCAGGTAGATGCGGGTGAACAGGCGATTGAGCAGGCCGCGGGCGAAAACCGCGAGCATGATGAACGGGGCCTTGCCCTCTTCGGTAGCGCCCGGGTTCACGGTGGTGAAGGTGTAGTGCCCGACGTTATCCACCGCCACGCGCCCCCATCCGGTGAAGGTGTAGCCGTCGCGAACCAGCGAGCCATCGCGGGAAACGACATTGCCGTTCTCGTCGGCCTGCCAGATTTCCAGCAGGGCGTCCGGAATGGCCTCGCCGTTGCCGTCATAGACCATCCCGTGCAGGCGCACCGAGCGGGGATGGGCCTGGCTGGCCAGCTCATTGCCCTTCTCATAGGGCAACGCGTAGCCGTAGAACGGGCCGATGGTCTGCCCCGGTGTGGGGGCCAGCTTCAGTTCTGGTGCCTGAGCCATGCTAGTGGTCTCCCTCTTCATCTTCCATCCAGGTGCGGTTGGCGCCGGTGAGTACGATGTCCCAGTTGTAGCCGGTAGCCCATTCATGGGTCGTCAGCGAATGGTCGTAGCTGGCGACCAGGCGGTCGCGCGCTTCCTTGTCGGTGATCGCCTGGTAGATCGGGTCGAGGCTGAACAGCGGGTCGCCCGGGAAGTACATCTGGGTGATCATGCGCTGGGTGAAGTCGGTGCCGAACAGCGAGAAATGGATGTGCGCCGGGCGCCAGGCGTTGTGGTGGTTCTTCCACGGGTAGGGTGCCGGCTTGATGGTGGTGAAGGAGTATTCGCCGTTCGGGCCGGTGATGGCGCGTCCCACGCCGGTGAAGTTCGGATCGATCGGGGCCGGATGCTGGTCGCGCTTGTGGATGTAGCGTCCGGCGGCATTGGCCTGCCAGATTTCCACCAGCTGCCCGGCCACCGGGCGGCCGTCGCCATCGAGCACGCGGCCGGCGACCACGATGCGCTCGCCGATCGGCTCGCCGTTGTGCTGGATCGTCAGATCCGATTCCAGCGCGTGCACGTCGCGCTGGCCGAAGGCCGGGGAGTGCAGCTCAATGGTTTCCGGGTCCACGTGGCGCAGGTTCTTGGTCGGGTGGCGCAGCAGCGAGGAACGGTAGGGCGCGAAGTCGATGCGCGGCTGGGTCTCGGCTTTCTTGCCCTCGACCACCGACTGGCGGTAGGCCGCATGGATATCGGCGATTTCCTGGCTGATGGATTCTTGCGAGAGCGTCGTGGCTGCGGGGTCCAGCACGGGGGAATCGCTGAACGACTCGTTAGCTGTGGTTTCGGTGCTCACTGCGTGCTCCTTTCGAAGGGGGCGTACGGGCGTGGTGGAGGAAATGCTTGGGAAGGGCGAAGGCTAAGCGTGGGGCCAGCCGGTGTAGGACTCGGCCAGGTACTGCTGGCCGAAGCGCGAGGAGGTGACCGTTTCCAGTTCGCCCAGGGCGCGCTTGGCCATGAAAGGGTCCCCGCCTACCGGGGTGTGCAGCATGGAGGTCATCCAGTAGGAGAAGTTCTGCGCCTTCCAGACCCGCTTCAACGCCAGGTCCGAATAGCCGTCCAGCAGCCGTTCGCTGCCGGTGGAGAAGAAGGAATCCAGGGCCTCGAAGAGCACCTTCACATCGGCGAAGGCCAGGTTCAGGCCCTTGGCTCCGGTGGGCGGGACGGTGTGCCCGGCATCGCCGATCAGGAACATCCGCCCGTGGGAGAGGGGTTCGCGCACGAAGGAGCGGAAGCCCAGCACGGTCTTGTCGAAGATCTCGCCGGTTTTCAGCTGGAAATTATCCGGCCCGTCCACGCGCTTTTGCAGCTCGGCCCAGATGCGGTCGTCGCTCCAGGCATTCACGTCTTCGTTCGGGTCGCATTGGAAGTACATGCGTTGCACCGTTTCGCTGCGTTGGGAGATCAGCGCGAAGCCGTGCGGGGAGTTCGCGTAGACCAGTTCAGGCGCTGACTTCGGCGCCTCGGTGAGGATGCCGAACCAGGCGAAGGGGTAGGCGACCTTGAAATCCTTGCGCAGCGTTTCGGGCATCTGGCGGCGGGCGAAGGAGCGCGAGCCGTCGGCGCCGACGATCACATCGGCGTGCACCTCGAAGAGGTTGCCCTGCTCATCGGTGAAGCGGAACTTCGGGATGGAGGTCTCCATGTCCAGGATCTCGGTGACTTCGCAGGAGTACCGCACGTCGCCCTGGTCGCGCTGGCGCGCCGCGGCCAGGTCAACGAAGACCTCGTTCTGCGCGTACAGGGTGACGGTGGCGTCGACCAGATCGCGGAAGTCCAGCGGGTGGGATTCGCCGTTGAAGCGCAGGTCGATGCCGGCGTGCTCGTCGCCGTGGGTCAGGACCCGTCCATCCACGCCGGACTCGGTGAGCATCTTGACAGCCTGGGCTTCGAGGATGCCCGCGCGGTGGGTGTTGCGGATGGCCTCGTGATCGCGCATTTCCACGACGATGTTCTCGATGCCGGATGCGGCCAGCAGGTGGGAGAGCATGAGCCCTGCTGGACCGCCGCCGATGATGCCGACCTTGGTCTTGAGAATGCGCGGATTCTGAGCCATGGGACCTGCCTCGCTAGCGTCTGGACCAGAGCCGCGCTGCCGGCTGCGTTGCCGGACCGATGCATCTGGTCTAAGGAAGTAATAAGAACTTCCCTCATGATGCGGCGCATGTGATCGGGCAGACAGCCGGGTTCTCAATGAATGAGAAAAATGGGGTGCTACTCCGCGTCAGCCAGCGCTACCCGGGATAGCAGATCGCGCAGCTGCAGCCGCTCCTGCGGGGTTAGCGCTTCCAAGGTCTCGTCCTCGTTTTGCCTGGTGATCTTGCGCGCCTGCGCGTAGAGCTTCCGGCCGGCCGCGGTGGCTACTATCACCTTGGAGCGGCGGTCGCTGGGATCTGGAATTCGGGAGACTAGTCCACTGGTTTCCAGCCCGTCCACTAGTGGCACGATCTGGCTTGGATCGAGCGCGAGAAATTCAGCGAGATCGCGTTGGGTGGGGGTGATGTCGCTGCACGCCAAGGAAAGTACCGAGTAGGAACGCACCTTGAGGCCGAGTGGCTTCAGCGCATGGTTGGCCCGGGTCGAACCCAGGGAGCGCATGCGCGCCACTAGGAAGTTCAGCTCCTGAACGAGGTCGCATTTCATGAACAGTTCTTCCTTCGCTGATTTGGCGGTGATTTTGCTAGTCATCTCATTGTCCCCACTTTTCATGAAAAAATAAACCATTGACTTTCTCAAGGATTAAAGTTCTTATGTATGTAGTCAAGGTTCCCACTTTTCTTCCAAGTGGAGCAATTGAAACACCTCACCGAATTGGAGTTCTCATGTCCCTAGCAGGAAAAGTTGCCATCGTGACCGGAAGCGGACGCGGACTGGGCCTGAGCTATGCGCAAGAACTGGCGCGTCAGGGAGCCTCGGTGATTGTCAATGATGTCGATCCTGCGGCCGTGGATGCTGCGGTTGCTTCCATTACCGAAGCCGGTGGCACGGCGGCGGGAGTTGCGGCGGCGGTAGGTACGACCGAGGCCGCGAAGGTGCTGGTTGCCGGCGCTGTCGAGAACTTCGGTCGCCTGGATATTCTGGTCACCAATGCGGGTGTGCTGCGTGACAAGTCCCTGCTGAAGATGACCGACGAAGATTTTGATCTGGTGATCAACGTCCACTTGCGCGGCACTTTCACCTGCGTGCGTGAGGCCTACGGGTATTTCAAGGAAAACAATGTCTCCGGACGCATCATCGCAATTGGTTCGCCGACCGGCCAGCGCGGCAACTTCGGCCAGAGCAATTACGCGGCGGCAAAGGCCGGCATTGTCGGCATGGTGCGCACCTGGGCCCTGGAAATGAAACGAGCCGGGGTTACTGCCAACGCAGTGATCCCGGTGGCAGCCACCGAAATGACCAAAACCGTTCCATTCTTTGCAGCTGCCGTGGAAGCCGACGAGCGCGGCGAAGCGATGCCGGACTTCTTCCGCAAGGATCTGGGCTTTGGCACCGCAGATGATGTGGCCGGCCTGATCGCCTACCTGGCCTCGGACGCGGCTGCAGAGATCAACGGCCAGGCCATTGGAGTCGGCGGGGACCGCCTGCAGGTCTGGAGCCACCCTGAAGCTGTGGTCACCGAGCTGCACGACGGCGGATGGGACTATGAAACGCTGGCCAATGAATTCCCTGCGCGCTTCGGATCCCACCAGCAGTCCGTTGGGGAGAAGTTCCCGGAACTTCCGGAAGAACTGCGCCCGGAACCAGTCAAGTAGGGAACTGGGGGAATCATTATGACTTTGCGTTATGAACTGGGCATCGATTTCGCTTCGCTTGAAGCCATCGACATGCATGTGCACCTTGAAGTCGACGAATGCGGCCACAAGGCAATGCCGGAGGATCTTTTCGAAGCGTCGGCAGCGTATTTCAAATCATCGGAGCGTACACCCTCCATTGATCGCATTGCGCAGCTTTATCGCGAGTCGAACATGGCTGCCGTGGTGTTCACCGTTGATGCACGCACCGCGCTCGGGCATGATCCGAACTCCATTGAGGACTTGGTCCAGGGCTGCGCCCGAAATAATGACGTGCTTATTCCCTTTGGCTCGGTCGATCCCCGCCGAGGAGCGGAAGCCATCGGCGATGCGCAGTACCAGGCTGAACAGCTCGGAGTGCGCGGCTTCAAATTCCACCCCTCGCTCCAGGGATTCGATCCCAGCGATGAAGCGTTCTACCCGCTATGGGAAAAGCTCCAGGAGCTAGGCCTCCCATGCATTTTCCATACAGGGCAGAACGGCATGGGAGCAGGGCTGCCTGGCGGTCGGGGCATTAAGCTGCGTTACTCCAATCCGCTGCTGCTCGACGATGTGGCCGCGGACTTCCCGAACCTGGTCATCATCATGGCTCACCCCTCGGTTCCATGGCAGGATGAAGCGAACTCCATTGCCACGCACAAGGCCAATGTCTACATCGATTTATCCGGTTGGAGCCCCAAGTATTTCCCCAGCTCCTTGGTGAAGATGGGCAATAACGTGCTGTCGCGCAAGCTGTTGTTCGGCACGGACTTTCCCTTGATTACCCCGGAGAAGTGGCTGGGGGCCTTTGCAGAATTGGAGTTGAAGGACTCGGTGAGACCGGGAATCCTGAAGGGCAATGCACTGCGCGTGTTGGGGATAGAAGAATGATCCAACCGGCAGCAACTAGTGATTTCTATGGATTCAAGGACCTGCTCACCGACGCTGAGCGTGCGGCCCTGGACCGTTTGCGTTCCCTTTTGGCAGAACATGTGGGTCCGATAGTCGATGACTATTGGGAACGCGGAGAATTCCCGGAACAGATCGTGGCACCGCTGATCGATGCTGATCTGATGAACCCGGCCGAAGTGCTTGCCACGGGCCAGAAGCCTTCCGCGCTTTACTCGGGCTTCCGCAATTTCGAGCTGGGACGCATGGATGCCTCCGTAGCGACTTACTACAACGCGCAGTCCGGCCTATTCCGGACCACCGTCAACCTGGGTGGAAGTGCGGAGCAGGTAGCCGTGCTTGAGCCGCG
The DNA here is from genome assembly GCF_044743275.1 of Glutamicibacter sp. NPDC087661. Taxonomy (NCBI): domain Bacteria; kingdom Bacillati; phylum Actinomycetota; class Actinomycetes; order Micrococcales; family Micrococcaceae; genus Glutamicibacter; species Glutamicibacter sp. NPDC087661. Next base: position 256,131 of record NZ_JBIUWE010000003.1, read on the forward strand.
GATCACATCTTTTGCCTGCAAGGGAGTGTTCGCCCTGACCGAGCCAGAACACGGTTCGGATATTGCCGGAGGGCTAGCCACCTCGGCCAAGCAGGAGCAACGCGATGGTGTGGCTGGCTGGGTGATCAATGGGCAGAAGCGCTGGATCGGGGGCGCGAGCCAAGCGGACGTGCTGGCAGTATTTGCCCGCGACGCAGCCGATTCGCAGATCAAATGCTTCTTGGTTCCAACGGACGCGCCGGGCATGGAAATCAGGAAAATTCCGGGAAAGACCAGCCTGCGCATTATGCAGAACGCCGACATCGAGCTGGGGAATGTCTGGGTGCCAGCCAGCGGGCGACTGGCCAAGATCAACTCCTTTGCCGACGTAGCGGCCTGCCTGCGCAACATGCGCTCAGACGTCGCCTGGATTGCCACAGGCGTTTGCTTCGGCGCGTACGAATCGGCTCGCGACTACGTTGCCAGCCGTAGCCAATTCGGCAAGCCGCTGGGTTCATTCCAGCTGATCCAGGAAAAGCTGGCGCATATGCTCTCCAACGCCACCGCGAGCCTGGCTTTGGTGGTGCGGCTGACCCAGCAGCAGGATGCGGGCATCTACCGCGATGAAAACTCGGCCATGGCCAAGATGTTCACCGCACGCATGCTACGCGAAACGGCAGCCCTCGCCCGAGAGGTCTGCGGCGGCAACGGCATCTTGCTGGAGAACAACGTAGCGCGCCACCATGCCGACGCCGAAGCGATCTACTCGTATGAAGGCACACACGAGATCAATTCACTGATTATCGGACGCGCGATTACCGGTGTCAGCGCATTCCGCTAAAGCGGCATTCGCGAACTCGAGCAACCAAAGAACCCATCTAGAGGAGAAATATCATGGCACCAACCGTTTTGGATTACGCAGACCTCGCCAGCGCCCAGGGCAAGGACCTGGGCTACAGCGAATACCGCGTGGTCACACAGGAACAAATCAACACCTTCGCTGACGCCACTGATGATCACCAGTGGATCCACACCGATCCGCAGAAGGCCAAGGAGGGCCCTTTCGGTGGCCCGATTGCCCACGGCTACCTTACCTTGAGCCTGCAGATTGCGTTCTGGACCGAGCTTTTCGATGTCACCGGCGTGAAGACCAAGGTGAACTACGGCCTGGAAAAAGTTCGATTCCCTTCGCCCGTACCGGTGGGTTCCAAGATCCGCATGAAGGCGGTTATCGCCGAGGTGGAAGAGGTCAAGGGCGGATACCAGATTGCAGTGGACCAGGTCATCGAAGTCGAAGGCGGCACGAAGCCGGCCGTGGTCTCCCGGGGCCTCTACCGCTTCTACGCCTAGGTAAAGAGCCAGCTGAGCTAGAGCCGCAACGGCAACGTACGACCTAATGAAAAGAGTGGCAGATGTTGAATAAGGGGTTTGGCAACTGGATTCACCGGCGTCGGATGAAATCCGCGCAGCAGGTTGCGGTGATTCATGCGGGAGTCGGCTTGAGCTACGCGCAGCTGGCAGAACGCATCGACAAGCTCAGCAGTGCCTTGGCGGCCAGCGGAGTCGCCCGCGGTAGCCGTGTAGCGTTTCTTGGCGCCAACCATGCTGCGTACCTGGAAACCATGTTCGCCGTTACCCAGCTTGGGGCGTTGTTCGTTCCGCTCAATGTGCGTCTGGCGCCGCGGGAACTGAACTTTGCGCTGCGCGATTCAGGCAGCGAGGTGCTGATCTATGTCGAGAACTTCGCCAGCGAAGCGCATGTATCCATCGAAGGCAGCCCGGTCAGTACCGCCTGGGAAGTCGCTTCGGTTCCGTGCGCGGACTCATCCTATGAACGGGCCCTTCAGGCAGGGCGCAGCGGTCACGACGATATCGCCGTCGAGTTAGAGGATCCAGCCATCATCCTCTATACGTCGGGCACTACCGGAACGCCGAAGGGCGCGGTGCTCACGCATGCCAACATGACGTGGAATTCCTACAATGTCATCGTTGACTACGATGTCACCAGCAGATCTGTTGTTTTGCTCATTGCACCGCTCTTCCATGTAGCGGCGCTGGGCATGGGCGCCTTGCCGATGCTGCTCAAGGGAGGAACAGTGGTCCTCCAGGAGCGTTTTGATCCCGCTGCCGTGCTGGATGCGGTGGAGCGCTACCAGGTCACCCAGCTCTCGGGCGTCCCAACGACCTTCCAATTGCTAGCCGAGCATGAAAAATGGGAGGAAACGGATTTGTCTTCATTGGAGATGCTCACCTGCGGAGGCTCCGCTGTGCCGCTACGTGTCCTTGAAGCCTATGAAGCGCGTGGGCTCGGATTCAGTGGCGGCTATGGCCTGACCGAAACTGCGCCCGGCGCCACCATGCTCCAGGCAATGTACTCCCGACTGAAAATGGGTTCGGCCGGCCTGCCCCATTTCTTCACCGACATTCGCATCGCGGACTCGCTGGGCAATGAGGTGCCAGCCGGCGAGGTTGGCGAGATCCTGATCAGCGGCCCCAACGTGATCAAGGAGTATTGGGGCCGTCCCGAGGCTACCTCAGGGGCGTTCCATGAATCTGGCTGGTTCCGTTCCGGGGATATCGGCCACGTGGATGAAGAAGGCTTCCTGTTCATCTCGGACAGGCTTAAGGACATGATCATTTCCGGCGGGGAGAACATCTATCCTGCCGAAGTCGAGCAAGCCATTATGGGACTACCTGAAATTGAATCAGTGGCAGTGATTGGCGTCCCTGACGAGAAGTGGGGCGAAGTCCCGCGTGCAGTCATTGTGCTGAAGTCCGGTAGCTCTCTGGGCGAAGAGGATGTTGTGACGTATCTCGACGGACGCTTGGCGCGCTACAAGATACCGCGCACCTCGGTCTTCCTGGATGAGTTGCCGCGCACCGCAAGCGGCAAGATACGCAAAGCCGACTTGCGCAAGCAGTTCAGCTGAGCGCTCCACGGCTTCGTGGCGGATTCCGTGGCCTCACGTTTGCATAAGTGCAAGATACCGCCCATACGCAGAGAATAAATCATCATAAAATCAACCATTGACATTCTCAATAGTTGGCTTAGTCTTGAATTGTGGTTCAAATCACACACTTTCTTCGACCCGCCACTCGGGGTTGCGGCAATGGCTTTCTAGGGGGAAATATGAAAAAGCGCTGGTCTACACTGCTTGCAGGCGCAGCGGTCCTGTCACTCGGCCTGGTGGGCTGTGGCGGAGGTTCGCTGTCCGGCTCGACAGAATCAGAGGGAAGCACATCCGCCGCCGCCGAGGATGGCTCGCTCACCAAAATCACCGTAGGCATTCTGCCAATCGCACCGTCGGTTGCAGTGCAGCAGGGTATCGACGCCGGGACCTTTGAAAAGCATGGCCTGGATGTAGAACTGAGCACTTCCAACGCCGGTGCCGCGATGCTCCCAGCGGTATCCACCGGAGAATTGGCCATTGCCGTGGGCAATCCGCTATCGGTGATGACCGCTGCGGACAAAGGCCTGGACATGAAGATCGTCACCGGCTATTCCGCTTCCAAGGCTGATGGGGAGGATGTCAATGGAGTAGTTGTGCGCAAGGACTCGGGCATCGGCGGCTGGGAAGATCTGGCTGGAAAAACCACATCGGTCAACGCGTTGCGTACCCAGGGCGACCTGACGATTATGGAATCCGCAGAAATGGCTGGAGCCAATCCGAAAGACCTGAAGTTCAGCGAAATGCCTTTCCCGGACATGGAGGCGCAGCTGGATCGCGGCAACGTTGACGCCGTCTGGCTTCCAGAGCCGTTCCTCTCGCGTGCTTTGGGCGATAAGGACAACGAACTGCTTGGCTATCCAAACCAAGAAGCAATTCCGGGGCTGCCAACCATGGTGACGTTCACCAGCGGCCAGTTCGCTGAAGAGAATCCGGAAGTCATTTCCAAGTGGAAGGCAGCTATGGCGGAAGTACTGCCGGCCTCCGATAGTGATCCGGATGCCGCCAGGGCCATGTTGCCAGACTTCATCAATATGGATGCCAAGGTAGCCGAAGGCTTGCTCATGGAAACCTGGGAAGCGGAAACCCCAATTGAGGAACTGGCAAAGCTCGGAGATCTGGCCGCCAAGTTCGAATTCCTGGAGAAGGCCCCAGACATGAACAACCTCATCGCCAAGTAATTCCACAACTTCACGCTATTGCTGCTGCGGTTCCAGATTCCGGACGCCGCAGCAGCAATGACACTCAATTGGGGGTAGTTGCCATGAAACACTCGCTCAAGCTCGCACTCGCTTCGCTATCAGTCCTCGCGCTTGCTGCCTGCAGCTCCGGTTCGCCTAGCGGCGGCTCGACCGGGGAAGATGCTGCAGGATCAGATGGCTCGCTGGAAAAAATCACCGTCGGGGTAATCCCCATCGTCGATACCGCACCAATCTGGCTGGGAGAATCCAAGGGCTTCTTCGCCGAAGAAGGCCTGGACTTGGAAATCGAAACCGCAACTGGCGGTTCGGCTATCGTCCCGGGCATCCAATCCGGGAGCTATGACTTCGCCTTCTCCAATCTGATCTCGGTAATGGTCGCCAACGACAAGGGACTGGACATGAAGTTCGTCGCCAATGGCATCTCCACCACAGGTGATGTGAAATCCGACGTCGGGTCCGTGCTGGTCAAAAATGATTCCAAGATTTCTTCGCCCAAGGACTTGGCCGGCAAGAAGGTCTCGGTCAATAACCTGTCGAACATCGGCGATACCACCATCAAGTCAATTGTCGAAGAAGACGGGGGAGACCCGGCAAGCATCGAGTTCGTCGAGGTTCCTTTCCCCGATGCTCCTGCTGCACTGGAAAACGGCATCGTCGATGCCGCCTGGATCCTGGAGCCGTTCCAGAGTTCGGCCTTGGACGCCGGAGCGAAAATGCTCTCTGCGAACTTCGCCGAATTCGATCCGGAGCTGGATGTTGCCGGCTACTTCACTTCTGCGCAGTACGCCCAGGAAAATCCCGAGGTGACCGAGAAGTTCACCAAGGCGATGGACAAGTCGCTTCAGTATGCGCAGGAGAACCCTGACGAGGTCCGCGAAGTTGTCGGAACCTACACCAAGATCAGCGAGGAGGTCCGCGCCGATATGGTGCTGCCGCGCTTCCGCCCTGACTTCAACCGCGAGGCCGTGCAAGAACTCGGCGATGCGGCACTGAGCTATGGCACCCTGTCCAAGCCAGTCGACCTGGAGAAGCTCCTGCCATGAGTGCCATCACTAGCACAGCGCCGGCTGAGGCGCGCCAAGCCAAGCGCAGGAAATCGGGCTCGAAATTCCCCAATGGCTTTTGGGGATTGATTGGCATCGTGACCTTCCTGGGGATCTGGGAACTGGTCCCGGCTCTTGGAATTGTCGAGGCGGCTTACCTGCCGCCCGCCTCCGAAGTGCTGATGACGCTGTTCGCTGATCTTGCCTTGACCGCCTTCTGGGTCGCGGTGGGGGAAACCATGCTGGCATGGTTCATCGGCCTGGCCGCAGCGGTGCTGCTGGCGCTGGTACTGGGCTTGGTAATCGGCATGTCGAGCTTCCTGCGTCGTGCGACCAACTCCACCATCGAGTTCCTGCGTCCAATTCCGTCGGTGGCATTGATCCCGCTCGCGGTGCTTTTGTTCGGCACGAAAATCGAATCCTCGCTGATGCTGATCATCTATGCCTGCTTCTGGCAGGTGTTGATCCAGGTGCTCTATGGAGTTGCAGACGTGGATAATGTGGCGATGCAGACCGCGAGATCCTATGGATTCTCCCAGATCCAGCGCATCCGCGACGTCATCTTCCCGACCATGCTCCCTTACCTGATGACTGGCATCCGGCTGGGCGCTGCCGTGGCACTGATCCTGGCGATTACTGCGGAACTGATCATCGGCGCACCGGGTCTGGGCAAGGAAATCCAGCTGGCGCAGTCAGGCGGCGCAATCGCCGGAATGTACGCGCTGATTGTTGCCACCGGCCTGCTGGGCGTGGCAATCAACCTGTGCATGCGCATCATCGAAAAGCGCGTGCTTTCCTGGCACGCCTCAGTCCGGGGAGAGAACGCCGCATGAAACTCCTGAAGTCGATTTCCTTCATTCTGGCATTGCCGGTTCTGCTCATCCTCTGGTGGGTCGCGGCAACCCTTGGTGGAGCGAGCTTCTTCGTTCCTACCCCGGCAGACTTGGGCAAGACCTTCATCGAGACCTGGGTTGGCGAACGCATGTTCACCGACGTCCTGCCAAGCGTCCAGCGCCTGGTTCTCGGCGTGCTCGGGGCCATTGTGCTCGGTGTGCTGCTCGGGTTGCTCGTCGGCATGAACCGCACCGCCCGGGCGATTACCGAACCGGTGTTCGAGTTCTTCCGTGCTTTGCCGCCGCCGGTGCTGATTCCGGTGCTGATGCTCTTGGTTGGCATTAACGACGGCATGAAGATCGCGGTGATCATCTCCGGCGCGATTTGGCCGGTGCTGCTGAACACCATTGAGGGCGTTCGCGCCATCGATCCGGTGCAGAACGAAACCAGCCGCTCCTATGGCATCAGCGGTTTAGCCCGGATTCGCTACCAGGTGCTGCCAAGCGCCACCCCGACCATCATGGCTGGCATCCGCCAGTGCTTGTCGATCGGGCTGATCCTTATGGTCATCTCCGAGATGTTCGCATCCTCCTCCGGGCTGGGCTTCGCGATCGTCCAGTTCCAGCGTTCCTTCGCCGTACCGGAAATGTGGTCCGGCATCGTGGTGCTGGGCCTGATCGGGGTCATCATGTCATTTATATTCCAGTGGATCGAACGCCGCGTCCTGCGCTGGTACAACGGTCTGAAAGAGGTTGAAAATGCTGTCTAGCCAGAATGGAACCGCCGGCGGGCGCACCCTGCCAGAAGGCGAAGCGCTGCTCTCGGTCCGGGGGCTGAAGAAGGTCTACCACACCGACGGCGGCGATATCGAAGCGGTCCGGGACCTCACCTTTGACCTGGGGCATGGCGAGCTGGTGTGCCTGGTCGGTCCTTCCGGTTCGGGCAAGACCACATTGCTCAAGTGCATTGCCGGCTTGCTGGGCGCCACCAGCGGCGAGGTGCTGCTGGACGGGCAGAAAGTCACCGGACCGCCGAAGAAAATGGCCGTGGTCTTCCAAGAATACGGCCGGTCGCTGTTCCCGTGGCTGCGCGTGGCGGACAATGTCGAACTGCCGCTGAAGAACGCCGGCGTCCCGAAGGCCGAACGCAAGAAATTGGTGGACGACGCGCTGGAAGCCGTGGGGCTGAGCCATGTGCCCAAGTCCTACCCGTGGCAGCTCTCCGGCGGCATGCAGCAGCGCGTGGCGATCGCCCGCGCGGTGGCCTACCAGCCAGAGGTATTGCTGATGGATGAGCCATTCGCGGCCGTTGATGCGCAGACCCGCGCAGACCTCGAGGACCTGATCCGCAATGTCTGGAAGAAGCTGGGGGTCACCGTGCTGTTCGTAACCCACGACATCGACGAGTCGATCTACCTGGGCCAGCGCGTGATCATCTTGTCTTCTTCGCCAACCGTGGTGCAGGAGGATATCCTGATCGATCTGCCGGCGGAGCGCGACCAGCTGGAAACCCGGTCGCTGCCGCGATTCACCGAGCTTCGCCACCATGTCTACGCGGAAATCCAGAAGGCCAAGCAAGGGCATCGCCCCGAAGAGGCCAAGACGAAGTTCTTGACGAATCCCAAGTAGCGCTCTGAGCCGCCGATCCGTGCCGGGTCGGCGGCTTTATTGCGCCGGCCGGCAGCCTAGGGGTTCAGCAGGTCGATGAGTTCCAGCCCGCGCGTAGCCCACTGGATTTCAGCTTCTGCCCGGGCGATCAGGCCTTCATAGGTGAATCGTTTGTAGGCAACAGTGGCTTCCCACTCCTCGCGCGGCGTGTTCTTCAAGCGCTTGGTGAGCATGGAGTTGCTGCCTTGCTCCAATTCCGCGATGCGTTCTTGCCATTGGTTGAGCAATGACCGGTGATGAGCGATATGCCCGCGCATCTGCTCGCGCGCGGCCTCGGGTTCCGCCCATTCCAGGTAGGCAGCCTTGAGATGCGCGGGATCGCGGGTGCGTGCGTACTCCAGGGGCGTGTTCATCCAATCCTTGAATTGGGTGACGCCATCCCGGGTGATGGTGTATTGCCGTTTCTTTCCGCGTGGACCCCAAGGCACATCCTGCCCTGCAATGAGACCTTCGGATTCCATGCGTTTCAGCTCGGGGTAGATCTGCGAATCCGGGGCGTGCCAGACGTGCCCGACCGACGATTCGAAGACTTTGTACAGGTCATAGCCGGTCATTGGTTCAACTGTCAGCAGTGAAAGCAGCGCGTTGCGAAGACTCAAAACCGCCCCTTTCCAGAAATGTGTTGCGTATCACTATCTATATAGCTAGTCTAATGGCATGCGAACTATCTATGTGCATAGATAGTTTCTCATATTCCGCCTTTGGGCAAACCACATATTGGATCCGCCATCGCCGAGCACTGCCGGGTCCGCAATCGAGAGGACCGTCATGACCGAGGTTGCCGCCAAGAGCACCACCACCGCCAAGATCATGGACCATCCGCTGAATGCCTGGTACGTAGCCGCCTGGGATCACGAGGTCACCCGCAAGCCGATGTCGCGCACCATTGCCAAGCGCCCGGTTGCCCTGTATCGCACCGAAGATGGCAAGGCCGTTGCACTGGCTGACTCCTGCTGGCACCGCTTGGCTCCGCTATCCATGGGCAAAACCGTGGGAAAGGACGGGTTGCAGTGCCCATACCACGGCATCGTCTACAACTCCGCTGGCCGGTGCGTCTCGATGCCGGCCCAGGAAACCATCAATCCTTCGGCTACTGTTCCTTCCTTCCCTATTGTTGAGCGCTACCGCTATGTCTGGATCTGGATGGGCGACCCCACCTTGGCCGACCCGGAGCTGGTCCCGGACATGCACCAGATGTCTTCCGAACAATGGGCAGGCGACGGCATGACCATTGCCGCCGATTGCAACTACCAGCTGATCCTGGACAACCTGATGGACCTGACCCATGAGGAATTCGTGCATTCCTCCTCGATCGGCCAAGATGAGCTGAGCGACTCGGAATTCATCACCACTCATGAAGGCAACAAGGTCACCGTCACACGCTGGATGCACAATATCGACGCACCGCCATTCTGGCTGAAGAACATGCGCGACAAGTTCCCGGGTTTCGAAGGCAAGGTGGACCGCTGGCAGATCATCCACTTCGAAGCGCCGGCAACGATTACCATTGACGTCGGCGTAGCCAAGGCTGGAACCGGCGCGCCTGAAGGCGACCGCAGCCAAGGAGTCAATGGATTCGTCATGAACACGATCACCCCGGAAACTGATCGTTCCTCGCATTACTTCTGGGCGTTCATGCGCAACTACTGCCTGGACAGCCAGCTGATCACCACCCAGCTGCGTGATGGGGTGCATGGGGTCTTCGGCGAAGACGAGGCGATGCTCAAGGCCCAGCAGAAAGCCATTGATGCCAACCCAGACTACGAGTTCTACAACCTGAACATCGATGCCGGCGGCATGTGGGTTCGCCGCATTCTTGACGGCATGCTCGCCGCCGAAGCCAACCAGTCCGTCCGCGCCTAGCCGGCTCCCGCGCTCAAACTGAAAGGTTGGTGCCAACGCAATGGCAGCGACAAATATTGAAGTCTGGCAGGAAGCAGAAGTCACCGGCATCGCAGACGTGGCCGATGGGATCAAGCGCATCGAGCTTGCCCCGCAGCTGCCAAAGCGAGCCGAGCCTGGCTCGCACATAGATTTGAAGGTGCAAATCAACGCAGAGGATGCCAAGCGCTCCTACTCTGTGGTCGAGTCGAGCGCTGACGGAACAACGCTGGTGATCAGCGTGCTCAAGGCTCCGCTCTCCCGTGGAGGATCGACCTATATGCACGAGCTGGCAGTGGGAGACCGTTTGCAGATCACCCAGCCATTGCAGAACTTCCCGCTGCGCGTGGGTGCCAAGCACTACATCCTCTTGGCTGGCGGTGTCGGCATTACCGCCATGGCGAATATGGCTTCAGTGCTCAAGCGTTTGAATGCCGACTACACACTGGTGTTTGCCGGCCGCAAGCGTTCGGCCATGGCCTACTTGGCACAGCTGGAGGCGGAACACGGTTCTCGGCTGGAAGTGCACGTGGACGATGAAGGCACGTCCCTGTCGGTCAACGAGCTGCTGGAACGTGCCGGCGAGGAAACCGAACTGTACATGTGCGGGCCGATCCGGCTGATGGATGCAGTTCGACGTGGCTGGGCAGAACTCGAGCTGGATCCATCGGCGCTGCGCTATGAAACCTTTGGCAACTCGGGCTGGTACGACCCGGAGGAATTCACTGTCCGGGTTCCCAAGCTGAACCTGGAAGTGACCGTTCCCCAGGGGCGCTCCATGCTCGAAGCCTTGGAGGACGCCGGTGCGGACATGATGTCCGACTGCCGCAAGGGCGAATGCGGTTTGTGCGAGGTGCGCATTACCGAAATCACCGGACGGATTGACCACCGCGACGTGTTCTACTCCGAACGGCAGAAACGCCAGTCGAGCAAGATGAACTGCTGCGTTTCGCGAGCCATTACCTCGCAGACCGGTGCCAAGGCCGATGCCGCCCGCACCGGCGGACCCGCCGTGGTCACCATCGAACCGAACTAGCAAATTTCCCATCTTGGCACCCTCGCCGGCGGACCGAAACGGTTTCGCGGGCGGCTTGGTGCACCCTAAAACTGGAGATAGTTCCCCATGGACATCAAACAGAGAATTGAAAATTCACCGATGTCGGCCTTTCAATGGCTCGTCGTCGCAGTCTGCACCTTCTTGAACGCCCTCGACGGTTTTGATGTGTTGGCCATGGCCTTTACCTCAAATCAGGTTTCCGAAGAATTCTCGTTGAACGGCGCCCAGCTGGGCGTACTGCTCAGCTCAGGCCTCTTTGGCATGGCTGCCGGCTCATTGTTCCTGGCTCCATTCGCCGACCTGTTCGGACGCCGTCCGATGCTCTTGGGAACCACCGCGCTGGCATCGCTGGGCATGTTCCTCTCAGCCACCGCGGATTCCATGGCGAGCCTTGCCATCTGGCGTATCGTCACCGGCCTGGGAGTCGGCGGCATTCTGGCGTGCACCAACGTGATCACCAGCGAATACTCCAATGGACGCTGGCGAGGCATGGCGGTCAGCATCTACACCGCCGGCTACGGAGTCGGCGCCACCTTGGGCGGCATGGCGGCGGTCTCGCTGCAGGCCCATTACGGTTGGCGCTCGGTCTTCATTTTCGGAGGAGTGCTGACGATGGTCGCCTTCCTGGCTTTGCTGGCCGTCGTCCCCGAATCCGTTGACTTCCTGCTGACCCGGCGTACTGCGCGAACCGCCGAGAAGCTGAGCAAGCTGGCACGCAAAATGCACCTGGGTGCCGAGAACGTGGCCCTGCCAGAACAGGGCAGCTCCACATCTGGCCGAAGCCGCAACGCAGTCCTTGCGCTCTTCTCGCCGGATACACGCCGGGTGACCGCGGTGATCTGGGTGGCCTTCTTCGCGGTGATGTTCGGCTTCTACTTCGTGAACAGCTGGACCCCGAAGCTGCTGGTAACCGCGGGCATGACCGAAAGCCAAGGTGTGGTCGGCGGCCTGATGCTGACCCTCGGTGGCACCTTCGGTTCCCTGCTCTTCGGCGCTTTGACCACCAAGTGGGCCGTTCGCAAGGTGCTCATTGCGTTCACTGTACTTTCCTCAGTGCTCATGGTGGTGTTCATCTCGGCGGCAGGCATCCTTGCACTGGCCTTCGTCCTGGGTGTTCTGGTTGGCATGCTCATTAACGGTTGCGTAGCCGGCCTCTACACGTTGACGCCGTCCTCCTATGCACCGCAGTCACGTGGAACCGGCGTTGGCTGGGCTATTGGCATCGGCCGTTTCGGCGCGATCCTGGCTCCACTGGCTGCCGGCAGCCTGCTTGACGCCTCGTGGACCGCCGCCCAGTTGTACCTGGGCGTAGGCATTGTGGTGCTGTGCGCGGCAGTTGCGTTAATGATGCTGCGCGGCGGCGCGTCGCCTCACTCCCCGGAGAAGGAAACTTCGGATTCGGCAAGCACGAATTCCGCCAGCTAGGACATTTCTCAGCGGAGGGGCGGCGCCAACGGGCTTCGCCCCTTCAGCGTTTTAATGGCGCGTTTAGTCGGGGAGCGGTCAGTCTTTGATTCGCAGTGGCCACCTCGGATCTGGGCGGGTACTGGCCAAGGAATGGCGCTGCAGGCAGTGACTTGGGAGGTCCTGGTTCCAGAAGGCAAACGAATTAGAAGGACCACGATGGATCCCATCCAATCATGGCCGGCACGTGGATGGTGTGCGGCGTCCGGGTTCAAGCGAAATTCTCGGTCGCACGTGGACAACACTGGCGGGCTTGCCATCGAGACGAAGCCGGCTTGGCGCTTCATCATGAACAGATCCGCTCTTGGACTCTGGGGACGAGCCGCGCCTCAGGAAGAGCTCGGGGATGAAACCTGCCTGTTTGGGCAAGGCAGTGTCCGGTTGCTTGGCGGCAAGAGCGGCCGGCCAGGTCTGCCTGGCGGTGATGATGCACGAAATGCGCCTGGGCTGAGTGCTTTTCGGATAGTGCACCCGCGGATGAGTCGGGAACTGAAGTAGTCCGTGCCGTTGGATGGTGGAAACCAGAATGGCCCTGGCTACGACATTTTCATCCCGGAAGATCTCAACACGTTACTTGATCTGGAGCTACCTCGTTATCTCGCTCGAAACCGAGATCGGAGAGCAACCAACCACTTGTTTTCCGCCCGTTGTCGGAAGAAACGCAGACCAATTCATTGGTGGCATCAACTCCACAAGGAGTTCAGAGAAGTGCGATGGTCTCGGAAGCTATTGACTGCTTGCATTGCCAGTGGATGTAGCGCGTGTATCGAACAGCGGGATCCTGATTGCGCCTAGCGGTTGTCGCCCAAATGCATTGCACGGGAAATGCCCCGGGCTGCGGTGCGTAGCGCCAGAGCTGCGGACTGCAGTGTTCCAGAGTCGCGGGGAACAACCACCGAGATAACCGCAACCTGATAGCCCGCCTCGTCGAGGATCGGGGCGGCGGCACCGGTGGTTTCCGGGTCGATGAATCCGTCGAACGAGGCGAATCCGTTGCGTCGGATTTCCGCCATTTCTGCGCGGAGTTCAGGATGGGTGGCGGTCATCAGTTCGTGGTGGCGTTCCAGGAACCCGTGAATGGTTTCCGGCCGTGAAAAGGCCAAAAGTGCCATGCCCATCGAGGTTCGGTGCACAGGCATGCGTCCGGCGACATTCGCCTGATTGACAACGGAGCCCGGCCGCGAGAGACGCTCGATGATCAGCACCTCGTCCTGGTGCAGTACCGAGAGCTGGGTATTTTGCCCCAGCAGCTGGTTGATGTCCTCCATGAACGGCAATGCCGCGGTGCGAAGGTCCTGGGTGGCAGCGCTTCGATTGGCTAATTCCCAAAGGCGCAAACCCAGCCGCACCTGGCCAGACCCGTCTCGCGCCAGCAAGTCATGGGATACCAATTCATCGAGTAACCTGTACATGGTTGCTTTGGGGATGTCGGCACGCCGGGCCAGGCTGCTGACGCTGAGCGACTGATTGTTGAGATCAAAAGAATTCAGGATCCGAACCAAGCGGTCCAGCATAGTGTCCCCACTGGGCGAATTGGCCATGGAACTATTTTAGGGCAGTGGCTGCTTCGCTTCTCCTGCATCCAGGTGAGCGGCTCTGCGCTTTAGTGCAAGCAGGGTTCGCTATCGCGTCGAATTTCCCTTGTTCATCCAGAGTTAACATGGAATTTTTCCAGCGATTCACATTGAAAAGCGTAGCCAAAACATTATTTGAATAGTGGTCGTATTATCGAAATGCTTGATGTAATGTCGTTTTCGAACGCGGAAAAAACTCCAAGAAGGCGGCGGCAATGGTTCGGAATCATCAAGTGAAGCTTGCAGCTTTGATGGCTGCATTGACGCTGGCAGCCAGCGGTTGCGTCAGTGCATCCCAGGGAGGAGCCGGTGATCCTTCTGCTGGCACCGTGTCGCCCACGCCGAGCTCCCCGGAGCAAAATGCCGAAGTTCCGCAGCGCCCGGCGGTCCTCAGCGAGAAAACCGAGGAAGGGCTGCAAGGTGCCATGGAGTACTGGGTACAGCTGCTGAATTATGCGGTGGCGAGCGGTGACACCGCCGCACTCAAGGGCTTCTCGGCAGCGGACTGCACCTTGTGCCAGGAGCTAATCGCCCAGACCGACCAGGCCTATGCCAATGGCGGAAGCATTGACGAAGGCGAATTCAGGGTTATTGAAACCATGAGCACCCTGGACAAGTATCAAGCATCGCCGGGCGAGCCCAAGGTTGTGTTTGCCAGCTTTGGAATAGAGCGAGCCGCTGGCCAAGTCCTCGGTGCAGATGGAAAGGCGACCAGCGAAATTGAGCCGGTTTCCTGCATGGATTTTGAAGAAAATTGGGATGAGATCGCTTATGACGAGGATGGAAACTTCATTGGATCCATTTGCTCGCTAGCTGTGCAGGATCCGGCGTTCGACGAGTCTTCAGGATGGCAGCCGCTAAATGTCGCGATTAACGCGCAATAGCAATATGTGACTTGGAAAGTGCCCTGGCTGCTTCGGCAGCCGGGGCCTTTTGTGTGCGGGGAATCGGGTGGACCGCGAGGGAAATCTATTGAAGCTACGGGCATCAACTGCTAAAGTTCATTCTACGAACACAAGTTCACGATGTGAACATACCGCAGCGATGGAGCAGTGAGACGATGCAGCAGGCCTACCTATACGACGCAATCCGCACCCCCTTCGGCAAGATTGGCGGCGCGCTGTCCAGCCACCGCCCCGATGACCTGGCCGCCCACGTGGTGCGCGAGCTGGTCGCCCGGGCGCCGCAGCTGGATGTCGCGGATATCGACGAGTCGATCTTCGGCAACGCCAACGGCGCCGGCGAGGAAAACCGCAATGTGGCCCGCATGGCCACCCTGCTCGCCGGGTTGCCGACCTCGCTGCCGGGCACCACGATGAACCGCCTGTGCGGCTCCTCGCTGGATGCCTCGATCGCGGCTTCCCGCCAGATCGCCACCGGCGACGCGGACCTGGTCCTGGTTGGCGGCGTCGAATCGATGAGCCGTGCTCCATGGGTGCTTCCCAAGACCGAGCGTCCTTTCCCGATGAGCAATCTGGAACTGGCCAACACCACCCTGGGCTGGCGCCTGGTCAACCCGGCCATGCCGGGGGAATGGACGGTATCGCTGGGCGAGGCCACCGAGCAGCTGCGCGAGAAGCACGGCATCTCCCGCGAAGACCAGGATGAATTCTCCGCGGCATCGCACCAGCAGGCCGCGGCCGCCTGGGAGGCCGGAAAGTACGACAACTTGGTAGTACCGGTTCCGCCGGCGAACAAGCGCGGCACCCAAGTCACCCGCGATGAGACCATCCGTGCTGATTCCACCGCAGAAACCCTCGCCAAGCTGCGCACCGTGTTCCGCACCGGGGAGAATGCCACGGTGACCGCTGGCAACGCCTCGCCGATGAGCGACGGCGCCTCGGCGGCCTTCATCGGTTCCGAGCGCGGCGGCGAATTGCTGGGCGCCGATCCGATCGCCCGCATCGTCTCCAACGGCGCTGCCGCGCTGGATCCGCAGTTCTTCGGCTTCGCCCCGGTGGAAGCCGCCAACAAGGCTCTGACCAAGGCCGGCCTGAAGTGGTCGGATATCGCCGCGGTCGAGCTGAACGAGGCATTCGCGGCCCAGTCGCTGGCCTGCATCCGGGCCTGGGACATCGACCCGGCCATCGTCAATGCCTGGGGCGGGGCCATCTCCATCGGCCACCCGCTGGGAGCCTCGGGCCTGCGCATCCTGGGTACCGTCGCCCGCCGCCTGGCAGAATCCGGCGAGCGCTACGGGCTTGCCGCGATCTGCATCGGCGTCGGCCAGGGCCTGGCCGTCGTCGTCGAGAACGTGAACGCAACCAAGTAGCAGCTGGACGACGGGGGGATTTGAACCTCCGGTCCCACGACATCTTGAATCTAGAAAGGCAGCATCATGGCACCACGCATTGCCACCTCGGCCGCGGACGCCGTCGCCGAGATCACCGACGGCGCCACCGTCCTGATCGGCGGCTTCGGCAACGCCGGCCAGCCGATGGAACTGATCGACGCGCTCCTGGACTGCGGCGCGAAGGACCTGACGGTCGTGAACAACAACGCCGGGCAGGCCGACGCCGGCCTGGCCCTGCTGATCAAGGAACGCCGGGTCAAGAAGATCATCTGCTCCTTCCCGCGCCAGTCCGACTCCTGGCACTTCGATGAGGCCTACCGGGCCGGGGAAATCGAGCTGGAGCTGGTTCCGCAGGGCAACCTGGCCGAGCGCATCCGCGCCGCCGGCGCCGGCATCGGCGGGTTCTTCACCCCCACCGGCTACGGCACGCTGCTGGCCGAGGGCAAGGAAACCCGCGTGATCGATGGCAAGGGCTATGTGCTGGAAACCCCGATCCACGCCGATTTCGCGCTGATCAAGGCACTGAAGGCCGACACGCTGGGCAACCTGGTGTACCGCAAGACCGCGCGGAACTTCGGCCCGATCATGGCCACCGCGGCCAAGTCGGCCATCGTGCAGGTGGACGAGGTCGTCCAGGCCGGTTCCATCGATCCGGAAAACGTCATCACCCCGGGCATCTTCGTGGATACCGTGGTGGAACTGGGAGGACAGAAGTAATGAGCGCAATGACCACCACCGAAGCAAAGCTCACCCGCGATGAAATGGCGCAGCTCGTTGCCGCGGACATCCCGGCCGGAGCATTCGTGAACCTGGGAATCGGCCAGCCGACCAACGTCTCGAACTACCTCACCAAGGAACAGGGTGTCACCCTGCACACCGAGAACGGCATGCTGGGCATGGGCCCGGTGGCCACCGGCGAGGACATCGACCCGGATCTGATCAATGCGGGCAAGATCCCGGTCACGCAGCTGCCCGGTGCCTCCTTCTTCCACCACGCGGATTCCTTCGCGATGATGCGCGGCGGACACCTGGATGTGTGCGTACTCGGCGCCTTCCAGATCTCCAAGGATGGCGATTTGGCCAACTGGCACACCGGTGCCGAAGGCGCCATCCCTGCCGTGGGCGGCGCCATGGACCTGGCTATCGGCGCCAAGGCGACCTGGGTGATGATGAGCTTGTTCACCAAGGCCGGGGAATCCAAGCTGGTTGAAACGCTGAGCTATCCGGTCACCGGGCTGGGCTGCGTCTCGCGGATCTACACCGAAGTGGCCGTCTTCGAGCTGCGCGATGCCAAGGTCTTCGTGCGCTCCACCCATGGCATCAGCTTCGAGGAGCTGGCCGCCAAGGTCCCGGTGGAACTGACCCAGGCCTAGAAGACCCAGTAGATTAGTGGGGGTGCGCATCCGAGTCCCGGAAGTGCACCCCGCAATCATTTCCAGCGCGCAAGGAGCACGGTGAGCGAGCAGGCAGCAACAACCACATCGGTCCAGTCCCTGGCCCGCGGCTTGGCGGTCATCAGCAGCTTCGATGCAGATCACGCGTCAATGACCCTCTCCGAGGTCGCCGCACGCACTGCCCTGTCCCGGGCCACCGCCCGGCGGTTCCTGCTGACCCTGGTGGAGCTGGGCTATGTGCGCACCGACGGCAAGCATTTCGAGCTGACCAGCAAGGTCCTGCAGCTGGGGTACTCGTACCTGTCCAGCGCCACCTTGCCGCAGCTGATCGAACCGGTGCTTGAGGAACTCTCGGCTGCTGTGCATGAATCGGCCTCCGCTTCCATCCTGGACGGATCGCAGATCGTCTACATCGCCCGGGTGCATACCCGTTCGATCATGCGCGTGGGCATTTCGGTGGGCACCCGCTTCCCGGCGGCCAACACCTCCATGGGCCGGGTGTTGCTGGCCTACCAGCCCGAAGAAATCAGCGAGGCGGTGATCGCCGCCGGCGTGCACTCGGTGACAGGGCTGGGGATCGATCGCCCGGATCCGCTACGCGTTGAACTTCAGCGGATCCGTACCCAGGGCTATGCGGTGGTAGACCAGGAATTGGAGATCGGCCTGCGCTCGGTGGCGGTGCCGGTATTCAGCGCCGATGGCACCGTGGTCGCCGCGATGAACGTGTCGATGAGCGTGCGTCCCGATACTACGCAGAGCGCCGAACAGGCAGCCGAGGTGGTCTTGCCGCAGCTGCTCGAAGCTGCCGCGCAGGTACGCGAAGCCCTCGCCGCCAGCCGCTAGTACCCGCGGGGGTCAGGCGGTGGTCGGATCCCATTCGATGCCAGCACACGTGGTGATCGCGGCGAGCCGCGCAGGCCAGCACCAGTTGCTAGGGCTCGCGCACGTCCCGGCGGATCGGGTGCCCTTCGGGTACTTGCACCAGCACGATTCTGGTGCCGTCGGGATCCTGGATCCATGCTTCGATCAGGCCCCAGTCCTCCTTGCGCGCCTCGCGCTGCACCGTCGCACCGCAGGCCGCCAACTGTTCCAGCTCTGCCTGCACGTCGCGCACCTGCACCCACAGCACCAGCGTGGACGGCATCCCTGGCGGCCGGTGCCCGGAGACTTCCAGCAGGCCATTGCCCAGGAAGAACACCAAGCCCGGCTGCTGTGCCGGACCGAATTCCCGGGCCACGGCTAGTTGCAGCACATCTCGATAGAACTGCTGGGTTGCGGCCAGGTCAATTGGCCGCAGCAGCACCCTGCTGGAAAGAACGTCCATGGCCACCAATCTAATAGCTGGCAGGCGCTCTGCCTAGGTGCGAGCCAAGGCGCATCCCGGCATCGGCACGCACGCCAGGATGCGCCGATTCCCGCTTACAGGTAGCAGGAAGGGCGGTAGCCTGGATCGGCCGGACCATCCGTGTTCAGGGCGTTGAGCACCCAGCGGTGGACTACAGGATCATGGTGGTCCTTCGAGTAAAAGATGGGAGACACTTGCTACTGGCCGGTAGTAACACGAAATGATCACAGTAATTTTGGTTTCTGTCTAGGGTTTTCTGGCGACAAGGTTTTGCGTGAAGTAGGATGCGTTCCCTCCAGATTGCGCGAATTTTTCATGGAATGCCCGCAAGCCTTCGCACTAGCTTGAAGCCTGCTTTAGGCCGGAGTTATCCGAGGTGACTAGCTGGTTTTTGAGGCTCGCATGTGGTGGCCGGCAGAAGGGCGAGCGGGACTTGGGTGCTCTTCGCTTCAGATTTTCTGAGCGGGTGGCGCCCGGGGTACTGTGACGGATCGCGGTAATGGAATTTACTTGTATCTTCAATTAATTACGGTATGCTTGGCTTATTGAACCTTGTTGGGAACGCCGCCGGAAGGCTGTGATTCCACCATCGGGAACCGCCCGCAAACAACTTATGAGGAGTTGGCCTGCTATGAGCAACCTGTTGAGCGATGAGCGTTCCGCCAATTGGAGCAGCACCCCGGAATCCGGTGCCGTGTTGGTCTTCCTGCATGGCTTCGGCTCCAATGAACACGACCTGGGCTCGCTCGCCGAACCGCTGGGATTGGATCTGCCTTGGGCTTCGCTGCGCGCTCCGCTGGAATTGGGCCACGGCGGGGCCGCCTGGTTCCAGATCACCACTCCGGGCGTCCCCGACGCGGCGCCGGTGCAAGCGGCCACCGCGGCGATCTGGGCCTGGATCGATGCAAATGTAGACACCGCCACCAAGATCATTCCAGTCGGTTTCTCCCAGGGCGGGCTGATGGCCAGCCAGCTGCTGCGCACCCGGCCCGAGCGGGTGCTGGCCACCACGATCCTGGGCGGATTCGTCTTAGGCGGCACCCAGTCAGCCGATGAAATCATCGCCGCGCAGCGTCCAGCAGTGTTCTGGGGCCGTGGCACCGAAGACCGGGTCATTGCCCCGGTCGCCATTGAACGCACCACCAAGTTCCTGCCCGAGCATTCGACCCTGACCGCCCGCACCTACTCGGGGTTGGCCCACGGGATCAACATGGATGAACTGAACGACGTCCGCAGCCATATCACCGCGCAACTTGACCTGATACCGCTGGGCAAGTCCTGAAGCGCGGCTGGCGGGCAGCAGGGCCCGCCGGCCGGGATAACCTTGTGCCATGGACAATGTTGAGCAAGCACTGGGCAGAATCCGCGCGGCTATCGAGAAGCTGCACCTCGCAGCGGCCCAGGACCATGACGCGCAACGCGCCCATGCGGCTCGCTGGCTTGATGGCCTCTTCGAGGATATCGAAAGCCGAGAGCAACTGCGAGAGGCTTCCCGGAAGGCCTTGGAACTCTACCGCGGCGGCATGGGGTCCTTCCAGGATGTGGGAACCGCGGTCATGGATGACGCGGTGAGCGGACTGCGCCGAGCCTTGGGCTCCGCGCGCTCCTGGCTCTTGCGCAGCTAGGAGCGGCATCTGGCAGGGAGCAATCCCCGCGGCGCGTGCCGCTACGCGGCGACGGTTTCCTCGACGTCCCGGATCCTGGCATTTTCATCGGCCACGCGGGTTTTGCGCACGCTCCACGCGTGGGTCAGGATGACCAGCAGGATGCCGGGGATCAGCCAGAGGATTAGCCGCAGGAGATCCATGCCGATGGACTGCCCGGGGAAGTAGGCGAGGGTCTGCACTGCGTGCAGCCACCCGGCGCCATTCCAGAAGGTATTGAGTGCACCGTAGAATCCCGGCTGCATTTGCGGCTGGAAGATCCCGCCGGAACTGGTGAAATTCAGTGCGACGAAGCACAAGGTCAGCGTCGGGGTGGTCCAGTGGCGCAGCAGTGGATGCAGGCCCAGGCCCAGCAGGGTGATGCCGGCGGCGTAAACCCAGGAAATCAGCCAGATGCCCGCGTAATGATCCTCGATGATCCGGTAGACCGGGCCCGCGATCAGCACCGTGATTGTGGCAACCACCGCTGCGGCAACCGCCGCCATGGCGAAGCGCACGGGCAGCTTGACCTTGCCCATGAACCCGGCCAGCGGCACGGCGCTGGCGTAGCCGCCAATGCTCAAGGCGA
Organism: Glutamicibacter sp. NPDC087661; assembly: GCF_044743275.1. NCBI lineage: Bacteria > Bacillati > Actinomycetota > Actinomycetes > Micrococcales > Micrococcaceae > Glutamicibacter > Glutamicibacter sp. NPDC087661. The sequence continues at coordinate 277,044 of NZ_JBIUWE010000003.1, forward strand.
CCAGCAGGAAGAACAGCCCCTGCCCGGTGGTGTCCTGCTCGCCGGTGGGCACGACATCTTCGATGCGCAATGGCTGGCCTTGTTCGTAGGCCACCTCCAAGAAGACTTTCTGGGCGATATTCGCCGAGGTTTCCGACGCGGCGCTAGAGCTGTAGAGCGTTGCCGTGCCGCCGCTGGTTTCGTAGGCGGCCACGAGCTCGCGCTGCTCTACCAGTTTCCGGGCCTGGTCCGCATCGGCGACGGTGTGCACATTCAATGCACCGTCGGACCCATCCTGCAGGGTCTGGGCGAAAACCTTGGATTGCGCGGAATCGCCCACCACCGCCACCTGCACGTTGTGCGGACTGGGCGCGTGGAAGGCCCCCAGATAGAACAAGCCCATGATGGCGCACAGGAAGAACGGGATCAGCATGGTCAACACGAGCTTTCCCCAGCCCAGTGGTGCCGGCTTGGCTGCGAGGGACTTCTTCTTGGCCGGATTATCGGCATGCTTGGAAGCGGGGGATTGGCGCGGGGCGTTGTCGGTGAGAGTCATCAGCATTAAAGAATACGCTTAATGTTGCATGATGCAACATTGAGTGCCCGGCAAAGCCCTGCGTACTAGACTCGGAACATGGGCAAGGAACAGCGGGAAGCCGATATCCAATCGATCTTCCACCACATGCAAATGATTACCCGACGTGCCAATACGCGCTCACGCCAGTTGGCCGAGCCGCTGACACTCGTGGAGCATTCCCTGCTGCGCTTCATTGCCGATACGCCCGGAACCCGGGCCACCGACATTGCCGAGGCGTTCTCGCTGAACCGCTCGACAGTCTCCCGGCAGGTAGGCACGCTGCTGGACTTGGGATATATCGCCTATGATGATGCGGAATCCGGGCGCGGCCGCGTAGTGGAACTGACTGGCGTGGGCCGCGAGCGGCTTCAGGCTTCCGCCGCCGTGCACCGCGCTGCGGTAACCGATCGTCTGGAGGGCTGGAGCGAAGAGCAGATCTCGGCCTTTGCCAAAGCCTTGGAACGCTATAACGTTGCCGACTCGCAGTAGGTGCAGGGAAATCTGCAACTTGCCCTAGGCGATCCTGGCGAAACGCGGGCCGTTGTAGCCATCGCGTTCAACGTGCTCCGCAAACATCTCCAGTGGCCGAGCCCAGAAGCTGTAGTCATCGTAGAGCTTGCGGTAGAAGACCAGTGGCTCTTCGGTTTCGCTGTGCTTCCCCACGGCCAGCACCTCGTAGCGCTGACCCTTGAAGTGCTGGTAAATTCCGGGTTCGATGCTCAACCTGGTGGCCTTTCTGATCAATGATGGTGCTGGAAAACTTACCGCGGTCCGTGCCCGGTGCCGCCGCTGCGCTGGACCAGCAGGTGCTCCAGGATCGGATCCAGGACGGCCAGCCCGTCTTTCACTCCGCCGGTGGACCCGGGCAACGTGATGACGAAGCTGTTGCCGGAGAATCCTGCGACCCCGCGGGTAATGATGGACAGCGCGGTGGTCGCTTCTCCGCGCCGGCGGATGGCCTCGATGATTCCGGGCAGCTGGACGTCCAGCAGCGGGGCAACCATTTCGGGGGACTGGTCATCGGGTGAGACCCCGGTCCCGCCGGTCACGATCACGACCTGCGCGTCGTTGGCCAGCAGGTCATCCACGGCAAAACGCACCGGCTGCCCGTCGGCCACCACCGTCGGCTCGCCGGTCTCGAAGCCGCGCTCGGACAGCCACCGGGTGATCAGCGGACCGGTCTTGTCTTCGGCGGTGCCTGCTGCGGCACTGGTCGAAGCAACCACCACGGCCGCCATGCGGCTAGTCTCCACGAACCCAGTCACCGCTCTTGCCGCCGGACTTCGCCAAAACCTTCACCGAGCGGACCTCGGCGTGCTTGTCCACGGCCTTGACCATGTCGTAGAGGGTCAGGGCCGCAACGCTGGCCGCGGTCAACGCTTCCATCTCCACCCCGGTGACGCCCTTGGTGGTCACCTGGGCGGTGACGCGCACCGCGGATTCCTCGGCGGTGAAATCAATGGACACCTTGGAAATCGGCAGCGGGTGGCACAGCGGAATCAGTTCCCAGGTGCGCTTGGCCGCCATGATGCCAGCGACCCTTGCGGTGCCCAACGCCTCGCCCTTGGGCAACTGCCCGGTCATCAGCATCGGGACAACATCCGGGCGGGTGGCGAAGATGGCTTCTGCGGTGGCCACGCGCTTGGTGACGGCCTTGTCGCTGACATCGACCATATGGGCGCTGCCGTCTTCGCGCAGGTGGGTGAGTCTCTCAGACATTCATGCTCCAAATTTCGATGCTTTGGCCGGCAGCCAACTGGCTGACGCCTACCGGGATATGCACCAGCGCATCGGCGCGGGCCAGATCGTGGACCAGGTGGGATCCCGGATCCAGGATGGCGACCTGGCCATCGCGGATCAGCGCGCGGCGCACCTGGTGCTTGTGCTCGGGGGAACTGGCATCGGCTGCCAGCGGGTAGTGCCTGGGCAAGGGCTCTGGCAGGGCATTGAGCTGTCGCAGCAGCGGGGCCAGGAACAGTTCTGCCGACAGCAGGGCACTGACCGGGTTGCCCGGGAAGCACAGCACCGCTGCCTTGGCCAGTCGGGCGAAGCCTTGCGGACCGCCGGGCTGGATGGCCACATGATGGAAAACCCCGCCTAGCGGCGACAGCGCTTGGCGGACCACCTCGTAAGCTCCGGCGCTGATACCGCCCACGGTTACGATCAGGTCAACCTGTTCCTGCAAGACATCGATGGCCAGGGCGAAGCGCTGCGGATCATCGGGCAGCTGCAAGGTGCGCACCTGCACCTGATAGCGGCGCAGCCAGGCTGCGAGCATAGGGGAATTCGAGTCCGGGATCTGGCCCTGGGAACGCTGTCCATCGCTGAGCTCATCGCCGGTAGTGCACACGGCCACCTTCAAGGCCCGGCGCACCGGTACTTCACGCAGCCCGCTGGAAACCAGTGCAGCAATCATGGTCGGGGTCAGCCGGGTTCCGGCCTTGGCCACCAAGGCGCCGGTTTCGAGATCACCGCCGGCGGGGCGGATGAAGCGGCCCGCGGCGCTGGGGGCCGAGAATTCCGCGTGGCCGCTGGGGGTGCCAAAGCCGGCACGAACCAATTCCGGGAAAGCGCCAGAGCCGCTTTCCTCGATGGGGATGACGGTGTCAGCACCCAGCGGGATCATCGCACCGGTCATCACCGGACTGACCGTGCCTTCAGCCAGGGATATTTGCCGATCGCCGGCAGCAGCCGTGAAACCCAATGGCAAAGAGATGGGGGAGCGGAGCGAGGCTGCTGCCAGATCCGCGCTGCGCGCAGCGTAGCCATCCATCTGCGAATTGGTGAACGCAGGGATGGGCAAAAGGGCGTACTGGTCCTCGCTGAGGATTCGATCGCTGGCCTCAGGGCTATCGATGGGCAGCACTTCATTGTCCAGGCAGGCGAAGACCGGGGACAGCAGCTCTTCAAGTTCCGCGCGATGGCTTTCCAGAGTGCAGGACATGGACTATCCGCCTGCGAACGGCGGCAGGACATCCACGGTCAGATCGTCGGCAGTGCCCAGCTCGCCGGCATCGCGGCGCACCACGCCGTTGATCAGGAAACTTCCGGCGCGCAAAACCTGGGCCATTTCAGGTCCGTAGGAATCGATCAGTTCGCTACGCAGCCTGGCGAGTGTATCGGGGCGTTCCCAGCTCTCCTGCTCGCAGCCCGCTGCTGCCGCCGCGGCAGCGAAGTAGCGTATCGTAATCTTCGACATGACTTCATGCTATCGCGCCTAGGCGATAAGGAGCACGATGAAAAGCGAACGCGACTTTCCCGCGCTTGTGGCCCCCGGGCCGCCACTGAGCGGCGAACAGGCTGCTCGCGCTGCACGCCAACTCTCGTTGCCCGGATTTGATGACACTGCGCAGCGCAGGCTGGCTGCCGCCCGGGTACTGGTTATCGGCGCCGGAGGGCTGGGCAGCGCCAGCGTCCCGTATCTGGTCGGAGCGGGAGTAGGCTCCATCGGCATCGTGGATGATGACGTGGTGGAGCTATCCAACCTGCACCGCCAGGTCACGCACACCACCGCTAATATCGGCTTGGCCAAGACCGCTTCCCTGGCGCAGGCCGCCACGGCGCTGGACCCCAATGTGAAGATCATCGAGCACAACCTGCGCCTGGATTCATCGAATGCGCTTCAGATCTTTGCGAATTATGACCTCGTCATCGATGGCAGCGACAACTTCCCGACCCGGTACCTGTCCAATGACGCCGCGCAGCTCACCGGCATCCCGCTGATCTGGGGATCGATCCTGCAGCATCATGGACAAGTTTCCGTGGCCTGGCATGAGCATGGTCCGGGTTACCGCGACCTGTTCCCGGTCCCGCCTGCCCCGGGCACCGTGCCGGATTGCGCGGCCGGGGGAGTATTGCCTGGATTGTGCGGAACCGTCGGTTCGCTGCTGGCTACCGAAGCCTTGAAGCTGATCGCCGGAATCGGTGCCCCGCTGGTGGGCAAGGTGCTGATCTACGATGCGTTGGCGGCTAGCACCCGTACCCTCGAATTCTCCCGTGATCCCCAAGCAGGCGAAGTCACCGACCTGATCGATTATGTGCTTTTTTGCTCGGGAACGCTGCCTGAAGCTGAAGGCATCGGCGCCGAGGCGCTCGCCGAAGCACTAACTGGTGATGCAGCTCCGGTTTTATTGGACGTGCGCAATGATGACGAACGCGCGCAACAGCACATCACCGGGTCCCTGCACCTTCCGCTGCCCCAGCTGGAAGCAGCCATCGAATCCGGGGCCGAACTGGAACAGATCCCGGCACAGGTGACGGTTTACTGCGTCCGTGGCCCGCGCTCGCAACGCGCAGCATCCTTGCTCGCAGGACGAGGCATCAAAACAAACTATCTTGAAGGCGGGCTTCCCGCTCTGGCCGCCGTGGCCCCGCAGCTACTGACCGAACCCGCACATACCGAAGGAACCCGATCATGAGCTACGCGCTGATTACCGAAGAACCTATCGACGAGGCTGCCGTCCGCGATGCCGTGCAGTCTGATACCGCCGGTGCGCTGGTGATGTTCCACGGGATCATCCGCAATCACGATGGTGGCCAGTCGGTGAATTCCCTGGACTACTCGCATCACCCGCAGGCTCAAGAATTCTTGGAGAAGATTATTGCCGAAGAAGAACGCACCGGCCTGAAGCTCTCGGCTGTGCACCGCGTGGGTCCGCTAAAGATTGGCGATGCCGCGCTGGTGGCTGCCTCGGCGGCTGCGCACCGCAAGGAAGCCTTCGACGCAATTGAGAACCTGGTGGAGCGCATCAAGGCCGAGGTCCCGATCTGGAAGAAGCAGCACTTCACGTCCGGCAGCTCCGAATGGGTGGGGCTGTAATCGTCTTGAACCCGGTCAAGGACAGTTGGGTGGATCTCGATTTGTTGGATTGCACGACAGGCCTCTTGGCTCGTGAATGGTGGGTCTGCCTGGAGCTCTTGATTTCATGAAGACCGGGTTTTCGACTGAAGTTGGCGGGGCATGATGAGAGACCTGAAGAACTATTGACGCAACTATTGACGGTACGGGGCTGGATGATCATTGGTGAGCTAGTCAAAGGTGTCTTGCAACTGATAATGGGGTCATAATCCGAAGAGGTTGCTGATAACACATGGTTGCAAGAAAATTCGGGCGTCGAGTTTTCAAGGATTTTAAGCTGAAGAAGGGGTGGACGGCAAGACGTCTTACAACCCATTGGTTATAAGACGGTGCCCGATTCATCGTTCTTTATAGAATACGGATTTTTAGCTGGATTACGGACTCATCCAATGAAAAAGAGGAGCAGTTCATCATTCTTCAGTAGTCGGTCGTTTTCTGGCATCCGCATCTCTGGTTGTTTCAAACCATGCCCGCCCGTGCTGGTAGCGGATGGCATGCCCTCCTAGACCTGCCGGTCTTAGATCGATCCGGTCCACGGCTCCACTTAGTGGCGGTAAGGGCCGCTTCCACTGTGATTCGTTTATCTGCGGATTGCGCTCCTCAACGAAGTTATCTGTGTCGGGTTGGATTTCTGCTGTGTCATTAGAGAAGTGTGCCGGCAACCCGATAAAGGAAGTGCCCGCGTATCCGATGAGTAGAGTTCTGTCTTCTTCGGCCTGCGTGGATATTGGTAACAGGGAATCTTCGTCCCAGAACCAGGTATTGGTCGCTTTGGAACGAAAATGTTCGTGAGTTAGGGAATTGATGTGATCGATCCCGTGAACCGGGCAGTAAACGGATGCCGTAATGCTGATGTCACCGTATAGGTCCACTTCGTCAGGGTTACCGCGTTTAAAATCGTTGATACAGATACACGAAGGTAATGAACGAGCATGATCAAAAGACACCATGCCAGCGTCTTCGGAAAGCGATGACCATAGTCCCTCAACCGGGCCACCCACGATCGGGACATGCCACACCATGTTGCCTACGCCCCTGCGAGCTAGGGACCGCCAGCCGTAGCGATGCCACTGGGCTAGTGCCAAAATGCTCACGGTTGCAGCAGCTGTTCCCAGATAATCGGATAATGCCAGATCTTCGAGTTCTTGAAGGGTGCGTCCTACCGCAGTAGGTAGTGCCATTGCAGTAGCTAACCAGAAGAGGATTGCGATCGAGCTTAAAGTCGCCGCCCAGGAGAGGCTGCGGTTTTTGATGCGTTTCAGTGACATCTGTGCATCCGGGCCTAGCTCGAGGGTGGCGCCGGTGTTGGACTCTGTGGCGAGATTCCGGACGGCGTGAATTTGTTGGTGGGAGATTTTTGTCTGGACAAGCCACCAAAGTGCCGCGGCGATGGTCCCAGCCCACCAGATAGCGGAATCTTCGGTGGTGTCGAGTGAATATGGTATTGCCGCATAGAGCAAAATGATGGGTGCCATGGCAACAGCCAGACGCCCAAAAAACCAGCCGGTAAGAGAAAAGAATAAGGCAACGAGGGTGGCAGAGAAACCGAACATGTCCGCAATTTGGTACGGGTGTTGCCAGTATTCTGGCGGAGGATCTTCCCAGCCCCGAGCCTCGATGAATGAGGCAACTGTTGTTATCAGGATGATCGCACAAGCGACAAGCATTTGTCGCCACGGACGAGGGCACAGTGGAAGCGCGTCCCATCCCTCGGGATTAGGTCTGATCAAGAAGTAAGTTATATTCATTTTGCAACCACGGCGTTCATAAAATCATTCTCGCACTGGAATGAGGAAGAGTTTCTTCCAGCGTACTCATTCCAAATGGTCTGCGGCTTCTGGTCTGATAATAGGCGGCAAAAGATCTACGACTGTCGTCTTTGAGGGGAGCAAGTCGGATGGTTCAGAGGTCCCGTAGGACATGGGATGCAAGACATGCCAAAGAATAACCAAAGCTTTCTTTGAAACCGTCGCGAGATAATACCGGAATACCAACTAATTCTTGCCAAGCAGATTTACAGATATGGTTTGACAGGCACAACGAAGAGAATCTTTATCGCTTGTGACCTTAGCTAGGCCCTCGCATTTGTTACACGCGAACTCCCTCATCAGGCGTCTCCAGGACGCAGCAACGAGAGCAAATTCCGAGGGAGTCTGGTTCTCCCATTCGTTGAAGTGAACGATTGTATTGATAGCCCATTCTGCCTGTTTTGCTTCCAGAGCGGCCGTTTGAACCCGAGTATCCCAAGCGTCTAACTGAGCAACAAGCTCCGGTCGACCCCAGGAGTTAGCAGAATTTTTCCCCTTCTTAATAGTGGATCGAAGTGTACTGATGCTGCTGTTGAAGAGTTCCCCGAGAGTGTTTTGGCCATCAAGCTTGTATGGGATGGGTGCGGCGAGATTACTGGCACATTCGCGTCCTACGTGCTCCAGATAGGAACGTAAGGACCCAGCGGCAGCTTTCACATGACCTGCCTCTAGGAAGGTTTCGATTTCACCCCATGGTTCATAGTGTGCCCAATCGACGGGTCCACTATCGACATTCCAGGTTCGAAATTGAAGCACGTTCCGCCCCTGAACGAAGCCCAGTGACTTCATCTGACGCATCCATTGCTCATCATGCGTGGTCACAACAAACTGTGTGTCAGAAAACTGTTGAATCAACAACGTTACGACGAAGCGGCGATGGCCAGAATCAACCGACATCAGTACGTCATCCAAAGCGCACAAGGTAAATCCGGTACCCAATGTAAATTGAGCCAACGCGAGATAGAGGCATAGCCCCATCGCATCCTGATGGCCCTCGCTGTGGTATGCCCCAGGGGGAAACTCTCCGCGGCCGTAGAAGTCAACATTCATATCCAAGCCAGCACCCGACTGAGTTAGAGTGGCCGAAAACTGGCTCTCGTCGTCGGCGTTGATAGCGGAGTAGAAGAGCGCAAACTTCGACTGAACGGCAGAATAAATTTCTATGAGGCTCGCAGCAGTTGAATACTCGAAGACTTCGCAAGCTGTAGTTGATCTTAACGACTTCTCGGAAAGGCTAGAAGTCAGGCGTTTCTGTTCCGCATATTCATGAAAACTATGCGACAAAGATCGTAAGCGACCTTTTTGCTCGTCGGCTTCGTTTGGCAGGGGGAGCTCACGAACTTTCTTTTCGAGTTCGCAGGTCCACGACTTGATTGGAGCAATTTTCGACTTCGTCAGCGCCGCAAGTTCTGTCAGCTCCGAAGGGTTACTGATGCAACGAAGTGTCTTGGTTATTGCACGAATTACTTCAAGCTGTTTTTTTGTGTTGATTGCTTCCTGGCCAACCCCTTCAGCCACAGGAAGCGCAATTTCGATGGTTTGTTGTAAATCCGTGAAATGAGGGAGTAATCGGCTTGCTCTCAGTTTCAACGCAGCTATTTCTTCTCTTGCGGCGGCAGATTGAGCTTTTTTGCGTGCGATTACCTCCTCAAACTCGCCGAGTGGCCATGTGGTGGCGCAAACAGGACAGTCCGTGCCGTTGAACAGTTCCAACGCTGAATCTAGAAGAGCATCTGATTCTAATGCCGTCATGAACTCCGCTGAATTTGATCTATCAGCGGCATCCTCAACTAATTGGTCTAATAGACCATCGAGGTTAGTCGAAAGAGCAATTTCCACGGTGGAATGAAGAGCTGAGAGCCTTTGCAGCCATTCGTTTCGATTTGCTGATGGAGTGTAACTGCTCGGGGATGAATCGACCCCTTCGATGATCGCTTCGGGCGTTAGATCCTCTATTGGCGCAAGCCCTAGCTTTGTTCTGTTTGCGTTGATGGCTCTTGATAGCGTTTCAGGGTTAAAAGTTTCGATTCCCGAGGCATGAACCAATGCCCTCACTCGACTGGCGAGAACGGTTGCGGCACCTGCATAATCTCGTTTATCTGCATTTCGCACTCGAACTAGTAGCGCCCTCACTTGCCCAATGCGTTGAAGACCGAGCAAATCCGCGACACCGTCAGCTCGGCTTCTACCCTCAGCCAGCACAAAGCAGACAATCTCCCTTCGTGTTAGTGCAAACTCGGGATGCTTGAGCATCCATTCGAGTGCCTCTTCCGCTTCGGGTGTTTTTGGGGAGATGGTTGGTTTTCGGGAAGTTGCAACGGACCTCCTAAGAATGTGGGATGAACCGGTTCCTACAACGGTGAATGTCATCTCGACCCAGGCATCTTTAGGAGTCTCGGCGATGTCGACATGGGGCGCATGGGACTATACTGAAACCCCCGCCGTCCCGCTGCCTGTTAAGCGTGTGATAGATCCGGTGAGCGCAAACTCCAGTGCATCGATCACTCCGCTCTTTCCTGTCCCATTTCGTCCCGCAACTACGAAGGATTTTTGATTCATTTTGAACTCAAACGAGCGGATGCCCCGAAAGTTATTCACACGCAGTTTCTCAACCTTGATCATTTGTCGCTTCCTTCAAGCGCTGCGCGTATTTCAGCTTCATTCGGCACCTTGACGCGACTGAAAAGGGTAGCTAATTCTGAGCCTAGGCCTACGAAGCCGTCTTTTTCTTCCAAAGAGAGTCCAAAATCGATCATGATTCGATCTACAACGGAATGAACGGTCTCGTCCCCGGGTGCCTCATCAGGCGTAGTTTTCTCAGAATTGATCATGTGTTCATTCTGAAAGCTGGAGTCGTCAACCGCGGGCATTTCCATTTTCCGCGCGATTCATTACGTGGCTCTTCGCAGTTGAGGGTGCACATCTCTAATAGCAGTACTCAGTGTCCCGGGCGCGCCATAAAGGAACTAGTGCATTGTGTTGGAGTTGCGCGTCTTGGTCGCCGGTGGAGACTCTGGCGTATCAGAGGCGGTGTCCCATGGGATCAAATGTACCAATACTCGTGGAGTGGCCACTATAGCAACACATAGTTTGTGGTACTGGGTTTTGCGACGAAACATGCTTGAAAATCTGTTGTGTTTTCGAATGTCAGGAGTTTTGGTTGATCCCCACAGATCGGTGTGTCATTAACGACCGATATTGAGACCGCACAATTTATCTTGGAAATATTGTACTAGGCGTTGTTGCAATCTATGATACGGATCATTGAAATTGTCCAGACGGTGTCTGGACAATTTCAATGAGTCGCCACGTCGCCGTTTATGGCTAATGTGTCGGGCACCCATCAGTATCAAGTCGCCAATGTTGGCAACATGTTCAGCGGCGGCATGCAAACCATATGTCATCGCATCGGTATTCAGCGGTTCGATAAGCTGATTGCCGTAATCCCGGTGAACTAGCTTGTTGCTTGAAGATCTCCGCTATGGTAGGAACCCCGCTGCTCGGTTCACCATCCGTGAACTATTTTTGGCTGCTCAGCCATAGTATTCTTCCGCTCTGAGAAATGATTGGACTGGACTTGACCATTGCACTTCGCTTCCCATAAGTGCCTCGGACAACTCAATTTCAGACTCAAATAGCGGATCGTGATTGTCTCCTCCCTCCCCAAGAGGTTCTCTACCCGGTAAGAAACTCACATCCCAGAAAATTTCCGGCTCGTGACCGAGGATACAAACTATCACTTCGTAGTTTTTCCATACGCCACTGGTCATACACCCAACGAAGACGTCGACGCCTAACCTAAAATTTTCAATACCGGGGTTCCAACTGTGCGATTGGGAGGACTCGTTTTCAATCATCTGTAACCGCCTCATCCGCGTCTGCAGTTCTTCTTTTACCACTAGTACTGCCCTCGATGCCCGTGGTTTTTCACGTGAGTTCGCCTATTTTTGACCTGAGTATTGAATGAATCTCATAGATTAATTAAGATAAGAAAATACACATGTTGCAGATTCTTCCACACCATACTTAGGTTTGGCTGGTTACGTGAAATATTCAATCATTTACAGTTCAATGTAATAGCCAAAGGAATCGATACCGAACATTGATGGAACAAACAATGCATTAATCCTGAAGTGTAATACCAGCGCTGGCCAAAATATGATAGTAGGTCTTCGGCGCGATTTGAGTTTCCAATAGTAATCAGAAGCTCAAGGGTCAAATTCCTTTCTTGGACTATCCATAAAGGGACCCAGTGGGTCAAATGGTGAAGCCAGAAGCCAGGATATATTGAGGCAGATGGTGTATGTTATCGCCAATTCAATAAACACTTGGGCCGCAGTGTAAGTAGCAATCGTCTTCATTTTGTATTCATTTTTCCAGCGAAAATCTTGAAAAATTATCACACTAAGAACCAAGGCAGAAACTGTGGCATGCATTACATATAGCAAATTATCCATTTTTATTACACTGAAATCCATTAGGGCCATGTTCCCGTCAACGCGTAGCCAGCGGCCAACCGCCGGCGCTGTGCAGGGTTCAAATCACGCCCAGCTGCAGCTGGCCTTCGACGCCCATGCCGGTCGCGTGATAGTCTCGCTGGCCCTGGATAACCTCACCAAGGGCACCGCCGGCGTCAATGCGTAGTGAGCGCTATCCAGTCGTACATTAGAGCTATTCGATACGCGCACAGGTGCCTCCAAATACGTCTGCTAATACACGATGGTTGGAGCCAGTGTTTAGCAGGAGTATTTGGTAGCACCTGTGTATCGAAACGGTAGCAGTAGTACGTGGACCGGATAGCACTCCGAAATCAGAGAAATCCACGCACCACCACCCGTTTACTGCTCTATGGTGTTCTAATGACTTGTGATGTACTCATACCGGCGCATGTTCGGCCCATCGAGCTGAATCATTTCACTCTTGGAAACCAACCGATTCAGAATCGACTCAGCAACCACCGCATCATACAACGACCGATACCAGTCCTCCGAATCAAACTCCAAAGTGACGATCGTCGACCCCCGATGCTCCCGAGCCGACAGAATATTCAACAGCTCACTGGCAATATGCCAGAATAATTACAGATATTAATTGTTGTGAAATGCGGGAGTATTTGTATTCGCACTTCATACTAATCAATAATGCTTTAAAGCTCATCGACAAAGAAATGATTTTCCAACTTGCGAATTGCGGACTGAATCGTGATCCCTCCTGAAGCTTTGATTACATTAGAGATCGCCAATCTAGCTTGCCGATCATCAAAGGAATCCAATTCGATGGCACGCTTGTCAATAAATCTTTTGTCATTTTCTGCAAACTGCGGCGACCGAACCCTGATGGAAAAAACATTCCCAATTTCTTCAGAGAAAATCTCCAGTCCTAGCTTCCGGTAACTTAATCGAAGCTCATACATAGTTGCCCAAGGCATTCCAGCAAGCCCGAAAAATTGATTCGGGGGATACCTTAGGTTCTCTTCCGGCTCATCGCCTGCGAAATTGCCATGAAAGGGTTCCTCCATAAAATCAATGGATATCCTGTGGAGAAAAGAAGAATTCGCCAATTTTACCACCTTCTGACTTTTACGTGATAATTTCCATACTTATTTGGGTATCCTGAAGTTTTTTTGGAAGAAGGGCGCTTGGAATACCTTTCGAGGTTTCCGTATTTTCCCCGCTTGCCTTGCTTTGCTGCGGGATTTCGATATCCGCGTAGACCACGCGAACTCATAATACTTCCACCCTTGCTGCCATAATTATTTACATAATGGCCTCTTCTTCCGGCATGTATTCTCGTTGCTTTTTTCCAAACTTTTCTACTTACGGATTTTCCGTAGGTTGCACTACCTCCATATCTCGAAGTACGGACTAATCTCGCCGCTTTGAAGGTAGATCTAGAGATTCGCGTTGATTTGTACAATTTATACCCATGATACGCAGCACGCGCAGCCCGTACTCCAGCGGAAATTCCTCGCAACGGAATTGCTACAGCGTTTACTCCAGGAATGAATGAAGCTGCAGTAAGCACAACATCAGCTGTGTCCCACCATCCCCATTCCCCAGATACGTCGTTAGCGTTTACTGGATTCTGCGGGTACACATACGATGTCGAGTTACCGCCTTCAACTGGGTCGCGGCTGGTAAACAGGCCAGTGACCGAGTTATAGAGTCGAGCTCCCATCAGGATCAGCCCGCTCATGTCGACTGCGCGTTCATCGGCTCCGTGCCATCCGTAAGTGGTGGCGCCGGTGTTCACTGGTTCGGTGAGCTGGTTGCCGTACTCATCGTACTGAGCCCATCCGGTGATACCTTGCCCTGCACCGGTACCGGTCAACGGTACGGTCGCGACTACGTCCCCGTGGGGGTTGTTCACGGCCAGTTCGACGGTGTTCCCGGTAATGGTCAACGCCAGGTCTCCACCGATGGTGGATTCGTACCTGGTGGTGATGGTTTGGGTACCTTGCTTACGGGTGCTCCAGGCAGGGTTATCCGAATCATCGGCGTAGTGCTTGGTTTCGGTTCCTGCAGCCGCGGTTCCCGTAGAGGTCACCGTCAGGCGGCGACCTGACGGGTCCCGGGCGATGGTTGACGTGGTGCCGTTGCGGGTGATCGCTGCGGCCGCGTCATCGGCGAAGTACTTCACCGTGATCGCCCCAGCCCCGGCCTTCACTCCGTTGGCAGCTGCTGACGCATCCGCTGCAGGAACCGTGGTCTGCCGTCCCAACCCGTCATACACATACCCAGCGCCCACGCCGACGCGGTCTGCTGCGTCGTAGGCCCAGGTCCGCTTGGCGGTCTGGGTGCCGTTGACCGTGGTGGTCAGCGTGGTCCGATTGCCGTTCTTATCAAACGCATACTTCCGCACCGTCGTGGGGGTGACGGCACCTTCCTCGGAGTCTGTATTCAGTGTTTCACCAGGTTGGGCCGTGATGTCCTTGACTTCGGTGAGTCGTCCAGCTCGGTCGTAGGTGAACGCGCGATCGTAGGCTGCGCCGCGGTCTCCTGCGGTTGAGGTGCCTGCGAGCACGTCGCCTTCGGGGGTGGTTTCACCCATGATGCGTCCGGTGACGTCGCGGTTCAGTTCCCACGCGATCCAGGTCCCGTTCGAGGTGGTTCCGTCTTCGGCTTTCAACGGTCCGTCGTAGGCTAGACGGACTTGTTTGCCGGATTCGTCGTAGTCCATTTTCTGGGTGAAGCCCCCGGGGATGACCTGGGTGAGGACGTTGCCGTCCCCGTCATAGCTGGCCTTGTAAGTGGCGGTGCTGGTGCCGCCGTGCTTGGACACGGTCATGCTGGTGACCGCACCCTGATACTCGGTGGTCCCATCGTTGGACAGTGCCCCGTACTTGTACGTGGTGGTCGAGACAGGGGAGACCGTCTTGGAGACGTTGCCGAATCCGTCGTACTCGGTGGTGGTCGTTTCTCCTAGTGAGTTCGTGTAGGAGGTGGTGCGTCCCCACAAGTCCTGGGTCCACTTGATCTCGGATTGCGGCAGTGAGCCGGAAGCTACCGCGCGCACCCCGTTCTGTACGCCGGTGGCGTCGTAGAGCTTCTCTGCCGGTTGCACCGCAGTAGTGGTGATGCCGCTGGTGGTGACAGTGGTCTTCAGCTCTTGGCCGTCGGCTCGGTAGGTTTGGGTGGTGGTGCGTTTGGCGCCATCGGTCCCGGTCGAGGCTTCGGTGAACGTGGCCGGCTGGCCATAGATGTTGAATCCGGTCTGGTGCTTGGCTACCGACCCGGCGCCCTGCGGGGTGTTCTTGCACAAGTACCCTGCGTACTCCGGAGCATTGCCGCAGGTAGCATCGTCAGCATTCGCTGCGGCGGTGTAGTAGGTGCTCTTCGTCGTGCCAGCATCGGCTCCCGCGGATTTCGGCTGCCGGGACTCGATCACGCGGCCCTGGTCGTCGAACCGGGTTTCAGTGACGATATTATCCGCAGTTTTAGCCATGACCTGGGTGACCTTGGTCGGTGAACCAACCACCCAACCTGAGCGTAGGTTGTTCTTGTCTGTTGCGGCTTTCCCGTTCTTGTCGGTCGTGTAGGCGTTATAGCCGTTCTCCACGTGGGTGATGATAGGTTCCCCGGTGGCATCTGGTTCTGTTTTCCCGGAGCTGGCCTTTGAAGTCACTACCGTGGTTGGCAGCATGCGCGGCATGCCCCCGGCGTCCACATCCGTGATCGGCGTGTAGCTGGTTTTGGTATGGACACGGGAGGGCTCATCGTTTTCATCGGTGGTTACCGGTGAATAGGTGTCGGTGACGTAGCCGCGGAGGAACTCGGCGGTCGCCTCATTCTTGGCGATTTCTGCAGCTTTTTCCGTGGCATCGGTTTTGGTTGAGAGGCCGTTGCCTTCATTATCGACGAACTTCGCTAAGTCAGCGAAGTAGACGCTTATGGACGCATAGTCTTCATGGCTTTTGAGTACCCCGTCCTTGATATTGGATGAGTCTTTTGCCGCAGCCAAAATGAATCGAATGCCGCGGGCATCGTAATCACGAACGATATTGCCGTCCGCGTTAAACACGTTGGCTGTGATCTGCCAGGCGCCTGCCGCATAGGATGCGGTGTTGACGACGCGGTTCTGCGGATCCGTATAGTGCAGGTCTGCATACTTGAAATCAGCCGCGGTGACAGAGGATGCTTTGGAGGTTTTAACGTCTTTTCCTGGCCCGAATACTGCGTAACCCGTGACCGGTCGTTTAGTGCCTTCTTGCTCCCACAGCTTGACTTGGCCTTCGGAAAGGTTGGGGGTGTTCTTCCCATCGCCTACGACGTCAAGACCGTAGACGAAGCGCGCAGTCTGGACTTTTGTATTGCCGTCGGTCGCGTTGCCGCGTTCGACGAGCTCAAGCCAGTCGGAGCGGTCTGAGTCGTTGGCCTTGCCGTAGGTGTAGTAGGTGGGAGCATCCACGCGGGAGCCTGAGCTTGTTTTCTCTTCCGTGGAAGCCAGCAATGGTACCCCGGCTTTGGAGTCAGTGCTGTAGGTGTAGGTGGTGGTGTCTCTGGTGCGATTATCTTTCACACTGATCAGTCGTGCGTCCAGGCTGGTTCCGTCATACCCGTATTCGGCAATACCTACGGTGTCCATCGCCTTCTTGGCTGGGTCCCAGGCGGTGTAGGTGACCTTGGTGATTTTGCCTGACGTGTCGTAGGACAGGTTGATGCGTCGGCATCCCTTCACCGGAGTTGCCTCAGTGTGTACGAGGGTCGCCGTGTCGCAGATGAGGTTGGTTTCGGTGCCGGCGATGACCATGGTGGTTTGGCCGGCCGTGTTCGAGACGAATTTGCTGGTCCCGGTGCCGTTGCCGCCGGTGACGGTCTCGGTGATCCATTCCCAAATCTTGGGGTTACCCTCCAAGTTGGCACCGCGCTTGAACGTAGTCACCGTTCCGTCTTCTTCGGTGACCTTGATCCGCGCGTTGGTTCCGGAGCCGGACAGGGCGAGCTTCCAGCCCGAAGCGGTGGCGTCTTCGTTGGCCGGCGTGTAGGTTCCGGTCTTCAACGACACACGGCCGTTGCCTGGCTGGCGGAAGACGGCTGCGGTTTCATCGTCACTGACCAGGGTGATGGAGCCGTCCACTGCGGTGGATTCGGCGACCAATAATCCTGCCAGCCCTTCGTCGGGGCCTTCGATGTTGGCGCGCCATCCTTTGCCGAAGATGCGGGAATTGGCTCCGATCCCGGAATAGGAGGAGTAGGAGCGGCTCACCGACAGGCCGGTATTGCCGGCGTTGACCTCGACGTCGGTTTCGGAAAGGTTCAGTTCGCCGGTGGTCAGTGCGACCTGGCCGTCGCCGGCCTCGGCGACGGGGTAGTTGTCTCCGAAGGCGTGCGGCAGCTTGGTGACCTGGACTGGTTTTTTGGACTTGTTCGTGGTGCACTGCAGCTTAGAAGTTGATGGTGCTCCGGCGTAGTCGAAGCAGACCTGTACTTCTACGAGTGCTGCAATCCGGTCTTTGCCCAGCTCCTTGAGTTTGCCTGCCGGAGCTGCTGCGACATCGATCATGGTGTCGATTTTGACGGGCTGGCCCGCTGCGATCTCTGCCAGTGTTGCCGCTTCGTACCAGCCTGCAGTTGCGCCGTATGTTGAGGTATCTGCCGTTGCGCTGTTGGCTTCGCGCCAATATACCTTTGGCGTGACCGCACCGGTGGAGGAGGTGGGCCCTTGACCGGTGACCTTGAATGAATCCGAGGTCGTGGAACCGGCAGCGGGAGAGCTGAGGGAAGCGACGCCGTTGCCGAAGGTCCACGTGGTGGTTCCTGAGGTGTTGTTGGCCAAATCTGTGGCTTTCACCCGCAGCACGTTCGCCCCCACCGGGTTCAGTGCCACCTTGGCTTCGTTGGCCGTGGGCTTGAGCGCCTTCCAGGGGGCGTCGTTCAGTTGGTAGGAGATCGTGGCGGCATCTGCGTTGGACTTGAACGTGAAGGTGTTCGAAGCGGGCTTCGCAGGCAGCCACCCGTTGTTAGCGATTCCGCCGGTGGAGGTGATCGTTGGGGCGGATGGTGCGACAGTGTCAACGGTGAACGTCGTGGCAGGTCCGGCAGCCTTGGACCTCAGCGTGCCGTCATTGGCCCAGGCCTTGACGGTGTAGGTGCCGTCTTTCAGTGCGGCCTTGTATATGGAGACCTGTTTGGAAGCGACTGATGAGCCAGCTTGCTTGCTCAGGGTGCTGGTGCCGGTCATGTCGAACTCGGCATTGACTTTTCCTCCGTCCGGGTCAGTGACCGTGGAACGGAGTGTTTGGGATTTCTTGTTCACCCAGAGCTTTCCGGTGGAGTCTTTGACGGACTCGCCTGCGCCGAAGGACACTGCTGAAGGTGTGCTGGGGTAGGAGTTGTAGGTGACGATGAACTGCGGTTCGATTGGATCATTGGCACCAGCAATGTAGTTTGCTGAGCGGTACCGCTTCCAGGTGTAGTTGTTTGTCTCATCGGCTGCGATCAACCGGACCCCGTAGTTCTTGGTGGGGTTATCTGCCCAGTACTGGGCGATCGGGGTGATCGGGTAGTAGACGTATCCTGCAGCGCAGCTCGAAGAGTAGCCCTTGGAGACGTTGTTCGTCCCTTCACCACTGGTCGTGGCGGTGGGCTGCTTGGTCCAGCGGACATCGGAGGAAATCCAGTCGCTGGTCAGTCTTTGGACTTTCACTGGGGCGGAGGTGCACGAGTAGGAATGGTAGTTATGCATCTTCAGTTCGGCTTTGGTGATCTTCTTCCCATCCAAGGCCGAGGAAGCGAACTGCAGGAACGAACGTGACTTCAATGCGCCGGCGTTGAACGTGCCTACACGCAGTTCCGGGTCGCCGGCCTTGGAGCCCGGGACATCGGCCTGAACCCACGTATCAGAGACACCCGACGACCAAGTCGGATCAATGGTGACCGGGTACTGACGCTGTGGATCTTGCAACCAGGCGGCATCAGCGTTCAAGGTGAGCACCGGGACACCATCTTCTTCGGTGAGCGTGGTGTCCACGGTGCGTTCGGCAGGATGCAGTCCGGATGCTTCATCGATTTTGGCATCCCACATCGTTGGCGCCGGGGCGAAGAACACAGTCTCGCCCTTACCGTTGATGGCGCGAAGGTCCCCGGTGTCCTTGTCCCTTGTGAGCTTCAAACCTTTAGAGAGCTTGATGGGGAACCGTAGCGACACGTCCCCTTCGGGGGCTTGTTCCAGGACGGTGCGGTGTGAGAAGCCCGACCGCAGCGGCTCGACAACCACGCTGGCGTCCACCGACTGGGGTCCGGCAGGCATCTCGAGTGACGGTTCCGCTGATTCGGTGGCCGGCTCTGAAGAAGTGCTTGCGGGTTCAGAAGGCTCCGGAGTTGAATCTGAGGATTTTGCATCCTCATCCTCTTCGGGCTGCTCTTCATTGACCTCGGGAGTTTCCGTTTCGGTGGGAGACTCTGAAGGAGCGTCCGAAGGGACTGGGTCCACTGTGGAGGTTTGTGGCATGACGTCGCCGGATGGATCTTCGATGATGGGCACCTGCACTTGTTCGGTGTAGGTGGCTTGGTTCTCACTGATCTGCGGGGCAGGTAGTTCACCTTCCCAGCCCAGCTTCAAGGTGGAGCCTTCGTGCTCACCGGTGGACTCCAGCTGAGCGAGGATTACCGAATCCTGGGTGGGGCCATCGCCGATGTCGTCGGTTCCGTCCGCGATGGTGAGCTCGGTACCATCACCTACGACCGGGGATGCGGTGTCGGTCAGTTCCCCGTCGGCGCCTAGGGGAACGAAGCTGTCTTTTCCTTCTTTGAAGCGGGCCGCTGAGGTCGTTTCGGACGTCCAGGTTCCATCCGGGTTGGCGAACACCTGTTCGGTGGCCGTGCGGAGGGACAAGTCTTCGACGCGCTGACCGGTGGCCTTGGCCGTAATTTGGGCTGAAACCCCATCGGGGCGTTCAGTGACGTCCTCGACGGTTTGCTCGGTACCCTGCGGTTCCTCGTCTGCGAAAGCAGAGGGAACGAAAAGGCTCGATGCCAGCAATGCTGAAGTGCTGCCTATCGCGATGGCAGACAGGATTCTCCTCTTGCGCACTGTGAAATCTGTCCACAAGCGTGCAGAGGTATCCCCAAGTAAGTGGTGCACCATGACCCCGTTTTCGATAAGAAATTAAGCTGGCACATAGCCAACACATAGATTCTGCTATAGGGGCACGTCACATAATGCAATTTTTGATGGAGAAATGAAATTGTAGCCAAACTGTGACTAAATCTTGCTTGGCTAACTAACAGCTAAGGGACCGTCTGCATTCACGAAGGGATCGGGCGTCCGCTGGCGCGGCCGGCTGTTGGCCCGGACTTCGTCCGGTCTTTTCCTGTTTTTTGCTGCTGTCCTTCGGAGTGTACGGGCCACCTCCAAACCCACAAGCCACTCGCTGCGCTTCGGGCGTGCTCCACCCAGAAATTCTCGGGCCGCGCTCTTTCGTCGCTTCTTCCGGCCCAAGATTTTCGTGGGTTGCGCAGCCCTGGCGGGTTGATGGATTTTCCGGCTGGCCCCGCTTCATTGCATTTGGCCGGCAGAAAAATAACCGGGGGACGATTTTGGCCGGCTGGCCCGCGCGTAGGCAAGCATACGAGCGGAGGTTGCCCGATAACGGGTACCGGGTTTCGTGTTGCGTGGAGGATAGCGATCTCCCCGCGTTGGGCGAATCGTCAGGGACCGTCCTTTCAAAGTTCCTGCCGTGGCGAGGTCGGACGCCACCGGCAGCGGCTAATATAGTGCGACCCGTACGCCTGCTGGTAGTGATCGGAACCACGGCATCGGTGATGAAATCACCAGCCTGCATCCCCGCCGAGAGACCTGCAGCAGATCCGGACGGAAAAGGACCAAGTACATCGCCATGTCACCACTCATCCATTAAGCGCTGCAATCACCGCAAGAACCCAAGAAACCGTGTCTGCATCTTATGAAACAGCATTGGCCAGCCACTGGTCTTTTCGGAAAATTTCCACGATATGTATACCGGATGATCGATGCCGTTGGAAGCAAGGATTTCGGCTATTAAACCTGTCATCCACCCAATAGAAGGTAATGAATGAAGACCAGAAGAGAAGGAGAGCAGAGCAGAAGCAACCCCTGGTCCATTCCAAATACCATCAGAAATCGGTGGAGATTCCTTCGAGAAGGTACAACGGGAATCAACTTCGATCGCCAGGGCAGTAGAGATCCGCGAGGCGAGAGAGTTGAGAACATCGTCAGAGAAAGCATTCTTATGCCCAGACAGTACCTCGACCGAAATATCCCGTCTATTCTCATTCGTCTCAAGTCCAACAACTCCACTTAGGCCCTCTGATGGGAGCACACCGGAATTGAGATTCTTTAGCTGTTGGAGCGGAACGGCAAAATCAACATGTGCTAGAGGACTAGAACTTGCAGATCGAAAAGTATCGGCTAAAACAGTCAATGCGTAGCATGGAAGAGTTGCGTTAGCCGCAGCAGCTCGGACACCTACCTGGAACCAATAATCCGGCGCGTTCACCGAGCTGTGAAAGTCATCCCGGCTACCCGCATCGTTGACCAGCCATGCACGTTCCACTGACTCATCTTCAACGCCCCACAGTAACTCGGAGTAGTCGTTGAGGAAACCAACTGGGTCGGATAAAGACCTATCGGCCGGCACGCTCGATTTGGCTTCCCAAATGCCAATGAACATCGGCTCTGAATAATTTGACGAGAACAAACTTGAACCCTAAGTGTGTGAATAGGATCTAACGGTTTAGTTAGAGAACACGGCAGTTCACATCGGCCTGCATGCGCTTGATCTCAGTGGTACCGATTCGGCCATCAGCATCTACATCAACATGGTCCCTCCACGAAACCCACCACCAGGATTCAGCTTTGTCTTCTTGGAACAGTTTTACGTTCCCAGTATCCCGAGCCCTTGTAATTGGTGTAGTACTCGTAAAAGCATGAGATCACGTAAGAGAGTGCAAGTGCGATCCGTTGTCCTCAAGTCAGCTCGATTTATGCACGAAATTGGATGGCGTTCCAGCAAGTGCAAATGGGGAACGCGCTGCTTCACGGAGGCGGCATTGGGGCAACGGTGCGGGCTATTTGCGTAGTTGCCGCGTTGCGGGAGTATGTTCCGGACGTGCGTGTCCTTGCACCACGTTGAGGTAACTGCTGCTCAAATGGCCAATATCAAGAGCTCGGATCCCGCGTTCGGAGAGTTTTTTGGCCAAGACGGTTCCGGCCGGGCCCAGGGAAATAATGGCAAGGTCCGGATTCTTTTCCAGGGTCTCGGAGACAACTCGCTCCAGATCGGTAAATGCGTCCTTGGGAGTTGAATGGATAAAGTCTGCGGTTTTCAGGTTATCGAAAAGTGCCGGGACCAAATCAAACCGTGAGCCCTCGCCGGTGATGATGACGGCATCTTTCCGGTCCCAGACTTTGCGCCATAGCTCTACTGCTTCCTGGCCCAGGACTTCAAACACTCGGGGCCTGGTGATATGGGCATTGATGTATTTTTGCTGAGGGTTAACCAGTGGCTTCAAGCTGGGCCACAGCTCGGCATACACGTTGGACCAGTGGGCATCTCGGAATAAGAAGGGGAAACCGATGAGCAGGTCTTCGGATTGAGTTTCAAAGACTTCCCGGAGCTGATACTGGAGCTCCTTGGAGTTGCTTTGGAAGCCTAGGTTGAACTCTGGGCGGAGCATGAGCCGGAATTCGCCATCTCCGAATCGTGCGATGGAGGCGTTAGACGCGGCCAGTAGCTCCAGAGACTCCTTAAAGGGCAGGACTTGGTGCGCGTAGACTTCTGCCACTTCGTCCATGTACCGGCCAGTGGTGGCAGTGCGAATCGCGGTCAGCTCGTTGCGATTTTTCTTCAGTTCGGCGATCACTTGCTTGAGCAGTGCCGGCAGTTCCTCGTGTCCGCTCATCTTGACAGGAATGGGTTTCTTATTCCGGATCTCCACGTGGAAGGTGCGATTCGCGATTTCTTTGATCTTTGACAGCAAAACTAGTATCCGTTCTCGCGGAGGAGCCGCGTTATCCCGCACTGCAGGGCCGCAGGGTGATGCGCAGAGGGTGCAATGTATTGCAGTGATTCTATGCGTTTGGATTCATCTTACGATGCGCTTCGATGCCAGCTCAGGGCTGTGGTCGTGTCGCTCAAACAATTAGATGGATGGATAAGCGAAGTATCTGCGGTTCAAATGTGGGCAATTATCCTTTTACGAGTCTGCAGTGGACGCGCAATGTTAAAGCGATTCCAGGGGCGACGGGCGCGTCTTACCGTCTATCTGGGAAGGATCGAATGCTGTGATCGCGGGTGGACTACCCGACCAATCCCGTGTTCACGAGTGCGTCTACTGCAACGGATGTTCCAACGAAGCTGAAGGTAGTAAAGGAGCGTGCGACTATTGGCATGAAAGCCACTGGCAGGGAGCTCAAAGTAAGCGCTGGTACCTGAAACGCGAAGGGCGTGAAAGATTTGTATCAGTGGCTGCGCTCGGGAAAGATTATCGGCAAGATCACCCAGCCGAATTAGACCGTGACCAAGAAGGACGCTGCTAAGAAATCGACGGTCTGGTTAACTGTCGCGAAGCCTGGATATGCCACAGTGGCGATGACGCTGAATAAGAAGTAAATATCGCTTGCTCGTGGTTGTTCATCGCTGGTTTAAGACCGTTGAAGTGTGGCTGCCCTGGTCCACAGAACGTCAATCTAAGCCTGTTCAGTGCTTGCAGATGAAAATGGCTAGGTGCCCAATAGGGCACCTAGCCATTATGCAGGGTTCCCGCACGGATGAGAGAGGTGAAACGCTCAATCCGAACAGTGCGTGGTGTCGCCATGAGACTGAACCACGCATGAAACTAGGCTAAACCACCAGCTGTATGCTTACTGGCACACCACGCCCTGAAGATTTCTGGTTTTTCATTAAGCCAGTTACCGGTGGACCAGTTCTCACGCGCTGAGCCGGTAGGCCGGAAGATACTCACCGCGCATGGTCCTACGCCCTTGTCGCTTCCAAATTGAGTCAGATAGCATACCGCGATGAACGAGTACTTTGCGCTTTCGTGTGCTGCTCGTAGTTGATCTGTGGGGCATCATGGGCGACTTGCAGAGAGTTGATTGTTTCCTGTGTTTCAAGGGCTGCGTGAACCCGATGTCCCGAACTTTTGTGACAACTCCCGCTGGTGGTCCTGAACATGCGAGCATTCCCCGTTCAGGCTAGTCGTGGACGTTAGACGCAGTCTAGGTATGCCGTGAGGTGCCCGTCCCGCTGAGCACCCTGGCCCCTCGCAAACTCGTCTCCAGTGTGTATCGGGCGTCCGCAGGCGCGGCCGGCTGTTGGCCCGGACTCCGTCCGGTTTTTTCCTGTTTTTTGCTGCTGTCCTTCGGAGTGTACGGGCCACCTACAAACCCACAAGCCACTCGCTGCGCTTCGGGCGTGCTCCACCCAGAAATTCTCGGGCCGCGCTCCTTCGTCGCTTCTTTCGGCCCAAGATTTTCCTGGATTGCGCACCCCTGACGGGTTGATGGGTTTTCCGGCTGGCCCCGCTTCATTTCATTTCGCCAGCAGGCAAAAAACAACCGGGGGAGGGCTTCGGCGGGAGGCTGGCAACCTGCCCCTCTTCCGTAAAGCGAAGGACAAAAACCTATGCAGACCACAACCAAGGACACCCGCGAAACCGTCACCGTCCCAGCGACGGTCGAACGCGATATGTATGGCGAAGGGTATGACTGGATGGAATCGCTGGCCGGCACTGGATGGCACGAAGTTCCAGGGTGGGGACGCGATGGATGGGACTTGGGATCCTGGCCCTACATCATCTTCGCCGCAGCTAAGACGACCGATGAAACCGGGATGCTCTTCGGATACACCACGTACGTGGAGGGCGATGTGACCGCGCGCTGGTACCGCAGCTGCGAAGCCCGCAACCTTGCCATCAGCAAGGAGGCGTTCTGGTACTGGGCGAGCGGGCAATCGGATGGACCGGAAGCGCTGGAAGGGATGAACCCGCAAGAGTTCAAGCAGATCGACGGGCTATGTGAACCATACATTCCGGACTTCGGGAACTAACCCAGCACTTTGGCTCTGAGTGCTCACGCGTTCAGAGCCAAAGCTCTGTCACGGGCATTCTGCCAGTGGCAATGGGCTGTATGTTCCGCCGCTCGATTGAGGATGTTTTTCTAGCACAAAAGCACCGGCGCTGCCGTGTTGCATGGATTGCGCAGGAGCCGGTCTGAGGGGAAGACGTTCGCGCCTCAAGATCCGCAGTCAACGGCCAAACGTGGGCCGAACACATAAGCTCAAACCCGACGCATCGGCAGAAGCGGCACCGCGCTCAGCATTCGGCCTTAGGCGTTGGCCGCAACTCCGGAAGTTTGTCCCTCGGCAGTCGACGCTGGGGCCTGGGCAGTCTCTTCGTTTTGTTCTTCGACCACTTTGGGTTCCTTCGCTGGAGCCGCCTGGGGTAGGAAGCTCTTCAACTCCGCGGAGCTGAGCCCCAGACGCTCACCGATCGACTTCTTCGACTCTCCCGTACCGAGCATCTGCTCCACCACCGACGCCGCAGCAACTCGCGCCTTATCCTTCTTCACTTCGGCAGTCGCATGCAGCTCGGCGATCTTCTTCGCGGCATCCTCATCGATCAGTTCGATCTCGTCCTCATGGATGAAGAACTTCGCCGCCAACTCGATCAACTGCTCATTGCGGCGCGTGATCTCCTCAGCCTTCGCACGCGCCTTCTCCCGGGCGGCCAACGCTGCAGCAGACTTGCGTGGCTTACTCATCAAAACACTTCATCCTTCGCCAACTCGAAAACAAAATTTTGCGAGGGGACACCCCTCGCGCACCCCGGCCCAAAAACGCGTTAACGGGCTTCGCTGACGCTCAGGCTCTGTCCTGCCCGATGTTTGCCACCTGTGGACGGCTTTGAGATTAAGCGCCGTCTCCACCCGCCCACACGTGGAAAACATCGGGCCACGGTTTCACACAAGAGACTTGCCCTGGGCACAGCAGCGACCCTATCAAACCCACCTTGGACGCACCTGCACACAGCGAAGATCGCATATGCAAAACCGCACCAAAAACATCCTTCTTTTGATGGCCAGATCTCTTTGCCCGCCTCTGCACTATTTCTTCTTCGTTCCTCAAAGGATGCAGAGCCGACCAACATGATGAATCGGTAGCAGCCCTCCGGCCAGTTCCATCCCCGACACGCAAGAGCCTTGGCCCGCCAGTTTCCACTCGTACCTCATTCGGACGTCCCAAGATCTCTCACGCATCGTCGAAGTCCTCCGGCCCTATTTTCTCCCGATCCATCAAGACCAGATCTGTCACACCTCTTGCATCCTCGATAACTTTGGCCGGAATTGCTAGAGTCGAACGTGTGATGACCCTGCATAAGCTCAGTGCAGGGGACGGCTATCTCTACTACACCCGCGAAGTTGCCTCCGCTGATGAGCTGCGCTCACCGGATCGGAAGCTCGGGGATTACTACACCGTCACCGGCCACCCGCCCGGCATTTGGGGAGGACGGGGTGCTAAGAACCTCGGCGTGAACGGGGAAGTCACCGAAGAGCAAATGGAGCTGCTCTACGGGCTAGGACAACACCCATTAGCCGGCCAGATGGATCCGGTGTCGGGGGAGAAGATCCACGCGCAGCTGGGTCAACGCTACAAGCGTTTCGACCAGTTCGACGGCGAACTGGCCAAGAAGATTAACACCGCCCTGGGTGATTTCACCAGGCTCAAGCACCGCGAACCGACCGCTGATGAACGACGCGTCCTCCGCACCAAGGCCGGTGGCGAACACTTCTACAAACTGCACGGCCGCAAGCCGAAGACCAAGGAAGAACTCTCCCAGTTCATTTCCCGGCAGACCCATAGGGGCTCGAACGCGGTGGCCGGGTATGACATGGTGTTCTCCCCGTCCAAGAGCATCTCCTACCTCTGGGGAGTCAGCGACCGCAAGGTCCAGGAAGTCATCGAGAAAGCCCATCACGAGGCCATCGAAGACGCCATGAAGTACTTGGAGAACAATGCGGTCTTCACCCGCCGCGGCAAGAACGGGGTCCGCTCGGAAGACGTGGACGGTGGCCTGATCTACACCACCTTCCGGCATTATGACTCCCGTGATGGGGATCCGCAGCTGCATGACCACATTGTCGTTTCCAACAAAGTGCTGGGGATGGATGGCAAGTGGAGTGCCATCGACGGGACCGTCCTGCACAAGTATGCGGTATCTGCTTCGGAGCATTACAACGCAAGGGTCATGCAGAACATCTGCCGCGACCTGGGACTCGCCACCACCCAACGAACGGTGGAAGGCAAACGCCAGATCACCGAAATTGGCGGCATCCCCCTGGCCAGTATTGAGGCTGCGTCCTCACGCCGGAGCAATATCAAAGCCCAGCTGAAGACCCTCGTTGATGAGTTCGAGGACAAGTATGGGCGGGCTCCGAGTCCGAAGCAGCTGATCAAGCTCTCCCAGCAAGCCACTTTGGAAACCCGTGCTGAGAAGAAGAAAGGTCTCTCCCTTTCAGAGCTCACCGAGCACTGGCAAGACAAATTCTCCACCGTCCCCGGAGCCTTGGTGGGCGATGAATTATTCGCTGCGGCGCGCAAGTATTCCGTCGGCCAGGAACCGGTTTACACGCCGATCGGCCAGCTGCCAGAGGAACAGATCCGTGAGTTGGCGCAGTCCACCATCACCCGCCTGGAGCAGTCGCGGGCGACGTGGAATCAGGCGCATGTGGAAGCTGAAGTGCGCCGCCAGCTTTCCAGCCAATATCAAGCCCAACCCGTCGCTGATGCGGTTATCGCCCAAGTCCGATCCACCGCGATCGACTCTCTGAGCTTGAAAGTCACCCCTGATTTTCCTGTGCCTGCATCGGTGGCGGGGGCTATGGTGGCGGTGCACAAGTACCAGAAACCCCACGCCGCCCTCTATACCTCAGAGACGGTGTTAGAAGCCGAACACAAGGTTTTGCAGGCCGCGCGCACCGACGTTATTCCCACGGTCACGACTGATCATTTCCAGAGCGTCCTTGATAGTTTTGAGGGCCGCTTGAACGAGGCGCAGGTGGCGTTGGCCCGCGAATTCTCCTGCAGCCCCAAACTCCTCGTCGCAGGTATCGGACCAGCTGGTACCGGTAAAACAACCTCGATGAAACTGGCCGTAAACGCCATGAAGCAAGCCGATCACCACGTGATTGCTGTGGCTCCCTCGGCCAAAGCAGCGACCCTGTTGGGCCATGAGGTCGGGGTGGAAGCGATGACTGTGGACCGGCTCCTGGCCAGCGAGGAGAAGCTGTCGCCGGGGGACGTGGTGATCATCGACGAAGCCGGCATGATCGGCACCACCCAATTTCTGGCCCTGATCGAACAAGCCCAGGAGCACGGCGCTCTGGTGCGGGCGATTGGTGATGACAAGCAGCTGGCTGCTGTGGGCTCTGGCGGCATCCTGCGCCTGCTCAACCAGGAAGAGCAACTGGTTCACCTGGAGGAAATCCACCGGTTCAGGAACGCCGATGGCAGCCCGAATCTCAGCGAAGCCGCCGCATCCCTGGCCCTGCGTGAAGCTCCCGCACTCGGGAAGGATGACCCGTGGGCGTACTACCGTGCTGAAGGGAAGATCAAAGCTGGCATCACCGGTGACATGGCTGATCAAGTGTTCGCTGCCTGGCAGAAAGACACCAACGAGGAGCGCACCTCGCTCATGCTGGCCGGCACCAATGAACAAGTCGCCACCCTGAACCAAAAGGCCCAGGTCTACCGGCTCGGGCGCGGCGAACTGGATGAAACCCAGGTGATCACCGGCCGCAACGACACCCAGATTTATGTTGGCGATGTCATCCTGACCAAGAATAACGACCGCCGCCTCAGCGTCCACCAGGGCAAGGACTTCGTGAAGAACAACGATTCCTGGGTGGTCGAAGGCATCGAATCCGGGCACCTGCTCGCCCGGCACCAGCAACACCACGGACTGGCCGCCATCCCCGCCGACTACGTCGCTGAAAGCGTGATCCTCGGTTATGCAGATACCGTGCATAGTGCCCAGGGCGCCACCGTGGACACAGCCCACGCACTGCTGACCAGCAGCACTGATCGTGCCGGCGCGTATGTGGCGACCAGTCGCGGCAAATATGACAACCGCATCTATGTGGGCCTGGCCGACGGGGACCGAGCCGACACGGTCCTGAACGGTATTGCCGAGCGGACGGACCTGAACCTCACCGCCCACGAAACCGTGACTCGCGAATTCGAGCAGGCCCGAGACATCAACAGCCTCGGAATGATCTATCGGGACCTGGTAGTCCAAGCCCAGACTGCCAAATACGAGCAGATCCTGCGCACCACCCTCAGCAACCCGATCGCCCAGCCAATCCTTGAAGACCCGGCCTGGGGAGCTGTGGCCCGGCATCTGGAGCGGGCCGAAGAGTCCGGGGTAAAGCTCGAAACCCTCATCGAGGACGCCTACTCCCAGCACGACTTCGCCGAAGCAGACAGCATCGCCGCGATCCTGGCCTGGCGTATGGGCACCCTGCTCGACAACCGCGAAGCCACCCTCGCCACCGCCGAACGCCCACTGCGCGAGGTCGACCAGGACCACCTTGTCGCATTGAAGGAACGCGCTATGGACCGGGCTGAAGACGCCGGCACCTCGTACCGCAAGAGCGCGGTCGAGCTTGCCGAAGCTGAAAAGATCTCACCGCTGCCCCGCCGGCTGTATGGCCACCTGTCCGAGGAGGAACTAGCAGCCCGGATCAAGTGCACCGATAACGAACTGATCCGCCAGATCCCCTCCGACATGGACAACAACGAAGAGTACCTATCCTGGTCACTGGGCCGACTGCGCGCAGAACAGCAGCTGCGCCAGGACATGCCAGAACCACTGGCCCAAGCAGAGATCCGCGACCGCGACCACAAGAACCTGGCCGCCACCAGCGGCACCGTCCTGCGCCGCATCAGCACCGAGCTGAAACTGCGCGAACTGGAACAGGCCCCGTTCGATAAGCACCGTGAACCGAACAGGTTGGGCGAGTGGTTCGCACCGCGCGAGCCGTTGGCTGACCCGCGCCTGCCCGCGGCGTGGAAGGAACAGATCGAAGCATACCGTCCCGTGGTTGATGCCGAGCATCAGCGGCTCGGAGCAGAACTCGCCCAAAACCCACCAGCATGGCTGGAAGACCTGGGCCCAGTACCGGGCCGGGCTGACCGGGCTGAAGAATGGCGCCGGCTGGCCGCGGAAATCGCAGCCTACCGCCGCACCTACAACATCCCCGATGCTGAACCAGCCCTCCTGCCTGCACAGCATGTGAAGAACAGTCCGGTGGCGCAGGATCTGCGCAACCGCGCCGCGGCACTGCATAAGCACTCTGAACTGACGAACCGCGAGCCAATGCCAGCCGATGCGAAGGAACAACTAGCACAGCAGAAGACGAATGAATCTGCCGCAACGGTGGGGCAGTCAGACGCTGCGGCGAAGATCGCGGCGCTACGCCAACGAGCCCAAGCCAGAAACGAAACGACCCCACAGGAGAAGGAGAACGCCATGAGCACGAGCGAACACCATGCCGGCCAGGAAGGGTCCGGGGCTGCTGAGACCAACGAACTGCTGGTCCGCCTGCGCAAAACCCAAGAGGCACAGGAACAAGCAGCTGATCAGCAGCGTAAGCTCAAGGACGATGAAGCGCAGCGCCGAGGACCATCTGGCCCAACACTGAGATAAGGGGTTTGAACTACTTATCGTGTTGAATGCACGCTTGGGTTAATGACGTGGTCTAACATCCTGCCCCTCGCAAGACAGAAGGAAATCGGACATTGAGCAATAAGCAGCATGCTGACAATGGCAGTTGTTTGCAGAGGAGATGGGGCATGCGGATCAGCGGTGGGTGATGGTCCGTCACAGGAAGACCATGCCTATATCATCGTCTTATCAGGATGGCCTAGGTCCGTTATGGCATGCCAAGAACGATCTCTGGGTAACTCAAAAAGCCTGCGCCAGTTTGGAAAAGGCTTATGGGCTGGAGGCTGCGCCGCGACTTCGAAAACAAATGAAACAGCTGGAGCTGGTGGAGCGCGAGAACGTCTGGTTAAAAACACAGTTGGCTGCCGTGAAACGTGCGCAAAAGGAACGAGAGGCTCAGAACGTGGCAGCAAGAGCAGTGCGCCTCGCGAAATAACGTGCCTTCAGATTCCCGACCCTGCCGACTACTCGAAGCCCTGCTATGCCACCTCGGAAAATTGCGACGCCATATGTCCCGGTGCAAGCTATACGTCCAAAGGACGGTGGCTATGAAAGATAGCGGTAAGCGCTCTCTTTCATAGCCACCGGGCACTTAATTACGGTGCTTATCGTGATCTAGCCAAGGAACAAAACGACCTTTGTTGCCAGCTGCGATGAGATAGGTGAAGCACAAAATTGCGCCGAGCTGAAGAAGACCTATCCATAGTCCGTTGGTCTGGAAGGTAGCAGGAAGCTGCGAAAGGCCCAAGAGAGCGAGGACGAGATAAAAGTAGTCGCTAAGAATAGCCTTCGGCTTACGTTTATTTTGCGACGTTGGGTTAGCTTCAGTAGCCATTGGGAACTTCTTTCCGGATTAGGAGAAACAGTTTTGCTTGATGTCGTTAATGCCAATAAGCTCGGCGAACAGGCCACCAGCTACAGCTACAGCTGCATTTCGCTTTGCGGTTGCGCCCTTTTTGCTGTGGTACGCACGCCATATAATATTCACGCCTTTTTTGACGGATCCGAACCGCTTGACTAACTTATATCCAACTTTTGCAGCAGCTCCCAAGGCATTAGGTTGGCACCCACTGTAGCAACACAAACAGTCCAGAGACCAAGGCCAGCGCCCTAGCTGACCGGCTCAGGTCCTATCGGCCCACATCTGAGGACCGGCTGGTTGCCGGTACCGCGCGCGGCAGTGAAAAGACGATTGTCCACGGGGTGCAGCAGTATGCCGGTGAGCAGGTCTCCGACGGCACTCGGCCGCGGAAGAGGACCGAAGCGCTGATCGAACGGATCAAAGGATCGGCTCAAACCAGCGAACCGGCCTCGGCCGCCATCGAAGACATCATGAGCAAGCTGCAGCGGATCAAGCAACAACAAGCCAGTGAGCGGCAGCCACCGCCTGCTGAACACAATCGAGCAACGAAGCCGACACCAGAGGGCCCTCAGCTCAGCTGAGCGGCCTTTTGGTGTGAACGTAAGAAACCCACGGAATCCGTGGGTTTCTTCGACGTAGAAAGCAGGAGCCCTCGTCCCTTGCTATTTATACGAGGATGCATGCGATTCGGATAACAGCAGACATGAAATGAACCGCTTTACCGCCGATGCTTCACAGCAGTTTCCTTTTACGCGGAGCCAGAGCGTTGAGCGCAGGAAACGTACGTAGATAAAAAAGAAGCCCCACACCGCTTGGCGATACGAGGACTTCCCATCAGCACTGATTGTCAGCTCAGTTGCTTTCATTGCTTTTGCAGTCTTTTCAGCGCCCACCTGTTCGCGTAAGAGACGTCTGGCCCCGTTTTGATTGTTTTCTGACGATCTACCGACCCATGTGATGCCCTGAATGGAGACGGATAAGAAATGCTGAAGGAGAAAAGTTTAAAAGTCCCTGACAGGGGCGAGCGATACCACTCCTGCATGGAGACTTCCCCCCTCTCACCCCAGAAATGGGATTCATGGAAACGCTCGGAGCCTGTCAGTTTGTTTGTGTAAGCCCCTAGTCACGTCCGTTATTCAGGGATCGTAATACTCACGTCAAATACGGTTCAATCCGCTCCGGGTACGCCATCGCCAACTGCTGCAACGCCTGCTTCCAACCGTTCGTCCCGGCCCCTTCCACCAGATGCGACCCGGCACCAGCCCGCGGCGTGCGGCCCTTCTTCTGCGCATCCTTGAAACGCTCCCTCGCCCGCTTGTCCTCGATATTGCAGATCGCCAGCCACAGCATCTTCACCGCCGCCGCATCGGAAGGAAAATGGCCTCGGGACTTGGTGACCTTGCGCAGCTGGTAGTTCATCGACTCAATCGCATTGGTCGTGTAGATGACCTTGCGCAGCTCCGGGGGAAACGCGAGGAACGGGGTGAACCGCTCCCACGCGTTACGCCACGTCGCCACCGCTGAAAGATACTTCCGCCCCAGCTCGGACGCTTCGAAATCATCCAGGGCCTTGGCTGCGGATTCGATGCTCGGGGCGGTGTAAATGCTCTTCAACTGCGCACTGACGGCCTTGCGGTCGCCGTAGGACACGAACCGGTTCGCCGCCCTGATCAGGTGCACGACGCAGGTCTGCACGGTCGCACGAGTCCAAGTCGCCTCGATCGCCTCGGGGAAGCCGGTCAGGCCGTCGCAGCAGGCGATGAGGACGTCCTTTACGCCCCGGTTGGCCAGCTGCGCGCAGACTTGCGCCCAGAACTTCGCGCCCTCGTTCTCGGTAACCCAGAGGCCCAGCACGTGCTTGATGCCCTCCACGGTGACGCCGATGGCCATGTGGGCGGCCTTGTTGCGGACCTGATGCCCGTCGCGGACCTTGATCACGATGGCGTCCAGGTAGAGGATCGGGTAGAACTCCTCGAGTGGGCGTTCCTGCCAGGCCGAGACTTCCTCCAGCACCTCGTCGGTGATCTTGCTGATCGTGTCGTGGGACAGCTGGGTGCCGACGGTCGTTTCCAGATGGTAGGCGATATCGCGGACGGTCATGCCGCCGGCGTAGAGGGAGATGATCATTTCATCCAGGCCGCCGGTGCGCCGTGAGCCTTTGGGCACCAGGGTTGGGGTGAAGGTTCCGGCCCGGTCTCGTGGGATCTGCAGGTCGATATCGCCGGCGATGGTTGACACGGTTTTCGGGTAGGACCCGTTGCGGGAGTTCGGCAGGAACCGGCCGTGGCTTTCGCCTTGTTCGTAGCCCAGGTGACTGCTCAGCTCGGATTTCAGGCCGCGTTCCAGTCCGGCGCGGATGATCTGCTGGATGAAGCCGTCTTTGCCGTCGAGCTGGATCTCTCCGCGGTCGATGAATCCCATGAGCTCGTCGAAGGCCCCGGATTCCTTGACGGCATCCATGGAGCCGAGGGCTGCGAACTTGTCGGCGATGTCTGAGGCGTTTACCACTGGTTGTTCAGCCTGGTCTTTCTGGATGGTCATGTCGTGTTTTCCTAGTCTCTTTCTATCAATTGACTAGGGTTCTTACACAATCAGCCTGACAGGCTCAACGCTCGATTGACGCAATGGTGGTCCCTTAGGGTTCTTCGTATGCTCGATAGGCACACCAAAATCTGAGTTCGTTGTCAATGGCCCTAGAGCCCTGTCTGTCAGGGCAAATGCATCTATGCAACACACACCCGCAGCACAAGACCCACCAGAGTAGCGTCCTCAAAAGAAAACTCCGCGACCACGAGCAGGCAAACGCAAGTGTTAGAAACGTACCTAGCGACGTCACAAGAAAGTCGCACGCGCTGAACCGTTCGGAATTAAAACGGAAGCTTCCCCTCCTACTAAAGTATGATTTACAAGCAGATTCGTCTTCACTACCGTGTAATTTATCGGTTAGTAAGAGAAAAATAGTCGTCCGCTCAATTGATCTTTTCTCGAACTCTCGCAGAAAGCATCGGTTGTAGGAAGCTTCAGCCGATTATCATCACTGTTACACTCAATGAGGAGTACCCGATGTTCAAGAAAAGTACGGTTATGTTGTGCTCCGCAACTCTGGTCGGTGCCTTGCTTGCAGGAGTTCCGTCCGGTGCGTTCGCTGCCTCTCAGCAAAGCACTGGAACTATTGCTACTTCTGTAGCTGTTGACTCGTCAGGTGAAATTAGCCAGAAGGAAATGGAACAGCTGGAAAAAGACGTGGAGACTCTGTTCACGCGCTATATCCAGATGGATTCTTCGGGTCAGTTCTTTGTGAACACAAAGAATCTTGCTGAGGATGGGGTTCAGGACAGGACAGCTGAGTTACGTATGTTGAGCGACTCGTTAAACCTGATGGCTGAGAAAGAATCTGAGCAAGCAACTAACGAGATTGAGCGCCGTACTCCTGGGAAAACACTCCAGCCCTACGGATCGACAGAATTCGCAAAGTGCGTAATTTTGAACGGTTTGGGCATCCCCGCTCTAGGTGGATCTCCGGGCATCATTTCAGCTATAAAACTCGGAATCAGCTCTTGGAACTGGGGAATTGCGGCAAAAGCAGTTGCTAAGTTCCTAGGCCCTGCTGTCGTAAAGTCTTTGGGCGGTCCTGTGGGGATTGGCGTGGCGCTGGGATGGGGCGCATGGAGTTGCCGCGGCAAACTATAAAGGAGTTGAAATGGAAAATTCTGCTCGCTCAAGTAGAGCGCTAAAAACTGTCCTGACCTTTGTATGGGTTCTGCTAGTTGCCCGAATCATTACTGGTCTGACGATTTCACATGATCTTTCTTCAATGCAGGCGTGGTTCTCGGTTCAGGCTTGGATTGCACCTTTAGGGTTTGCTGTCATCGGCACTGTTATCTATTGGAAGAACTCTGCGAATAAATAATTCGCAGGATCTAGGACGCTTGATGACTGCTAGGAAAACTTTTCTAGCGGTCGTCGAGCGTCCTTTCTCGGCTACCTAAGAATTCTCTCCTAGTACGTGAATATGGTTGCTTGCGAGCAAACCTGGCTACGGACTGCGGGCAAAGTTCAGGGACCCCCGTCTAATGTGATCAAAGCGGGCCGTACTTGGCCATGAAGCGTCTGTAGATAAAAAGAAGCCCCATACCGCTTGGCGGTACGAGGACTTCCCAATGATATATGCACGGATCACAATCCCAACTTATACAAGTTAGGCGGTCCAGCTTCTGTCTAATATTCTACTTTGGTGACCCCAACGAATCAACTAGCGGATTTTGGTAGCTTCCTGGCCGGCGCTCGGTTTCAAACCTACTTGGATTGCTGCCAGGACGACCGCAAATTAGCTTTAGCTACCTACACGTGGAACTCAAAGCTCGCGGCGGAACTTTCACGAGTTCTGGGACACGTTGAAGTTGTCCTCCGCCATGCGATGGATCTGCAACTTCGTATCTGGAATTCGGCCCAACCTCTCACCCTCGGGCAGCCGAACTCTAACGATGCTCGTCAACGCAACGGCGGCAATTCCGAAGAGTGGCTCAAGCACCCGGCGCCGCTGTTGTTCAAACTCGTCAATACGAGAACGCGCAAGGGCAAAATCTTGTCAACCTACGAGGGTGCCTTGCGGCGGGCTATTGACGGAAGCAACGAAAGAGACCCAGCCCACCCCAGGCATGGAGCCCACATCACGCACGATGACATCATCGCACACACCACCTTTGGTTTTTGGCTGCATTTATTGCCCAACCCCAAGCATCGACACACTCCGCTGTCCCAGCTCAGCCAGCAGGAACGGACGAAAGAGCTGGCCGCTAGACGACTTTGGTCTGAAGCCCTGTCCAAAGCCTTCCCAGGCCTGAGCAACGTCTACGTGGTTCAGTACTACCTTCAGAGGGCGCACGCCTTGCGAAACCGCATTGCTCATCACGAACCACTGTTGAATACCGACGCGAAATCATACTTCAGAACCTCCACCCGGCTGCTACACGGAATTAGCCCGGCGGTCGGCAGCTGGGTCGGTGCTACCGCCGAAGTCGTGCAGATCCTCAGAAAACGACCAACCGGGAATTCATGAAAGCAAAACCCTGCGGATGCTATCCCGCAGGGTTCCAGCTTCCTAGCAGGGTCTCGCCCCTAACTTCTGGGATGATCGTTTTACTGCTGTGGCTCCCCGACGGGGCCAGGTTCTAGGTCGGGTTCCTTTGAATCATCTGGCTTTTCCAGGGGATACGCTTCGGCGAGCCACTGTGCGAAGTCATCCTGGAGAGCTTCGGGGACTGGATCCATTCGCTCAGGTGTGCGGTGCTCACGTCGGCAGCCGGCCATCCCTCCCTTATCTGCTGGCGCGTTCACGATATCCAGGACGTCGGGCAGGCAGCGCAGGTTCCAATACACCAGATCACTATTCGGAGTCTCGGACCCGTAGTTCGCCGCCGTCCACGACGTATATAACCCGACCACGTGCGCGACGACGTTCGGGTGGAGGAACCAGCAGGTGGGGATCATGTTCGTGCTTTGCCCGGCTCCGTAGGTTGCGTTCATCCAGGGCAGCCACTGGTTGATCTCAGTGAGCAGCTCCGAGATTTGCTTCGGGTTGGCCGTATAGAGGTTCCAAGGTGCTACCTCTTGTTCGGGTCTTATGTTGGTGAGTCGTTCCAGCTGGTTCGTGAGTTCCACAAGAACTGTTTCTTGTGCGGCGAGGCCTTGCTCGACTTTTTCTTGCCGTTCGATCAGCGGCTCAACCAGCGGAACGATCAGCTCGAGGACATCATCGGTGGGTTGCGTATCGCTCATCGCGCACCGCCAAGGGTTTCTGCCGGATCGCTACCTGCCAGGGTTTGGGTGGGTTCGTGGAAGATCTTGCCGCACCTGCGCAACGTCTGCTCCTTCATCTCATTCAGCTCCTGGTGGTCTTTGCGCTGCCACACCATCTCGGTATGCACCACATGCGGCGGCAGATTCCGATACACCGCGGTGGCCTGCCCGAAGCGCAGATGCTTGAGCTCTTCAGCGCGCACGATCGCTTTCTCCTCGGAACTAGTGGTCCTCGAGCCTCCACTCTTGCTAGAAGAATGGCTGATGCGTGCCTTATTTCGGACGCCCATGTCGTTGGCGTAGGTCTTCAGGTCTTCGCTGTTGATGCCGGGGAATATCAGCTTCAAGCTCGCGTTGGATTCGATGGTTTTCGCTTCTTCCTTGCCCCAGCGTGCTTCGTTCTGGATGAAGGATTGGCTGATGCCGATCACTTGGATGCCCCGTCCGCCGGTATCAGTGATCAGTTCGCTCATGTTGCTGAATGCGGCAACGTTTGGTGCTTCGTCCAGGACCATGCGGAAGACAGGCCAGAGCCGGCCGGAGGCGAACTGGCTGGATTTGCGGCGAGCTGCCCGATAGACCTGGTCAGCGAACATCGTGCTCAAAGTCCCCAGCGGGGATTTTTCCCCGTCAACCACGATGTGCAGGGTGTTCGGCCCTTCAAGGAACGTGTTGATGTCGAAGGCTTCCTCCTTGCGGAATCGGAATTGCGAGAGCACTTTCTCGGTGACCAAGGGTTCGGCTAGGGAGAGGAGGGTGGCTTTGATGGAGTCTTCGGTTTCGCCGGCCCGTGATTCGGTGCGCTCACGCAGGGGTTGGATGAAGGCCCTGGATTTGTGGTGGTCTTCGAGGATGGTGATGGGTTCGGGGTTGTGGGAGTCGAAGATCCACATGAGCAGGTCATCCATGGTGCAGTCTTCCAGTGCGGCGGCGTGCAGGAGCCGGCCGAGGACGGTGCCGGCTTTGGCGCTGAACCATGACCCGTTTTTGGTGCCTTCCATCGGGGCGGCGTTCGCCCAGGCTTTGCCGCGCTCGAGGGCTTCGTCTTCGTCTTCGCACCCGTAAATGGGTGTCCAGTTCACCCTGGTCGGCCAGCCGGTGATGTTTTCCCAGTCGCACACAAATACGTGCCCTTGTTTTTCCCGGGCAATGGCGGTCCAGGCGACCACATCGGGTTTCGTGGAGGTGGCTAGGACGGGGCCTGGGGCGTTGAGGATCATGGGGATGACGATGCTGGAGGTTTTGCCGCCGCGGGCTGGGGCGTAGACCCACATGCTGTCTTCCAGTTGGATATACAGCGGGGTTTTCTTCGACGCATTGGCATAGACGGCCAGGGCGATGAATGCTTCGGCGGTCTTCTTCGTGACCTGCGCCCCATAGATTTGGCGGGCTTTGCGCCAGGCGGAGGTGAAGCCCATCATTGACGTAATCGCGGCCCCTTGTGGGGTGAATTTCTCAGCCTCGTCCCGCGAGCTTCCCCAGATTTCGGTGAACAGCACATATGCCACGATCAGTAGGGCTGCGAAGCCGCCGAGGATGAACCAGGACGCGGTCGGCCAGGCGAGGTTCTTGTCGATGGCGGCTTGGACCAGTTCCATGGGGTTCCACGAGATCCCGGTGCCGGTGGGGGTGAGTCGTTCGCCCCAGTTCAACGCCACCAAGGCCAGCCCGGCGAGGGCGGCGATGATCAGCCAGGCGGGGATTTCGCGGTTACGCTGCGTGGGGTTCGAGCTCATCGGTGATCACCTCGTTCATTTTCTGGGCGGTGAGGGCCTTATCGGTGTCGGTGAGGATTTTCTCCACGTCGCTGCGCAGGTGCTTGACCTCGAACGGAGCTTCGTTGCCGATCTTCATCAGGCACGTGCCAGTCGCCAAGTTCAGGATCGTGCCATAACTGGAAGCGGGCAGGTCGAACATTTCCACTGCAGCCCGCGCATCCGGGGCTTTCTTCTGCTGATACACCAAAACGGTGTCGCATTCCTTGATGATCGCCTCAGCTTCGGTGCCGGGCGGGATGTCTGAGACGTGGTGGAACATGAACCAGTTCGACAGGCCGATGGCGCGGGAGACTTTCTGGTTGCGGCGGATGACTTTGGCGACGGAGGTTTGGACGACGTGCCAGGCTTCTTCGACGATGAAGTGGGTTTGGCGCCGGTTCTTGGCCCGGAAGAGCCGGTTGGTCATCCACGTGTTGATCACGGTCATGATGATCGCCAACGCCGGCCCGGTCTCTGGCAACTGGGAGACATCGAAGACGGTCAACCCGTCAGCCAACACGACGTTTTCTGAGGTTTCGCCGTCGATTAGGCCGGAGAGGTCTTCATCGACGAACCGTTCCAGTTCGAATGCCAGATCGTACCCCCATTCGCGCAAGACTGTCCGTTCGATCTGCAGTTCCTCGCAGTCAATCGGGGAGGGGTCGAGCATGCGGGCGATGACCAAGCCGATGGTGGGGGTACGGCCAGCAG
Organism: Glutamicibacter sp. NPDC087661; assembly: GCF_044743275.1. Classification (NCBI taxonomy): domain Bacteria; kingdom Bacillati; phylum Actinomycetota; class Actinomycetes; order Micrococcales; family Micrococcaceae; genus Glutamicibacter; species Glutamicibacter sp. NPDC087661. The sequence goes on from NZ_JBIUWE010000003.1 coordinate 316,596, forward strand.
CGCGGGTTTCTTTCAGCACGCGGTGGTGGGCAGTGCGCATGGCTTTGCCTTCGCGGGAGGAGACAGGCCGGCCGAGGACTTCGGTGGCAACCGCGCGCAATAGCTGAGCTTGGCTTGGTGGGGCTTCGGAGCCGTTGGTTCGGGTGTCTTCGACTTCAGGGGAGATGGCCGGGTCGAAGATGTTCAGGCAGGCGCCGCCTCCACCGATTTTGAAGGTGATCGGCTCGCGCCCGAAGAATCGGGACAGGGCTGCGTATTCGCCTTCTTCCGGGTTGGAGTCCGAGGGTTTCTTGTCGACGACGATGACGTTGCGGTTCAAGATCAGCGGGCGCAGGCAGCCCCAGGTTTTGCCGCCGGAGCTTTTGGCGGAGCCGAGGTCGCCGATGAGAATGACGTTGGCGTTGTTCACGGTGTTCGGGTAGGCGAAGATCGGGTCGTGCATGACACCCCACCCTGATTCCAGGTCCAAGCCGAAGAGTAGGCCTTTGTAGGAGGTGGGAGACCAGGGGACGGCGAGGTTGCTGATCTCTGTTTGCCGGGTGGTGCTGATTCCGCCTTCAGGTGCCGGGTCGTAGAGGCCGTAGGCGGATCCGGTGCGGGAACGGCGGCCAGCGTCCCAGGACACGTCCGGGCGGAACATGTCCGCGGGTGCCTGGGTGTAGCCATTTTGATTGCTTGCTAGTTTGCTCGTTTGTGTTCGAGCTAGTTTCCTGGCTTGCTTAGCGGCCCTCCGGTCCTTCCTCGAATGTTTCTTCGTGTCTCCTTGGCCGGCGACTGTGCTGGCAGGGGAGGTGGGACCGGATGCGGTCTTCCCAGATGTGCTGGCGTCTGCGGGGTTGGTGGTGGTGCCGGTTTTCTTGAAATATTTCATGATTAACGGATCCCTCGTCCTAGCGGCATCACGGCAGCCAACGCCATATGGTGGCGGTCATCGAGCCAGATCAGCCGCTCGATCCCGCAATCAGTGGCCACCGATTCAATCTGTGTGGACACAGCCAGCAGTTCTTCTTCGGACTGCACAGTGAAGCTCAGGTACGCACCCCATTTCACTCCGTGATGCCCGCTGCCGGGCATGAGGTCGGCGCCGCGCTGGTCCGAGGAGCTGGACATGACGTGTTCGGTGCCGTCGCTGACTTTGCCTTTCTCTGCATCGGATTTGCGCTTGGCCTTGTCACTGGTGCGATCAGAGACCGCTTGGGCACGGGCGGTGCGGGCATCGACAACTTCGTTGACCCACGACACCGAATGGATCACTGCGGGCACGATCCCGTTGACCAGCTGCCGCATGGATTGGACGGGAAGGGCGGAGCCGGCCATGAACCCATGGCGGGGAATGTAAGCCACTCGTGTGTAGGCATGGTTGTTCACCAGTACTGCTTTGGACGTTTTTGTGGCGTCCAGACGCTGCCAGACCGAACTGAGGTTTTGGTCTGGGTCGTCGATGCTGACCTCGTACGGGTCTTGTAGGTGGGAGAGGAGTGCTGCGGCCATGTTGGAGTTCACCGGCCGGAAACTGCGGATCGCTTTATGGGTGACTGCTTGGGACATCAGGGCGTGGGCTTCGCTGACGATCGCGTCATGCACCGCCCGCGGGCCAGGGGTTTGGGCGGTGATGGCGCGCTGCAGTGCGGCGAGGTTGTCGAAGCGCAGCACCCAGTAGGAGCGGTGCTGTTCGGCCTTCTGCTCCACATCCAGGCATAGCTCTTGGTAGGAGCGGACCAGGTGGTCATGGGCTTGGGGGTGGACGTAGTCAGAGAGCCAGGAAATGTGGTCGGTGATGTCCAAGGGGACGGAGCGGGTGAAGCTTTGGATGTGGGAGATGGCGCTGGTGCGCCGCGCTGCCCGGGCGAGGACTTTGCCGAATCCGATGAACGGGATGTCTTCGATGTCTTCTTCCACGACACCGCCGGTGCTGCCGCGCACTTCGAAGATCGCGGTATAGAACACCGGGCTGGTGTTCGCATGCCTGAACACGGTGAGGCGTTCGCGGGTGTTGAAGGGGACTTCGGTGGCGCTCATCTTCCCGATCATCAACGGGGCCGGCTGGTCGGTGGCTTTGCGGCGTTGGGCCCTGCGCACTGCGAACCCTTTGGGGCGGGCAGTTTTCGGCTGGTTCGAAGTTTTCTGTTTGTTCTGTGTTCTCTGCTTATTTTGGGTGGCGTGCTGGTAGGTTCTCAGGCGCTCTGCGGCGATCTGTTCGTGGACGGGATCGAAGACATCGGTGCCGGTGGTTTTCTGCCAGATCCGGTAGGCCCGTTCGGCATAAATGGCTGCCAGGCTGCGGCCTTCATTGATGGCGGTGGGCATCGTAGTCAGGATGCTGGCCACGGCCACGAAGAGCGCCGCGACGAGGAAGAAGAAGCTGAACGATCCCAACATGACCAGGAACGCGGAGAGCGCGAGACCAATGAAGAGGAGGAGCTTTTCGGGCAGGGAACGGCCTGAGAGCAGTCCGCGGGACTTGAACTCACCGCCGAGGGCAACGTGACGAGTCATGAGGGTTGATCAGTCCTTAAACGAATCCCAGGTATCGGGGTCGGAGTCCTGTTGGGCGATGCGGGCTTGGGCTGCCGCGTTGGACATGGCGTAGCGGGCGTTGGCGAGCATCCCGACCTTGCCGGTGTGCAACGGCCGATACGCCTTGCTAGAGGTGGCATTGGTTGGAGAGTTAGGGCCTGCGGGCTGGGTTTGCCGGCCGGAAGCACCAGCAGCCTGGCCAGAAGTGCCAATACCGGCACTGTCGAAGGTCGGTTCTCCAGCAGAGCCACCTTCAGGATTGCGGCCTGAGGAACCCGTTGTCCTTGGAGCACCCGCGCCGCTGGAACCACTGGCATTTCCTGTGCTGCCTGTTCGGGGGCTGGTTGGCCGTTCCATGACCTCGGTCGGAGTACCCTGCCCAGGGCTGCCAGGCGACGACTGGCCACCAGAAGAACCCTGCGGCTGGCCAGCATCCGGGCCGCCGGACGCGCCGGCCCCTGAAGGTGGGGCTGAACCATCCTCACCGCCACGCGCAGCTGAAGATCCCTGGCTGGCAGCACCGGTACTTGCTGCTCCAGCACCTGCTGCAGTACCGCCGCCCGATGTACCGTTACCGGCCCGGGGGGCAGGCGAAGGTGTGCTGGAAGCATTGCCGCGGCGTGAGGAGATCGCGCGACGCACGGCTCCTGCGCCGGCACCGGCGAGTGAGCCGGCCATGCCACCTGCCGCAGCGCCGACACCAGCAGAAATTTCAGGGGAGATCCCGCCGAAGTTCGCTTCACGGCTTTGGATGATGGGCATCCACCGGAAGATCGCTGCGGGGGAAAGAACGATCAGCAGCATGATGAATGCGGTCGCTCCGAGGTTGCCCACATTGACCAGCACATCGTCGGTGCCTTCCTTGAACGCGGTCTGCGAGGCCAGGACCCCGAAGACGGCGCCCATGACGAGGAAGACCACGGGCTTGAGGATCAGCAGGGTGGCGAGGGTAGAAGCGATCTTCAGTACGTAGCGGCGGGTTTTCGGCGAGATGAGCATGCCGATCAGGGCGGCGATGGCCAGTCCCATGAGCTGCTGGAAGATCGGGATGAGCAGGAAGTAAATCATCAGGGCGATCGAGCCGATGAACAGCATCCCGAAGAAGATGATCGCCGCCAGCGGGCCGAACCAGCTGCTGGATTCCAAGGAAGCGAAGCGGGAGATCACGGTGATGAAATTACTGATCATTTCCGCGGACCAGTTAGTGGCCCCGGAGGTCAGTGGGGCGATGCGCTGCTGTATTTCGTTCATGGCCCACGGACCGTAGATCACCAGGAAGAGGCTGACCGGGAGGTAGTAGAGCAGGGAGTTGCTGAAGTCGTCGTCGCTGATCTCTCCGTTGCTGTGGTGCTTGAATAAGGTGAGCAGCATGATGGAGAGCCCGACGACGCCGATGCCTGCGTAGAGCGCCCAACGGTCTTTGAACTCTGGGCTGGAGGCGTCGAATTCGGTGGTGGAGGTGAGCTCTTCGAGGACTTTTGAGGTGAGTGCGATGGACTCTATTTTGCTGCTGTTGGCGACTTCTTCGAGTCCGCTTTTGGGGTCGGCAACGAAGTCGATGGTGTTGCCGATGGCATCCATGGCGTTCAGAACCGATCGGCCGATCTCGCTTTGGCCCATCCAATTTCTCAGAGTGCCTGAAGCCCACCCCATAAGGAAATCATTCGCTTGTTTCCTGATGCAGAAAGTAACGCTTTGCTGTCCCGCACCCGTGGAACTCAGGGCCTCGCACAAATCCATGGCTGGTTCCTGCTTGATGATCAGCGCGTCAGGGTCCGGATACATGGCGTGCAACGCATCGCGCGTCTGTTCTTCGCAGTTGCGGGCATCGAAGTTGAGGAAAGATTCCATCTTGCGGTAGTACGTGAAATTGCTGCATTCATCGGCGCCGATCTCCGTGATGATATCATGCAGCAAGGTGTTCTTATCGTCATCCGATAAGTTCTCGTACCTCTTGGCCTGGTCTTGGCTCAGAACTTCTGAGACATTTTCATCTGTTCCGGTGGCTTGGGCCGGGACTGCTAGACCTAGGGTGAGCAAGGCAGCGAAGATGGCGGTGAGCAACCGCCTCATCGTGCAAGCTCCATCCAACCATCACGGCTTAGCGGATTGCCTTGGGAGTCCACGAAAATTTGGTTCAGCAGATCGTTCGGCGATTCTGGAGCTTTCTCGCCGTCAGCAATGATCAATTGAGATTCTGCACGGACGGGCGTCGGCGAGAGATCGAGCTTCCAATCATTGCCTTCCCACACCAAAGCTTGGTTCTGAGTGCGGTATTCGATCGAGGGGCCGATAGTTTTCCCATCCAGCTCGAGCCCTGGATCGTCGATCTCGAGTGCCACGGCGATGTTTGCTGATTTTCCTGGTTCGCAGTTCTCGACCTTGTAGATCGCCGGAGAGATCAGGCTGCTTTCTGCTGAAGCTGAATTATCGGAGACCAGTGAGGCTGTGGCGTTGATGTACTTCGTGTTGTACTCGCCCGAAGTGGTGATCTGCTGAAGCGTTGCCTTCTGGTTCTTCCAGTTTTCAGGGGAGTAGGAATCGGCCGCCACATAGTTCACTGCAGCGCGGACGGCGTCTTCACACGAAGCCGTGTATCCGATAGGGGTTTTGCCGTCGGGTGCGGTCTTGGTTCCGCCTTCAGCGAGGCGGATGCTGGAGATTGGGAACCCGTACTCGCTGGCTTTGGCTGGTGTGGTGGGGGTGGTGGCCGCCGAAGAATCGGGTTGATCCTGATCTTGGGACATGAGGACGCTGGCTACCACGACGAGGGCTATGGCCACCACAGCGACGATGAGGACAATAATTCTCCGACGGCTGGTCATTAGAGCATCCCCGCCAATTTCAGGACCGCACCGATGATGACACCGAACGCGGCAACCGCGACCAGGGCAATGCCACGGCGTTTCATCTCATCGGTATGCTCACCGAGCTCTTCGTAGTGGCCTTGCTTTTTCGCACCGGCGAACTTGCCAAGACTGGTCAGCAGCTTCACGGCCACATAGATCAGCACGACGCCCCAGATGACGCCGAGGATGATGCCCAGTGCGCTGTCGAATCCATCGCCCAAAGGCGAGATGTCGGGGGAGACGCCCTCGAACGGGTTTTTCACGGTCGTGGATTCTTTTTGTTCCGCGACGATGCTGGGCGCGGTGTGTACTGGTGCGAACACGGGTTAGTTCTCCTTGGTGTTTCGGGGGGTCGTGTCGTTGGAGGCTGAGCGGAAGAGTCCGGCGCTGACGGCAGCGGCGACTTTCTCGAAGGCGCGCACTGACTCGTCAGTGGCTAGCTGCCAGTCGATCAGCCCGTTCGTGTCCAGGGCCGGTTCATAGGGGACGGCTAGGAATGTTGCGGTCTCGCCGAGGGCTTGTTCGAGCATCTGGCGCAGTTCTTTGCGGCGCTCCGCGGCCACGGCCCGACGGTGGGATCCTGGGGTGATGACCAGGACCGCATGCTCACACAGGCTGGCATAGTGCTGGTTTCCGGTGACTTGGGACATTGCCTGCAATTGTTCGACGGTGCGCAGGACAGAGACGACGGATTTGTCGTTGAGCTCGACGGGGAAGACGAGCTGGTCGGTGGCGTCGATGCCGGCGAGCCAGTTTTCGGCGCGGGTGTTGTTGCCGGTGTCCAGTACGACGATGTTCCAGAAGCGCTGGACGACTTCGAGCAGTTCGTTGAAGGTGGGGCGGGTGAGCATTTGCATCCGGTCTGGATCCTCATCGGAGGCCAGTACGCTGAAGCGGTTGTCTCCTTGTGGGCGGGTGTAGTACTGGACATCGCCGCTGCGGGTCCGTTCGCTTTTGAGCTGCTCGAGGGCATCGAGCAGGTCGATGATGGTCATGTTCGACCCGTTGGAACGGGTGCGGACCCCGAGGGTGCCCATGGTTTCGTTGTTGTCCATGGCCAGCACGTTGTGATCCGAGGTGTTGCCGATGGTGGAGGCCAGTGCGACGGTGAGAGAAGTTTTCCCTGCTCCACCGGCAGGTTGGGCGATGGTCACGGTGACCGGCCGCGGGTAGACCCGGCGGATTGAGGCGAGCGTGGCCCGGCGTGTCAGTTCTTGGGGTCCTGGTTTCGGGGCGATCAGCCCGCCAGTCCAAGTCCGGATCTTCTTCTGCCATCCTTCTTCGGCTGGCAACGGTGTTTCCAGGGCGTCGGAGCCGGTGATCGCACTGCTGAGCGATCCTGAGACCAGCGGTGTTCCTGAGACGAGCGGTGTCCCTGAATCCAGTAGTGTTCCTGATCCCTGAGTCGTCCCGGATGCCGGGGATGCCTGTGCGGAATCCGGATTCCCAGGAGCGTCAGCAGGATCTTGTCCCGCAGCGCTTGGGCTGGCAGTGCTCGAGCCAGGGGCTGGTCCGTCGCTGGCTGGTTGTTGGGTGGTTGCTTTGCTGGTGCCCTGTTCGGTGGGTGTTGGTTTCACCAGAAGGTCTGTTTTCATGCGGCGGCGTTCTTCGCCTGGCCAATCCCCGCTCATGCACATCCCCTTTCGTTCATCAAACCCATAGTATCAATTAGTATTGAAAATATAAGCTTCAATATAAAAAAATACTCAAGGGGGTTGCCATGAACCAGGGAATGCACCGCACCACGCGCCACACTAGGGAACACTCTCGCCGCCGTGCCGCCACGACAGGGCTCGTTCTGGCCTTAGCCAGTGCGCTGCTGGCGGGTTGCACACCGACCGAACCAGAAGGCACGCCGGGGGAGGAGAACGGGATCATGCACGACATCCACGCCTCCCCGGAACAATCAGCCATCGAAGAATGGAGCCCCCGGATCGCCCAAGAAGCCAGTGACGTGGCCACCAACGCCGCGACAGTCTACGCCCGCCCCGAACTGAACCAGTCCCAATGGTTCACCGGACTGCGGCCCTATCTTTCTGCCGATGCGCAACACACCTTCCAGAACGTCTCGAACCTGAACATCACCGCCACCACAGTCACCAGCACCGAGGAACCGGTCAAAGGACGGTCCTCGGCGATCGCCACCGTCACCGTGAACACCAACACCGGCTCCCTGGACTTCCTGCTGAGTCGTGCCGACGGGCAATGGGTCGTCGAAAAGATCACCAGCACCAAATGATGCGACGCTTCAGACTCATCAAAATCCTCGCCATTATCCTGCTGGTCTTCTTTGGCGGCATTTTCCTCTCTCTGACCATCCTCGGGCCAAGAGACGCTGCGGATCCCCGGACTATGGACTGCAGCCCGAACAGCAGCATCGGAAAAAACATTAGCGTCACCAACCTGCCCACCACCCCAGTCGGCAACTACACCGAGAAGCAACTGGCCAACGCCGCGATCATCATCAACGAAGCCAGCAACGCCGGCTTGCCCCAACGCGCGGCGATCATCGGACTGATGACCTCCATCCAGGAAAGCAGCCTGACCATTCTGGCCAACGACGGGAGTTGGGAGTACCCGGAAGGCACCCGCATCATGACCAAAACCGACTGGGAACAAGCTAAAGAGGTGGCCGTGGCTTCCTTGGATGAACTGCATGAAGGCGTCGGGCACGCCTGGGACGCCATGGGCACCTTCCAGCAACGGCCCAGCGCCGGCTGGGGCACTGTCGGACAGATCATGAACCCCGCCACCGCGGCTGCGACCTTCTTCGACCGCCTCCAGAACATCGACGGGTGGGATGAGCTGCCCTACGAGCAAGCCGCCGAAGCTGTCCAAGCCTCCGGCCTGCCTGATAACTACGCGCAACGCAGGGATGATGCAGAGCTGATCTATGCGGCGTTGCAAGGCGCCGAAGTCACTGATGCCGACCAAGACGAAGCCTATGTCTCGTGTGATGACGTGGCTGAGAGCCGCAACCCGAAAACGAAAAACACTCCGAACAATGAATCAGGCTGGGCCTTCCCCTTGGAGACGTTGACGAAGATCTGGCACAACTACGGCGAATCCCGCGGCCCCTACCCGCACGCCGGCGAAGACTTCGCCGCCCCGGAAGATACCCCGATTTACGCGGCGGCCGCCGGGCAAGTCATCCGCGCCAGCTGCGATGACCTCGTCGTCGGACGCTCGCCCTGCCAAATCGAAATCGACCACGGCATGCACGACGGCGCCCAGATCACGACCTTGTATGTTCACATGTTCCCGGATGATCTGATCGCGCACGTCGGCGACGAAGTCGAAGCTGGGGAGCAGATCGCCCAGGTGGGTACCAACGGCAACTCCACCGGATTCCATCTGCACTTCGAAGTATGGAAAGACGGGCTAATCACCAACCCGATGGAACTAATCGAGCAGCAAGGAGTCACGATGCCTGGATAAAGTCGCGCCGTTGCCGCCTCCGGCACAGCATCGCATCGACCAAGCCCAGTGTCATGCCTGCCAGGACACTGAGAATCGCAGGATAGATGAACAGATCCGTGATCCAGCCCAGTTGCCGGTTCGCCAGCTCGGCAAGATGCCCCAGCGGAGCGGCGATGACCAGGCCGAACCCGAACCCCATGAGCTTCTTGGAGTAGTACGGAATCCTTGATACTGATTCGGTAGCTGCCCGCATCAGCGGGGCTACTAGGAATGAGGAAACAATCGCCGGGTAGATGTAAAGCGCGAGCTTATATAAGACCACCAACGGGTTATGCCTGAACGCATTCAAGCCAACGTCAGAGTAGGAGCTGCCACTGAGCACGAACAGGACACCCATCAGGGCGGCCGAGGCCGGCAACGCGACAGTAGAGAGTTTCAGGATCTTGTTGGCGATCTCGGGGCGGTTGATGCCATGGGAGATCTGTATGCCGCCGCAGAAGAACACCAGCGCAATACCAATATGGGATACGAGGTTCGTGAAATTTTGGGATCCCGCCCAGGAATCAACAAATTCGTAGACCGGATCAACAGCTAAAGATAAGATGAGGGCCATGCCCAGATGGGTGAGCCACAGCCAGAGATTACCGACCCCTTGGATCAGGCGAGGAAGGCGGGCGATGAGGGCTGCGAGGAAACTGGTGGCAAGGATTGCAGACACCCAGCTCGAAACCGCCACATCATTCATCCTAGATGACGGTCGAAGCTCTCGCGGTCGCGTTCCTGCTTTGCCACTTGCTGCAAACGTTGCTCAGTGCAACTGAGCAAATGGCCGACTGGCGCCGAATTAGCCCAAGTCGCACGGCATTCTTTCGCCCAGCCAGCTTCTTTGCCGGTGAGGACTTCAGAGATCACTAGAGCCGACACGCCCGGCCACCCAGCATGCTCGCACACAGCCAGCGCCACATCCTCACGCAACCTGGTGCGCAGCATCTTCCATAGCGTCGGCTGATTAACGCCCAACTCATCAGCAATCCTGGAGCGCAACGCCCCGTCGTTGGCAAGGTTGAACCAATATAACGCCGCCAGATCGTAGCTTTCAGGCCCGAGTTGGGTTTCGGTCACTGGCTGGTTTTCCAGGCGTTCAGCACTGGCGCGAAACAACCCTGGCGATGAAATGAAACCTGGCATCTCACCGACAGCAGGCGACGAAGGAACAAGATCTGAGAAGGCTTCGAAGCCGGTGAGCTGGGTGAGAGGATCCAAATCCAGGCCGCGGGAGATGGCAGCGATTGTCGCCGGGGCGACGTTGCCTCGAGCGAGCTGTTGCTTGACCCGCAACCTCGGCAGGTCAGCGACGGCGGCAAGACGCACGGAACCGGTGCCTGGAGAAACCTCATCCAGCCACGCTTGAACTTCATCGCGCCCTAGCTTCACTTACCGCTCATTCACTCTCACCACATCAACATGCTCACACCGCGCCCTGAGGCTCGGTGCTTTGCCAACGTGTCTCAATTTATCCTGTCTGACGCGTCTGTAATCCCAGTTTAGAGGCGGGGACAAGACACAATTTGGCCACAAAACACCGAACAACCAGAAAACCGGCGCCCAAGACTCTGCTATGGCAGGCGAACGTGCCGGCCGGCGGATGCTTAACGAAGGCGTACTCGCGATAGCCGAACAAAAGCGGAGGGTTGTCGGTAGGGCACGTACGATAATGAGTAGGTTTTGCAGTTGATTCCGGGCGTGGGGACGCCTATCGGAATCGTTGGCCTGCCGTCTTGGGGGGGCGGTAGCAGTCGCCGTTCAGACCACTCGTAGGGGCCTGTCACAATTGTGCGGCAGGTCCTCGTCTTCTGTTGTTGGTCAAGCTTGGCTGGACCAGCCCGGAAAAGCTTCTTCCAGAGCGTCGCACCGCCATGCCGCCAGCTTCTTCTCCGATCGAGACTGGTGCTGGTTATGCAGCCAGACACCCAAGGATCGTTCCTTCTCGGATGCGTAGGTCCGGTAATGTGGGAAGTGACCGTGCTCTGCAACGTACTGAACAAGAGCCTCAAACCGGGCCTGCCATCGCTCATCGAGTTCGAATTGCCGCGGGTCGATATGCCAGTTGAGAACGTCTTGCAAAAGCACGATTTTAGCGGCGGGCAACTGGCCGGCCTGGAGGTTTTTGCGTTGAACAGCAAGCCAGGCGTGCAAGGAACGCTCGGCGCGGTCCCCGGTGGTGCGGGGAACCCTTTTGTACTCAGCATGGAATGCTGTCAGTTCATTTGCCCGTCGCCGCCACATGCTGGAGGGCCGGGCTTTGCCGCGTGAGGCCACTGCAGCTTCGTGCTTGGCGCGAAAACCGGGTTCATAATGCTCGCGTCGTCGCAGGTGGTAGTGGATGGTGGCGGGACCGCGGTGGCATAGTTCGGCGATTTCCCGCACGGTGATACCGGCGAGCAGCAGCTGGTCCCATTCGGGGTGCCTTGAGATGTTCCAGCTGGTCATGGCCTTAAGATACCGTACGCGACGAGCGCTGAGGACGGATTCTTGGGATTTGGCGGGGTATTGCAGTCCAGGCTTTTGCATACCGGTCCCGGCGTGCTTGTCTCCGGTAGGGGGGCACCGGTCCTAGTAGGTGCCGTAACCACCGCTAAAAGCGAATACAGGCTAGCGATACTTACCAAAGTTTTGAAACTATGCCGGTGCTTGTCTCAATGAATGCTCGATCATTCGTTAAATACCCAAACGATTCTGGTGGGATTTAGAGAGGACATACATCAATTCAGCACCTGATGGTTGTTATTCTGTTTAGCAGGAAATGGTTTCACACAGGATCGCTATTCTCGTTGAGAATTTAAGTTTGATTAATTTCGAATTGTGCTCTGAGGGCATTATCGCCTGAGCTGCATGGAGGTTAAAGCCTAAGATGACACGCATTGCGAAAGATGCACAGGTATTTAACGGTGCTCAGATATTCACCGATTCGGCTGAACAGGCTATTTCTTACCTTAAAATGCATACTCCTCTGACGGATTGGTCAGTTTCTCGCGTAATCGATGGAGAGCAGGTCCACTTGCACGTGCAGCCGGATCAGTTACTCAAAACTGGTCAACGTGTTGAGTGGGAGGAATCTTTATGCAGTCGAATGGCCAATGGTGCTGCTCATATTGTGGAAAATACGCAGGAAGATCCTGACTATTCGTGTATGCGTTTTTCAGCCGAGGTGGGGGCCTATGCCGGGTACACCATCAATGATGACCGGGATGAGATGTTTGGTGTCCTGTGCGGGGTGCGCACCGATCCGCTCACTGAAGGAGAGAAAATAGATGAAGAACTCGTTGCCCTCATCAGTTCACTTCTATCTGCCCAATTGAAGTTAGCAAGAGTAGCTGATAGAGAACGGAGAAATAGTGAGCTATCCGATGCCTTGGCGCAAACAGATGCTTTGACTGGTCTGTTGAACCGACGCGGCTGGGATAAGATCACCGGTGATGCGCAAGAACGCCTCGACGCTTTTGGCGATTCCGTCTCGGTTGCTGTGATAGACCTCAATGGGCTTAAACAGGTCAATGACAGCCAAGGTCATGCAGCTGGAGATTTATTGTTGCAGCGCACTGGTGAGATCCTGAGAGGTAAAAGCACTGAGTCCTGCCGCGTCGCTCGATATGGGGGTGATGAGTTCATGATTTTGGCCAACGGAGTAGCTCCATCCCAGACAGGCGCTTATTTCGCAGTATTCAAAGAGTCCTTGGAAGAGGCAGGGATTCCTGCATCCATGGGATTCTATTCAGCTCAGCCAGGTAGTACCAACATTGATCAGTGTATTGCCGCGGCTGATGCTTTAATGTATCAGCAGAAATATCAGAGTCGCCTTCGTGCCAGGAAAAACAGCTAACAGACTGTCCTTGCAACGGCCTCTAGAGAACTATATCCATCTAAATGCGCTCTTGCCAGGAAGATCTCGGGATCGAAAGCTGTATTCACCAAGGCACTACCGGTTCTTTAGCCGACGCTCAAGCGCATCAACCTGCTGATCGAGGACGTGCTGCGCGACGATCCTTTCTAAGGTATCGGGAAACCGGAACCGCTGAAACACGCATTGGCTGGTGCATGGTCGCGACGTATCGATGATGTCAACCGGCTGGTATATATCGCTGATGACCGAGCAGTGACCATTCTTCAAGCGAAATATCATTACTGACATGCTATTTTGCTGATCTTATCTACCTCTGCAACCGTTTCTTTGGGGGGAATCCTTTCGCCGATAATGTACGTTATGTAAAGTAGTAAAGACTTTATTTGCTCCCACCGCACATAGTGAAGTTTCGGGTAACGTACCTCTTTGATAGGCACACTGACCCCACAACCTGAGAAACTCAGTGCAGTAGACTTCGAAAAAACGACAAAGAAGCCCTGTATCCCACCTTAGTGAGCGAAGGAGCCTCGACTTAGCTGGTATTAGACTTTCATCCGGAATTTCGGGGCGGTGCCGAAACATTTCTTTTTGCGAATGCAACTTCTCGATCTTGGCGGATTGATGGTTCGGCAGGAAAAGCACATCCACCCAACTTCCATCTGTTCATGGAAGCTTTGAAGCACGCCTTCCAGATCTTTGGGGTTGAGCTTAATAGCTTGTTCCAGCGCCGCAGCGCGCACGAACCCGTCGGAATCAGATAAAAGTAGGGTGTGCTGAGGACTCAATGTATTGTCCCCCGCCAATTCGCAGTATTCGGCAGCAACTACACGCAATACTGGATTGGGGTCACTCAACCAAGACTCAGGTTCAGGCCCGTTTCCCAGCCCTGCCACCATACGTGAAACCAGTCTTTGGGCATCGGGCGAATTGATTTTTAATAGAACTTCGCGAAGTTTGGGCACGGAGAGCTCCGGGGGAGCCTCCAAGAGTACTCGGCAAGCAAGTAGCCTGTGACTACGGCCGAAAGCCAGAAGTTCTCCAAGGATGGAAACTGCTTCTTTAGTGTCTTGGACATCATCCCAAGCGAATACGGTCCGAGCCTTCGCAAGATCGAAAAGCGCCCAGTATGGCTCATCAGAATTGGCAGAGTCCATACGCTGTATGGTTAATGCCGCCTGAGCAGCAATGACCTGGGGATCGAAATTGTAGAGCGATTCAATCAGACCGACGGTCCTTATGGAGAGTTCCGGATCTTCCACGAGATGGTGGCTCCCCCCTTCGTTCATGGCGAGCGTTTCTAATAGGTCAGCCAGTTCCGAAACTCTCGCTCGTTGCTGATAATTCAACTCTGTGGATGGACGATCAGCAATTCGCTGCAAGAAGGATCGATAGTCGCAATTGATTATTCCGTCAAATAATGGTGATGGTTGGATCAATGGCTCTTCCGGCAGCTCGTCTGCTTCTGCGGCTAGACCTGCTTCCATCAAGGCTTTTTTAAAACCCCTTGTCGCTCCCCTGCCACGGTCTTCTGCAGCCAGTTGCATGACCAGTGGAGTGACCTCTGGGACTTTTCCAAGCAGTATTCGAGCCACCTGTAGCTGGACGTCTTTTAGAGGATTCGTCGATAGAAGATTTAGTAAGGAATCGCGGGAATTATCGGAATCCGCACCAATAAGGTCAGGAAGATCTTTGATAGCAATTATGTCCATCAAGGCTTCGGGGGCTCTCACAAGTTCGTTTTCTGGAAAATAACGCAATTGGAGCTGAGCCCGAGCTAATTTCACTCTCGATTCCCCATAGATGTTTGAAGCGTTTTCAACGTCTGCGTGTAGGTCAATTGGTACGGCTAGGCGCAAGAGCTGAACTAAACTGTCCCACCCCTCCCGAGTCCCAGACCTAAGATTTTCGATAAGCGCATGGCAGAGGTCTCGAAGTTCAATCTCTTGCATGGGAGCGCCTTCATGCTTCGCCTGAACGGCGGCCTTGAGCAAGAGGGGCTCTCCACTCTTTGCGGCCAGATCAAAGAACTGCTTTGCTACCGGTGGATGGAGGGCAGCGGCAAGTACAACGGGTTCGAGCTGGTTGCTGGCGATCCTTTTATTGACCCATCTCTCAACATCGGCCGGAGACATAATTTTGGTACTAACGGCATCTCCGACCTCTGCAAGCAGCGTGACTCGTGGTGCGATGATCTCGTCTTCACCGCTAATCACGAAAATTCCGCTTTCGTCCAAGAAATGCACGATGTCGCGTGCGGTGGAGTCGGCAAGGCCTTGGCTCCAACCCCAATAATCTTTTAGATCCGAGGCAATTAGGGTCAGTACCTCCAAGCGCCCAGCTTCGCCATTATTGTCAAGAATGGCGGAGGATTCACATGCAAAGGCTCTCAATACTCCTGTAGTGACCTGTGTTCCGTTCAAGGATCCGACAGGGATCCCTTCGCGTTTCTTTATTTCATACCGATCGAGGACGTTCTGAACTACCGCATGGAGTACATGGGCTCGTCCTTTTGGAAGCACATCGATGTTCTTTTCTGCGGCCAGCAACGTTAGGAGAACAGGGACGAGCGGTGTCTCGCGCAGAGTCGAATCGTCTCGCAGTGCTGACATCACCCATGCCATTCGCTCGCTGATCCATTCTGAGTTTTCATCGCTCGTCGATTCATGAGTGCGACGGGCAAACTTGCGACGGAGAAGTGTTTCGATGGTCTGTTCGATTTGGTCAGGCGCGCGCAATGGGAGAGAAGGCCACTCAAGCACTGTCGCAGAGCTATAAGCAATTTCACGCGTCGACAGCAATGCATCGACGTCTTCGGAAACATCATCCATGAATTCGTCCAGTTGGCGTACAACTTCATGTCTTCTGTCATAAGTCTCATCAAGGGAGTCGAATAAGATGGCCACATTTCCACCGTCAAGTCGTCGGTCGAGATCTGCCTTCACCAAGGATTTATCGGCCTCCGAAAGACCGACCACTGCTGCCGACAGAACACGTTCTCGGAAGCTATCGGATTTCGGTAGTGCATCCACGTCGCGAAGAGCAACACAGATTGGGAGCGGACCCCCTGGGAGGTTAACGAGTTGAGCGGCCAGATGCTTCAAAGCTGTCGACTTGCCGCTGCCCGGCAGACCAGTGAGTATGAGCCGTCCGCGTCGCAGAAATGCCCAGATAAGTTCATAGCCGACGTCCGCGCCATCATCCCCATGCGCAACTAATACCTTGGCGTCAACTTCATCGTAGGGAATTGGCGGCAAATCCGCCGCCAGTCCGTGTAGCGAAATGTGGGTTCCTGCATCGATGATCCTTTTCTTGTAGAGATCTATCGCGTGATTGAGCCTCACAATTTCTGCGGACGGAGTATTGCCCACGTGGCTAAGAGCAATACCCGCCGTGCGCAACGCTTCCAGCCAACCGTCCATATAGTCTCCGCTGCGCTGGCGAGCTAGACGTCCGGATTCAGCAACCAAAGCGCTCCATGCACTCTTGGCTTCATCCGTGCTTCGGCTTGCGACAACATTTGTCAGGTATTCAATGCCAAGGAGAGAATGCGTGTCATCAATCTCCTCAACCTTCAGCTCCAGAATGACCGCACATTTGAAGAGTCTGACAGACTGATCTTCTGTGAGGTCCCTCAGGAGTTCTTTGAGATACTCCCAAGACTCAGCTTCTTTTTTGGTTTGAACGGCAGGTATACCGTTCTTAGCTTGTTTCAGAAGCATTGACAAGGTTTTTACCGCACCTTTCACCTCTCTACCCACAAGCATCAGGCGGTCCCGGCCAGGGTCCAACTGACCTTTTGCAGCTTCTACCCATTGCGCCACGGCTTTTTCGAAGGCTGCCCCTTTGCAGAGAGTGCGCTTGGCCTGGACGAGCACCTTCCAACCCGAGGCAAATTCAACTCGAAGGTCATCCAGCGGGTCCTCTGTCTCCAATGCAACCGCACGCACTTGAGCGTCTAGAGCGGGTACCCCAAAGCCATTCAAAGGACGCCCAGATAGACCACAGGCGACGGCGTAGGCGGCAACTCCGCGCCGGTACTCGACGCCCGAATCCCCTGTGGCTCCACCGATGGCGCCGGGACCGGCTGTCTGCTTCGTGGCTGTTCGGTTTGCCATTGGGATTCCTGTCGGTAGCGATTTCAGTTGGAGGCGATTTTGTGATCCACAGGCCATCCCAACCATACGTGGGCTTTTGTATCACCAGCTCCTCGAATACGATATCGGTTTGAACGGCTTCGTCGTACATTGGGTGCGGAACTGAGCTTATGTCTTCTGCCAATGAAGCAGTCGGTATATAACTGGTGCAGGTTCAGTAGAGGGCTAAGCACCAGGATTCAAGCCTTAGTCGAGGGGAGCCGGCGGCCGTTGGTGCGGTTGCTCGGCCCCTGACGGGGCGGAGACGCGCCAGTGTTCGAGACTCTTGGGGAGGCGTTGAGGTCCGAAAAACTGGTTCGGGTTCGGGTTCGGGTTCTGGGGTTAGCCTGAATTAGTGGACACCCGAATAAGCGGGATCAACCGATCCCAGTTTTTGAGAGGATGCCACTAATGAGGAACATGAAAAAGCAACGCAGGTCCTTCACCGAGGAATACCGCAGGGAAGCCGCCGGCCTGGTCATCGATACCGGACGCAGCATCAGCGCGGTCGCCAAGGAGCTGAACCTCGGCGAGCAAACGCTGGGCACCTGGGTGAAGAAGGAACGCTCCAGCTGAGGCTTGGACGGTGAGCCGACTGGAGCGCTGGATGAGTCCGAACGCGAAGAACTCAAGCGCTTGCGCAAGGAAGTCTTCGAGCTGCGGGAAGACAACCGCTTCCTGGGAAAAGCAGCGTCCTTCTTCGCGTCGAAGCAACATCGGCCGAACGGTTCGAACTGATGCACGCGTTGAAGGATGACTTCGCCCTGACACGGATGGCGGCATTGCTTCAGGTTTCCACATGCGGTTACTACGCCTGGCGGCACCGCCACACCACGGGGCCGTCTCCGAGGGCTCTCGCGCAGCGGGAACGAGACAAGAAAGTCGCCAAGGTCTTCGAAGACTCGCACCAGACCTACGGGGCACCGCGGGTGGCTGCCCAGCTGGCCCGCGAAGGATCCCCAGCGGATCCCAAGACCGTGGCCGCCTCAATGCTGCGCCAAGGCATTGAAGGGATCAGCCCCAGGAGGTTCACCCCGGTGACCACGATCCCAGGTGTTGACACCTATCACCTGCCGGACCGGGTCAACGACCATATTTCTTTTCAGTTCTCGAAACATGTCACGAAACAGGTCCGGTAAAGCCGTCCATCGTAACCACGTCAATGTTGTTTTTATAGTCGATTTCGCGTTGTGAAAGACACGTTTTGAACACTGATTTGGGCCGGTTAGCGGATAAGCACTGGAACCTATATCGAATCGGATCGCATCATCGATGAGTTAACAGAAAGTCCCTGGGAAACCGGTATCGTCACTCACTTCAAATAGAATGACCTCGAGAAAGAAGGTTGAGGCTTGCTAGTGGTTCCCGAGTCGTGCCGGTAGAGTTTCCCGAAGCGCAACCTGGCCGCATTTGAACTTACGAACCCTGAGGGACCATGAAAACTACAAACCACGCCAGCGGCGAAGCTGGACATGGACCTCACCAGGCAGACACCCACACCCGCGCTCTAAGAGCCAAGTCCGGTGCAGTCGCAGTATTGGTAGGGGTGACCATGATGCTGGGCGGGTGCGGCGAACAGACTGCAGCCGAAGGTACCGGCACGGTCCCGGTGGAAACAACCCGTACTTCCCCTCCACCAGAGCCCGCTCCCCAAACGTCTGGAACACCGACGGCTTCCCTGCCCTCGCCATCGGTCGAGCCGGAATTGCGGCTCATGCAGGAAAACCAATTCTGGGACATCATTGACCGCTCACTGGAAGCCTCGGATGGAAGCATTGAGCGCCAAGCTGCCGAGCTTGAAGACATCCTTGCGAATTTGCCACCTGCGCAGGTCGCTTCCTTTAACGCAAGGTTCGTCTCCAAGAACCTCGAGCTCAACTCTTGGGAATTATGGGGCGCTGCCTATGTGCTCAACGGCGGGTGCTCCGACGACTGCTTCGAGTACTTCCGCAGCTGGGTGGTCGGCCAGGGCCGAGACTACTTCAAGGCCGTGCAACGGGATCTGCAGGTGTTGAACGATGGACGTCTAAGCTCCGCCTTCGAGAGCGATGCTGGGGAATGGTTGTCCTACGTTGGTGAAGACGCATACTATCGGGCCAGCGGCGGCCGGAATCTGTACAAGGACTACCCGCAGAGCCCGTCGACCATTGCGGGCGGCGAACCCACGGGGACAGCATGGGACGAGGACGAAGTCGAGAGTCTCTATCCGGATCTCGAACCCCTTCCCTGATGTGGTAAACGCAGTGTGCAGATTATCGCGAAGTTCTGTGACACATCAGCTCGCCACACGCAGCACCAAAGTATAAATGCTCGACCGTCCCGCAGGAGTTTCCGCGTGTTCTTAGGCGGAAGCCTAAAACCATCCAAGGATGCATTAGCTCAGCTCAGGCGGGATCGCCAGCGCGCGATTTCGGCCGCAAAATCAACTGATTGGCCCGATTCCGACCACAATTCAGCCAGCTCGTTCTTCTTCTTCATCCGGTCAAGTACGGCTGCGGCCTTTACCACAAGATGTCCAGGCAGGGGATCCGCGCTCCGTGGCCACGGCTGAGGCGCGTAATCTTCAGTGCCTTCAAGCATCTCCGGTTCGTCCCAGGCAACAACGAGGGCGGCGGCAGCCAAGCCTCTAGCCCCGTCGGATTCATCAACCTTTGTCGTCGAGCCAAGGACTGTGTCTAGTGCTTCCTCGATCACGGACGCAACTTCGGCCACGGTGGTGGCGTCGTCAAACTCGTACCCAAAGTCAGCGGCATCATCGTTCCCGAATACCGAGACATCCCAAGCAGCCATATTCGCTTGCTCCTAATTCGATTTGCTCGACCGATGATCGGTCTAGTTGAGTTTTCCCACGTGGCTTTCAGAATACCAAGCACGAACCGCATGCGCGGCTGCAGAGATTCCAGTTACTCTTGAGCAGCGATTCTAGCCAACCCTGGCTCTCAAATCCGGATAGCAACAGACATGCTAGAAAACCGGCCGCATAGGGCATGAACACCGCAGTCAGATCTAGGCCCCCAAACGTCTTACAACCTAAGAGTTGCAAAACGTCTCAACGGATACCACTCCCCCGGTGAAAAATCCGCGGAAACTCAAGGGTCCGAGATTCTCACAGCTATGTGTTGTAACCCATGGCGTAGCGCCGCGTTTGCGCCATTAGTAGTGAGACAAATTAGAAAAACGGTGGGTTCCAGTCTCGAGCTTTCGACCCGGGCCATACGAATCGACTTCTTGAAGCCGTGTAGTTCACAGATAATCGGGTCATGCTGAGACGAGGACAGATCTCGAAACTCTAGCGGCCGGCTTCTGAGAACGGGTATAGAACACATACCATAGGCAACCTGTTGCGCTGAGCCCCAACCCGAGGGCCCACCATGGGAATCCAATAGAGTCGACACTTTGCCCAGCATCTGCAGGAGTTGGCAATACACGTTCGGCAGTGACGATAATACGGTGTGAGTTCACTCCGATGGGAGTACAAGTCACCAAGGAAATCAGATCGCGCCCTACTTGCGGACGAAGCAATTCTGTTTCGGTAGGAAGTACTACGGAACTATCGATGATGCGATACACCAGAGTCTGGCCATACACATCGATTTCAATATCATCGCCTACGGTCACTTTATCCAGATCGGTGAACATTGCTGCCTGCGGTAGACCGCGGTGCCCGGTCATCACCGCGTGGGTTCCTTGTCCACCTACAGGCAAGGCTGTGCCTTCAAGATGACCTGCGCCTTCCAGTAGGACATCTTCGGCGGTACCGTGATACACCGGGATCTTTACGTCGATACTCGGGATCCGTAGGCGCGCCATCAATCCGTCGTCATTTGGATCCAGCAAATCCCAGTACGGATCATCTGTCTTTTGAGTTTTCTTCTGCACCGCAGCGAACGGGTCAACAATTCTCGTTCCATCAGCCAGCGACGCATTGTATTGCTGCGCTTCACGCAGCTGCTCATCTTTAATATAGGGGGCTAGCGAGTCGGTGACATCGACATAGCGGTCTGTATGTTTGGTCTGTTCGAGGGCGGAGAACCAGGAAGCCGCCGATGGATAAAAGGCCACACAGCTTCCCAAGAACACCATGGTCGCAATAAGCACCGAGAACAGCTGGACATGTTTTCTGGCTGCATGCCGTCCGGCCGGCTTTGATGCAGTCTTCGAGTCCATGCGTTCTCCTTTCATCCGTTAGACCGTCAAATACTTGTGCAGAAAAGGTGCCTCACGACCAGTTGGACTGATACGTGAGGCACCCCTCTGCTATTACGGTGAAGTACTAGCTACGCTGCTCGCGGCGCTTGCGCACGGTCGCCAGCAAAACGCCACCGATGACCAATACCAAGCCTGCACCGACGAACAATGCAGTTCCGGTGCTACCAGTCAGCGGGAGCTGGAACGGAGGGACCTGATCGTTGGAGACCGATACTTGGGCTGCCTGGGACACTGATCCTTCAGTAACGGTTACTGGAATAGGAGTCGCATCGAGCTTGTATCCAAGTGGTGCTTTAGTCTCCACGAGCTGATAGGTTCCAGCTTTCAAACCGTTGATGGTAAAAGTTCCGTCGGCGCCGGTAGTGAAGGTGTCGTTGTTGTCGGTGACATCCTGCAGTGGGCCAGCGACACGGTCACCGTTACCGTTTACGGCGTAGAGCTGGAACTCAGCCCCGGTCAGGAACAGCGAGGTGTCCTCGGCTGCGTATTTTTCCAACGTCAAGGCTCCCCAGGAGGATTTCACGGTGTTCGAGTCGTACCCAGATTCGGGGTCGTTGATGTAGATCTGAGCCTGGTTCGTGATCGCTCCGTTGCCTAGGGACTGGACTGAGGTCACCATGTTGACGGTCAGAGTGTTGCCCTGAACAGCGCGCAGCTTGCTCAGGCCCTGCGCGGTGAAAGACAGTTCGAACTGCTGCCCGGTGGCACCAATGATGTAGTCGCCCGCACCAAGGGTTGCTCCCTGAACTGCGACGGTTGCCGACTCGTATTTCAAGCGGCTGTCAAGGGTATCGGAGATCCCGAATGCGGTCATCGGCTCGGCCGCTGGCACTGAGGGTACCTTCGCGGTGAAGCTGAAGTTCACGTTGTCGCCAATAACATAGGCAGCGGAGTCATCAACGGTCTTTTCCAACCCAGTGACGGTGTTTTTAGGGTAGACATTTACGTCGTACAGCCAGTCGTTGTCCACGGCCAACGGCATGGTCACCAAGAACGGCTCGCCCTGCACTGGAATGTTGTTTGAACCAACACTGGACTCGGTGACCAAGTACAGACCTACAGGCAGGCTGGTGAATGCTGCTACGCCGTTCGAACCGGTGGCCTTGGACTGCTCGGTCCCGGCTTTCAGGTTGCCCTGTGCCTCCGAGACAGTGTAGTTTTCCAGACCCTGCCAGGAAGCATCGTCCGTAAGATCAACATCGACCTGCTGGACGGTGAAAGTCACCCCGGAGATCGGGGTCAGGCCGGAGGTGTCGACCGCGGTACCGTTGTTCTCCAAACCGGTCGGGGTCGTCGGCTCTTCGAATTTGTGGACGGTGATGGAACCGGTGGCCTCCGGGTCGATGTTCTGTGCTGCTGAGGCTGGGATGGCCGCGGTGAAAACCAACGACGTCCCCGCCAACAGTGCACCCATACCGACCGCGAGGCGGCGCAGACCGCGCGGTGCGCGGCGGGTGGTCAAGGACATGGTGTCCCTTTCTTCTGGTGATGAATCGATATTCCGGCATCAAGTGACGGGGATGCCACCCGTGGTCTTTAGAGGTCCTTGCGAGAGCGGCGTGAACGGTATATCGCTGCAGCAACAGCAATCACAGCAATCAAGACACCGCCGACAACATAGATCCATGAACCGGTGCTACCGGTGAGAGGCAGAGCAAACGCTGGGACATCTCGGTTGACGAAACGATATACCGTATGGGTTTCTACGGCTGCACTGATGGATTTACGGTCGGCCTTGGCCCAATTACGCGGGTCGATTAGCTGGGATTCTTGGGTTGGATCGGTTCCCGTGAACTTTTCGAAAGCAACTTGGGTGTAGCCACCTAAATCGCTAGATTCATTCACGGCGTATTCATGCCCGGGACGCACCAGGAAAGTGTTGGATGTCAAGGTTGAGGAACCGGCAACGGTGCGATCCGCAAGCCCTGGGATGCCTGCCTTCGGTGTGGCGGTGAGTTCCCAGTCAGACGGTTGCGCGGTACCGGTACCATTGACGTTCTCCACGAACTTCAACAACGTCATCTGCGCTGTTCGGTTCACCGCGGTGCACCGAAGATCAGCTCCCAGCGGAGGCGTCACAGTGCCGTTGGTGCCGGCACGTTCCGGAAGTATCCCGGCCACAGTTTTACCCTGTGCGTCGACGGCTAGACACTGCCAGGAACCGGTGGATCGAGGAGCCGCAGTTCGCTCAGCCGTGGTGCGTGAATCGTCCTGGACATACTCGGCCGGTCCCCCGGCTTCAGCAAGCTCCAGTCGTTGATCCGCAGGTACCGTTGCACGGACCCCACTTTTGCCTTCGATTGTGGCTGCACCGGCCTGATTGAAGGCGCTCAAAGTCCAAGATTGAGGGTCCGCAGCACCGCCAACTACTTGCTTGGACAGCGTCACGGTCGAAACACAGTCGACAGTGTTTGTAATTGTCGCTGTGTTCGATCCGGTTTGCATCGTCAGATCAGCGGGCAACGCACGATTGACGCTAGCCCCGTTGAGCTGGGTGAGTTTCTGGTCGGTGATCTTGCAGCCAGGCATTCCAGCCGCAATGCTCGTGGACTCGTTAAAACTAATACTTTGCCCCGAACGTATGCCCTCAAGCTTGGTACCCCAGGCAAGGTCGCGAGCTTCGTTCACGGTAACTCGGGCTTGAGCTGAGAGCCCTTCCGGCTGGGAACCCTGGTTCACCCGCTGACCGTTGATGATCCAGACCTTGTTGGCGGTGAAATCTGCTGCTTTAGCTGCATTGCTGATCACGCAGTTAATCGTGGGAACGCCTTTGGCGGCCTGGTAGGCAGGAACTGCAATAGTTCCCTGAGAACCTTGTTGCACGGGGAGGGCTTCGCTGCTGCTACCCGAATAGTTGATGGTGCACTGAGACTGGCTGTTGTAGTCAGCGAGCACCCCAGCAGAACCTGCAGCCATGGTTTCGCCGAAGGCATAGGTCTGCCCGGGAAGTACCGGGATGGATGCAACCTGTTGCGTTTGTAGTCCTGTGCTATTGCCGCTCGTGGTCGCGGTGCCTAACGTGGTGCTCCCTTGCCGTAATGACAAGGCAAACTGGTCATTGGAGCTTACACGGCGTTCGATGTTCTTTTGAACGGTGATGGTCGGGGCGTTAATTTTCAGCGCATGGTCTTCCACTTCACCGGTTTGTGTCATGCCAGTAGGCGAGGCCAGCTCTGCGGTGGTGGCGGCAATACGTAGGCGAAGAAAACTCAGTGCCGCCCCTGTCGTTTTTTTCGCATCGTTGGGGACCGCCCAGGTTAGAGCAACCGAGCTTCCGGTGCATTCGGCGGCGGCTGAACGCTCGCCAGCATCAAATTTGCCGTTCAAGTTCCAATCGATCCATCCAGCCACATATCCCGGGCCAGTGCATTGCACGGAGCTCAGAGTATAGTTCTGACCCGGCACCGCATTAATGGTGCCTAAATCCCCTACGGCGTCTTCATCATCCACGTTGGTGGTGTCATCCAAGGTAGCTCCGGGGCTTGCCTGGTGGTTCGGATCTGCGTCGATGGTGGCACCGAGCCGGGTCAACGGCTGGATCGGCGCCCCCAGCTGGAAGTTGGGTCCGAAAACGAGGTTGTCACCCTCGGATAGTTTTGTTCCGCTCCATTCACGCTGGAACAGGGCACCAGCCTCACCATAGCTGGCAGGTGCATCGCCGAAGTCGGCTTCGAAAACCACACCGAGGGCTACAGCGCTCTTTCCACCGCCTTGAATGGTAACCGCCGCCGAATTGGAGCCCTTCATGTAGGCAATCGCCATGGGGCCGCCACCAGCGCACTCGCCTGCAGTGGGTCGCAACGTCAGGGTTCCACTGGCGAGCTGAGCGTTGACTGCATTCGCGGTGCTACATGAGGCATTGCGGAAGCGCTCAATGATGCGCCAGTCCACCGTGCCTTGCAGCGGTCGTGCTGATACGAACTCAGTTCGGGTCGAGCTGGCATTGGAGTTGCTTGCTTCAGCATCAGCGAAGACCAGACCACCTAGCGGCACTGTGACACCGTCCAAGGTTGCCGAACAGTTGATATTGAATGTGGCTCGGTCATTATCAATTGCATGCGTAATGCCATTGATCAGCTGGTTTGATCCGCCAGTTCCGCCAATGTTGTAGAGGTCGTCGAGTCCGTCGTTCTGCCAGGACCCCGGGCGATACGCGAGCAGCCTCGAGTTGTTCGCTACGGATGCGCGGCCGGCGATATTGGTGATAGTGCAACTCGTAACCAACGACTGACCGCCCACGGTACGAGTCGTACTCTTCGTAGTGCCTTCAGCAATGGCACCCCCGTTGGTGCCCCACTGCACCCAGTCAATGAGCCCTTTGTACTGCCCTGAACCGCCGGTTGCATAGGTTGCTTGCGCCGGAGACGCTGAAAAAACAGCAATCGCAGGTAGCAGTGCGAGAAGCAGGAACAAAGTGAGAACGGATGCGAGCACACGTTGCGGCGATGAACTGGCACGGAAAAACAAACGAAACACCGATCAAGATCTGGGAGGTAAGCGGTCAGCTTGAATATGAAATGACAAGAGCTGGCCCCAATAGCGAGACACCTACCGGCGAGCAACGGTGCTGTGCCGGACTGGGTGGTGCAGAGTCGTAAATCTGCTCTCACGTGAGGTGACGTTACGCGTATAACGTTAGCTGTACTTCACCTTACAGATCACACAAAATTTAAGCTAGAACGGCTAACGAAAATAATCTCCCTGCCGATAGTAATGTTCCTCACGAAATCGGCCCTGCGGGAAAGTCGGGAAACTGGCTCGCTGGGATCAACTCAACAAAGCAGTGGTTCAAGCTATGTCGAAACGTACCGGGTCTACTTAGGCGCATCCGAAAAAGTAATTTTTAACCACCGACATTCAGCGTGTCACATCGGACTTAATGATGTCGCTATCTCGTATTGTAGGACTATGACTTCACCACGACGACCCCGAGGGTCCGTAAACGACCCCATCGCCTTGGGGTGGAAGGTCCAGCGGAAGAATAAGGATTTCTTCACTGACCTGGCATCCAAAGCCGGGCTGTCAGGTGCAGCCATGTTCGATCTTATGATTGAAAACCTTGAACTTGATGAACGGGGCCTACCTGCTTGGGCTCCCGTAAAGGATGACGAAGGAAAACTGCCTATCGATAAGCCTTAAAAGGAAAAGCCCGCGCAGTGCGCGGGCTTACCTAAGAATTCGAATCTGATCTGCATGAGTTTGCCGACCTAGACAGACCAGATTGACCAGAAGCTTCCGGTTACCAAGCCGGACGCTCCCCTTCCTTTACCCTCCAAAGAGAAAAGGACTTATGTGTCTATAGTAGCGCCTCAGCGCGCCCAATCAAGCACCAGCACCAAAGAAACGCCGCAAAACACCGCGATCCACACCACAAAACCACGCTGGTGCACCCGCCCCTCCGACGGCCGCATCGCCGCAATCCTCGCCCACACCGCCAAAGGACACCGCCCTTTCACCAAGGCAGAAACCCCCCAAACCTTCAGCGCCAAGGGAAAAACACAGTTCAACGCGGCCAAAGAAGCCCTCGCCGCCAAACACGCCCACACCCCCGCCCCGGTACATATCAAGCGGGTCTCCCGCGCCCAGGAAACCTCCCCCCGCGCGATTGCCTGGGCGATCCCCCAGGGAAGCCGCAAAGTCGATCACACCGCCCAAGCCTGGCGTGCCGCCCGTTCCCTGGACGAGCTGCTGTGCCGCCGCGCCGACTGCCAACGCAACATCATGGCCGTGCTCTGGGTACTCCTGCGCTACACCGACCACACCACCATGACCGTCCGCATCACCTGGGACACCATCGCCACCAAAGCCCGCGTCAGCCGCGCCACCGTCGGCAACGCGCTGAAATTCCTACGCACCCACGGCCTACTCGGCATCGTCGCCTCAGGCCGCAGCGCCACCTACGCCGCCAAAGCCGGCCAACCAGCCACCAACGAAGCCCCCGTCTACGTCATCACCCGCCCCATCGGCCTCGGCCTACGCCCCCAAGACACACCAGACACGACCCCCGCGCGGCGTGCCCACACACAAGGCGCCGCTGGTACCTGTGGAAATAACTTAGAACCCCTCCCCGTAGGGGGGTTAACCACTTACGAAGTAAGTTCCTACACGCGCGCGCTCGAGAAAAACACCCAGATTGAGCCGCTGCGCGGCACTGAACATCATGGGCACGGCTACGCCGTGCGAACTCACCACCGCGATCAGCGACAAGTCACCCTGTGGCCAGCCAACCGACGCATCAGCTCGAGAAGTCAGGGGTTATCGGCTGCCGCTGAAATCTTGCGTTTGATGCCAGATTTGGCCCGTTTTTCCAAGAAAAACGTGCTGAACATGGTCAAACCATTTTTCGATGCGGGATGGACGATTTCAGATGTTCACCATGCTTTGGATTGGCGTACCAGCCCGGGTTTGCACGGGAAGGAAGCATGGGGTGCACTCCCCCAGCATGATCGTGACACTCAGTCCTACATCGACTACTGCCGCATCCTGCGCGCAGCAATCCTCTACCGCCTCCGCCAGTGGATGACTCCGAACGGTGAAGTCATGACCAGCCGCTCCCAGCGAGCCGCTGCGGAAAGCAACCGAGCCCACGCTGCCGCACGGGCCGCCGCCGACCGGCGGGCAAAACACCAAGCTCGACGCCCGGCACACCAAAGTGCTGCAGCAACCGGGGCAGCCAGAGTACGCGCAGCGCTGTCAGCGGCACGCGCGCTATCGACCTGAAGGTGATCCCTAACATCATTAGCTCATACGAACATTTACTCAAATGTTGATTTATTAGCCTCCTGGCGCTATCTCTTCCTTGGTGGATCGTAGGTTTGCTGCAGCCATGGCGCATATCGAACAGTTATCGCGGGATAAACCGGTAACGCCGAGCATTGAGATGTTGGCGCGTTTTTGCGCAAATACTCATATCATCATTTGGTCACTGCCAAAAAGATCGAATCACACGCTCCCAGGAATCGGCTCGAACTTTCACATTTCCATTCACAGCGCTCATGACGGCTCTGCCGGCCAAGTGGACTCCCCTGCCAAATGCCATCCCCGCCAATAATGAAGTATCCGCTCATTTACTCAAATGACCATTTGCGCGAAATCTTGATGCAATCCAGGGCGACTTCCACCAATGCTTGACACCGCTCCCTGAAGCATCCGAACGCTAAACTCGGCGTTGAAGCCATAGGCATAGAGAGAAAATACTCAAAAGAGCATTTGATTCCTTACCCGCTCACTCATGAAGATTTTTGCACCAGTGAGCGAACGCAGCCCAAGCACCACTCCCCACCGAAATTTCAACCAAATCTACACTTTTACTCATTTTATCATTTGAGCACTTCCTGCAGCGCAACCACGCTCAGCGAAAAAATTGAATGGCCTGGCGGGAATCTGATTTACCCTCCCCAAGCTTTTTATGCGAGGGTTCTCATTTACTCATTTGAAGTAATGAAGCAAAGCACCCCCACATTGCTCCGTGCGCGCATAATCCGCCACAAGATTGATTCAACTAATATTTGCCCCTCAGCCGCCAGTGGCCCAGGGCACCGAATCTGTACGTTTTTGAGTAAAGTATCAAATGAACATTTAAGCAATACTTTCCTCAGGGCACATGGTCCTCTAAAGCGCAATCCCGACCCTTGGAAATGATTGAGTGCCTTGGAGTGAATTCAACCTGTCACCCTCAGCGCAATACATACGCGAAACCTCATTTACTCATTTGATGGACGGTGTATTGACGACCTGCAGCAAGACACCACTTTATCGGTCCTTGTGCTCGCCAATCCATCTAAAGGCCGACTCAACCAATGCTTGAACCCTCAGACCACGGCCAGCCGGAATATCGGATTCGTACGGTTTTGAGTAAATCATCAAATGATCATCCAGACGATTTCTCATGTATTCGATGGGGGAGAAGCGCCTCACGCCATCGCCCTTCACACGTGTGCGTAAATGCACTTTTACTCATTTGTGCTGATACACTTATATGTAAATCCGTATTTACTCACCTCTGTGCAGCGGAAGGAATCTATGAAAACGATTGCCGTATTGAACCAAAAAGGCGGAGCTGGGAAAACCACGATCTCCACCCACCTAGCCACCGCACTGCAGCACACTGGCCGCTCTGTGCTTTTGGTGGATTCAGACCCTCAGGGAAGCGCCCGGGACTGGGCTGCAGTCAGGGAAGAGCACCCCGTGTCCGTCGTGGGCATCGATCGCCCCACCATTGAACGCGACGTCAAAAGCCTGGCCAAGGTCGATTTCGTCGTCATCGATGGGGCCCCGCAGGCTAGTGACCTTGCTGTCTCTGCGATCAAGGCTGCTGATTTTGTCCTTATTCCCGTGCAGCCCTCGCCGTATGACATCTGGGCCACAGAGGATCTGGTTGACCTAGTCAAGCAGCGCATCGAGGTCACCGACGGGAAACTCAAGGCGGCCTTCGTCGTATCCCGCGCGATCACCGGTTCAAACATCAGCAAGGATGTCTCTGCGATCCTCGAGGATTATGGCTTGCCGGTCCTTGAATCCAAGATTTTCCAGCGTGTCGACTACCCAGGGACAGCTGCGCGTGGGTCTACAGTGATTGAAGACTTCCCTCGATCCGAGGGCACCCGAGAAATGCTTGCACTGAGTGCTGAAATTGAGTCGATCATCCTTGAGCAGGAGGTTGTCTAAATGAGCAACAGTAGAACCGGGCTCAGCGCAGGGCGTCCAAGCCAGCGAGCCGAAAACGAGAAGAGCCGGCTGATGGCTAGTTTACGGGACACCGCTCCCGCAGAACCGCTGACACGAGTGAACTTCGAACTACCTAAAAGCCTGCATACGAAGCTGAAAATCCATGTGGCTCGCAGTGAACACAAAAGCATTCGCGAGTTCTTGACTGAATATATTGAGTCACTCCCTGAAGAGTAAACACATCAAAATGTAAATCATCTTTTGAGTGCATGAGTAGATCATCATCTACTCATGCACTCATTTTTCCAAGCATTCAGACTGCCCAAAGAGCTTATCTTTGCAGCGTTCCACGGTGCACACGCACCTACGAATTGTTCAAATGCGTATATCGTGCTTTGTATCTCCGAAGTCAGCCGGCAGCTGGACCGTCATGGTGTACTAGCTAGGCCGATAAGCAATTGGACTCAATTACTCAAAGCTGCAAATGTGTATATGAGAAAATTTTCCATAGGTGGATTCAACCTGCTAGGCATCGAGGATTCGGATAGGGGAGTAGTCACCCCGTCCGCGCGCACCACTATTCGTTAGTATTCTCCGTGACTTACGCACATTCGTTGCTCAAATGTTCACTTGCTCATTTGCATGAATACGTCTTTACTCATTTATTCATATGCACGACAGTATTGGCATATTCACGCACGCTAAGGAGGGATTCACCGTGACTCGCAACGCCTCAGAAATTTACGATGACCTCAAAGCCCTGGCCAACGAGCTGGAAGACCTCGCCGCTACCGGACGCATCACCATGAGCACCGACTCGTGGAACAAGGACTATCCCGACACGAAACAAGCCGTCGCCCAAGCCCTGGCAACGCTACAGGTCGCGATCAACGCGACCTGCTGGATGGAAACCCTACCCGAAGCCGAATCAACCGCGACGAAACCAGGGCATCGCGGTTAAGCCTCCTGCCCACCTGTGCACAGCAAAAGCCCAATCGCTGCGCTGCTTTTCCTGCACCCACGTGGACAGCAGGAACCAAACGACCTCCCGCACACAAGCCACAAGCTGCGGTACCTGAGTTCTCCTTCGACGGCGGATCGTGGCCCGTGCATGGCCTCTGATAAGCGAATATCACTTGCCAGGCCACGAGGAACACCTATCATGGGCACATCATCTTAAAGGAGTAAGACCACGTGGAGGTATCAGAGTTAACCCTTGGCGCTGCTGGGGTTCGTATGATGCTAACTGTGAGAAAGCTCTAACAATGACAGTTCGTGGCGAAAAAAGATCCTTGGGTCCATCGCAATCGTAACCTGTCGGAATTCATTATCAGAGATCTTCGCTACCGTAACTAGATTGTTTGCTTGGAGGACTTAGGATTATTCTATGGAGACATTTAAGCGTCAAAGGTATGTTGATTACCTAGTGAACGAACGTGGGTATGAAGCTCGCCTAACTCCGTGGGGAATCTATATCGAATATCCCAATTTTGACGATAATGGCACGGCGGTCGTCAAATGGAGGGTTACGGAAAATGAACTTGCCGGTTTGAACGGGATTAGAATGCCGCGAGGCTTTACCGGCGGCGAACAGTATGCGTTCTCGGAGTTGATAGCAGCTCTTCATACTTTCACTGGTTCACGGGGAACCATGTACGGGGCAAGTATGAGAATAGAAGCAGAAGACTGAGAAGGGCTATGGCGCACATGCGCCATAGCCCTTCTTGTTAGAACTTACCAGCGAAGCTTGATTATTTACCGCAAGCTCGGTTCACACTGTCGGGATGAGATGTGATGAGACGGGAATT
Source organism: Glutamicibacter sp. NPDC087661 (assembly GCF_044743275.1). Taxonomy (NCBI): domain Bacteria; kingdom Bacillati; phylum Actinomycetota; class Actinomycetes; order Micrococcales; family Micrococcaceae; genus Glutamicibacter; species Glutamicibacter sp. NPDC087661. The sequence continues at coordinate 348,100 of NZ_JBIUWE010000003.1, forward strand.
TGTGGCTGAAACTGATGCCGTGACGCCGACTTTTTTTATGATCCGCCCACGGGAATCTCGAAGTTCATAAACCCCACCGTACCGAATAGTTTTATTGCCGCTTTGGTATTTCTTTAGGCATGACCATTTTAAGGCTTCGTTTGTTGCCCAATCCGCGAAGTCCCTCCAGTTCGCACCTAAGGATTCCGCCTGGTTGTTCCAGTCGTTCATGTGGCCAGCTTTGATATGCCGATAGCCCCAACCGATATTTTTACCTTTGACGACTTTGTTTGTGCCACAACGTAGATAGGCTGTACGTCCCGAGACTCCTTTAACCGTTTGCCTACTGAAAGTTCTGACGAGCTTTTCGTTCTTATCGAAAACGCCACAGGGTGACCAGTATGCTGCGGGTTGCGCGACCCCTAACTTCTGTTCAATGTTGTCAAAGTAGAACCGTTCTCCACTTTCCCCGACAGCATAGGCTGGGACTGCCTGTGTTTCTACGAAATTTTCTGGCTCCATCTGGGCTGCATTAGCTGGCGCGCTCAGCAACGAGCTACCTAGCAGAAGAGCGCCGAGAGCAATTGAAGTGATTTTTTTCAAAAGTTTCACCCATCGATCTGTTAGTTGCCTTAGTCAATCATATTGATCAGCTTATACTGAGCTTCAACATTTAATCCGTATTTGACGAGGTATTGAGCGCAATTAAAAAATTTTGAACAGTCGATGCTTTGAGTAGTGTAGATGATTCAAAAACGATCATTTATGGGAAATTAAAACCGCCCTCCGAGCTAGATGCTTGGGTGGCGGTTTCTGATGAATAACTTTTCCCGAAACTGGGTTCCGAAACCCAATGTCCCGAAATCGAACCTTGGGCGTTTTCGGGAGCGGTCAGAGACCTCCTGATGACAATCTGGAGGTCTCGGGGAAGCAGTCAGACGCGGTTGCTACCAGGCTGCGAGGCCTTTCATATTTCGAGCGTTGCTCGTTTCAGAGCGAGCGCTACTCCCCGAGCACTTTTCTAATTGCATCAAGCATTTCAGCAGCAGAGTTATCCCCATCCGCGAGCTCCAGTAGGTAGGTGTCTCCACTTTCCGTCGGGTCGAGGACCGACTGTACAACCTTACCCAGAGCCGAGTCTTTCAGGTATACCCGCACCTCTTCCCAAGCCCGTGGCTCTACGTTGTTGTCGATCGTGTCTCGAGGAAAGTATCCAAGACCTTGACCTGATAGCTTCTGCGCGACTTCAACGAGAACACGTGGACCTAGTTTCTTATAATCAAGTGCTTCACGTAACTCTTGAAGTGAAACAACCATAATCTGTTCTTCAAGCAAGTGATTTCGGAGATCTTCAATAGATTCAAACTCAGCCATGATGCAATTCCTTTCAAACTCTTTTCTCATAGAATATCATAGAGTCGTGAATAATCTGCTTTCTGATCGTCATCATATTCTAAAATTAGTTAATATGATGATCCGCGTTTTGACACACCTCGGGACACTGTCACTTATTGATTTTCAATATCGATTGCAACACTTAGAATAAGTAACTGGTTAAATTACAGATTGAGATCTAGTGGCACGAGGGTTTCAATGTGTCACTTAAACGAACGTATAAATGACAAAGGGGTCTTACCATGCTGATCGGCTACATGCGAGTGTCGAAGACGGACGGATCGCAAAACACGGATCTGCAACGTGATGCCCTTTTGAATTCCGGGGTTGAAGAACGGAACCTTTATGAGGATCAGGCATCAGGGCGTAAAGATGATCGTCCTCAACTCGCTGCCTGTTTAAAAGGTATGCGCGCCGGGGACACGTTGTTGGTGTGGAAGCTCGATCGTCTGGGACGAGACCTGCGGCATCTGGTGAACACGGTCCATGATCTCACCGAGCGGGGGATAGGCTTCAAAGTGCTCACTGGTGAAGGCGCTGCGATTGATACCACGACCGCTTCGGGAAAACTGGTCTTCGGGATCTTCGCCGCCTTGGCCGAGTTTGAACGTGAACTCATCTCGGAACGCACGAAGGCCGGTTTGGATTCGGCTCGCGCGCGGGGTCATAAAGGTGGCCGGCCGTACAAGATGACTCCTGCCAAGCTCCGCCTGGCCATGGCTGCTATGGGGCACAAGGAAACGAAGGTAGGGGTGCTCTGTGAAGAACTGGGAATCACTCGGCAAACTCTTTACCGTCATGTTTCCCCTTCTGGCGAGTTGAGAGCTGACGGGCAGAAGCTAATGAATCCGAATTAGAACGTATAGGGGGATGCCCGCAAATAGCGGACATATTTTCCGTCATCTAAGATCTTGAGTGCTTACTTCTTCGCGCTCAGAATTAGTCATCTTCCGAGCTTTGATTTTCTGCTCAAACTCCAACGCCGGCTATCAAGTCGCTTACCGAAAATTGGTAGAGAGCTTGAAAAGCTTCGTACTCGTGGTAGGAACATCGCGGTTGAGTTCGAGCAGAAGCGCAAAGACGTGTTGGACCGAATGTATCTACCTAAAACAATAAATCAGGGTCAGCAACTATGGGTTTTTCGCTCTGATGCTTTTGTTTAACCGAGGAGCTTTGCTTTGGCTGCACTAAATTCTTGATCAGTCAGGATACCTTCGGCATGCAAGTCTTTGAGCTCGCGCAACCTTGTTCCCAATGAAGGTTCTTGGGTTACCGGCACGGGTGCGGGCATTTGAACAATGACTTTCTTGGATTCTGTGATGCGCCGACGTAGCTCATTGATTTCGGGCAACGCTTTGTTGTACTCCGATTTATCCAAGGGCAGGGTGTTACTCAACGTGAAAGGGTTGTTAGCGTCGGCGTTGAAGGAGCTAGTAGACCCCTTCCAATAGTCTTTATTTGCGCTTCCTGAATAGCTTGGTGTCAGGATTTCCAGTACGCCCATCATCAAACCCGAGTTGTACTCAATACCGGTGATGTCAGAGTAATAGATGGTTGCAGAACGCTCACCACCAAAAGAACCTGCACCAAAACTATTCCAGGCACCAGTCTTGATGACCACCAACCTATCGTCAAAGGCAGCAATCAATCCGGCAGCAAACGATACAAGAACCATCCAAGGACGCTCCCCGTTGTGCCCCATCCTCAGTATTGCGTTGGTAGCCTTCTTTCGAGGTTTCCCGAGCGGCAGAAGAATGCCTTCCCATAGATCATCCGTTTGATCCCGGGCGGTCAAATATTGGGCCCCTGACACTACCGGGGTACCTACTTTAGGTGAATCGGGTGCGTGCAGATATGGGTCACCAGGCACGATATTTGTCTGCCTAAAAGCGTTGTCCTGCGCTTGGACCATGGGATCAACAATACTCAGGAATAGGTCTCTATCTTCGGTGGACCCTTTGAAGGCATTGAATGACCATTTGAGCACAGTTCCGGTAAGCAACTTGGTGACTAACTTGCTGTCAGACTTTTTGATCAGAAAGTCTTCCGGATCAAATTCAGAGTAGTCCAGTTTTGAGGTTGCTTCTCCCGCTGCATCAATTTCGATGATCTTTACACTCGTAAGAACGATGAGCTCTGAGAAAAATTTTGTGCCACCTTTAACAATGGCCCTGATTTCTTCGCCGTCTGATAAGTATGGGTGTACCGTGACGAGCACCTTGGCGACATGCTTGTCTTTGATGCCGTGGCCAATCTGCATGTTTCTCCTGGTTTTTGTTGCTGTTCTTACTAAAGGTACAAGTGAAATATACAGGCGAGATCCCTACTGCTAGAACCAGTGGAAGAGTTTCGGGGCAACAGGTAGTTCTGGCTGGCTTCGAAGGCGGCTATGTCTAACCGGCTTCGTTCTAAATAAGCGCTACGGAAGTGTTTCGCAACCAATGCTGCTACTCCGAATTCACACGACCAGTTGTAATACAGGGTTGGAAGAACTTCAGGATGTTGAACATTCGAGATTTGCAACCTGAGCGAGTGAGATGGTGAGACGTCTTGCAACGCATAGGTTATGAGACCTTCCAAAGCCACTTTTTGTTCCATCCGAGCGACAAGTTGCTAAGGGAGGAGAGTCTGTTGTTCGAATCCGTGGGAAAGTCTTTCAGCGACTTGACTCACCGATGGCACGTGCCCGCAAGCGGAACCTCCAGCGGACACTCGTGAATGCCTCAGTATTTAGAGAGTAGTTCTAGGCAGGGACGTCCGCGCGTAGAAGGTCGTTGGCGCGCGACGGGCTCTCACAAGGTGCTTCTGCTTTGCGGTGAATGGTGCGTTGGTTCCACCAAATTCGGTAGGGTTTTTTGGAGATCGGCGGATGAGGGGAAGCAATGCAAGAAAATGATCGGGTAGCCAGGCTGGTGGGCACTGCGCTCGACAACTTTGATAATCCCGGACAGTCAATTGCATCAATTGTGAGGCAAGCAGCCCGCATCGCATCTTTGCGGCAAGACTTCTCAGCGCAGTATCGCTTCCAGCTCGAATTGCTAGATGTAGCCTCCGGTGCCGCAAAGACCGACCCAACCATTGACGGTATTAACAACAACCTCATCACTCTCCTCGGTATTGAGGACGCTCGAAAGCAAGTGATGACTGCGTACTACGGCTATGAGCGTGGACGCAGAATGGCTGGAACCGAGAACATCAACGTCATCAGCATCGCCCAGGTCGAAGCCAACTTGGCACAGCTCAAAAGTGTATACGCGGAGTACTCTGTGGCTGACAAGGGAAGCACCTACTACGCTTACGAAGCGGCTCTTGCCGCTGACAAGCAGCAAGCCAAGTTGCTCCCACTGATTCAAAGCTACTCGAAGATCATTGAGCACGTTCGACAGGATATATACAGCTACTTGTTGCTCACTGAGAACAATCTGCACACCGGCAAGCCGACCAGCAGTGTCTTCGAACGCGGACTGGAGTATGTCAGGACTTCTCTGGCTGAACGTGCCCCGGCAGCTCTCGATAAATTCTTGGCGGCGGAAGTGTGTCTTGCGGGAGGCACCCCCGAGGACCTATCTCACGCACTCACCAGCACCCGTCGGATGATCAAGGACCTTGCCGACGCGCTTTACCCTGCAACGGGAGAAACGATCGTGGGCGAAGACAGAGTTGAGCGCGTTATGGACGATGAAGCATACCGCAATCGGTTAGTACAATTCGCCAAGGAGAAACTAGGTAAGCGCCTACAAGGCAAGGTCATGGGAGACACTCTTGCGAGCTATGGGAAGCGGATTACCAATCTCGACTCCATGGCGAACAAAGGCGTGCACAGTGATGTCACCGCCGCTGAGGCTGAACAATGCGTGATCTGGAGTTTCATGCTTGCCGCTGACCTTCTGCGCATTGCGGATGGAACTTCAGTAGACTTGGCACCAGTAAGCGGTCCGGGTGAGTGACTGTGAGACCGCGCCACCCGAACGCGCGAAAGTGGTCTCCGACTGCGAGCAGGCACAATGATTTCTGACTCAATCCCGTGGCGCGAGGAGCTTTGGCGCGTAGCCGACCGACTGGAAAAGAAGTCCAAGCAACAGCGTTGGAACCAGCGCAGCAGTTTTTTGGTTGAACGCGACTTCATGACTAGTGCCTACGCTATCCGCAGGCTCAACGAAGCTCATAAGATTTCCGACGATTTGGCGAAGACCAAGGTCCCAGTCATTCGGCATAAGCGCGTCGGCTCGGTTCCCGACATTTGGAACCGACACGAGATATGGGAGCACTACGACTTAAAGAATGGGGTGCCGGATCACATCACCATCCCGCACCTGTGTAACCAACTCATCCATTCGTTCATCTGGTTACTCAGCGCAACTGAAGACACTGAACTGTTTAATGGTGCGTTCGTCGTCTCAGAGAATGAACGTCACAAGCATCTATACTTCCTTCCCGTTGAAAGTTTGATCGCTCTTTGTCGGAATGTTGCTGCTGAGGACATCGGCTCTGTCCAGTATCAGCGAGGAAGCGATGGGATAATGCGCATCGTCAGCGTCAAAGCCATGGAAGAGGGGACAAGCTGATCCAGACATGTTGACGAGCAATGCCGAGGTGCGCGCAAGCTACATGAGTCGTGATCGGTGGGCTCAGACAGCAACTGCGCTCGTCAAGTTTTTGAGACAGCGTGATTATCAATACTCGTAGAATGGTCACTGTTTCGAGGCATAGTTTATGGCACTCGGTTTTGCGACTAACTGACCTTGAAAATCTGCTGAGTTCTCAACTGTCGAGGATTTCTAGCCAAGCGGGCAGATGAGTGTGTCGTAAACGACCGTTTTTGGTGTCCCGAATGAGGAACCTCTAAGGGCCATGTCTCAATTCTTGCGAGGTAAGCTCACACTATGTCCGAGACTGACCTCTTGTTGGAATTGAATCCCACTCCTGGCACCGTCGTGAAGCTCGTCAAGAAATTGGTCGACGAGCCTTGGCCACGGTCTGATCAAGAACGCGAAAATCTATTCGCGCGTCTTGGATTCATATCAGGGGGCCGGTACGAGCTAGAGAACGAAGAATCACCCCACCAGATGAATGAGCTGGATATATGTGTCGGCGGACAAGTGCTTGGTTCATGGGACACGTATAACCGTAAGTTCCTAGGTGTAACAATCCACCTCTACAGCACTCAAGAATCCGGTGCACCAGCAGTTCAAAACGGATTCAACGAACTACGTATCCAACTCACCGATCTCTTTGGAAAACCAGAACATCCGTGGGACAACGAAGAGACGCCACCCTGGATTTGGGAGGCCAACGGCCGGACGATCATTACACACTTCTTCAACCGTCGGGACAGCACTGTGATGTTGAGCGTAGAAGGTACAGCTCTGGCTGCCGTTGCAGAAGCTGATGCAACTTCCGGCTGAGCAATTGTCGTTTTCCAAAGCCGTCTCCACTGAGATCCGATGACCGCCAGCTGAACCCTAACTGGGATCGCGTTAGCAGGCCTCTACCACCAGCGCGCACGTACCTATTTATTCCACAGTCTCATGAACCGGTTGCGTAGTCGATCAAGCCATATTGCGGCCTCAGGTTCCTGCCGACGCCACCTGGATCGCGCGATGAACCTTTCCGCGTCTATTAGCGCGGTATCGTACTGGACACGGTTGAATACCAATAGCTGAGGGAAGAGTGATTCTGGATCGTTAGCATCGGGCTCGTCGTCGTTTTCATCGTCATCTCCGGCCCAGTGAGGTCGTCTCCAGGTGACTGTGTCGGCTGTCATCTCGACCTCGACCGCAAGATTGCCGCAATCCATATCGCCGCACGCCCTGCAGACTGTGATTTCTAGTTCTTCTCCCGAAAGCCTCTCATCGCGGTCGCCGTACGCCCCGCGATAATCAGTCAACCATTGGTGTACTGCTGCGCGCGAGAAACGGCGTGCAAACGGAGAAACCCCCCAATGTCGTTGAATATCGACTATATCGATGACCGCGGTCCCGTCGATGACAAGGTCCACGGCTTGATCAGCGGAGTTCCATCGCGCCATGATCGATGATACGGGGATGCGTGGCGTGTCCATTTCGCCAGTATGGCACAGTCCGAATCATGTTAATCGCTGAAGCGCGCCCCGCGCTTTATTCGAACCTACAAGCTTTTTCTTTCGCACCTGCAACAGTCACACCGTCCCGTAGGGGTCTGTCCGGCATGGCGTTTTGGACAGTTCTTTAGGGGGTGTTTTTATGCGAACACCCACTCTGACTATGACTGTCAGATTCCGAAGTTGGCTGCACATGAGCCGTTGAAATTCCGGGCTTGTGCAGTCGACTATGGACATAAAAATTTCAGAAGTCGACTGCACGGAGTCGGTTTTTGATCAATAGTCCTCTGCACTATCCTGCACAGAGGGAATGTGCGGCCCTAACTGGCTGTTTCACCCGCGCGTTTAATAGCGCGGTAAACAGTGGATCTAGCCACTGAGAAGAGTTCGGCAAGTTCTGCCGTCGTATGGGTCCCCGCGTGGTGAAGCGCGACTAAGTGGGTTTCTTGTTTCTTGGAGAGTTTGGGCTGTTTGCCGCGCAGTTTGCCCTTTGCTTTGGCAACGGCCATGCCCTCGCGGGTACGCGCCCTGATTAGATCTGCCTCAAATTCGGCAACCATGGCTAAGACATTGAAGAGTAACTTGCCTACAGGGTCGGTGGGGTCATGGATAGATCCGCCGATGCTGAGCTTCACCTCACGGCGGGTGAGTTCGTCAACGATGTCTTTTGCGTCGCGTAATGAGCGTGCCAGCCGGTCTAGTTTAGTGACCACCAGCGTATCCCCATTGCGGCAGGCGGCCAATGCTTCGCTGAGTCCTGGCCGTGCTCTATTGGTGCCGGTGAGGCCTTGGTCGGTGAATATCTTCTCAGGAGGCACGCCCGAGGCCATGAGCGCGTTCTTTTGAGCTGTGAGGTCTTGGTCGTTAGTGGATACGCGCGCGTATCCGATCAGGAGTCCGGTCATGATTTGGAGTGTACCGTTTAGCGCCCCTTCACCGGGCATTTTATCGGGCGGGGTATACGGGAATCTAGCAATCGCTGAAACTCGCCAAATTTATTAGTGTCCGAAGTCGTCTGTAGTTGTACCGGTGAACGACCGGCTTACGGGACTGTGAATGATGCCCATCAAAAAATGATGAATTTCAGCTCGCTACTTGAGGTGCTCTGTTCCGCATTTTCCGCTTGGTCCGACCTCGCAGAGTCAATGCGCCAATCGCTGCGCCCAGGACCGCCCAAATGACGTCGTCAACGCTACTAATTCTGTCAATGCCCAGGGCAAACTGCCCTGTTTCAACGACTACCGCAAATAAGCCAAGATGGAGAACTACACGTCCCACACTTGGCTTCAGCGCGAGCATGTAGAGTGCTCCGCCGACCGCAAACAACAAGATGTTGGCAAGCCCTTCTTTGATAACCGAATAGCCAATTCCAGGCCCATTCAATATAAGTTCTTGGAAAGGCACTAGTGAAAGAGTGCTTTTAGGTTCACCACCAAATGCTGCGGGCATTAGAGTATTCAAACCTGTGCCAAGGATCCATCCGAGGAAGATCCAGAGTAGGAACAATTTTGAGAGCTGCGTTTGTCCTGCCTTGACCCGTTTCCAGTTGGTGATCGCGAGAACTCCCGCGATCAGCGCAACGCCAATTAGGAAGAACGGAATAAGGTAACTGAGAAGTCCTAAGTACACATCGTGCTTTCGTGTCCGAAATGAGTGCTCATCAAGAGTCAACGGCATCGCCATCGCCATCTCGATCAGCGCTTCGCGCGGCTGAAGCACGCAATACTAAAACGGTACCGATCTTGGATGTGACATGTCCATTTGCTGTTTCGCATTTACTGCCCCAGTCAGCGTTCGGTTACCGGGACTGCTCGTCTCTGGCTTTCTGCCCTTCAGGCAGGATATCGAGCATGATGTACATCAGATTGAACTCGTGGCCTTCCCCGGGAGGCGGATTCTTCAGCTCGTGCTCCAACCGAGTGCAGAGCGCATCACCGGTCTCGGGCCACGGCACAAAACTTGTAGGTCCGGTGTATCTCCCGAGCTGGGCATACCCCTTGGCGCACAGGGCCAAGGCAGATCCTGTGGCCTCTGCAATGGCCTCGTCCTCCGTCAGGACGCTTCCCTTGGCTTCGTTGATGATCCCCATGATGTGGAGGAAAAGGACCCAGTCGTCTTCACCGTTTTCGATGATCTCAAGTTCGATGTCGTTCAGCGGATCAGCCATGGAGCCTCATCGACTCGCGGCTAAATGGAAGGACCCTTCTCATTCGCGTTCCCCTTTGCCTGGTCATTTCGATCACCGCAGCCTGCACCGAGCCGTCCTGGATCAGTTGAAGGAGAGTCTACCCATCCCGGAGGACCGTCTTAGAAGAAGATCCTCCGAATCCCGTTCTCGGTGCGGATGGCCGGCCAACGAAATGTCCGGTGAAGGTTCCCCTTGCGGACGCGCAATTAGTCCATAGACGGACCGTCTTGCGGAATGGTCGTCATTTGCTCAGTCGCAAATAAAGTAGTGCGCGACCTCGTTTAGGACGACGAAAGCTCCCGTTACTTCATGCAACTCGAAACTCATGGGGCGAGCCGATGGCAAGGCTGGGATACTGATCCAATGGACCACTACACGCGACGGATACCAGGTAGCCCACTTAGTCCGCACGAGCGCATCTTGCTGCAGCGCTTGTGCTCAGGAGACTGGACTGGAGCAAAACAAGCACGCCAACAGGCGGTTCATGCGCATTGGGGCGGACTCCAGTTCGATGATTGCGAGGATTTCCTTATTGAAATTTCCGAAGGTCTGAATCTGGAGAAGATTCCCCCGCATCCAGGTGGGCCATTTGCGAGCCTCGAGGTTTACGAAGATGAAGTTCTCCTGGGGCATCTGGATCTCTGGGCGCCAGACGGGGTCCTTCACTCGGTGGACTACATGACCTTCGACGCTCCAGATAGGCTGCTTCCCGCCGTCGAACAGCTCGGTTCGGTACCTTTTGCATCCTGGCTCGACGCAGACGCTACCGACGAGTGATCGTGGGAATACGCCATCACGAGGCTACAATCTAGGTTGCTCTACTAACGAAGACGCCTTAGCGATCGTCTTAAACTTTTCAAGAGAATGACAGATCAATATTTGGCATTATTTAATGTCCCGCAGAGGGTTCCTCTTGCGGTATACCGCAAACGATCGTTTTTTGTGACTGTTAGCTTGATTTGACGGTTTTCTCCCAGCTAATAATGGCGGTTCAACTGATTCCGATAACGAGGGGAACCGCCACCACCGAGGCCGTGCACGGGCCGTGATATTCTCACTGCAACGTATCGATGCAAGGTGAGGTGCGGGCGGTCAGCCAGGGTCCCGCCGTCCACAGGTGGTCAGGGGGCTAGATTACGAACCCGACGACGATTCTTCGACGCCCTGTGGGGCGTCTTTTTCATTGGAACCTGAATCGGTCTGCGCGGCAGGCTTCGGCCCAGTTTTACGTGTGGAGCGGCGACGGGCGCGAACTTTTTTGTCCGGCTCGGCGTAGTCGATTTTTCGCGACTCCTCGACTGACCAACCGGCCGTTCTTGCAGCGTTGAAAGCTTTGACGTCCTCGCGCTCAGCATCACCAACTCGCTTTGCAATTTAGGCTTGAAGCTCGACAAGTTCTCGGGCCGTCTGATTGCGCACATCTGTGAGACTCTGGCGAGCTTAACGGCTGATGGCAATGGCAGAACAGGACGAGCGTCGGGCCGAGGAATCCCGGGCTGCTGCCGAACATGAGCCGGTCCCCGAGGGGCGCGTGCGTGCCGTTGCCGAAGCTGAGCAGCGCGAAGCACAGGCGGACCGTGCCCGAGAGGACGGGCGCACCGTTTACGACAGCGCCGAGCGCAGTGCAGGCACTGCCCAGAGCTTCGAAGTTCAGGGTATTGACCGCGAGGTGGTGGCCACGCGCATGCGGGCAGACGTCAGTCAGGGCAAGCCTGCCACCGAGGCCGTCAAGGGCGCCGGGAAGGCCAAGACCCCTAAGGCCCGTAGGGCCCGCGGTCATGGCACCCAAGTCCAACGAGCGGGCCTGGATCGGTGAGAACAGAAACGATTTGCAAAAAATTTTTGGGGCAGTGCCTGTTAGGTACTGCCCCAAAATATTTATCGTCTTACTGGTAGCTTCAGATGTTCATAGGTGTAGGCAGAACCTTCATTATCATTCTGTTTCTAGATAATCCAAGTCCATTGAATGTACTTCAATTAAGATTTCAAGTTTCGAGCTCTCTGGAATCATTGAATTTATGAAGAAGCTCATCTACTGGATACCTGCTAGGCGGCTGTTTCCTTCAAAGTCATAAAGCAGTAATTCATGCTTCTTGATATAAGGTCAAGCCAAAAAGGGGAGGGCCTATGAACAGCTCTGTGCATCGAACGAAAACAGTTGTCTGGGGTGTGACGATGTCTCTAATGCTAGGGGCAATCGCAGGACCGGCATTCGGGGCGGAGCGGCTAGTGGCACCATCAACTGCTACCGACTCAGATCAGAATGCTCTGAACAGTGCGATACCAGGGATAGGAGTGGGGACTCCTGCTCCTCTTCCGTTTAATTTTTCGGATCTCGGCGCAATGACCGTTGCTAAATCAAGCATCAGTCTGAAAGATCCAGCTGGTCAAAATATTGCTTTAAAAAAGATCGATGGAGACGGTTCAGGGGAAGACTTCTATGAAGGCTTGACGAAGAATGGCAAAAAAGTAGAAGTTCAAGTGCTGTCTGAAACACAGACCGCACCATTGGCAGATCCGGAGACCCTTGGAAGCCCCGCTGACCCCATTGACGAGGTCCCAGTTTCCGGCGAGTCAGATGGCTATGAGGTGGAGGCGACCTCGAAAGTTGTCTCCGCGGCTGACTTCAAACCGGTGCTTGCTATCGCTAGTACGGCCACAACTGTGACCATTGCAGCTCCAGCCGGAACCGCAGTAAAAGATGTAATTTCTTACGATTCCTCTGGCATCGTGGTGGCTATGCCAGCGAACAAAACTGAAAATAGTAACGGCTCCATCACGCTTCCTCGCGCTGAAGCGGCTGCAATGTTTGGTGTGGAGACCGAACAGGGAGACGAAACGACCCAACTGACGATTCCTATTGCCACTCCCGCGGCTGCGAAAAAGAATCAATGGACCGAGTTCTACTACACGACGTTTATTCCTGAGAAGTATGTAGATGTCCCTGCGGCATGCAAGGTCACTTCAAATAGCTGGAACGTTACGAAGCACAACGGCAACAACAGGTCATGGAAGAATCTGAAGAACGGAGCAGCCTACGAATCCTATAAAACCGTAGCTGGCATCAAAGTCGACTGGTCTCGTGGCAAGGTCTATAAGGTTGCGCAGGTTTCTATTTCCAAGGGTTACGACAAATCAGGAAACCTTAAGAAAAAGAAGCAGGCAAGCGCACGGGGTATCAAGACTGAACAGATGCAGCGATCATCCAGTTACGTCTACTGGAGGATGCGTCATCAAGTTTCTAACCCTTTATGCCCCGGGGCGGGAGCGATCCGCTACACGGGCGCTGTGAAAATGTACCGGTCCGGAACGATGAAAGTTAGTTTCAACCGAGTTCAGGTCCCGAACCATGAAATGTATGCACGCACCAACCTCCGTGGGAACTGGACCAACATCCATAGGCTCAAGCGGAAATCTTTCGCTTGCTTAGCTGTCCCTTGCGGAAATAATGCATACGGCCGAACTGTGAAATTGAAGATCAATTGAACTACAGCTAAAAATAATATTTTGAAAGGTCTTACGAGTTGGAAAATTGCGTTAAAGAACGTCTTAGCTCACAGATGCTATCGCTGCCGATATTTATTCTCATTGCATTCACTGTTGATCTGATCTCATACATGTCTGAAGCTACGCCGCTAGGGTACACGACGTTGTGGGCTGGCATTCTTGTTCCTTTTACCGCCATTTTGATCTTTGCCACCGTACCGACCTTGATCAAGAAGACTCGTTCCGTGGTGCGTGATCTGATCGGCGTCTTCCTCGGTGCAACACTGTTTGGCGTAATTGCCAGTCTTCCCATCTGGAGTTCGACAGCAGGACAAAGTGATGTTGCTCGGGGAGACTACGCATCAGGCGTTATGCTGTCACCGATTCTGGGATTGATCGTCGTAGCGACCTTTGCTGTTTCCTCGGGATTTTTTGAATACCTATTGCATCGACGTATTCGGACCCGCAGCACGAAAAGGTAGATCTTTCGCTAAGGGTGAGTTGAACCAGGCAGCCCCTGAACTACAGCTTTATTGACGCCCTTGGAAATGATTGCATCGTTGACGTAGCGACCCGGTTCTAAGTAACTGGCACTAGACAGGGACCGCGCCTACCCGGCGCGGTCCCTGTTCGCGCTGCTTGCTATGTTGAAGGTGATGGCATCGGTTCCAACCGGCGTGCGAGCTTCACCAGCAAGCCCAAGGCCAGGAAGCCGATAAATAGCGCTCCGAGGCCAGCGGGCGCAGTCCAGAGCCACAGCCAGGCATTCGTCGGTGCGTGTGGGTACATCGCAGAAACGAGGATGGACGGGGTGCTGATGATGGCTAAAGCCACGACGGCAGCGGGCAAGCTGGCCACCAGGGCCTTGGCGGAGCCAGTAAGAACGTTCTCAGAAGGCATGACGTGCTTGAAGGTATTGCGGCCCAAGCACCATAGTGCCATGAGGCTGGTGGTCAACAATGACCACCAAAGAGCATATTCAGCGGCTTGTACTGCTTTGTTCATGGTGTTTTCTCATTTCAGATGATTTGTTGAAAACATACCATTTAGAGGTTGGTTCGCCGTTCCAGGCTCCCATTTGACTGCAGGCTTCGGTAAGAGAGCGCGAGTGAGGTCCATGGTCCTCAAGTCAGCTCGATTTATGCGCGGAATTGGATGGCGTTCCAGTAAGTGCAAGGGGGAACGCGCTGCTTCACGGAGGCGGCATTTGGGGCAAAGGTGCGGGCTATTTGCGTAGTTGCCGCGTTGCGGGAGTATGTTCCGGACGTGCTTGGCCTTGCACCACGTTGAGGTAACTGCTGCTCAAATGGCCAATATCAAGAGCTCGGATCCCGCGTTCGGAGAGTTTTTTGGCCAAGACGGTTCCGGCCGGGCCCAGGGAAATAATGGCAAGGTCCGGATTCTTTTCCAGGGTCTCGGAGACAACTCGTTCCAGGTCGGTAAATGCGTCTTTG
>NZ_JBIUWE010000003.1:362778-461257 GCF_044743275.1 Glutamicibacter sp. NPDC087661
ATGGATAAGCGAAGTATCTGCGGTTCAAATGTGGGCAATTATCCTTTTACGAGTCTGCAGTGGACGCGCAATGTTAAAGCGATTCCAGGGGCGACGCGCGTCTTACCGTCTAGCTGGGAAGGATCGAATGCTGTGATCGCGGTGGACTACTCGACCAATCCGATGCGGGAAGATTCGGTGTACTGGGTTCCTGCGGTCAAGGTAATTGCAAGGTACGGGATGCCTATTGCTACTAGCGTGAGAGCCATTTCGAAGCCCCATGTAACGGGAAGCAAGATCGCGACTGAGAAGCTCACTGCCAAAATCGATGCTATCTATTTCCCATGCAGAGTTTCCAAGGTATGCCCAGGGGAGCCCTAATGCTGGTGCCACCGGGTCAACGTTCATTCCCGGTGCTGAGTTCGTTGGTCAGAACTGTCACGAGTGAGTCTACGGGCAAGGTCGTTCCAGCGAAGCTGAAAGTAGCAAAGCCGCCTGCGACTACTGGCAAGCCACTGGCAGGGAGATCAAAGTAAGCGCTGGTACCTAAAAGGCGAAGGACGTGAAATTTTCGTATCAGTGCCCGCGCTCGGAAAAGATTATCGGCGAGGCCCCCCGGACTATTGGCTAAGCGGGGGCAAGACACCATGCCGAGATTGGTTGGCCGACAGCTCCTATGCTCCTCGGAGATAAGGAGCTGTCAACAATATAACGGGTCTTTGGTGAAGTTGATACCGGCACGGGAGAGCAACTGCATGCGTAATCCGTCGATGTTCCAGCTCACCCATCGGGCGAACTTGCGTGATCGGCTCAACGCGAGGGAGAAGTGGGTGTAGTCGATGACGGGAGAGCCGTCGAGCTGCACGAGATCTTCGGCAATCTCGGCGTTGGCGGTGGGGAGGTCAAGGCCGTGGTGAGGAAGTGCAGGTGAAATCCCGCGGACTCACTGGACAATTCTTTCTACCGACTCATGGATGGCACGTGCGATTTTTCTGGATTCGGCATTAAACATGGAAGCATCCTGCAAAGACCGCGGGATGCTTCCATGCGAAAGAGTCTGTTGAGACATGAACAATCATTGCCACCCTTGTTGCAGATGAGGTCTCTCCCTCATGGGGATTCAGCAATCCTGGACGGCTCCGACGATATCAACCATCACCAGCACCGCGACAGAAACCTCAGCCGTGTGATGCAGACGATCAGAATAATCAGGGGTTTGACCTCAGACTTTTCTCTATAGTTCGGTTACTCTCGCTATTTCATCAAACTTGATGGTGACTGACTCCGCTGATCCATCACTTATCATCAGATCGGCTGTCTTCTCAAACGAATTCCAGCGTGCCGTCACTTGAACAGCACCGACAGATTCCAAAGCCACTGTCCCAGACCCGTTGGAAGATGGAATGCTCACTTCATGGCCGTT
This sequence comes from Glutamicibacter sp. NPDC087661, assembly GCF_044743275.1. Lineage (NCBI taxonomy): Bacteria > Bacillati > Actinomycetota > Actinomycetes > Micrococcales > Micrococcaceae > Glutamicibacter > Glutamicibacter sp. NPDC087661. The sequence goes on from NZ_JBIUWE010000003.1 coordinate 364,181, forward strand.
GACCGTTACTGAAAGGTTCGCAGGAACTTTTACGGTAAAACAATCATTTTTTGCACAAACATCCATGACGGCATCCACAGATAGTGACTGGGATGTATCTGAAGTTGAGCAACCAGCTGCGATCAGAACAAATGATGCAAGGGCTAATCCCTTTGCCCAGGTGCGTCCTAGCATCGGTAAGACCCGGCTTGGCTTGATTTCTGCCATAGATTTGAGCTCGTATTCCATGAGATTCCGATTGAAGACTTACCTATACTAAAACCGGTCAGCTTTGTAGAGTTCCAAGAATGCCCATATTTCGCAAAAGCTTGAAGGCATTTAGTTGAACTCGTGGTTAGCGTATAGGTCAAAGTTCCTTTATATGTAGGACTGTGTCCGTAAAGCGCGCCGTAGCCCCAATCCTGGAACGCCCAACCCGCACCATATTGATTGTTGGTTTCCAGCCATCCAGTTTTCTCACACTTGTTATAGCTGTTGCACCCCACAAAGGAAACGCCCTTGTTGGTGACGGCGCGGTTGAACGTAATTGCTAGCCCGTCGGGTCCACCGATCTGAGATTTGCCGCGTGGACACTCGGAAAAGGGTGCATTCTTCCAATTGTATCGAGCATACGCATAAATCTTTGTCCCAGATTTTACAATCTGGGGGCGAGAAATATTTATGTCACCTGCACTCGACGAAGGCTTGGTAACACGGCACCCGAGCTTGGCCGGTTCAGCTACCCCAAGAAGAAAATCGCTGGGTTTTACTGTCACTGGGATTGTCGCCAGAGTTTCTGCCGGCTCCGAAAGGCCCAGCTCATTCATCTTGGCTGACGTTAGCTGATCGAGAGTTACCAACAATGACACTTCACTGCGGAATGCTTCCTCTTCAGCACTCGTACGGTCGTCTGCACTGAAAGGTACAATCACCCCGTTTGATAAAGTGATCGTCTTCGATGACGGATCGTCTTTCAGAAGAGACGCAGATTCGGCTGCTGGAATAGGCGAAGCGCTCTTGACATCGCTTAGGTTTAGATCCGTATCTTGTGATGCGTAAGAAGGCATCGCAGCCATGGTCAGCGCCAATGTCAGCCCAGAGACAAGCATCGTCATTAGTCCCTTCAAAGGGCCCTCTTTCAATTGATAGCCAATTCCAAGTAGGGACCACGTCCGCTAGTGCAAGTTCTGACTGCAGGTGGCGCCTCGGAATACGAACGTATTAATGCATTCTGATTTATATGCATTGCATATGATCATATCTAGTAAATTCGCTTTTCACTTCGATGTTGCCAAAAAGTTAGAATTAGACGCATTCGCGCCTCGCTCTCGTGGCTGCAACCTCACGATCCGGGATCCACGCTGTGTCCACAACGGGTTTGGCGCAGGAGTGGGCAAGAGCCCCCACAGATTGAATCGTCCCGGGTTTTATGCCGCTTTCTATTGAGAGAATGGAAAGCATGCCCAAGCAGTACACCCCCGAAGTCAAAGCCCGCGCAGTGGCCTACATCATGGAACGACTTGACCGCTATAAGTCGGTCTACGCAGCCTGCAATGACATGGCTCCAAAGCTGAACGTCGGTAAAGAAACCCTGCGCCGCTGGGTGCTCCAAGCCCAGGTTGATTCCGGTGAACGAACCGGACCGACCAGCGAAGAACTCGCCGAGATCAAAGCGTTGAAAGCCAAGGTCCGGGACCTTGAAGAAGCCAACGACATCTTGAAGGCATCAGCGATTTTCTTCGCGAGGGAGCTGGACCCTCGCCGGCACTAATCACCGAGTTCATCGACCAGCAACGCGAACACGGCTACGCAGTCCAGCAGATCTGTGATGCCCTGAATACTCAGGGCCTGAAGGTTTCTGCCCGCACGTATCGCAGTTGGAAAGCAGCTGAACCAGCACCACGGGTCGTCACGGACGCACTGATTTTGAACGTTCTTCATGACCTGCAGAAACCTGATGAAAAGACGGGGAGACCGATGCCCGAGGTTCTTTATGGGCGGAGGAAAATGCTGGTCTGGTTGCAGCGCAACGGCTTCCCTGACATCTCAAAACACACCGTGGATCGGCTGATGCGTGTAGCTGGGATGAATGGGCTGGTGCGGGGTCGGAGAACGACTACAACGATCCGCGCTAAAGATAAAATCCGGGCGAAAGATCTATTGAATCGGAACTTCTATACTGATGCACCTAACAAGGTGTGGGTCACTGATTTCACTTATGTTCCGATTCGTGGCGGGTTCGCCTATGTGTCCTTCGTGATCGATTTGTTCTCACGCCGGATCTTGTCCTGGGCTTCGTCGACCTCGCATGACACCGAGTTTGTGGAGGAAGCTCTCCAACTGGCCCTATGGCAACGCCGGATTGAGCAAAAAGCGCATGTGAGATCGGCCTTTGGCACCATCCACCATTCAGATGCGGATAGTGAATATACCTCTCAGAGGTACACGCAGACGCTGGCGATGGAGGGGCTGGTGCCGTCGATCGGAACGATTGGGGACGCGTTCGACAACGCGGCCGCCGAAATGGTGATGGGGTTGTTCAAGAACGAGGCGGTTGCTAAGGATTCACCGTTCCGCACTGGAGTCTTGGCTACCAAGGCGGACGTGGATGACGTGGTCGTGGAATGGGTGCACTGGTACAACAACGACCGGTTGCACTCGACCCTCGGATATCGGGCTCCGGTTGAATTTGAAGAACTCTATTATGATGAAATGAGCGGCTCGTTACCCGATGAAGCCGCCAGTAAACTGGCGGCGTAATTTCCGGGACGGTTCATTGCGCTTCAGTCAGTTGGTAGAGAGCTTCGATCATGCGTTTGACCTCATCAGGACGTACCGCTCTTCCCTGCAATGGTTGATGCCTTGCTTAAGAGGTTTCAACAGCGATTCCCAGCACAGGTTTCGGGCGCTCTGAAGTGAAGCGGATCTGTCCAACGGCAGACTGGTGGACGATCTTCAGCAGCCAAGTTAGTGCGGTAGTTCGCACAGTGGCGAAGCCATCAACATGTCGTTAATCGTCTGAAAATATTCATTGTGCGGCTTCCTGCCTTTGGACTTCATCGCTCAGTTGACGGGCGTCAAAACCGAACACCCTTGGGACAAGTCCGCCATAAGGCTGCGTAGCTGCTTCATCTCCTTGTGCGGCTTGAAGCAAGAGAGCCTCATCCGGCGCTGAACCGTCGGTGATTTCGACTGCCCAATTCGGGATCTTGGGTTCAACGACCCCATACCGTCAAGGACATTGCTCTCGTTCAGGGCAGTAGCTGCAGGTCAAATCTTGGGTAGACGGAAGCCAGGGAACGGGCCCCCAAATCGTGCATCGCCCGTCCCCTGGCTTCTTCAGCTTGATGCTGTAGTACTACTTCTTTGCCGGTGGCATCAGCACCGAATCAACGAGGTAAACGGTGGCATTGGCAGTCTGCACGCCACCGCAAATGACCTTGGCATCGTTGACCATCAAGTCATCGCCGCTGCCGCTGATCTTGACCTTGTCACCTTCAACGGTTTCCAGATCACCCTTCAACTCATCGGGAGTTATCTGGCCTGGGACCACATGGTAGGTCAGCACCTTGGTCAGCATGTCAGCATCCGACACAACAGCGTTCAGGTCTTTTTCTGGAATGGCCTTGAATGCGTCATCCACAGGTGCGAAGACGGTGAACTCATCGCCGTTGAGCGTGTCCACCAGATCCACGTCCTTGTTCAGCTTTCCCGACACGGCCTTGGTCAGGGTGGTCAGCAACGGGTTGTTGGACGCTGCCACGGCTACCGGATCCTGGGCCATGCCAGCAACGGAGCCGTCACCTTCGGGCACTGCTTCTGCGTACGCCGCACATCCTGAACCAACAAGGTTGGCGGCTGGATCCATGGCCGATTCGCTGGCCATGCCCGAATCCTCAGATGCTTCCGGGCTGCTAGAAGCCATGCTCGATGCCGAACTTTCGCTGCTGGGAGTGGACTCGGCGCTGTTGTCCATCGAGCAGGCGGTCAATCCGAACGCGGCTACCGCGGCAATCGAGAGCAGTCCTACCGTCTTGCGCTGCATGGTTTTCATGTCGAACTCCTTACCTGGCGACCCCGTTGGGCCAGTTGGTTTTCCAAACCTCTTGGTTTGGGTTTTCACAGGGCATTCGGGGCAAAGTGCTTCGCGGATTGGAACTTATTTAAAGATTTTCTGTTCCGCACATTAGGGGCTCATATCATGACTGATTGCTAGCGCTTAGCCGAGGCATAGAGCTCGTTGACGAAGCCGTTTGCTCTCTCAAGAAACTTACTTCGCTTGAGTTTCAAAGTCGGTGTCAGCAGTTCACTGTTTTCCCCTAAATCGGTAGAAAGCATAAGAAACTCTTTGACTTGTTCACTTCTTGCTACCCGCTTATTGGCTGAGCTGACGGAGTCGAGGACGACTTGAAACAAGAGCCCGTTTCTAATCCTGTCAATTGACCCTTCTGTGCGAGGCTGAAAAAGGGATGCGTCTGTAATCCCTTGGCTAGAGGCCCACTGTTTGACTGCTTCCGGGTCAATCAGTACGAGGCATCCCAAGAACGGCTTACCTTCTCCAACCATTACCGCGTGGGCAATCAATGGCTCAGTTTCGACGTATCCTTCCCATATGCTGGGGGATATTGTCTTCCCTCCCGCAGTTACTATGACATCTTTGATTCTTCCCTTCAGCGTGATGCGCCCAAGGTTGTCCAAGGATCCCAGGTCTCCTGTGCGGAAGAAGCCATCGGTGAAAGCGTCGGCGTTGTCGTCGGGATTGGTATATCCAGCAAATACGCCGATTCCTTGTGCGAGCACCTCACCGTCGTCCGATATTCGTACAGTGGTCCCAGGCATCGGAACTCCCACGGTTCCAGACTTGATCGACCCGGGCATATTTCCCGTTAGCGGCGCTGTAGTTTCTGTCAGCCCATAGCCCTCGATTACTGGCAAGCCAATACCCCTGAAAAAGAGGGAAACTTCTCTATCTAGGGTTGCAGCTCCTGATAGCAGGTACTCAAGACGACCGCCGACTACTTTTCTTAGACGCGAGTAGAAAATCCGATCAAAAATGAAATGTCTCATCCTAAGGCTAGGAGAAGCTTGCTTCGACGAAGCGGTATCGTGTCCCTCAGCCATCGCGCCCCACTGCGTTGCCGTGTCGCTGGCCCACTTCCAAATACGATTCAGGCGTTTCTGATTGGCGGCCTGTGCTGCGGAGTCTTGGATCTTCTGTAGCACCCGTGGCACTACTACGAGAAATGTGGGTTTGAGGAATTCCAAAGACGGTATTACTTCTTTGGGTTCTGAGAGATGCGCGATGCGCATCCCGTTAGCCAAACAAATCAGCTGTAGACCACGAGCCAGAACGTGGGCCATGGGAAGGAAAATAATCGTATTTCCTGTCTCCTTAACCACTTCAGTGTAAGCGGCAGCAACATTGAGTACTAAGCCAACGAGGTTACCGTGCGTAATTAAAGCGCCCTTGGGTGCTGCCGTCGTTCCCGAAGTGTAGACGATAGTCGCTATCGTCTCTGACGTTGCCAACAATCGTCGTTCTTCAACAGCACCATCGGTGATAGATTTCCCTTCGTCAACAAGATCCTCAAGATCGAGATCGTTCCGGGTGTCCATTGTCCAGATTCTCGACCCGCATATTCCCGCGCCACTTAGCCCGCGCTCGAGAATCGAGGCGTGGTCGGTGCTTCCAGCAACTATAAATTTTGGGGAGCAATCGGCAAGTATGGCTGTGACCTGATCAAGCGACGAAGTTTCATAAATAGGGACCACGACCGCACCTGCAAACCATGCCGCCATATCCACCTGAGCCCATTCGTAGCGTGTAGGTGACATAATCACAAGCTTGTTTCCAGGTTGCAGCCCACTAGCGATGAGCCCCTTAGCCAATGCCTGCACTTCGAGAAAAAATTCTCGAGTAGTTATTTGCTTCCAGGGGGCAGCAACGGGACCATCAGCAGATCGAACTTCGAATGCTATATGTTCAGGCGAATTCTTCAGGCGCTCCATCAAGAGATCGGTGGCATTCCTGTGCATGTGCGAAGTGGCCAATAGCGGCGTCGCAAATTCCCTCATAGCTCGTCCTTCCGGGCAGGGGTAACGGTGGATATCAAATACGGACAGGACTAGCCTGCTGTGGACTACTTCTCGGTCAGGCGTCATTCAAGGTAGGCATTGTTGGGCGCTATCATCTCAGATAGGCAGCATAAGCAGGGACGAGGCAAGGTTCGCATAGCTTGGTTTCAAGCTTGTTTAATGTGGGGCTTGAAGCCAAGCTATGCGTTCCGTTTCGACGTAACAACTAGTCAATCGAGATTAGAACGGTTTTCGTCCAGCATTCAGAATGCTTGATTTGTTCAGTCCGGCCAATTTACAGGTCGTGAACAGTTCTGGGGACGAAAGCTGTTTCTGCGATCCTCCGCCAACAGTAAGCATCTCTTAGACGATAGCCCCGCGAAGAGATGCCATGAGAAGCGTCAAGCCGCGATTCCGTCAAAAGCTTTGGCTCAACCTGTGTCCAATAGTATTGCCCGGTCCCAGAGAATATGATGAGGCGACTCTTGGATAAAAGTATCGCAGGATCCCTGGATTGTCTCTGAGGGAAATTTAACGGAGGAAACCTCATAATGAAGAGCAAGGAACGCAAGGCGCTGACCGCTATGCCTGTAGTGCTTCTGCTAGGTGTGCTGCTTGCATTGTCCGGTAGTGATGGCGGGATTACATGGGGTTCGATGCCCCTCTTCGCTCTGGCTGTACTGGCGTCCTTTATAGCCCAATGGATCGCATTCATACCTTCATTCCTAAGGCAAACAGAGAGATTCTACGACCTGACCGGAACCCTGACCTATACAGCAGTCACATTGCTCCTGCTTCTCTTAGTCCCTGAAGTTCATTCAAGATCGCTACTACTGGCATTCATGGTCCTGGCCTGGACTCTTAGGCTGGGAATCTTCCTCTTCAGCCGTGTCACTAGGGACGGCAAAGATGATCGCTTCGACCAGATCAAACCGTCTTTTATCCGGTTTCTCAGCGTCTGGACCATTCAGGGTCTCTGGGTCTCTTTCACTGCTGCTACTGCTTGGGCTGCTATGACCTCGGAATACTCTAGTGAATTGGACGGATTCGCACTGGTCGGACTCGTCATCTGGGCGATTGGGTTGGGTGTGGAAAGCCTAGCCGATCACCAGAAATCAATTTTCAAACGCGACCCGCAAAATCAAGGGAAATTCATCTCCTCCGGACTCTGGTCCAAATCTCGCCATCCCAACTATTTCGGAGAGATTCTGCTTTGGATCGGCGTGGCTGTTGTGGCCGCTCCGGCGTTGCAGCATTGGCAGTGGGTTGTGATGATCTCACCGGTATTCGTCGCCGTGTTGCTCATCAAGATCAGCGGAATCCCGCTGCTTGAAGCGAAAGCTGAATCAAAATGGGGAGGCCGCGCCGACTATGAAACCTACAAGGAAAACACGCCGGTGCTTATTCCTAAGTTCTGGTAGGAAACGGTTTGCTGAAATAGTTGCTGATGCTCTCTAGACTCTGGCACTTCTAGAATTTGCTCTATGTGAAGTCGTCGAGATGCAAAACGAATCTAGACCAGATAAAGCGGGCTGCGCATCGTCGACAGGCGTAGGTTGCCCTGCATCGCAGGTGACAGCGCGGGCCAACCTGGCCAGTGCGAATCTGCCAACCGGCCATGCTGGATAGTGGGTCTGATTGCCACTGCGATGCTGAGCCTCGGAAATTTATGATGCTTCCGCCACTAAGCGGAAGGCGCGAATGCTTTAACGGAAAATTCCTCGTAGGCCTCTGTCGACCTACGAGGAATTTTGGCCGGATGCAGCCGCTTATGAGATATCCGCAGGGGTAGGGAAGCGCTACCCACAGATGTTTTTAGTCTTCCTCGGACTGGGCAGCGTCATTTTCTGAGGAAGCTTCCTCCCTGGCCTTTTCTTGATGGATCACCGCGGCCAGCAGTTTTTCCATTTCCTTTGCAACACCGGCAGCCGAGGCAGGGTTCTGACCGGTGACCAGACGCTCGGATACCTGGACATTTTCCTCGAAATCATCGGCGGCGATATGGTTGGCCCCCTGCTCAACAAGTTTGTCGGCCAATGAGAATGGAATGATCTTGTCCTTGCCGACCGCGACTTCTTCATCGTTGGTAAAGACAGCAACATCCTTGCCGCTCAGCAACTTGATTCCGTGGTGCAGTTCTACATCCAGTAACCCTGCCGGACCGTGGCATACTGCGCCAACTATGCCTCCACTGTTGTAGACGGTCCCGATGAGCTTTTGCAAGAATTCGTTGTTGGGGAAGTCCCACATGGTGCCATGACCACCGACAAGATAGATGGCATCGTACTGGTCCGGATCAACTACCTCGACCCTGGCCGTGTTGTAGAGGCCTGCTCTCGTGGTTTCGTCTTGGGTGAACTGCACCTGAATCGGATCATCGGTATCGACCGTAACTTGTGGCGGCTGCCCGCCCTTGATGGAGGCGAAGTCGACGAAATGTCCCGAATCCCGGAAAACCTTCCAGGGATGAGCCGCTTCTGCGACGTTGTATCCGGTGGGTTCCCCTCCTGCACCGAGTTCGGAAACGCTGGTGAGGACCATGAGGATTTTCTTCACGTTAATGACCTTTCATAAATTTCGGCTCCCCAGTTTCCATTTCCTATGCTGAGGGGGAATCTGTGGAAGATATCGTGAATCTTGTTCTGAATGGTGGTCTCGCTCCGTGCTGTAGTCTTGCAGACCGCGGAAGACTTGCAGATCTGCTGCGGGCTTCTCACGCTGTCAAGCTACACGCATGAGGGCTGATTCTCGAAGTGTTTTAGCGCTTGAATCAGCGATCACGGATTATTAAACCTAGAATTGTTTTTTGGCATCTTTGATAGAGTCCTTGACGTCCTCCGCCGATTGCTTCGCCTTAGCTGCGGCTTGGTCCTTGAGCCCTTCGGCCTGCAGGTCCTTGTTGTTGGTGGCATCGCCCATGCTTTCTTTGGCTTTGCCGGATACTTCCTGGGCTTTGTTCTTAATTTTGTCTCCGAGTCCCATGATGCTTCCTTTCGATTGGGTGACTAATACAAACTATTAGGTCAGGGTCGTTCTAGCGGATGGCCCGGATTTTTTGGGCTGGAAATCAATGTTCACGTGTTTCTCCGCGAACTGGGCACCGAGAGCTTGCTCCATCTGAGGAATAAGAACGTCCCGAACCAGGCCTATGCCATCGATTGGCCGGGCATCCGCACGCAAAGTGAAGCGTGCGTAGAGTACGGGGTTCTTCGCTGCTCCATTGATGCGGATATCTGCGATGTCGACCTCGGGGGTGCTTTCAGCTGCTTCCTCGGCGGCCATGGAGACGGTCCTCGAATCAACGGTGGAGACACCAGTGCCGTTACCGGAACGGTAGATGAAAGTTCGTTTGCCTGGTTTCTTAGGTAGAGCTGACATCATTACAAAGATCAAGATGATCGTCATCAGGGCTAGTGCGCCGGCCAGGTAAATACCTAATTCTGGCATTTGTGCAGAAAAGGTATCGATTAAACGCGTCTGCGCGAGTCCGTTTCGAGTTGAATCCCAGCTTAGCCAGGCCACGGCAGCGCCACTTGCCATAAGAAGCAGCCCGAGAAGCGCCAGCATGACTCGTTGCCGAATACTGTTGGGTTTCCACAAATCTACTGCCCTCCTCGGGTAGTTGCTTTGACGCTGACTCTTATCGAATGTGCCAGCGGGATTGCGGATAGCTTTTTTTGGACGTTCGCTTGCACCGACTGTGAAATATCGCTAGTTTCATGCACCGGAGTGAAAACGCTGACATGCAGCTTCTTACCCCGCAATGTCGGCGAGGCGCCACCCACCCCATCAGTGCGCTCTGCTTCATAACGGGCCAGGTTGGCCAAGCCGCGGTTATCCGCAACCCACTCTTCTTGTTCGTCGACTGAGTCCCATTCAAGCAACGCTGTGCTGTGCTTTCCCGGGACTAAGGCAACAATGAACAAAAGCAGTCCGAGAATTGCAACGCCCACAGCTACGGCGATCAAATTGTTATTCGCCCAAACAATGTTCTTGGCAGAATCCAGAAATCCGGTTACCCAGCTCGGCCAGGAACCGCTGTCCAGTCTGATCAGGCAAATCACCAGGGACGTAGTTGAGATGCCTAATAGCACTATGCAGGTACTGAGCAGGGTTGCAGTTCTGGCACTGCGGACATGCCAAAATCTGCTCATAACAGACTCCTCTCCTCAGCGTTTGCTGAAACTGCATGAAGCCAAGCAACGTCGATGTCGACTTGGACAGACGAGACCCCCAAGAATTGAACGAGCTCATCTGTCACTTGTTGACGTATGGCCTCGCAAGTTTGCTGCAGGCTCAACGGATATCGGATGCCGACTTTCAGCTTGACTGCTACGGTACCCCCGAGAACTTCGGCCGTAGCAGCAGGCTTCCCTGCGATAGCGCGAGGTTTGCCCAATTGCAACAGGCCGCCAGAGCTGGCTCCGACTCCAGGGATCTTGGAGGCGGCTTTGGCTGCGATCTTGGAATAGATCTGGTTATCCACAGTAGTAGCACCCACAGTGGCACTTTTTGTTTCCACCCTGGTCACCGCCTACGGGTAATGAATACACGCTCCCAATCGACGCGGGTCTGCAGGAACCAGCCGACCACACCACCGATGAGCACGAAGAATGCTACGACTATGAACTGGGTGAATGAGCCGAACGCTATGAGCAGTCCGGCCACTAGCCCTATTGCCAGTCCCCACCTGAGCTTATCCATGGGTATTCCTTTCGTTGCCCATCGGCAGTGTTGTGGCCTACTTCAAGTCTTCGCGCGGCTCGTCGTCTTCGTCATCTTCTGGCAGGTGGACGTCGGTGACATCGATGTTCACTTCGATGACTTCCAGTCCGGTGGCACGTTCCACCTGGGAAACAATGTTCGCGCGGATGTCCTCGGAGACCTCCACAATTGAGAATCCATAGGAGACGACGATGGAGACGTCGATCGCGGTCTGCTGCTCGCCCTTTTCCACGCTCACCCCGCCTGAGGTGTTCGCCGAGGCACCTGGGATGCGTTCTGCCAGGGAATTGAAAGTTCGGCGCGCAGCGTTGCCCATTGCGTATACCCCGGGCACTTCGCGTGCTGCGATGCTGGCGATCTTCTGAACAACCCGGTCTTCAATGGTCGTCTTGCCCAATTCGGTGTGCAGTGGGCCCGTAAGGTGCTCTTCCTGAGCATCCTGGTTCCCCTGGCGCTTGGCTTGACGTTCCAGTTCCTCGCCAGTTGGCTTGATTACCTTGTCGTTCGACATTGGCTGTGCCATGTTCTTCACTCCTATATCGAGGGAAACTTTTTCGCTTACACTCATACAGACGAGGTCCGTACCAATATCCTCACACATAATTTAAGTGATCTACATCACAATAGGGGGATTGTGTGGATGAATTAAAACGGTTAGCGGTCGTGGGCCGGTCCCGTGAGGGTGATTCAGAAGCTTTCGGAATGCTCGTTGCCGAACTGACCCGGGGCTTAGGAGATACTGCCGTTCCTTTTTTGAGAATTGGCAAGATGCGGATGACGCGGTGCAGGAAGCTTGGATCAAAGCCTGGAGAAGCATGCACACCCTCCAGCAGAATGGCGCCTTCAAGACGTGGCTTTTTCGAATGACAAGGAATATTTGCCTGGACCGAGTTCGTTCAGCCCAAAGTCGTGTTCACGTAGTTGATGCCGAAGAATTCTCCGGGCAGCCGGCAGCGGAGCACCTTTCGCCCGAATACCTAGCTGTGCAGCGAAGTGAGGTTGATAGGGCGTGGAATATCGTCGCCAAGCTACCATCGACCTTGAAGCAGGCTTTTGTTCTGGTATGCCTTGAGGACATGACCTATGAGCAAGCAGCTACAATCGCCAACACGTCAGAATCAACTATTCGAGGACGGGTCGCGCGGGCCCGCAAGGCAATTATCGAGGCGGTGTCATGAAAACCCTTCCCTGCGGACGCACGATAGAAGACATACTCCACAAGCTAGATGACTCACCAGACCCTCATGAGCTCGAATGCCGCTGGTGCCATCAAGAACGGCGCCACTTAAAGGACCAAACCAGAATCGTTCTGGATCAGCTTAGAAGCGAAGATTACTCTGCGGGCAGCAGAGACTTAAGTAGCAATGTTCTGAACAGGATTTCCAAACTACGACCCACGCAGAGGACTTGGGAAGCAGTCGTACGAGAAACAGGAGACGATGTGCGCATTTCCTCAAGCGAGATTATCAGCGACATCAGGCAGCAGTTCTCGCGATCCCAAACTGCGCAATTGAACTACGCCGAAGTCAAGGCCACGGACGCGAGAATCCCCCATGTTCAGTGGCTGGTCCGATGCACCATCAGCATGCTCAGCGAAGCAACTGTCCAGCAGATCGAGCAAGAGATCTTGGAATATGTTCAGGTCGGCCTCAGTACACGGTTGCTCGTAGAACAATTACGAGTTGAGATAACGGTGGAAGATGTCCATGGAGAAATTCTCAGTTATACGGAAATTACACGCTGATTCCCTCGGCCCAAAGGTAGACCGCGGATCCTAATGTAGCTGCCCCCGATGTTACGTCTCAGTGCCCGACAAGCAGCGCTTCGGCCGAAGCGCAAAAGTTCACCTATCCGGCGAATCATCAGGAGAGTTTCTTCGATGGCGCTGTAGAAAGTGGATCGCGCGGGACACACGAAATCGCCAACGAGCTGAGCCAGGGCTATCTGGTAAATGCGACCACTTATCTTGACACCGGAACTAGAACAGGCTGATGTCTGCATAGCTATAGAGAACCCAGCTGAATTAGTTTCGGCGTAAGGCTAACCCCGTAGAGCGGGACGTTACCCGAAGCTTCGTTATGTGCGGCAGAAGCAAATTGAGTATTTACTGCTTTACAGAACTCCAATTGAATCGTCCCGGGTTTTATGCCGTTTTCTATTGAGAGAATGGAAAGCATGCCCAAGCAGTACGCCCCTGAAGTCTAGGTACGCGCAGTCACCAGGGGGTGAGGACCGCGTTTATCGCGAGAAGAACGATAGCTCGGTACTCATGTTCGTTTCATTATTTGGCACCGGGGTTTTGGTTGCTCCTTCATGGGCGTTAGAAGCTGGCAGAGAGCTACCCGATTCTGAACTGGCCAGCCACGCGAAACTTTTGGAACTCAGCACTCCCTATGGTGGGCGGGCTCTGGGGGTGGCGAAGCTGTACTTCAGTGATTCAGCTCCATCATTGCCAAACCCAAACCCAAACCCAAACGCCGAGCTGAGCCGTGCACGAACGGACGCTGTTGATCTAGAAACAGCCTGCCCAGACGAGGACACCGCGGAAGTCGGATTGAGTGAGATGGAGAATACCTTCATATTGCTCAGCGAATCAGAACGTGATTCGCTTCCTGTGGCGGGTGCTGGCTATGACGTGTGGGAAGAAAAGCTGGCCCACCTCGGCGCGCTCGTAGCACCTACCAATCGTCGAAGTGGACTCGGTTTTCAATCTGTCGCTTTTGCTCAGAAGCATGCAATGGACGCCGGCCTGAGTCCTCAATGGCGCGTGCACGTTGATAATGCAGCGTCAATCAGAACGGCGCTGCGCGCCGGGTTTAAGTATGCGGGGACCCAAACCACCGTAATTCTCAAGAACTAGCGCAGCTCCTATGTTCAGTGGGCGGTGCGTTTGAAAGCGATGGCAGCCAGAGCTGCGGCCTGAACTGCGAGCACCGCGTCATCAAAGACGACACGTGGCGAGTGATTCCACTCTGCTTCCGACGCGCTCAATTCCGGTGGAGTGGCCAGTAACGCGATGAATGTGCCGGGAACTTCATCGAGCACAAAAGCGAAATCCTCAGATCCCATCATTGGTGATGGCATGATCGCCACACGCTGTTCGCCGTAGATTTCGCGCATCGTTTCCAGTGCCGCTTCGGACTCAATCGGATCGTTCACGGTCACCGGGTAGAGCGTTTCAAAACTCACGTCTGCGGTGAGCTCATGGGCTGCTGCCACACCATTGATGACACGTGGCAGGCCTTCCTCCAAAACAGCCAGCGATTCGTGGGACATGGTGCGGATAGTGGCCGCCAGCTCGACACTTTCCGGGATGACGTTGATTGCACCGTCTCCGGTGGACAGTCGGGTGATCGAGAGGACCACCGGGTCGAAGGCATTGAACCGTCGAGTCACGAAGCTCTGCAGGGCCAGGACGAGCTCGGCCGCGGCAGGAACTGGATCCAAGGTGTGGTGGGGTTGTGAGCCATGTCCGCCGCGCCCTTTCAGCTTCACGGTTAGCTGATTTGATCCAGCAGCTACGGGGCCGCTTCGTGTTGCAAAGACTCCTCGCGGGCCGGGGCCCACATGGATCGCGTAGGCGGCAACTGGAGGTTCTCCGGCTGCGGAGAGCAGTCCCTCTTCGAGCATGATCTTGGCGCCGCCGTGGCCTTCTTCGCCTGGCTGGAACATGAAGATGACCGAGCCACGAAGTTCACTTTGGCGAGATGACAGCAACTTAGCTGCGCCAACTAGTCCTGCAGTATGCAGATCATGGCCGCAGGCGTGCATGTTGCCGTTGGCAGAGGCAAAGTCCAGATTGGTTTCTTCGGTGATCGGCAATGCGTCCATGTCGCCACGAAGCAACACCGTCGGGCCGGGCCGTTCTCCTCGAAGTACTGCGGTGACCGAGCTGGTGCGCGTGCCGGTGGTGATTTCCAATGGCAGCCCTCCGAGCGCGTCGAGCACCTTTTGCTGGGTGCGGGGCAGATCGAGCCCGAGTTCGGGGTCCGCATGCAACGCGCGGCGCAGTTTAATCAGTTCGGGAAGTATGGTTTGCGCATCAGCAGTAAAGTCGGCAGTGGTCATGAATCAGCCTTTCGTAGGCGTCGTCGACGGACGGGCAGGGCGCCTCAGGATGCGAAGAGTTGACTATGCTGATTATTCAAAATTGAAGTATTCACTAATCAAAGCGTTTATTCCGAACGATTTGAATGTTATTAGCACGCGAGTGAGTATACGCCTCGCAGTTGTGCCATCGTCAAGTTGCCAAGACGCTTTTTGCTGCATCTCACAACTTTCCAGATTGAGAGGAAAAATTGAACGACCATAAGTCGAGCAGTTTCCGCAGTTCCCTCGGATACACCTCGCTGACCCTGGCCTCGCTCATCGCAAGGCCGAACGCCGCCCAGCGCAGATCCATATTCTCGGTGCGCACGAGGCAGCTGTTCTCACCGATCTGCTGGATCTGGAACCAGCGGCCAATGAGCGGCTCCAGCTTTTCGGCGCTTGCCTGAATCCGAGCGCTCACTTCTGGTTGCCCGCTGCCGCGCAATCCTACGCGCACAAAGGCCGCCGCATCGCCACCTGGCACTTCACGCGGCGCAAACCGCAATGCCCTGGGTGAGGGGTTCAATGCGCGATCCACCCGGAAACTGCGCCAGTCATCGCGGTCCAGATCAAAGGCCACCAGATAGTAGCGGTTTCCCACGTTCACTAGCTGGACCGGTTCTACGCGGCGCGAGGTTTCTGCTGACTTGGCATCCTTGTAGTCGAAGGCGATTCGTTCATGATCGCGGCACGCCTGGGCCAATGCCACCAGTACCGCCGGATCCACCGGATCCGTTGCGGAGGACTGGGAATTGAGCGGGACAGTGCTCGCGGTCAGCGCCTGCGCCCGCTTCCTCAATCTGGCTGGCAGCATGGGCACAACTTTTCCCATGGCCCGCAACGCGGCCTCGGCCAGCGCAGAAGAACCGCTGTGCACGGTGGATTGCAATGAGACTACCAGCGCGACGGCTTCCTCATCGTCGAGCACCAAGGGAGGCAGCGCGGTGCCGGAGGCCAGCTGGTAGCCGCCGCCCACGCCGCGATCAGCCTGCACCGGATAACCGAGATCGCGCAGCCTGTCGATGTCCCGGCGAACGGTGCGCAGGCTGACATCCAGGCGTTCGGCGAGCTCGTCTCCTGACCAATAGCGATGGGTCTGCAGCAGCGAGAGCAGGCGCAAGAATCTGGTGCTGGTACTCATGCAACAAGTCTGCCTTGATTTAGGACAAAAACTGGCACTTTTCACTTCTACTCTGGTTACTACCAGCTGGAAATACCGGCTGCAGCTTATGCCAGGAGGCAATCATGAGCACCATGTCCATCACCAACACCACCCTCACCGGGGAACGCGCGGACCTGCTCCAGGCTCTGGCCAACGCGAGGCATTTCCTGCGTTTCACTGTCCAGGGCCTGAACGACGAGCAGGCATCGCAACGCACCACGGTGAGCGAGCTGACCCTCGGCGGGTTGATCAAGCACGTGACCGCGGTCGAAAAGCAGTGGCAGGGATTCATCGTCATGGGCCGGGCGGCCATGGCCTGGGACGGAGCGGATTTCAGCCAGATGCCGCCCGAGGCGGTCGAAGCCTTCCTCAATGAATTCCGCATGCAAGACGGAGAAAGCCTGGAAGAGCTGCTGGAGAACTACGCGCAGATTGCCGACCGCACCGACGCGCTGCTGGCAGAGGTGGACCTGGATACCGTGCATGAGCTGCCCTCGGCCCCGTGGTTCACCGACAAGCAGTGGTCGGTGCGCCGCGCCTTGCTGCACATCATTGCCGAGACCACCCAGCATTCGGGGCATGCGGACATCATCCGCGAATCCCTGGACGGGCAGAAATCGATGGGCTAGCCCCCGATGTAGGACATCTCGATGCGCTTGCGGTTGCCTGGGGTCAGCGCGGCGCGCAGCTCCGAGTAGTTGTCATCGCGCTTGCGCCAGTGCCCGGTCAGTGCCTTGGCAAGATCCTCATCGCTGATCCCGTCGCGCATGAGCTGGCGCAGGTCGTAGCCGGAGCCGGCGAACAGGCAGGTGTAGAGCTGGCCTTCGGCCGAGACCCGGGCGCGCGAGCAGTTGCCGCAGAAGGCGTTGGTGACGCTGGAGATCACACCGATCTCTCCGGCGCCGTCCTTGTAGCGCCAGCGGTTGGCCGTTTCACCCGGTTCGGTTTTAGTCACCGGTTCCAGCGCCCAGCACTTATTGACCATGGCCACGACCTCGGAGGAGGGCAGCACCTCATCCAGCTTCCAGCCGTTGGTGGTGCCCACATCCATGAATTCGATGAAGCGCAGGATCGCCCCAGTGCCGCGGAAGTGCTCGGCCAGCGACAGGATCTCCGAGTCATTGACCCCGCGCTTGACCACGGTATTGATCTTCACCGGGCCCAGGCCCACTTCACGGGCCACGTCGATGGCGTGCAGTACCCGGGAGACCGGGAAGTCCACGTCGTTGATGGCCTTGAACTTCTCGTCATCCAAGGAATCCAGGGATATGGTCACGCGGTTCAGCCCGGCTTCCTTCAACGCAGGTGCGAGCACCGGCAGCGCCGACCCGTTGGTGGTCATTGCCAGATCCACCGGCTGGCCCTCGGGGGTGCGCAGCTTGGCGAGCATGCCCACCAGGTCCACGATGCCACGGCGCAGCAGCGGCTCGCCGCCGGTCAACCGCAGCTTGGTGACCCCCAGCGAAACGCTGACGTGGGCCAGCCGCTCGATCTCCTCGAAGCTGAGCAGCTCGGAGCGCTCGCGGAAAACGAAGTCGCGGCCGAAGATCTCCTTGGGCATGCAGTAGACGCAGCGGAAATTGCAGCGGTCTGTCACCGAAATCCGCAGGTCATGCAGGGGCCGTCCACGGGCATCGCCCAGGGTGCCGGCCGCTTGTGCTTTCATACACTCCACAGTAGCCCCCGGCACCGTTGAGTGGAAGACGGTTAACCTGAAAGTAACAAATCAAGTAAGCAAAATGGATCGGCCCCGGTTGGCTCGACGGTAGCATTGGCACCAGCCCCCGATTTCAAGGAGATCCCATGCAGCACCGCCCGTTTCCACGGTTCCGAGCCCTTGCCGGGCTCGCGGCGACCGTGCTGGCTTTGGCGGGCTGTTCGGCCAGCGGCTCTTCCGATCAGGCCGCGTCCGAACCCATCACCATCTCCGCGGCAGCCTCCTTGCAGAGCGCCTTCGAACAGATCTCCGAGGAGTTCACCGCAGAACATCCGGAGGTGCAGATTGCCGGCATCTCCTATGACGGCTCTTCGACCCTGGCCACGCAGATCCTTGAAGGCTCAAACGTGGATGTCTTCGCCTCGGCAGATGAACGCAACATGCTGGAGGTGACCGAGGCCGGGTTCGGCCACGAGCCGGTGATCTTCGCCAGCAACACCATGGTGATCGCGGTGCCGCAGGAGAACCCGGCGGATATCGATTCGCTGGAAGACCTTGCCGGGGCCACCACGGTGCTGTGCGCGCAGCAGGTGCCGTGCGGCTCGGCCTCACGCCAGCTGCTCCAGGCCCAGGGCGTCGAAGTGGTCCCGGCCAGCGAGGAGCAGAATGTCACCGCGGTGCTGCAGAAGGTGGCCGCCGGCGAAGCGGATGCCGGACTGGTCTACGCCACCGATGTGCTGGGTGACGAAAACGTCGCCGCGATCGTTCCGGAAGGAGCCGACGAGGTCGTGAACACCTATCCGATCGCCACGCTGGGCCAGAACCCCGGCGCGCAGGCGTTCGTGGACTTCGTGATCAGCGAGCGCGGCCAGGAAATCCTGGCAGAGCACGGTTTCGGCACCGGGGCTGCGCAGGCCAATGGCTAGCGATACCGGGGTACGGGTTCCAGGCTTCGCCATTGCCCCGGCCTTGCTGGGCGTGGGATTGCTGGTGCTGCCGCTGCTGGCGCTTCTCACCCGTGCCAGCTGGTCCACGCTGGTGGCCGATGCCACCAGCCCCCAAGCCCTCTCGGCGCTCTGGCTGAGCTTGCGCACCGGGGTGGCTGCCACCGCCCTGTGCGTGCTGCTCGGCGTGCCGCTGGCGGTGCTGATGGCCCGCAGTTCGGCCCGGGTTGCCCAGCTGTTGCGGGCCTTGATCGCCGTGCCGCTGGTGCTGCCGCCCATGGTCGGCGGCGTGGCCCTGCTCTTCCTCTTCGGGCGCACCAGCCCCATCGGCCAGTTCATCGATTCCCTGTGGGGGATTACCCTGCCCTTTTCCACCGCCGCGGTGGTCATTGCCCAGAGCTTCGTGGCCCTGCCCTTCCTGGTGCTCTCCGTGGAAGGATCGCTGCGGGCCGCCGGCGCCGGGTACGAACAAGCCGCCGCCACCCTGGGCGCCGGGCGCTGGATGGTGCTCACCCGCATCACCTTGCCGCTGGCCGCCCCCGGACTGGTGGCCGGCGTGATCCTGTGCTTCGCGCGGGCCATCGGCGAATTCGGGGCCACCGCGCTATTCGCCGGCAACGCGCCGGGGGTTACCCAGACCATGCCGCTGGCCATCTACACCGCGTTCAACGGGGCTGGAACTGGACGCGACTCGGCCGTTGCCCTGTCGATCCTGCTCCTGGCCACCGCGGTAGTGGTGCTGCTGCTGGTGCGCGCCTGGCGTCCGGGGGCCTTGAAATGACATTGAAGGTTGCGCTGCGCGTGCCGCGCACCGGATTCGACGTGGCCGTTGAATTCGAAGTGCCTGCCGGCAGCACGCTGGCGATGATGGGCCCTAGCGGCTCGGGCAAGTCGACCATTGTGCATGCGATTGCCGGGATCCAGAAGATTGCCGAGGGGCGCATCGAGCTTTCCGGTTCCCTGCTGGCTGACGCGAAGCAGCACCGCCCGCCGCACCTGCGCGAGGTGGGCCTGCTGGGCCAAGACCCGCACCTGTTCCCGCACCTGGATGCGCTGAAGAATATCGCCTTTGGCGCCCGGGCCGGGGGACTGGACAAGGCTGCCGCCAAGGCCGTGGCCGCCGAATGGATCGGGCGGCTGGGACTGGAAGAAATCGCCACCCACCGGCCCGAGGCCCTCTCCGGCGGGCAGCGCCAACGCATTGCGCTGGCCCGGGCCTTGGCCGCCCAGCCCAAGATCCTGCTGATCGACGAGCCCTTCGCCTCGCTGGATGTCGAAGCCGCCATGGACATGCGCGCATTGGTGCGCGAAGAGCTGGAACGCACCGCGACCAGCGCCATCGTCGTCTCGCATTCGGCCGCCGACACCTTGGCGCTCGCCGATGACCTGCTGGTGCTGGAACGGGGAAGCATCATTGCGCAGGGAACCGTCGAGCAGGTCTTCGCCGATCCGGCCAACCGTTTTGTGCGCGCGGTGGTGGCTACCTTGCCAGCGCAGCACCCCAGGAGCATCCAGGGAGAGCAGCCATGAGCACCGTCAATGAACCCGTGGAACTTGAAGTGCACCGCGCGCGGCTGCTGTCGCAGGTGGTGCCGTTGGCCCCGCAGGAGATCGAGGTGGCTGGCGGTTTCGCTGCGCTGCACGGCGCGGTGCTGGCCGAGGATGCCACCTCCACGCACCCGTTGCCGTTGTGGGACAACTCGGCGATGGACGGCTATGCGGTGCGTTCGGATGACACCGCTGTGGCGCCAATTGCTCTGGAAGTCATCGGCGAAGTGCCCGCGGGCAGCGGCTGGGACCCGAAGCTGGAGCCGGGCCAGTGCGTGAAGATCATGACCGGTGCCCCGATCCCGACGGATGCTGACGCCGTGGTGCGCATCGAGGATACGTCAGCGGCAGCAGAGGGCTGGGATGCCGCCACCGTGCAGATCCATGTGCCGGTGCCAGCAGGCAAGGACATCCGCCGCAGCGGCGAGGACAAGGCCGCCGGTGACCTGGTGGCCTATGCCGGCGAGCAGCTCACCGCGGCCCGTCTTTCCGCCTTGGCGGCAGCCGGTGCCAGCAAGCTGTCGGTGCGCACACAGCCCAAGGTGGCCGTGCTGGTCACCGGGGCGGAATTGCTTGCGCCCGGTGAAAGGCTCTCGCGCGGGCAAATCCCGGAAACCAATTCGCTGCTCATGGCAGGGCTCTTGGCTGAATCCGGCATCCAGGCAGCTACCGTGGTGCACTGCGTGGATGACACTCAAGCGGTCCGCGAACAGCTGGACGTGCTCGGCTCCACGCATGATGCCATCCTGAGCACTGGGGGAGTAGGTCCCGGCGCCTACGATGTGATGCGCCAGGTGCTGGAAGCCGAACCGGCAGTGCAGGCGGCCCGGGTGAAGATCCGCCCCGGCCAGCCGCAATGCGCGGGCCGTTTGGAGGCCGGTGCGATGGTCTTCGCCTTGCCCGGCAACCCGGTCAGCGCAGCGGTCAGCTTCGAGCTGTTCGTGCGCCCGTGCCTGCGGGCCATGCAAGGCCACCGCGAGGTGCTGCGCCCGACTTTGCGCGCCATCGCCGCGGTGGGATGGAAAGCCGCCGCCGCACGCATGCAGGTCATCCCGGTAGTCCTCGAGCATGGTGAGCAACTGCGGTGCGCCCCGGCGGTTCACGCCAGCAGCATTTCCCACTCGGTGGGCGGGTTCGGCGCTGCCCAGGGCTACGCGCTGGTCCCGGCTGGCGTCAACCAGATCCACCCCGGCGATGAAGTCGAGGTACTGGGGATGATCCCATGAGCACGCGGCAGCTCGCCAACTTCAATGCCCTGGTGCTCGCCGGCGGCAGGGGCTCTCGGCTGGGCGGCGAAGGCAAAGCCGAAATAGAGCTGCACGGACAGCGCCTGGTTGACCGCGTGGTCGCCGCGGCCCGCACAACCGGCGCACTACGCGTCGTTGTGGTCGGCCCGGATTCCGCTGGTGCCAAGGCCGATTCCGTTCTCCGGGAGGATCCGCCATTCGCTGGTCCCTTGGCAGGCATCGCTGCCGGGCTTGCAGAACTAGCTGCCAGCGCAGGCAGTGAATGGACCATGGTTCTGGCCTGCGACCTGCAACGGCCGGTCGCGGTGGCCACTGCGTTGATCAACGACTTTGGGCAACGCGCAGCCGATGGCTTGCTGCTGGTTGACGCGCAAGGCCACACCCAATGGCTGGCTGGAATCTATCGCACCTCGGCACTGGCTTCGGTCTGCGCAGAGCTGGGCGGGAACCTGGTCAATGCCCCGGTGCGCCGAGCCTTGAATCAGCTGCAGCTGGCGCGGGTACCGGTGGATGATGAAACCAGCAGCGACATTGATACCCCGCAGGCACTGGAAAGCGCCCGCCAGAACGGAAGGAAAGCCATGGCACAGCATTTGCCACCCGAAGCACTGAACGATTGGCTGGAAGCAGCCGCCAAGGAATTGGGCTTGGACTCCGGCGAAGTGGATATCGCTACCGTGCTTGATGCAGCCAAACATGTAGCTCACGAAGTAGCCCGGCCGGCAGCGCCTTTGAGCACTTTCCTGCTCGGACTTGCGCTGGGCAGCAGCAAGGGAGACTTGCCTGGCTTGTCCGAGCAACTGGTCTCGCGTGCCCACCGCTGGGCTGATGAGCATCCTGAAGGAACAACGTAAGCCATGAATCCTTTGAGACCGCAGTGCAATACCAGTGAAATGGTGCGCAAGGTTGGAGCGAATTGAAGAGTGGCCCTTTTCGATTTGTTGCCGGACTGACCGCTAATTACAGATCCTGGGAGTGCTTCGGGGCGTGCGCCTTTTCGCCGAGCCCTGACTTAGGCAGGGAATCAAGGAAGCTTCGATAATTTGAATACCCGGGATTCAGTAATCGCCCGATTCCTGGTCGCGATTTTCTCGCAGGACGAGCAGACGACCAGAATGCGCCATTTGCTTGCAGCAACGCTAGTGGCCTTTCGGCAACGCTTCTTCCGCGTGGCGGCGGGTCCGGTCGGCAATCTTGATGATCCGGTCAATCACGGTGCGTGTGCTCACCCGAGTCCGTGCTTCGGGCCTGGTCAAGATGTCGATATGGCGGCCGAGGGAGAGGTCTGCCAGGGGACGCAGCACTACGTGCTCGCGGAAATATGGGGTCAGCCCCGTATATCGAGGCAGCAACCCAAGCATGCGGGTTTCGGCGATGATCGCCGCCACCAGGTTGAACTCATTGACGCGATGCGCGATCTGAATCGGGTTTCCGGCACTGGCAAACATCGCTTGGACCAGCAACGGTTCCAGTGCGAATCCCTCGTGTGCTGCGACCCAGGTTTCGCCCACCAAATCGGCCAAGCGCACCGTTTCCTGCTGCGCTAACGGGTGTTCCCGGTGGAGTGCCACGTCGATCGGCTCTTGCAGGACGGGCGTGACGTGCACCCTGTTGCCCGGCCATGCAGCTGAGGCCAGCGGGCGGTGGGCGATGACCAGATCATGGTTCCCGACCAGATCGACGAACCCGTTGATAGACACGTCTTCGTCCCGGCAATGCACCATGGGGCCGTCTGGATCACTCAGGCTGCTGGCGATGAGCGGCGGAAACCAGGCCAGTCCGGCACTGTGGAAAGCGGTGACCGAAACGGGCTCTTGACGGGCCAGCAGGTATTCGGAGACGGAATTCTCTGCGCGTGCGAGAGACTCCAATACTTCTCCGCCGGCGTCGGCCAACCGCTCCCCGGCGGGGGTGAGCACCAGCACGCGGCCGCGCGGCTCGGTCAGGGCAACTGGCATCCCGCGTTGCAGCGCTGCAAGCTGCTGGGATACGGCAGACGGCGAAAGGTGCAGAGCCTGGGCTACTGCAGTTACTGAGCCCCGGTCCCTGAGCTCGCGCAGGGTTCGCAGGTGATGCACTTCCATGAAGCTTAGCTTACGGGATCGTGAAGACACTGGCCGTTGTTCTGCATGGTTTGCCTTCCTAAAGTGAAAGCATGCCAGAAAATCCTCGTGTAGCCCATCGCTTTCTTCCCGATATAATCCTGATGATCATCGCAATAATGTGGGGTGGCAGCTACCTGGCAACCCAAGATCTCGCGATGGCCTCGTCTGCTGCCGCGGTGATGTGCGCACGTTTCCTGCCCGCAGCGGCAATCTTGCTCTGCGTGAATCTCGCCCGCTCCAACATGCGGCTCCGGGACTCGACTTTGCCCGGAGTCCTGCTCGGGACCATGCGAGCGGCGACTATCGCTTTGGAAACCATTGGTGTCACGCTCACAAGTGCCACCAATGCCGGACTTATCATTGCTCTTTCCATTCTCTTCACACCGTTGCTCGAATCCGCACTCACGAGAAGACGGCTTTCCCCATCTCTGGTCTCCAGCGTTATTCTTGCACTACTCGGGATTACGCTGCTCGTGGGTGGGCAGGGATTCTCCGGGGCCAATCTGGGCGATGGCTTGATGCTCCTTGCGGCGGTAACCCGGGCCCTGCTCGGAGTTGCCGAGGCACGGTTTACCATTGGCAGGAACGCTGATGTGCTGGGACTAACCACGGTCGAGATAGTGTTCGGAGCTGCGATATTCGCCGCGTGGGGTGGCAATTCGTTGCTGGAGCATCTTCCGGGTTTCAGCATCGAAAATTGGCTCACCATCGCCTATCTGTGCCTGGGCTGCACCATCTTCGCTTTTCTCGGGCAGCTGTGGGCCACTAAGCACACCTCGGCGTCACGTGCGGGCATGCTTCTTGGCACAGAACCAGGATGGGCACTGCTGGCAGGAGTGCTCCTGGCCTCAGATCCGATAGGCGCACTCGGATATGCGGGCGCCGCTGTACTCCTGGGGGCCACGTGGTGGGGTGCGCGTGCTGAACAACGCTGGCGCGGAAGCGGCCCAACGGCCAAGGAAGGCTTGGCACCGGTGATTGGGCCAGCTGACGGCAACTGACCCGGCAAGGCGATATCCATCCTGTCCCGGGAGCTGCGAATGCTGCACATACGGGATGTACTCCTATTCGTATTCTGCGTTTGCGCGTGCAACCTGTAGCCGCCGTTACGGGGGAAACCACGGCTCTCCTTGGACCTGCACCCGAGGCCGGACTGAATAATGGCGTAATGTCCCCACCTTTCGATCTTGCAAGTAGCCGGATTTCCCTGAAACCGTCCTGCGAACGTCACCTTGATGCTCGGGCTTGTTACCTAGGCGTCAGAGCGAGCGGTCACTGCTGTGCACCGTCCTGCAGCGGCCTATTTTCCTGTTTCCATCGCGGCATTAGACTCGGCTCATGCCAATTGATAAAAGTGACCGCGGCGCGCTGCTGCGCGAATATCTCAACGATGCCCGCGAAGCCATCTTGTGGAAATGCGAAGGCCTGAGCGATGCCCAAGCGCGAACGCCCATGACCTCGACAGGTACCCACGCCATGGGGCTGCTGCTCCACCTGGCCGTCACCGAATCCGGGTATTTCATCGAATGCCTGGGCCGCGAAATTCAGAATCCGATTATCCGGAGCATCTTCGATTCCGATGACGCGCAAGCAGACTTCCTCCCGCCACCGGGGATGACTCTGAATGATGCAGTCATGTTCTACAAGGAAGCGATTGCCGCAGCCGATGGAGTGCTTGACGAGCTGGAGCTGGGTTCACCGGCTGTAGTGCCATGGTGGGGAAAGCATCGGCACACCACGGTGGAACGGCTCCTGGTGCATATGATCGCAGAGTCGCACCGGCATGCCGGGCACTTGGATATCGTCCGGGAGCAGCTGGACGGTTTCGTCGGTCTACGGCCATCGGCACCTAACTTGCCAGAGCTCACTGCCGACCAGTGGGAAGAACAACGCTTGCAGATGAAAAAGCTAGCCGAGAACGCCTAGTTCTTCCGGCGTGTTGATTCTGTCGTCCGGCAGGCTTGCGGCGGAGATCCCCGAACCAGAACCCTGCTGGACATTTTGAAATAAGGGACCTGTGACTCCCCGGCACTTCAGTTCGTCGATTGAGCGGCTGCAATGGTGGGGAACCACGTGCAGCTCAAACCCAACATCGACCTAGCGCTAGCGGCAATGCCCGATGCCGAATGCATGGCTCCTGGCGCGAAACCGATGAGGAACGGACTGTGCTCCCGGCCAGGCCAGCCGCTGCTGTTGGTATTATCAAGCAATGCCGAGCGTGATAGAAAAAGCAGTTTGCTACGTCGTCCAAGACGATCACCTGCTGGTCTTCACGCATTTGCAGCACCCTATGCATGTCACCGGAGTCCAAGTGCCGGCTGGAACCCTCCAGCCGGGTGAAACCCCCGGTCGAGCGGCCGTACGTGAGCTCTTCGAGGAGACTGGAATAGAAGGCTTCGTTACACGAGACCTTGGAACGATGGCCTATGACTTACGGCCCATGAGAGACGAAATTGCTAACCGGCACTTCTTCGAACTCAGTGTTCCCCGGCAAGATCTTTCACGGCGTTGGATAGCCGGTGAACAAGATCCCTCGCATGGCGGCACACCCGAGTCCTGGGAATGCTGGTGGCTACCACTGGCACAGGCGCACGTCCTGGCAGCCGGGCTCGGTGCCATGCTCGGGAAACTCAGCGACGAGTCGAACCCTGTCCTCAGCTGAGCAGGAACGCCGCATCGTCATCGGTATGATCTATCCATGAACAGTTCCATGGACGAATCCGAGTCCCGCACGGTCCGAATGTTTCCGGACCATGCGGATACAGTTTTATGGTTTCCAGACCCGGTTCCCTATGACGCGGCAGGGCTGTCGCCCGAACTGGCAGCCGATCTTGCCGGATGGGAAGAGCTCTTCTATGAAGGCCTGGACCGTGACTACGAATGGAACTCAGCGGAGCTCGGTCGCGAGTTCTATGCCCAAGGATTACTGCTGGCACAGCGTGTAGCCGATGAACTCGGCAACAAGTTCATCATCGATTTGAGCGCTCAAGACGATGACTGCCCTGCGCGCAGCTTCCAGGCGAGCGGTACAGCTCAGAATCCGCAGGCTGCCGAAGCTTTCGAGGCTTTTGTCGTGGAAAACAACCAGTTCCAAGCGGACGTTGCCGAAGCCCGGGAAAGGGCTCTGCGTGGGGAGCATCCTGGTTGGTACGCCTATGCGCCGCTGTCGCAAACGGTGTTTGATCCGCAAAATCCCGAGCGCAAGTAGCCCTCAGGCTGTCCCGAGCCAGCTTGAGCTGTACGGGTGGATTCTCGGCTGCGGCCCGAATGCGTGACGCGCATTGGGGTGCAGGCCGGGAATCTTCAGACGGTTGCGGCACGGCGACGGGCGACTGCGAAGAACACGAGGGTTGCCACCGAGCAGACCACGATTGCCACGATGCTGGCTTCGGGTCCAAAGGCTCCTCCGGACAGCCAGTCCGGTCCGCTGATCACTGCGGTGACCAGCGAATCGCGCGCCTCGGATCCCGAGGTGACCGAGCCGAAAAGGCCGGTGGTCGCGAAGTTCCAGCCGAAGTGCACGCCGATCGCCAGCCAAAGCGATCCGGTGGCAAGGTAGGCGGCGCCGAGCATGATTCCGGCTTCGATCATGATGGCGAAGGCACCCCACAGCGACGCGTCCGGATTCACCAGGTGGACGAGCCCGAAGAGGATTGACGAGACGCTCAGCGCCACCGTGGTACCCCAACGGCCACGCAGCAGGCGGAAGACCACGCCGCGGAAGAACACTTCCTCCGACACCGCAACCGCGCACATCATTCCGGCGACGGCCAGCATTCCGGAAACGGAGCCCCAGCCGGTGATCGTGTACGCGCCGAAGAGGGCAAGGAGGCCCACTGTGGCCCCGGACATCAGCACCCCGAGCCCCGTTCCGACCAGCACATGGCGGACGGCGTTGCGCCTCGGGAATTCTTCTGCCTTGCGGCGTTCGACTCGTTGTCCCGCAATGCTGAACAGGCCGATCATTGCCACGGCCAGGATGGGTCCGATGATCAAGGCTGCCACCGGATTGCGCGGCCACGCGGCCAGGGCATTGGCCATCAGCATTGCGATGGCCATTCCAGTGACCATCAGGGTTGTGGAGATCCAGGTTTTATGCCTGAGGGAGGGCGATTTCTGCGTAGCTTCAGTCATTCTTGCTCCTTGTTCGCTACCCGATAGTGGGTGTGAACAAGACGCTACGGCGTTGGGGCGCGGGGCAAATCACCCGCGGGCAGGCACTTGGGATCCCCCGTTCGGGGGACCGGCGCGTCAGGACCAGTCGGCGAATCCCGTTTTGTGGGCGAGCACGACAGCTTGCACCCGGTCGCGCACCTGCAGCTTCGACAAGATGCGAGACACATAGGTTTTCACCGTTTCGGGACTGATCACCAGTTGCGCTGCGATCTCCGCGTTGGACAGGCCTTCGGCGATCAGCTGCAGCACTTCGCGTTCGCGCGCGGTCAGCGCCTCGAAGATGGCGGCGTCCTTTGCCGAGGGCCGCAGCCGGTCGCCGAAGCGTCCGATCAAGGAGCGGGTCAGCGCCGGGGCGATAAGCGAGTCACCGGCGGCAATGCTCCGGATGGCCGCGGCCAGTTCCGCGGGCCGGGCATCCTTGAGCAGGAAGCCGCTCGCGCCGGCGCGCAGTGCGTCATACACCAGGCCGTCCAGGGAAAAGGTCGTCACCACCAGGACTCGCGCCGCGTCGGAGGCCTGCGGCCCGGCAATTCTCCGGGTCGCTTCGATTCCGTCCAGCAGCGGCATGCGGATATCCATCACCACGACATCCGGGCGCTCACGGCGGGTGACTCGTACCGCTTCCTCTCCGTCCGCCGCCTCGCCGACAACCACGAGATCGGGTTGGGCGTTGATGATGGTGGAAAATCCGGTGCGCACAAGTTCGTGGTCATCGCAGATGACCACGCGGATTGGCGTGTTCGCTGGAGTGGAGGTCATCGAGGGATCCTCGCTTTAACCACGAACTGCTCAGCGAGCTGTTCGACCTGCAATTGGCCACCGGCCAGTTCCACGCGTTCTCGCATCCCGATGATCCCCCGGCCTCCAGAGTTCGATGCCGAGCCCCTGGCACGGCGGCCGGAACTGGCCACCTCGACCATGATCTCATCCTTGCCGTAGCTGATGCCTACCGTTGCGGCGCCATCGAGCGCATGCTTCAGCGCGTTGGTCAGGCTTTCCTGGACTACCCGGACAACCACCAGTCCCGTAGCCCCAGTGAGCGGGTAGGGCTCGCCTTGCTCCGCGAATTCCACATTCTGGCCGGAAGCCCGTGCCCGGGCGATGACCTCGGCGGCCTGCTGCTCGGCGGGTACCCGCGACTTTTCCGCTTTCCCGTCCAGTGCCCCGAGCAGGCTGCGCAAGTCCGCCAGCGTTTTCCGGCCCCCGTCGGCGATGGAAGCCAGCAGCTGCTGCGTCTTGGCATCGAGCTGCGGGTGGAACCCTCCGGCCTCGGCCTGCACCACCATCGCCGTGACATGGTGCGTGACCACATCGTGCAGCTCGTGCGCGATGCGCGTCCGCTCGGCCAGGATGATCTCCCTTTCCAGCATTTCGGCGTGGCGCCGGCGCATCGCGGACTGCGAGCGAAGCCAGGAACCGAAGATCCACAGCGCCGCCAGCATCGCTCCGAAGGCGAAGGCGTCGGGTACCGTGAGCGTGGGGTCAATCCGAATCAGGGCCGCGACAAGCAGGACGTAGCCGGCTAGGAGCAGCGATACGGTCAGCGGCCGGTGCCGTTGCGCGAGCGCGCCGGCGCCTACCAGGGCCACCAGCAGGCCGAGCGCCGCGAACGTGGTGGGGAACCCGAGCAATTGGTAAGCGGCAAACGACGAAAAGGCGAGGGCCAAAGACCAATGCGGCCAGCGGCGCAGTACCGCCACCGAGCCGCCCTGGAGCACGATGAGCGCTATGCCAAGCAGATTCAGCGGGTGATCGGGGGAGTCCGCCAGCTCAAGGCCCTGCCGTGCCACCCCGGGGACGAATGACAAGCCGATGAGCACCGCAGCGGATACGGCGTCCCACTTGAATCCGGCCAGCGGCCAATGCACAGTCTTCACCCCAGAATCGTACACGTGCGCCCAGCGTTGCCACGGGCGAAAGACTATCCAGCAACTCTCCGGCGCCGGATCTCCAGCAGGTGGCCGGTGGGCTTTAAAGAAGACCATGCCGGCGGGACGTGAAGCCCAAGGGGGAACCGTGGCGTCGGCAGCCGGTCCGTGTGCTTGGGATAAGCGCACCACGCGGTATGCGCGCACCTCGTACGGGGCCTTTCGATCCTCGACGGTGGATAGTGCAAAGTGGGCTGCCAGATGATACTGAGCGTAGTTCCGGTAGCTGCATGCCCAATACTGTTGAACTCTTTTGCCCGTGGCCAAGGGGGTGAGCGGAAAGCTGTCACCCGCTGAATAAATCTTTTATCCGTGAGCTGTATCAAATAGGATTTAGTTATGAAGACCCTGTTCGTTGTTTCTGCCATTCTTTTTGCTGCGTTTTCGGTACTTTCCTTTAGCGGAAATCCGATGGTTGGCATCTTTGCGGCCGTGGCCAGCTTGTCATCGCTGGCGGGATTCTTCGTGGTTCGAAATCGCGAGGCGAAGGCTTAGCCCACGTACCTCTCGTCGATGGAGCCGTGGCGTTAACGGTAAACTCGAGAACTATGGCTATCGGCGCGACTATACACACCTTTGAAGTTCAACTTGCTGATGTAGATCGCGGGGTTTACGAGGATCTTTCGCTCCGTGTTGCGCAGCATCCGTCAGAAACCGATGCCTACATGGTCACCCGTGTGCTGGCCTACTGCCTCGAATATGAAGAAGGCATCGCCTTCTCGGCCGGAGGCGTTTCCACCGGGGAAGAGCCAGCCATTTTGGTCAAGGACCTGACCGGACTCATCACCGCGTGGATTGAAGTGGGCGCCCCCGATGCCCAACGCCTGCATTTGGGCAGCAAGCGGGCAGACCGCACCGCCGTCTACACGCACCGCGATCCTGCCAAGCTTCTGGCTTCTTGGCGCGGCAAAACGATCCACCAGTCGCAGGAGATCATGGTGCGCTCCTTCGACCCCAAATTCATTGATGCAGCGGCCCAAGCATTGACCCGCCGCAACACCATGTCCGTCTCGGTGACCGAGGGGCAAATCTACCTTGAATTGAACGGGACGAATCTGGAAACCCAGTTCAGCACGCATGAGATTGAGTAGAAAAGCTTAATCTCTGATTCAGCTCAGTGTGGGGTCGCAGTCATCAGCGCGCGGAAACATGGCCGGTGTACACCAATGACACCGACGGAAGTGCTCCATGAAACTGCGCAATATCACCCTTGGCACGGCAACTCTGGCTTTGGCCGTCACCCTGGCAGCTCCCGCCGTGGCTGCTCAGATCGAACCGACTGGATCTGATCCACTGATCATCGGCCACCGCGGAGCAGCAGGCGTGGCACCGGAGAACACCTTGGCTGCCATCAAGGCAGGCAGCCAGTCCGGCGCCGAATTCATCGAAATTGATGTGCAGCTGTCCAAGGACGGAGTACCGTTCATCTTCCACGACGGTACGCCCTCCCGCACCACGAACGTGGCAGAGGTCTTCCCTGACCGCGTCAATGACCCCATCACGTCATTTACCTGGGAAGAACTGCAGCAGCTCGATGCCGGTTCCTACTTCTCAGACGAGTTCGAGGGAACGAAAATTCCCCATTTCGATGAGGTTCCAGGTGCACTGACCGGTGGCACGGGAGTATTCATCGAAATCAAGGATCCAGCCAAGTCCCCTGGCGTGGAGAAGCTGGTAGCCGACGCGCTGGCTGAGGATCCTGAATGGAAGGCACTGGCAGAGGCCAACAAGATCGAGGTCCTTAGCTTCGACGCAGCATCCAACCAGATCTTTGCCCAACTGGCACCTGAAGTACCACTGCAGCAGCTGACCGGAACCGTGCCTTCTGCCGCGGAACTGGCAACCTACGCGACCTACGCGGATTCTTTCGGCACTAGCTACCGCACCCTTGACGCCGCCGGTGCGCAGCGCGTGAAGGACACAGGCTTGGGCCTGGGCGTCTACACCGTCAACGCCGTCGAAGCAGCCGATGCTGCACTGGCCCTGGGTGTTGAGCGAATCACCGGCGACTTCCCAGCACAGGTGAACCGCCACATCGCTGGCCAGAAAGATTTCCCTGCCAACAATGGCGTGGTGATTGCCAACGCGATCAATGACGTGCCGGGAGATGACATCGCCCCGGAAAATGGCGAGCACGTGATCCTGGAGAACACCGGAAAGCGCACCATCGATGTCAGCGGCTACATCATTCGCGATGCCGCTAACAACATCCTGGAAATTGGAGAAGGATACGAGCTGGAGACAGGAGATCAGCTGCGCGTGTACTCGGGTCCGGGTACCAACAGCGAAGAAGCCTACTACGTGGACGGACCGGGAATCCTGAACAACGGTGGCGACTCGCTGGCGCTGTGGGATGCCAAGGGCAAGCTCACCGATACCTTCGCGAACTAGCTCTAGGTAGAGCGAACCCCCGGGAACCATTGTGGACTGCTCCCCAGAATTTGGATAGGGAAACCAGTACTACTTCCGGGGAGCAGTCTACAAAAATGGGGCGGTTTTCCGTATTAAGGCAGGCAACCCGCCAGCACTTGGGGGACGCTGACGGGTTTCACCAGCGTGAGGCCGCTCTTGGGGAAACGAACTCAATGCCTGACTGGTGACTTTTCGTAATTGGCCTAGGCCAATAGCTACTGTAGTTGCAGGAGAGTGAAAGGTGAAGTGGGCGGGGATAAAATAAAAACTTTTCCCAATTCCAAAAATTCTCTAGGCGTTATGGGCTTGACGAAGTATTCTGTGCATAGGTTTCACGCCGGACTAACGTTTTTGGGGAATCGGAAGTCTTTGGGGAGATGGATGGGGATCCATCGCCCAGCGCAAAACTCGCAACCAGCCCTCGTTGATGATCGAATCAGCGAGGGCTGGATTAGTTTAAGTGACAACACGCGGGTGGATTCTCACGAGCAACAAGGCCGCACTCCCCAGTACGGGTCGGGATTTGAATCTGTTGTGGATTCCCAATGAATCAGACCAGCCTCTTTGCCTACACCTCGCTCGACGCTAGGGTGATTGATAGGCGGCCTGACCCAATGCACCGGGAAGGGTCCGCTGTGATCGGTTGCACCGTTTGTTTGCCTTCTTGCTTACCGTTTGTTGGCAGCAACTGTAGCTGGGAACCCCTATCGGTGGTTCCGGTGTTGTAGTAGGCTCCGGGACCACCGCCAGCTTGGAACGCGGACACTAGCTGTTTGGATTCAGCTAGTATGAGAACGACGGTCATGGATGCCGTCAGTTTGGTGATCCGTAAGTGCAAGCGAAACTGCGACTGCGATCTTTCGCCTTGTCTTCGTCATTGTTGTATGTACGTTGTTGGAGAGTTCCATCCGGTTCCCGCCAAACGACTCGATAACTGTAACCGTGCTTTAGCTCTCGTCGTTGTACCGTCGCCACTTCTACCTTTAACCCGGTTGTTCTATCTTTAATGCAACAGATCCGGAGTTTAAGGCAACAAGCCGATTTGAGATAAGAAAAACCCCGGAATCACAAGGATTCCGGGGCTATTCAACGCGGTGACGGTGGGATTTGAACCCATTATCCTATCCGCGCCATTACTGCTAGCTCCCGAATATCCCTTGTGTTTACTGGCATCTGGGCTCATTGGCTCACAGGTGCGCACCACGTCCCACAGGTATTCCTGCACCAAAATGCACCACAGTGCACCACCGTTAGAGCTGTTCGGCGCGCTGCTTGCTGAGGGCTTCGACCACGTTGTCGAGGTCGTCGGGGAACAGTGCCGCGTAGGTGTCCAACGTGACCTTGGCCGACTTGTGGCCGAGCATGCGCTGTACCACCTTGACGTTGGCCCCGGCGCTGATTGCCAGCGATGCCGCCGTGTGCCGTAGGTCGTGGGGCGTGACCCTGCGGAACGACTTGTCGGACGCCTGGGCTCGCTTCACGGCTCCGGTGAACCATCCGGTCTTGGCGTTGCCCGGGTTCGCCCCTCCTACTTAAGTAGTATTTACGCCGTTCTTATTTAATGGTGATTATTAAACGTGCTCGTATCTGAGGCAATTCGATCCAGACCGAGGACTTTTGTTGCGGAGGCTCGATTTCGGTCGACCCCCGCTTGGCACGGCAGATGATGCGCCGATCTTTACGAAGATGTAGATTTCGATTCATTCAAAAGGTGATAGTCGTGAAGCTCAAACTTCACTCGATTGCGGTCAGGTCAAATGAAGACCACTGCATTCCAATCCCAACATCAAGACAACAATCCAGCTCCGGGGTCACGTACCTCGCGATCGCGTTCGTGGCAATCGCTTCCCTGGTCCTGAGCCTGAGTACGGCTTTGACTAAGCCAGCGGCGGCCGCTTCGTCTCCGGCTGTGACCAGCATCGCCAGCTTCGGCGAGAACGCAGAGATTCTGTCGAAGTCGGAGGCCCTCCAGTTGGCCAAGAATGCCGATCTTCCAACAGAGTCGCTCTCAGGTCTGAAAGTTGACCGTTCCGGCGTCCAAGCATGGTCGATGTCAGACGGGACATCGTATGTGAGCTACCCGCTCGTCGGCGACGGCGTCCAGCTCGCCACAGTCGGTGCACTCCTGGACAACTCAGGCAACGTTGCGCAGCGCACAGAGATGGCTTTCGTTGGCGACGATGCATCTGGTCATGCCCGCATGTGGGTTGACGGAAATCTGACCATGGACAAGCAATTGACCACTGCTGACGCGGCAAACAACGTCACCACATATGCCGGTTTCTGGGACAAGCTCAACAACTGCCTTGCCAACGCGGGCATCCCTGGCTGGGTTATTACCGCCATCACTATCGCCTGCGCGGCGGTCTGCGTAGGAACCGTTGGGCTCGGCTGCGTGGGCTGCATCGCGGCAGCTGCGGGCGTCTGGGGCGGCCAGGTCGGCTATTGCATCGACCAGGCCCAGAAATAGGAAGTGGTCAACATGAAAAAGATTTCGAAAGCAATCATCGCGATGGTTGCAGGCTGGGCGATGCTCTTCGCGGTTGCTAGTCCGGTCAACGCTTCCGAAAGCTCGTTCTCAACCAACCGGCCGCTTTCGGATTCAACTGTTGAGCGAGCGATCGCAATAGCTGAGCCGAGTTTCGACGCTCAGCTGCGAAACGGCGCAGAAGTCGATATCAAGCAGGCAAACGTCGCCCGGATCAATGGCTCCAGTTCGTTGATGGTGGCAGTGGCTACGTCTGGCGACGGCCACGACGAGGGTTCGTTCGCCGTTGCCGTCGTCGACGCCGCGGGAGACGTTGTCCAGAGCTTTGCGCAGGTTCAAGCTACGTACACCAGCGACAGCACTGCCGAGGTGAAGCAGTGGGTCGATGGGAGTCTCCTTAAGCAGTGGACTGTTGAAGCCACTCCCGAAGCTGAAGCTCAGGCTGCGAAGGCTTTGAGCGCCATGTCTCCTGAAGGCTCGTCGGTGGGCGTTGCGGCCGCTGGTAACGAGGGTGTGATCAAGTGCCTCAACGCGCTGGGCATCTCCACCATGGCGGCGCTCGTGATCATCTCCACCTGTGCGGCATTCTGTGCTGTTACCGTTGGAACAGGCTGCATCATCTGCGTGGCTGGGTTCACCGCTGTCGCTGGCGCATCCGTAGGACAGTGCCTGAGCGGTGCCAGCTAGGCACGAGAAAGGAAACGGCAAATGACAAAGCAACCTAGCAATTCGTCTGCCGCCAGGAAGAGTACCGTGGTGGTGCTTCTGTTCCTTGCGGTAGCCGCGATCAATCTGCCTCGCGTCCCTCAGCTTACTGACTACGCCGTGGTTGGATGGGCTGTCGGCGGAGTGCTGCTGCTCGCAGCACTGATCCTGGCATTCACCAACTACCGCCACCACTCGAAGACCAGCACTTCACGATAGTAGGTAACGCCGGCTCGTTCGTCGAATGAGCCGAGACGAGCAATGTCCAGATCCGCTGAGCCTAACCCGAAGAGATCCCCTTGCCGCATACAGCAGCAGGGGGACCTTTCTCTGTGCCCGGCTTCCTGAGGGCAAGCGCGCGCAGCAGGTGCGGCAGCCGGCGGGAGGCTAGAGATCTTTTTCGTCCTGCTTGCGCGATGCCCAGTATGGTCATTCTTCGTTGTGGTTCACCCAGTCGCAGGCGTGCGGGCCTGCATGGTGGTGGTAGCCGTGTTCACAACGAAGGATGGGCATGTCGTAACTACCCTCCGGTGAAATATGCACCATAAGTGCACCATGTCAGATCTTTAAAAGAAGAAAACCCCTGGCTGACCAGGGGTTTTCATTGGCGGTGACGGTGGGATTTGAACCCACGGTACGGGGTTACCGTACACAACATTTCGAGTGTTGCACCTTCGGCCGCTCGGACACGTCACCAGACCTGATAACTCTATAACGAACATCAGGCGAAAACAAAAACGAGAGCGCTGTTTTTGGCCTGAAGTGTTCCGAAACACATCAACGTCGGTTTCTAGCCGCGCTTGCTCCGGAAGAATTCACGCAACAGGTCACCGCATTCTTCTTCCTTGACCCGCGAGTACACCTCGACCCAATGGTTCAATCGCGGTTCACGGACGATATCGAAGACCGAGCCGCACGCGCCGGCCTTCTCGTCCCAGGCCCCGAAGACCAATTTGGGAATGCGCGAAAGGACTATTGCCCCGGCGCACATGGCGCAGGGCTCAAGGGTCACCACCAGGGTGCAGTCGGATAAGCGCCAGCCATCATCTTGTCCCTTGGCTTCCAAGGCCTTGACCGCATTGCGAATGGCGACCACCTCGGCATGCGCCGTGGGGTCCTTGATGGCCTCGCGCTCGTTGCGTCCGGTGGCCAGGACTTCGCCTTCGGGGGAGAGGATGACGGCGCCGATGGGTACGTCATCAGTGGCCAGCGCTTCGCGCGCTTCAGCCAAGGCGAGGTCCATCCAAGCATCAAATTCGTGCACCATAGTGCTTTCACTTTACGTGTTTTGGGACGGTAGCCGGGCGCTCGGAGTGTGGTGCACTGCGCACTGCACTGAAGTTTGCTGTTTCCTTGGGCACACCAAAGTGCTTTAACGGCGGGAAATCGGGGATATCTCTCGATTTGCCTGAGTCGGTGCTGATAGATTTCTACTTATGCGCGTACAGGTAGTCGACCACCCACTGGTGGCACACAAGGTTTCGGTTCTTCGTGATAAGAACACCCCATCCTCGATTTTCCGCCAGCTGACCGACGAACTGGTCACCCTGCTGGCTTATGAGGCAACCCGCGAGGTGAAAACCGAAAACGTTGAGGTGCAGACCCCGGTCGCCACCACCACCGGTACCTCCATTGCCAAGCCGACCCCGCTGGTTGTCCCCATCCTGCGCGCCGGCCTGGGCATGCTCGAAGGCATGACCCGCCTGGTTCCGACCGCTGAGGTCGGCTTCCTGGGCATGGCCCGCAACGAGGAGACCCTGGACATCATTACCTACGCTGACCGCGTGCCTAATGACTTGGCCGGCCGCCAGGTCTTCGTGCTGGATCCGATGCTGGCCACCGGCGGCACCCTGGCCGAGGCCATCAAGTTCATCTTCGAACGCGGCGCAGAATCCGTTACCTGCATCTGCCTGATCGCTGCCCCTGAAGGCATCGAGCGTCTGAAGGAAATTCACGGTGCCGATCATCGCGTGCACATCGTGCTGGCAGCGATGGACGAAAAGCTGGACGAGAAGTCCTACATCATCCCAGGCCTGGGCGATGCCGGCGACCGCCTGTATGGTGTGACCCCGCCCATTGCCTAGTTCCAGCTAAGCGATGTGCCCGAAGGCTGCGGTGACTACACCGCAGCCTTCGGCGTTTCTTCACCGGTTTCGGGCGTGTCCAGCGGAAGCCGGACCTCGAAGACGGTATCTCCTGGCTGGGAGGTGACCGTGACGGTGCCCCCGTGGGCTTCGACGATGCTCTTGGCGATCGGCAGGCCCAGCCCGGTCGTGCCATCGGAGCCAGAACGCGCCTTGTCGGCGCGGGTGAAACGTTCGAAGACCCGAGGCAGGAATTCCGGGGCAATGCCCTCACCGGTGTCGTGAACCCGGATGATGGCTTCATCGGTGTCTTCGTCTTGGTCCACCGAAACGGTGACGGTGTTTCCGGCCGTCGTGTGCTTGCGGGCGTTGGCCAAGAGGTTGGTGATCACCCGGCGAAGCGAGGCCGAGTCGCCATTGACAATGGTCTGCGGCGCCTGGCAGTCGAACTCCCAATGGTGGTCGCTCGCGGTGAGCTTGAAGTCCTCGGTGATATCCGATGTCAGCGAGCACAGGTCAATTTCGCTGCGCTTGAACGCATTCTCCTCATCCAGCCGAGCCAGGAGCAGCAGATTCTCAACCAGTGAGCTCATTCGGCTGCTTTGCTGCAGAACGCGGTCCACCGAGCGCTGCCCGTCCGGGGAGAAATGCTCAGTGGCCGAGAGCAGCTCGGTGTAGCCGCGGATCGCCGAGAGCGGAGTGCGCAGTTCGTGCGAGGCATCGGCGACAAATTGGCGCATCTGGGCCTGGGACTTCTCGCGGGCGGTCAGTGCGGTGGAGACGTTGCTGATCATCGCGTTCAGCGCATTGCCGACATTGCCCACCTCGGTGCCGGGGACTGCATCTTGCGCCGGGACGCGCTGGGTCAGGTCCACCTTTCCTGAATCAAGCTCTTCGGCGGCAACCGAAGCAGCCACGGTGGCCACGCGCTTCAGCGAGGCAAGCGAGCGGGAGATCAGCCACGAACCGGCCAGGCCCGCACCGGCGATCAGGATCAAGGCGATGAACAGCGTCAGCCAGGCCATGCCGCGCAACGCCAGATCGGTGCTGTGCAGGGGCAATCCGACAATCAGGATGCCGTTGGATCCAGAGTCCTTGACTGCGACGAGGTAATAGTCGCCCACAGTCAGGTGGGCACGTACCGGCTTGAACTGCCCGCCGGCACGCAACGTGCTCAGCTCCAGATCCACCATCGGGATGGCATCTTCCTGGCTCAGCTGCTTCAGCACGCCGGTGCGTTCGTCCAGCACCCCGCCGTTGAAGACGTATTTGTCGACGAACCGCGCGGTCAGCGTGCCGGCGGACTGGCCGGGGGCATCAAGCCGGGAGTTCACCGCTGGTGCACCCTGCGAATAATTCAGCGCGCGTTCGGTGGTGAGCCGCAGCTGGCTGTTGAGCTGGTCCATCAAGGTCTGGCGCATGCCCGCGTTATAGAGCAGGCCGAGCAAGACAGATACGGCGGTGACCGAGGTCAGCAGGATGAGCAGCAGTTTGCGCTGCAGCGCGTGCGGCGAGCTCACCCTGGTATTCGGGGAAAAGAAACTCATGCAGCCGGCTTCAGCACGTAGCCAACGCCACGCACGGTGTGGATCATCGGCTCCGCGTCAACGTCAATCTTCTTGCGCAGGTACGAGATGTACAGTTCGACGATGTTCGCCTGGCCATCGAAATCGTAGTGCCAGACGTTGTCCAGGATCTGCGACTTGGATACCACGCGGCGGGCGTTGTTCATCAGGTAGCTGAGCAGGTCGAATTCGGTGGCGGTCAGCGAAATTTCGCGGCCTGCGCGGGATACGTCGTGCGAGTCCATGTTCAGCACCAGATCGCCGACGACCAATTCAGCGGAATCCGCAGTGGCCGCACCGGAACGTTCCACGAGTCGGTGCAATCGGATCAGGACCTCTTCGAGGCTGAAGGGCTTGGCGACGTAGTCGTCTGCACCGGCCCCCAGGCCCTCGATACGGTCTTCAACCGCGTCCTTGGCAGTGAGGAAAAGTACGGGGATTTCAGGGAAGTGGGTGCGCACCTTGCGCAGCACCTCGGGGCCGTCGAACCCAGGCAGCATCCAGTCGAGAACCAGTACGTCCGGCGCCAGGGAGCGAGCGGTGGCTACTGCTTCGGGCCCATCGTGGGCCATCGTGGCTTCCCAGCCGAGCATGCGGGTTCCCATGGCGACCAATTCCGCCAATGAAGGTTCATCATCGACCACGAGAACTTTGATTGCCGTGCCATCAGGGTGAGTCAGCCGGGGCAATTGCGAAGGGGAGAATCGTGATTCATTCATGTTAATCAGCTTGTCCTATTGCCATGGGCCGAGAATATGTTTTTGCTGTGTGCCAGCTATGACTATAAGTCGATTTTATGCGGGGAAAACCCGAACCGATAGTGGTTAATTTGGTCAACCCCCAAGAACGACGAATGATTGAAGCGTGGACGGACCATAGTGATGAATGAATATTCAGGCCTATGAATGGACCGGACATAATGACGAAGTTCTATTGATATGTTGACCATATTGTTTAGTTAAGCGCTTAGGTAGCCTAGAATTGTCTAAAGTGTTGTGCGTCACGTTTGGAAACATTTGTCTCACTATGTGGACGCGGGTGTTCATTGTTACTTGCAAGTTGCCAATGTTACGAGGAAACTAGAGGTGTGAGTACGGCGCAGGACGGTAAAAGCACCACGGATTCCAACATCGAGTTGCCCAAGATCGTCCTCAACGAATGCTCGGCGTCCATGGCCTCCAAGCCGAATTATGAGTGATTTGTAATCCGATTTTGGGAGTTATTGACGGGAAACCCAACTGCTGAACGTGGACGAAGGCCGCGAACAGCGCAAGCAAAACCCGAAGCATGAGCGCCAAACCACTTGGCCTTCGCACTAAAAGAGGAAAAGATTATGTCGGCTGGTTCCGGATACGTCCACGTTTCAATTCGCAATGCGCAGAACCGCGCAGCAGCTGCGCAGCGTTCAGCTTCTGGCAGCTATGCACCAGCGGGTTACCGTCCGCTGCGCGCGGTTTCCAATGTTCATGAAACACGTGATGCATCGCATCAGCCGGCTAGCACTCCAGTGCAGTCAACAGGCCAGCCAAGCGCCGACACCTCCGCACGCGGCTTCGTGCTCTACGTGGGCCTGGATGAAACTGCCGCCCAGGCGCAGGGCACCTCGCTGGGCAAGCTGGCCACCCAGGTCCGCGCCTTCCTGGCCACCTTGTCGCCGCAAGCGCAGACCCATGCCGCCGTGGCACTGGCTCCGACCAGCGCCCAGGGTGAGCCCATCGATGTAGTTCGCCAGGCTTTGGGCGATCCGACGATTTCCCGCCGGCCACGCGCTGAAGCCCGTCCATCCACCCCGCGCCCATCTGGCGTGCTGATCGACCTCTCGCGCCGCGAAGTCTACCTGGATGGCGAAACCCTGAACCTGACCTTCAAGGAATTCGAGCTGCTGAACTTCCTCGTGGAAAACGGCACCCGCACCGTAGGCCGCGAAGAGCTGCTGGAAAACCTGTGGCGCAATGCCGAAGAAGTCCCTAACGAACGCACCATCGACGTGCATATCCGTCGCCTGCGTTCCAAGCTGGGACGCCTGGCCAATACCGTGCGCACCGTACGCGGCCAGGGCTACCGCTTCTACGAGCACCCAGAAGTCGTTGTCTGGGCAGCTCCGGAATACTCCATCTAGCATCAGCTGGCAGCAGTGGCGGGCAAACCGGGTTCGGTTTGCCCGCCACTGCTGCCTTAAGCTGGAACAATGAACACCATGCATTCCCGCAAGCTCATGCTGATGCGCCACGCCAAAGCCGACTACCCGCTGGGCGTCGCGGATCACGACCGGCCGCTGGCGGCCCGCGGGCACCGCGAAGCTCCGGCCGCCGGAGCCTGGCTTGTGGAGAATGGCCTGATACCGGACTACATCATCTGCTCCGACGCGCTGCGTGCGCGCTCCACCTGCGCCTGGGTGCTTTCCGAACTCGGCGAGAAAGGCCCGACCCCCTATGTCGATTCGCGCATTTTCACCGCAGGAGTCTCGCAGCTGTGCTCCATCATCAATGAAGTTCCCGATATGGTCAGCAACCTGCTGGTGATCGGGCACCAGCCGGTGCTCCAGGAATTGGCGCTGCGCTTGGCGGCAATGGACTCGGATGAAGAAGCCGTTTACGAGCTGGCGATGAACTATCCGACCCTGGGAACCACGGTGCTGGAAACCAAGCATCCGTACTCGCACCTGGATGCCCGTGATGCGCGCGTCACGCATTTCACCGCACCGCGGCCCGCATGAGAGAAGTCTCATCAAGTTTTTTCTAATGCACTAGTCAGCCTGTAAATAAGCGGTGATCTGCCTTTATGAGAAGCAGATGATAGGCCTCTCATCGAATACACCTCGCCGCCTCATGAACCGTTCACTTTCAGTTAACCATTGCTCGTTTCACTGGGAATCGTTGGCAGCACGGCCAGCACCGGCAAACCGCAACGGCGGGCCGGAAACACTGAAAGAGGAATAGGCAGATGGCCATCATCGCAGAATCACTTCCAACGCAGACCCCCGCAGCGCGCAATGAAGTGCAGCAGCAGATCGATGCACAGCGCGCCCGCACCATCCGCGCTGCCTACACCACCCGCTTCGTTGCAGCCGAGCTGCAGCGCAATCCGCAGGATTTCGAGATCGTGCGCCGCGCAAACATGGTGCCGCGTGCCGGTGACGTCGTCATCGCGGCTGTGACCGAGCTAGGCAAGCACACGCGCCTGCAGTCCCCGGTTTCCCGACGCCAGCTGATATTCGTCGGACAGGAAATCATGGTCGCCTACGGCCACCGCTACGCACCAGACCA
This sequence comes from Glutamicibacter sp. NPDC087661, assembly GCF_044743275.1. Lineage (NCBI taxonomy): Bacteria > Bacillati > Actinomycetota > Actinomycetes > Micrococcales > Micrococcaceae > Glutamicibacter > Glutamicibacter sp. NPDC087661. The sequence goes on from NZ_JBIUWE010000003.1 coordinate 406,336, forward strand.
GTTCCTGGCCCATGTGCCGGATAACCTGGGTCCATGCCAGCTGGTTGCAGGCGGCGGTGTCGCCAGCGAAGTCATCGAACAGCACGCCTCGATCGATATGGCGACACAGCTGCAGCCCGCAGGCCTGCTGATGCGCCACGGCAAGGTCGTGAACCTGGTGGACTTCGCTCCACTGGGCATCGAGAACGCATCGCCGCGCGCAGCGCAGGTTGCCGCGCCGCGCCCGCCGGTGATCGCAGTGCTGGGCACCTCGATGAACTCCGGCAAGTCCACCACCCTGGGATGCCTGGTCAACGGACTGGTCAACTCCGGCATGGAAGTTGCCGCAGGCAAGGCCACCGGCACGGGTGCCGGCAATGATCCGAACCTGTTCACCGATGCCGGCGCCTTCAGCGTCTGCGACTTCACCGACTTCGGCTTCCCAACCACCTACCGCTTGGACTACGAAACCGTGCGCGACCTGCTGGTGGCGATGATCCGCGAGCAAAGCGCCACCGGCGCAGACGCAGTGGTCATCGAGATCGCCGACGGGCTGTTCCAGGGCGAAACTTCCCGCTTGCTGCGCGACCCGATTTTCGCCGAGCATGTAGACCGCGTGCTGTTCAGCGCCCAGGACGCTTTGGGTGCCCAGGCCGGAGAGCGGATCCTGCGCGAAGCAGGCCTGGATGTTGCCGCGGTTTCCGGGGTGCTCACGGCCTCCCCGCTGGCCGCGATGGAAGCCCAGGCGCAGCTGTCCACCCCGGTCATCGGGACCTTCGACCTGTGCCAGGCAGAGGTTGCCGCCGCCCTGCTGCCAACCCGCTAGGAGCCAAGATGCTGGACCAGAAGATCGCCGTTGAGCAGCCGGCGCAGCCTGGGCGCCTGCCGGCGCTGGTAGCGCCGGGGCGGCGGATGCTGCTGGCCGGATTGCTCAGCCTGGGCATTCTCGCCGGCTTGCTCTCGATTGCCATCGGCTGGCTGATCGGACAGCTTTCGGCCCGCATCAGCTGGGCAGCTCTTGGCGCGGTCCTGGGCTTGGTGGGATGCTTCTTCCTGGCCAAGTACGCTGAACGGGTGCTGGCCGAGAAGCTCGGCCAGCATTATGTGGCCCAGCTTCGCCGCGGGCTGGTCACGCACGCTTTGCGCAGTGCACGCGGTCCGTCCATGGGCATCACCATCGCCCGTTCCACCAACGACCTGTCCTCGATCCGCAACTGGATTGTGCAGGGCATGGTCCCGCTGGTCGCCGGTTTGCCATTGCTGATTGTCAGCGGTGCGGGCCTGTGGTTCCTGCATCCGCTCCTGGCCCTGAGCTTGGCCGCGACCCTGGTGCTCGAGGGCGTCCTGCTGGCGGCCTTGGCCGGGGGTACTTTCCTGAGCGCCAGGACCTTGCGCCGGCACCGTGGGAGCCTGGCCTCGCGCATTGCCGATACCGTCGCGGCGCGGACAGCTATTGCGGCCGGCGGCGGCGTGGAACGTGAAGTGCAAAGGGTGCAGGACTCCTCGCAGAAGGTGATCGATGCTTCGGTGCATCGCGCCCGGTTCGCCGCCGCCCTGCGTGGCGGGGCGCTGGCCATTCCGCTGCTGGGTACCGCGCTGGTTGTGGCGGCGGCCTCGATGGCGCAGCTTCCGCCAGCCGCCGTGGCGACCGCCCTGACGCTGATGGGAATTTGCGCAGGAACCCTGGGCGAGTGGGGCCGCGTGGTGGAGTACCGGCAGAATTACAAGGCGGGCCGGCGAATCATCGCGCCGCTGCTGGCCGAGCAGGAACGCTGGCGGGCCCGCGAAGAATCTTCGGCAAGCACCCGCGATGCCAAGGAGCTGATGCTCCAGCCTTCCTCGGTGCGCATCCAGGTGCCCGCAGGGATGGCCGACCAGTTTTCCACCCTGCGGGCACAGCCCGGGGAGCGAATTGCGCTGCGTGGAAGCCAGGGCCAATGCGCGGCGCTGCTTTCGGCCATTGCTACCGGCGCCCTGGTGCACGGCGCCGACCCGCAGGCCGGGGTGTGGATCGCCGAGGGGCGCAGCGAGGATCTGCCTGCTGCCGGCCGCCGCAAGCTCGTGGGCTCCGCGTTGGAATCCATGGTTCCCGAGCGCGGAAGCGTCGCCCGTGCGCTGCGGTATCGCCATCCGGGCGCTTCGCTGCGCAAGGCCGTGGCGCTGGCTGAAACCTGCGGTTTGAAGATGGCCGATTTGCCCGGTGGAGCGGAAGCCCGCTTGCGCCGGGGCGGCGAACCGCTTAGTTCCGGGCAGCAAGCATCGTTGCTGGTGGCACGGGCGCTGTTGCGCGAACCGCCCTTGCTGGTGGTCGATTCGCTGCTGACCCGCTTGCCCGATGGAGCCTACGGCGACGTGGCCGAACTGCTCAACGGCTATCCCGGGGTGCTGCTCTTCAGCGCCGGACTGCCTGGCATCAGGGAAACCGCCAGCTGGGACGCGCAGGCCTAGGAGCCGGCCGCCGGACGGGTAGCGCGAAGCCCATCCACGGTGAGCAGCACGGCGCGCACCGTTTGCCCGCGATCCAGGCCGGTCTGCCCCGAGGCGCGCATCCGGGCGGTAAACAAGGCGGCACCGAAAATACTGGTGGCTACCGAGAGCTTCTGGTCGGGCTCGAGCACGACCAGGCGTTCGAGCACCTCGATGATCAGCCCGGTCACCTGCGTGTGCAGCGGGGTGCTGGCGAACGCAGTGGCGGTGTCCGCGCTCAGCTGCTCCTGCATCCACAGATGGGCAAAGGAGGGGTAGCTGGCGACGAAGTCCATGGAGAATTCCACCATCTGCCTCAGCGCAAGGTAGGGGTCTTCCCCGGAGGCCGCACGTGCCAGTTCGCCCATGAGCTTGTGCGCGCCGTAGCTGAGGATCTGGCTGACCAGCTCGTCTTTGGAACCGAAATTGTAGTAGACCGTGCCCTTGGAAACGCCGGCCGCGGCCGCGATCTCGTCCACCGAGACGGACTCGGGGGAGCGCGAACCGAGCAGCTGCATGGCCGCTTCGAAGAGCTTCTCCTTCGAATCCGTGGCCCGCACACGGCGGCGTTGGCCCGTTGGCGTTGTCATTCTTTCAGCTCCGGTTGCAGTGTTTTCAAGCTCCAGGTCTTGTTCTTGCGTACCGCAAGCATACTCAAGACTAGTCCAATGGCGGTGTAGAGCAGCAAAGAACCGGCAACCGATGGCAGCACTGCCAGATCCGCGCCGTACATCAGGTGGCGCATGCCGATCACCACATTGCTCATGGGCAGGATCCGGTGCAGCAGGTGCAGCGAATCAGGCAAGGTCTCCCAGGGGAAGGTGCCGCCTGAGGTGACCAGCTGCAGGACCATCAGTACCAGCACCACGAACTTTCCAGCGGTGCCCAGCAGCGCGAAGCACCCCTGGATCAGCGCACTGAAGCATAAGGCAGAACCGGCCAGCAAAGCCCAGATCAGCCACGGGTGGGCGGCATGCAGTCCCAGCCCGAATCGCACCACCGCGTAGAGCAGGCTGGTTTGCAGTACCGCGATGGCGGCGAAGGGCAACCAGCCGCCGATGGAAATTTTCCAGTTGCTGCCGTTGGAAGCCAGCGCGCGCTTGGTCATCGGGCGCATCACCTGGGTCAGGATCAGCACGCCGATAAAGGTCGCCAGGGTCATGAAGAAGGGGGCAAGGCCTTCGCCATAAGCCTGCGCTTCGGCCTGCTTGCTATTGGAGACAGCTACCGGATTGCCCATGACTTCGGCCAGTTGCCCGCTGGTGGACTCATCGGGGTTCGGCACCTTCCCGGTGCCGTCCTCCAGGCCGGTGGCCAATTCATCTGAACCGTCTTGCAGTTCTTCGGTGCCGTCCGAGAGCTCGCCGACTCCATCGGAGAGCTGCACCAGTCCGTTGTGCAGGGCTCCGGTGCCGGCGAGCAGCGTGCCGGCACCCTGATCCAGTTGGCTTGCGCCGTCAGCCGCGTCGGTGGCGCCATTCAATGCGGACTGCTGGCCCTCGGCCAGGGTCTTTGCCCCGGTGTGGGCTTCGGCGGCGCCGGAGGCGAGCTTCGCCGAGCCTTGGGCTGCCGAGCCGATGCCCTTCGCGAGTGCAGGCATGGCGTCATCCAACGCCTTGGTGCCATCCGCGAGGGTGCCCAGGCCGGTGGCCAGCTGCTGGTTTCCTTCGGCTACCTGCGCCGATCCGTCGGCGAGGGTGTGCAGCTGCGTTTGCAGGGTAGATAACTCGGTATTGACCTGGGTCACTTTGGTATCCAAGGCATTGCCGAGCGTAGAATTCTGCACGCTTTGGCTGACCGTGCTCTGGATGGAATCAGCCTGGTCCTGGGTGAGCACGCCACTGCTGACCAACTCGTCCAGGCGCTGCTGCGTATCTTCCTTGACGCTATCCAGCTGCGTTTTCGTGTTGGCCTGCAGCTGGTCGATTACCGCGATGGCCTCATCTGCCGTGCTGGCCAGCTGCTGGTTGCCGTCTGCGACCTGCTGTGAACCGGCAGCAAGCTGGTCGGCGGCTTCTTTCGCGCTGGCGGCGCCTTGATCCAGCTTCGAGACGGAACCGGGCAGCGCTTTGGTCTGCGTCTTCAAGGTGTGCAGACCGTCGCTCAGCTCTTTGCTGCCGTCGGCCAGCTGCGCGGTGCCGTCGGCCAGTTCGGCGCTGCCGTCGCGCAGCCGGGTTTGGCCGTCGACCAGTTGGCCCAACCCTCCCGACAGGTCGGCGGTGCCATTCTTCAGGGTCTTGGTGCCCGAGTTCAGCTCGGTGCTGCCATCGACGAGCTTGGTGGTGCCATCGGCCAAGGTGACCACGCCATCGCCCAGTCGCAGGGTGCCATCGTAGAGCTTCCCGGCGCCGTCTGCGGCTTCGCCCATCGAATCGTGGATGTCCACGAATCCGGCGATCATCGCCGAAGCCGTTTCGGTTCCCACTTCCTGGGCGACCGAGGTGCGCACCGTGGTAGCCAGCGTTTTGGCGAAGTTGGAAACCATGAAGTTATTGGCATCGTTGGTCAGCAGCTCGATATTGGCCTGTTCGGCATCATCGAAATCGCCCGGCGAGACCAGGGCCGAGGAAAAGTCCTCGGGCAGGATCAGCGCAAAGGCGTACTGGCCGGTGGCCACGGCCTGCTCGGCTTCCGCCTTGGAATCCACGTGCGCCCAGCTGAAGGTGCCGTCGTCTTCCAATTCCTCGACGACGTCGTCGCCGACTCGGGTTTTCTCGCCGTCCTGTTCGGCGCCTTCATCCAGATTGACCACGGCGGCCGTGACCTTGTCGAGGTTTCCCTGGGGGTCCCAGTTGGCGTAGAGGTAGAGCGCGCCATAGAGCAGCGGAACGCAGGTGACCGCGATGAGCGCCAGTTTGGGCAAGGTGCCGCGGCTCATCCGCTTGAGCTCGGAGAGGGCAAGTCGCAAAGTTGTCATGGGCTATTCCTTTGCTTCGCACTGAACAGCGTCAGCAAGTTCGTCGGCTGGGAGGAAGAAATCGTGGTTGGCCGCGATGCCCTCGGCCATGGCCAGGTGATCCAGGCCCAGATCGAGTTCGCCTTGGATGAACCCGGTGGATGGATCGGGCAGTGGGAGCACTGCTGGTTCCGGGTCGGCGGCCTGCCCGGTTTGCGGCTGCCAGCACTGGGGCAGCCGGCTGACGATAGCCAGGACTGCGAATTCCCGATGCGAGGAAGCGAAGTTCTCCAGGGTCTCGAGCCAATGCTCGTCTTCCAGATCGTGCCGGTCCGGTGAATCGACGATGAGCAATTCAAGACGGGGATTCTCGGCAGCCAGCAGGAGCTGGAGCTCGAAGAGGCGGCCCGGATCGATGGCATCGCTCCAGCAGCTGGCGATATCGTCGAATCCATGCTGCGCCATCCACTTCCTGGCGCCGGGCTTGCGCCAGTTTGGCCCCGGGATCAGCCCCAGATCTTCTGCGACAAGATCGCAAACCTTCAAGTGGGATTCGGGTTCATTGATCCCCGGCGAATCGACCAGAGCGCTGTGCTTGCGCAGGGTTCGCAGCTTCGGATCCGCATTCCACACCACCGTCCCGGAGCTGGGTGCCATGCGTCCGCTCAGTACAAGGGCCAGCGCGGTCCGGGAAATCTGCGGCTCGGATACCAGCAGCTGCAGTTCACCTCTTTGCAGTTGCACGGAGGTGGGCCCCACGAGCTGGTCGTGGCGTCCCTTGACGGTAATGGAATCTGCGGTAAGCACAGTTAAAGACTAATTGAACTGACCAGTCAGTTCAATTAGTGAAAAGGTTCCTTTGATCACTACTGGACGTAAAGCGTTTGATGACCTTTGATGGTTGTTGGGTACGTCACGAAAAAGCGGGGCAGAGTTCAGGTGCAGTTAATCGGGCTTTGCTTACCTTGGAACCAGGCCCATGCACGCGGCAGGGCCGCCGCTGCTTGAATATCTACCTAGGGAAAAACATGATCAATAGACGTCCCACTCGCATCGCTGCCGCGGTGCTGGGAACCGCGCTTGCGGTTTCGAGCTTCTCGGCGGCGCACGCCGATACTGCCGAAATCACCCCCATCGAGCAGATCCAGGGGACCGGCGACAGCTCACTCATGGCTGGCCAGGACGCAACTGTGCGCGGTGTTGTCACCGGAGCCTACGCCGACGGCGGATTCCGCGGTTTCTATCTGCAGAGCGCTGGCAGCGGCGTAGATGCCTCGGGCCAGGCGAGCTCGGCGATCTTCGTGTACGCGCCGGACGAGGTTTCCTCGGTGAGCGTCGGCGACCATGTCCAGGTTTCTGGCGAAGTGTCCGAATACTATGGCTTGACCCAGCTCAAGGCCGGCAGCGTCGAGGTGCTCGATGAACCGGCGCAGGGCGTCAAGCCGCTGGCGATTTCACTGCCGAGCAGCGATGCCGAGCGCGAGCGCTTTGAATCCATGCTGATCGAGCCGCAGGGCGAGTTCACCGTCTCGGACAATTACTCGCTGAACCAGTACGGCGAGCTGAGCCTGGCCATGGGCACCAGCGAGATCCTGCCCGGCGAACGGCTGCTGCGCCAGCCAACCGATGTCTTCAAGCCGGGCAGTGCCGAGGCGAAGGCTCTCGCGGCGGAAAACGAGCAGCGCTCGATCGTGGTCGATGACGGGGCCACGCTGAACTTCTCAACCAGCAAGAACAAGCAGATCGCCCTGCCGTACATCGACGCGCAGCAGCGCGTCACCGTAGGCGCTGACGCATCCTTCATCGCACCGGTCATCTTGGACTACCGCTACGATATGTGGCGTTTGCAGCCGCAGGGCCAGGTGGTCGGCGCCGATGATGCCGATATCGCCGTGAACTTCGAGCAGGTCGACAACGACGCTCCGCAAGAGGTGGGCGGCAATGTCAGCGTTGGCAGCTTCAACGTGCTGAACTACTTCACCACTACCGGCGACATGCTCGATGGGTGCTCGTACTACACCGACCGCGAGGGCAATCCAATCAATGTCCGCGGTGGTTGCGATGCGCGCGGCGCGGCGACCGCTGAAAGCTTTGAGCGCCAGCAGTCCAAGATCGTTGCCGCACTGGGCAAGTTCACCGCAGACGTGGTGGTCCTGGAAGAAATCGAGAACTCGGCACGCTTCGGACAGAACCGCGATGCCGCCCTGGCTCACTTGGTCAACGAGTTGAACCAGGAAGCTGGCCAGAAGGTTTGGAGCTATGTCCCGACCCCATCGGTTGTGCCCGCTGACGAAGATGTGATCCGCACCGCGATCATCTACCGCGACAAGTCAGTGAAGCCCATCGACGAGTCGGTCATCCTCGACGATCCAGCATTCGTGAACGCCCGGGATCCACTGGCCCAGGCCTTCCAGCGTGTTGGCGGAAACCAGAACACCCGCTTCCTGGTCGTTGCCAACCACTTCAAGTCCAAGGGCTCGGATCCTGCTGATGGATCGGGCAATGCCGACAGTGGCGATGGCCAAGGCGCTTGGAACGAAGCCCGTGTCGGCCAAGCGGAAGCGCTGGTTGGCTTCGCGGACGGTCTGAAGAAATCGCGCAATACCGACCAGGTGCTGCTGGCGGGGGACTTCAACTCCTATTCGGCTGAAGATCCGATGCAGGTTCTGGTTGAAGCCGGGTACGTGGACCTCGGCGCCGCAGCCGATTCCCAGAGCTACCTCTACGACGGCTTGGTCGGCTCGCTGGACCACATCTTCGCCTCGGAGAAGCTGGCGGGCAAGGTGACTGGAGAAGACATCTGGAACATCAACGCCCTTGAATCCGTGGGCTACGAATACAGCCGCTACAACAACAACATCACTAACCTGTTCGCGGCTGACCAGTACCGTTCCTCGGATCATGACCCGGTGCTCGTCGGACTGCAGCTGGATAAGAAAAACTGACTTTTCCCGCCTGCGCGGTGGCGGGGCGCTCTTCTTCCCTGAAGAGCGCCTGGCCACCTTCTTTTAACCCGCTTTGGGGAACCCAGAGGGGCGCTGGTTGCGGGGTGGAGAATTCTTTGGGGAAAAGGCTTGACAGAAAACTTCCATCGTGGATAATTGTTGGAGAAGATTTGTGAGAGCGCTCACAAAATGTTTGGCAGAGTCGCTTTCATCGTTTCAGGCATCCAGGAAATCGCAGGAATTTTCTTTTTTGCCGTATTTTGAGAGCGCTCTCAAACTTGTTGGCGCTCGCCCGCTCGCACGATTCATACCCGAAATGGAGTCACCGTGAAACCCTCACGCAAATCCCCACTGGCACTGGCCGCGGCCGTTGCCGGAAGCATCGCTCTGGTAGCAACCGGCTGCGCAGCCGACGCAAGCAAGGATGCCCAGCCGGCCTCGGCTGATAACCCGGTCACGCTGACCGTGACGACCTTCGGCACCCAGGGACTGGACCCGCTGTACGAGAAGTACCAGAAGGAAAACCCTGGAATCACCATCGAGGCCACCAACATCGACACCGGTGGCAACGCGTTGACCGACTGGAAGACCAAGCAGGCTGCGGGTGCCGGCCTGCCAGATGTCCAAGCAGTGGAAGAAGGCTGGCTGGGCCAGGTGATGTCGGTTGCAGATTCCTTCACCGATCTGCGCGAGTTCGGTGCCAATGAGGTAGCGGGGGATTGGGTTGACTGGAAGGTCAAGCAGGCCACCGACCCAGAAGGCCGCGTCATTGGCTACGGTACGGACATTGGGCCGATGGGCATCTGCTTCAATGCCAAGCTGTTCAAGGACGCTGGCATGCCCAGCGAGCGCGAAGAAGTTGCCGAGTTGCTCGGTGGCGACGACGCAACCTGGGAAGACTTCTTCAAGGCAGGCAACGAGTATGTGAAGAAGACCGACAAGGCCTTCTACGACCAGTCCGGTTTCGTCTGGAATTCCATGGTCAATCAGCTCGACGAGGGCTACTACAAGGCTGACGGATCACTGAATATCGAGGGCAACGCCGAACTGCGCGAGCGCTGGGACCTGCTCTCCGATGCTGCGTCCAAGGGGCTGTCGGCCAACCAGACCCAGTGGGACTGGGGCAAGGGCCAGGCCTTCGTTGACGGTTCCTTCGCCGTCATGCCTTGCCCGGGCTGGATGCTTGGCACGGTCAAGGGCCAGGTTGAGGGTGCCGGCGGAGACTCCAGCGCAGGCTGGGACTTCGCAGATGTCTTCCCGGGCGGCGCGGCCAACTGGGGCGGCTCGTTCCTGACCGTGCCGACCACCTCCGAGCACCCGGCCGAGGCTGCGAAGCTCGCCCAGTACCTGACCAGCGCATCGTCGCAGGCGACCTCATTCGAGGAAGCCGGCACGTTCCCTTCGAACCTGGAAGCGCAGAAGTCCGATTCAGTGACCGGCACGAATGAGATGAGCGAATTCTTCAATAACGCACCGGTGGGCGAAATCCTGGGCAACCGCGCCAACGGCGTCCAGGCCCAGTACAAGGGCCCTCAGGATTCGGTGATCCAGGAGCAGGTCTTCGGCCCGGCTATCAAGGCGATCGATGCTGGCAGCGACAGCGAGACCGCCTGGAACAAGGCCCTCTCCACCCTGCAGGAACTGGAAATCAAGTAATCCCGTAGCCCGCTTCGAATCCAGGCAAGGGCCGCGGCACGCAACGAGGTTGCGGCCCATGCCTGGACAGCTACTGCAGCAGGAAAGATGCCACTGATGAGCACCACAACACACGATGCCCCGGAACAAGACCGGGACGCCAGCGCGCCCAGTCCGCAGCCCCAGCGTTGGAACAAGGGGAACAATGCTCCGGCCGGGGCTAAGCCGGCCGAGACCAGGGACGAGCGCAAGACGCGCCGCCGGCACCTTCGCGGGCGGTGGGATTTCAAGTACTCCCCATATCTCTACATCTCGCCTTTCTTCATCCTCTTCGGCCTGGTGGGCCTGTTCCCCCTGATCTACACGTTCGTCGTCTCGATCAATGACTGGGATCTGCTCGGCGGAGCAGGAGCCTGGATCGGCCTAGAAAACTACAAAGCCGAACTGACCTCTCCGCTGTTCTGGAATTCCCTGTTCAACACCTTCAGCATCTTCCTGCTTTCGGCCATCCCGCAATTGGTGATCGCGACGTTCATCGCGGCCATGCTGGACCAGAACATCCGCGCCAAGACCTTCTGGCGCATGAGCGTGCTGGTTCCCTACGTGGTCACGCCGGTGGCCGTCACACTGATTTTCTCCTCGGCATTCGACGAGCAGTATGGCGTGCTGAACAACCTGCTGGCCGCCGTGAATATCGACCCGATCGCGTGGAAGACCGAGGTCTTCCCGTCGCATATGGCTATTGCGACCATGGTGAACTGGCGCTGGACCGGCTACAACGCGCTGATCCTGCTGGCAGCCATGCAGGCGGTGCCACGCGAACTGCATGAATCAGCGGCCATCGACGGCGCCGGCGTGATCCGCCGCTTCTTCTCGATTACCTTGCCCAGCATCCGCCCCACGATGATCTTCGTGATCATCACTGCCACCATCGGCGGCCTGCAGATCTTCACCGAACCCAAGCTGTTCAACCCCAGCAGCTCGGTTCCAGGCGGCCCGGACCGCCAGTACCAGACCACGGTGCTCTACCTCTGGGACCTGGCATTCAATCGCGGGGACTTCGGACGCGCTTCGGCCGTGGCCTGGATCCTCTTCCTGATCATCATCGTGATCGGCGTGATCAATTTCCTGATCTCCGGATCCATCGCTTCCTCGGCCGACAAGAAGGGCGCCGGCAGCACTGGCAGAACCCGAGCGGCACGTCGGGCAGCTGCCCGAGCCGAAGCCAAAGCAGCAAAGCCGGCCAACGGAACGCAGAGCGGAAGTGCAGCAAATGAGTAATGCAACAGTGGAACGCCCCGCGCGCCAGGTCCGTGCGCCCCAGCGCCGCGGCAAGAACTTCTCCATGGACCGCCGTCCTGGCTTCCTCACCTACGGAATCCTGCTGGCCTTCCTCATCGGCAGCACCTACCCGCTGTGGTACTCGTTCGTCATCGGTTCCTCCACCGGTGCGGTATTCGCCTCGGCGTACCCGCCGCTGCTGCCAGGCGGCCAGTTCTGGACCAATGTCGCCGAGGTCCTGGACTCCGTCGATTTCTGGGCGGCCCTGGGCAACAGCATCATCGTCTCCTCGGTGATCACCTTCTCGGTGGTTTCCTTCTCCACCCTGGCAGGCTACGCGTTCGCCAAATTGCGCTTCCGCGGGCGCCAGGGGCTGCTGGTCTTCGTGATCGCGACCTTGGCCGTGCCCACCCAGCTGGGCATCATCCCGATGTTCATGATGATGAAGCAATTCGGCTGGACCGGCTCGCTGGGAGCCATCATCATCCCGACCCTGGTCACTGCCTTCGGCGTATTCTTCATGCGCCAGTACCTGGTGGAGAACATCCCCGATGAACTGATTGAGGCCGCCCGCGTGGATGGCGCCTCCATGATCGGCACCTTCTGGCATGTCGGGGTTCCAGCGGCTCGCCCGGCGATGGCGATCCTGTCGCTGTTCACCTTCATGACCGCCTGGACCGACTACCTGTGGCCCATGCTGGTGGCACCGCAGAACCCAACCTTGCAGGTGGCGTTGAGCCAACTGCAGTCTGCCCGATACGTTGACTACACCATCGTGATGACCGGGGCCCTGCTGGCCACGATCCCGCTGCTGGTGCTCTTCATACTTGCAGGCAAACAACTTGTATCCGGAATTATGGCAGGAGCTGTAAAGGGCTAATGATGAACCACCTATCCCAAAAATTCGCGTGGCCTAAGGAATTCCTGTGGGGCTCGGCTACGGCAGCAGCCCAGATCGAAGGCGCTGGCCATTCCTACGGCAAGGAAGATTCGGTCTGGGACGCCTTCGCCCGCAAGCATGGGGCCATCGCAGGAGGTGAGAACCTCGAAGTCGCAGTGGACCACTACCACCGCTACCGCGAAGATGTGCAGCTCATGCGCGAACTGGGCCTGGACTCCTACCGGTTCTCCACCAGCTGGGCTCGCGTGGTCCCCGGGGGCCGAACCGTGAACCCCGAAGGCCTGGATTTCTACTCCCGGCTGGTCGACGAGCTGCTGGAGAATGGCATCCTGCCGTGGCTGACGCTCTACCACTGGGATCTGCCGCAGGCATTGGAAGAGCGCGGTGGCTGGACCAACCGCGAGACCTCCTACAAATTCCTCGAATACGCGGAGGCTGTGCATGAAAAGCTCGGCGACCGCGTGAAGCACTGGACGACATTCAACGAACCGCTGTGCTCTTCGCTGATTGGCTACGCCGCCGGCGAGCATGCCCCGGGACGCCAGGAACCGGAAGCGGCGCTGGCAGCGGTGCACCACCAGCATCTGGCCCACGGGTTGGCCACCGCCCGGCTGCGCGAACTGGGCGCGGAGCATATCGGCATCACGCTGAACCTGACCAATGCGGTTCCGAATAATCCCGGCGATCCGGTGGATCTGGAAGCAGCGCGCCGCGTCGACGCATTGTGGAACCGCATGTACCTGGACCCTGTCCTGCGCGGTTCCTACCCCGAAGACCTGCTTGAAGACGTCCGGGGTTTGGGGCTGGCTGAAGTCATTGAAGCAGGGGACCTGGAGATCATCTCGCAGCCAATCGACTTCTTGGGCGTGAACCACTACCACGATGACAACGTTTCAGGCCATCCGCTGCCCGCCGGCCAGCCGCAGCCCGTGGTGCCTACCGATTCGCCGAAGTCTTCGCCTTTTGTCGGCAGCGAGTATGTGACCTTCCCGGCACGCGACCTGCCGCGCACGGCCATGGGCTGGGAAGTGAATCCCGAAGGGCTGCGCGTGCTGTTGAACCGGTTGAACCAGGACTACGCTAACCTTCCGTCGCTGTACATCACGGAGAACGGCGCTTCCTACACCGATACGGTGACGGAGGCCGGAACCGTTGAAGATCCCGAACGCGAGGAATACATCCTCAACCACCTTGATGCTGTGGCCCGCGCGATAGAAGACGGCGTGGATGTCCGCGGCTACTTTGTCTGGTCTTTGCTGGACAATTTCGAATGGGCTTGGGGCTACGCGAAGCGCTTTGGCATTATCCACGTCGATTACCAGACCCAGGTGCGAACGATTAAGAATAGTGGCAAGGCCTACGCGGGGTTGATTGCCGCAAACCGTACAATGGCATAACACCTGAGCATGATGGTCCGCAGCCTGCCGATGGTGCTGCGGACCATCATCGTGTTTCACCGACGGACTACTGCAAGGCACCTGGATAAAGATCATGATCATGCACGAAGCGCGGAGCCCGAAACCGACCCTCGAGTTGGTGGCAGAACGCGCAGGTGTCTCACGGGCCACGGTCTCCCGTGTAGTGAATGGCTCGGATCGGGTGAAGCCAGGGGCTCGCAAGGCTGTTGAATTGGCTATCCGCGAATTGAACTACGTGCCTAACCGTGCCGCCCGTTCGCTGGCGCAGGGCCGGACCAATTCCATCGCCTTGGTGGTTCCCGAGAACACCGCGAAGTTCTTCGCAGACCCGTACTTCGCCAAGGTCGTCCAGGGCGCTGCCCAGTACTTGGCCGATACCGAATTCATGCTCACCTTGCTGCTGTCCACCGAAGCGGATCCGGTGAAAACCACCCGTTACCTGCAAGGCAGCAATGTGGATGGCGCGCTGGTGCTTTCGCACCACGCGGATGACCGTTCCTATGCGGATCTCGGAACTGTGTTGCCCATGGTTTATGGCGGACGCACCATGAGCACCGATCAAAAGGACATCTATGTTGTCGATATCGACAACATCGCCGCCGCCAGGCAAGCGACTGAGGTCATCCTTGGCCAGGGACGCACCAAGCTGGCAATTATTGCCGGGCCACAGGACATGGGCGCGGGACTGGACCGTTTGGTGGGATTCAAGCAGGCAGTTGAACGCGCGGGCCTGGAGCCTGCGGCTATTGAGATCGGCGACTTCACCCCGGCTAGCGGACGGCGCATCATGCAGCAGCTGCTGGACGCGGATGTTGCGGTAGACGGCCTGTTTGCCGCCAGTGCCCAGATGGGCTTCGGAGCTTTGCAAGCCCTAGGGGAAGCCGGTGTGAAAGTGCCGGAGGACATTTCGGTAACGTCCGTTGATGATGACTCTTTCGCGCGAAGCTCGACACCGCCGTTGACGACCATTGCGCAGAACCCGGAGCGCCAGGGCGAAATCATGGCGGAACTGTTGATCAAACGCATCAACGGAGAACAGGTACCCGAGTGGAGCATCATGGACACGAAATTGGTGTTGCGCGCTTCGCACTAGTCTGTTGCGGCACCGCTGCCGTTCACCGCCGGGATTTAACAAAAAAATTCCCACTCGATCGAGTGGGAATTTTCAGTTGGTGCGCCCAAAGGGATTCGAACCCCTGACCTTCTGTTCCGTAGACAGACGCTCTATCCAGCTGAGCTATGGGCGCATATTCATTTATTAGCCGTCTTGACGACTTGAATAACTTTACACGAGATTTCCGGGGAGCAAGAACCAAAACAGCAAAAAGTGCCGTGATTCACAAAATAACTAGTCGACTACGAAATCACTGGGATTGGAAGCCGAATGATCGTGCAAGATCGCTTGGTAGAGGTTGTGGTCCTGCCAGCGTCCTTTGATCTCCAGATAGTTCGGCGCCATGCCAATTCGGACGAAGCCGTTCTTTTCAAGAACGCGCTGCGAGCCGTAATTGTGGGGGAGCGTACTGGCTTCCAGCCGGTGCAAGCCCAGATCGTTGAGCGCCACCGTGCGCAAGGTGGCCACGGCTCGGGAAGCCAAGCCCCGCCCGGTGTATTCATGATCGATCCAGTAGCCCAGGCTGGCGCTTTGGAATGCGCCACGGGCCACTCCGCTGATATTGAAGCGTCCGATGAGCGCATCCCGTTCGAAGAGCCCGAAGGGAAAGGCCAATCCGCTTCGGCGAGCTTCTGAGGCGGCTGCGAGGTGTGCCGCTTGCCGCGTCTCGGTGAAGAATTCTGCGGGGCGAGCCGGCTCCCAGGGCTCCAGGTGCTGTCGATTGCGCTGGTAGGACTCAGCGATTTGCTTTGCGTCGGCGACTTCCAGCAGGCGCAGGCTGAGCTGGCCGCCTAGAGCAAGCTGTGTCATCGGGCAATCCTTTGGGGGAAACAAAAAATTCCCACTCGAGCGAGTGGGAATTTTTCAGTTGGTGCGCCCAAAGGGATTCGAACCCCTGACCTTCTGTTCCGTAGACAGACGCTCTATCCAGCTGAGCTATGGGCGCATATTCTTTTGTCTGGCTCGTTCTCACGAACCTCGAATAACTATACAGGTCGATTTCGCGCTGTACAAATCGACGGGCAAAGCTAGTGGGTCCAGATGAACATAAGGTTATGTGAAGACGTTGAAAGGGTACCGGTCTACGTGACCTTCGTCACATAATCGAGTCAATTCGTTTAGACCAACCCCCGGAATTTCGGGAATTTTTTCCTTCTGGTCCTCCGGGTTTCACTTTCATGAGGTTTCGATCACACGGCGCTGGAGTTGAGCACCTAATAGCCTTGATTTATTGCAAGTTCAGCCCAATGGAGGGAATGGATAATGAGCACGAGCTCGGATCAGAACGTTATCAGCGCAGCACCTACTTCGCACGAGAAGTTGGCATCCTGGGTTGAGGAAGTTGCCGCACTGACGAAGCCGGATCGTGTTTATTGGGTTGATGGGTCAGCTGAAGAAAATGATCGCCTGACTGCCGAGCTGGTTGAAGCCGGCACCTTAGTCAAGCTGACCGATCCGAACTTCCCTAACTCTTACGCTGGTTTCTCGGACCCCAAGGATGTGGCCCGAGTCGAAGAGCGCACCTTCATCTGCTCCGAAAAGGAAGCAGATGCAGGCTTCACCAATAATTGGGAAGACCCAACCAAGATGAAGTCCATGCTCAGCGGCCTGTTCGATGGCTCGATGCGCGGACGCACCATGTACGTCATCCCATTCGTCATGGGCCCGCTGAACGCGGAAGTGCCTGCCTACGGCGTGGAGATCACCGATTCCGCCTACGTCGTTGCCTCGATGCGCATCATGGCCAAGATCGGCAATGAAGTACTGCGCAAGATGGAAGCCGAGGACGCATTCTTCGTTCCAGCGCTGCACTCGGTAGGTGCACCCCTGGAGCCGGGCCAGGAAGATGTTGCCTGGCCATGCAACGAAGACAAGTGGATCGTGCACTTCCCCGAAGAGCGCGCCATCATGTCCTACGGTTCGGGCTACGGCGGCAACGCGCTGCTGGGCAAGAAGTGCTACTCGCTGCGCATCGCCTCGGCGATGGCCCGCGATGAAGGCTGGCTCGCAGAGCACATGCTCATCCTGAAGCTGACCAGCCCACAGAACAAGTCGTACCATATTGCCGCGGCATTCCCGTCGGCCTGCGGCAAGACCAACCTGGCGCTGCTGGATCCAACCATTGAAGGCTGGAAGACTGAGACCCTGGGCGATGACATCAACTGGATGCGCATCGGCAAGGACGGCGAGCTGCGCGGCGTTAACCCCGAATACGGCCTGTTCGGCGTGGCGCCAGGCACCGGCTGGTCCACCAACCCGAACGCGATGCGCGCCATCTCCAAGGGCAACAACATCTTCACCAATGTTGCGCTGACCGATGACGGCGGCGTCTGGTGGGAGGGCATGACCGACGAGGCTCCTGCGCACCTGACCGACTGGTTGGGCAACGACTGGACTCCTGAATCCGGTCGTCCGGCAGCGCACCCTAATTCGCGCTTCTGCACCCCGATCGACCAGGTCGACATGCTTTCCGAGGACTACTACTCGCCTAACGGCGTGAAGATCGATGCGATCCTCTTCGGCGGCCGCCGCAAGACCACCATTCCGCTGGTGACCGAAGCCCGCAGCTGGACCAACGGCATCTTCATGGGTTCGACCCTTTCCTCCGAGACCACCGCAGCCGCTGCAGGTGCGACCGGAGTGATTCGCCGTGACCCGATGGCGATGCTGCCATTCATCGGCTACAACGCAGGCGACTACCTGAACCACTGGGACAAGATCTCGAACAAGCTCAACCCAGAGCAGATGCCGAAGATCTTCTTGGTGAACTGGTTCCGCCGCACGGCTGACGGTGGCTTCGCGTGGCCAGGGTTCGGCGACAATTCGCGTGTGCTCAAGTGGGCTGTCGAGCGTATCGAAGGCACCGCGGACGCCCGGGAAACCATCATCGGAAACGTCCCGACCGGCGAGTCCCTGGATTTGGCCGGCCTTGAAGGGTTCACCCCAGCCGACGTCGAAGCGGCAGTAGCTGTCAACAAGGATGAATGGGCTACCGAAGTCGAGGCCATCGAAGAGTGGTACGCCAAGTTCGGCGACGCGCTGCCGGCTTCGCTGCGTGCAGAGCTCGACGGCTTGAAGGATCGCCTGAACGCGTAGTTGACTAGGATCTCCAGCAGATCCGCACAGTGAACGCCCCGGTGACTGGAATTCCAGTCACCGGGGCGTTCTCGTGCGCCACGGAGGAATTGTCACAATCCGGGTACAGTTTCCACACGCCGGGGCAAAGTGGGTGCAAAATCAACTATTTATGAAAAGATTGCTCTATGGTTTTGGCACGATTGATTCTCGGGCTGCTGTGCTTGTCGCCCATGACTGGCTACGAGCTCAAGAAGCACTTTGACTCCTCTATTAACCACTTCTGGAACGCAGACAAGGCGCAGATCTATCGCACTTTGGCGCAGCTGGTGGACAAGGGGTATGCCACCGTGCGCACCGTCGCGCAGTCGAATTACCCTGACCGCCAGGAACACCACATCACGGAAACGGGACGTGCGGCACTGGCCCAGTGGCTTTCTGCTGGTGCGGTGCAGTCTCCCGAGCGTGATCCCTTCATGGGGCAGGTGTTCTTCGCCGCCGAACTCGAACGCGATGATATCCAGAGCTTGCTGGAGGAGCGCCGCCAAGCCACGCAGTTCATCCTCGATGACTACCTCTCCCAGCGCGAAGGCATTGACATGCGAGCCGCTGCGGACCGTCGCAGCTTCCTGATGGCTGCCACACTTGACCATGCAATCCGACAACAAGCCGCGGAGCTGGAATGGCTCGACGCGGTATTGGAGTACTTGCCATGACTGCAGCCAAAGACCAGAACAAGACCCCTGCAAGCGGTGCCGGGCGCGATGCCACCGATTATCCGGAAGTGCATCCCGGGCGGCATCATGATGGGCAACGGTCGATGAAGACCCTGGTCTTCCTCCACGGCGGAAACGTCGGCAACTGGAGCTGGGACCCGCAGGTTCTGGCCTTTGGCGACTGCAACATCCTGACTCTGCACCTGCCGGCCTTTGGTGCCCGGTTCGAGGAGACCTGGGATGGCCTGGAATCCGCCGCCGATGATGTCGCCGCCTTGATCGCCGACGAGGTTTCCGAAGGCGGCGTGCATCTGGTTGGCATTTCCCTGGGCGGAGTGATTGCTTTGCACGTGGCCGCACGGCATCCGGAGCTCGTTGACTCCGTGCTGATTACCGGCACTCCGGTGACCGGTGTGGGGCAGGCGGCCCGGGCTTTCCAACGGATGCAGCTCAAGCTCATTGGCAGCGAGTGGTTCTGGCGTTTCCAGGCTGGTGCCTACGGAATGGTGGATGATGAGCGCGAGCTGTTCACCGAGCACGGCGTGAAGCTCAAAGCCGAGAACATGCGGGCCATCATGGACGAGATGGACCCAGGGGGATTGCCGCAGAAGCTCGGCTCCTACCGGGGCCCGGTACTGGCCCTCGCTGGAGCCAAGGAGCCGAAAGTTGTGCAGAAATCCTTTGACGCGCTGCGCGCAAGGCTCCCGCAGGTGATCACGCGCGTGGTTCCGGGCATGCACCACCAATGGAATATCGAGAACCCGATCCTGTTCAACTCGGTGCTGCGCAAGTGGATTTCCGATGCGGGCCTGCACCAGATCCTGGTTGATCCGCAGGCTGCGAAGCCGGCACCCGGCGCGAAAGCAACACCGGTGGAACAAGCCGCTGAAGCGCCGGCGAATCAGGACCTGGAAGCCGGGGAGCCCGCGCCGCCAGCTCAAGAAGCCGGGCAGAAGAAGCCTGGCAGGTTCGCCGGGAAAATCGATCCTCGAAAGCTGGACCCGAAAAAGTTCGATTTGAAGAAGAAGGCACCGAAACAGGGTGGCAAGCCGGATTCTCCCGCGGATACCGGAAAATAAAGGCAAAAAAGTGCTGCAGGCGGATTCCCCATGGATCCACCTGCAGCACGGCTCTGTCACCAGGAAGCTAGGCGGCGAGCCATACATCCGGGCCGAAGACTTCATAGTGGATACGCTTGGCCGGGATGCCGGCTTCCAGCGCCTGGTTGCGCATTGCATGCATGAATGGCAGCGGGCCGCACAAGTAGACCTGGGCATTCCCGGTCAGTGCGCCGGCGAGATCCATGTAGCCGGACGAGGCGTTCAGCCCCTCCGGCAATTCCCCGCGTTCGAACCAGGTGCTGATGGTGGCTTCTGGCAGCTTGCCGATGGATTCGAGCATCTGCTCGCGCAATGGCCAGGCGGTGGCCGTCTGGTCTGCGTGCAGCACGGTGACCTTGCGGGTGGAGCCGCGTGCGGCCAGGGTCTGCAACGCGGCCGCACTCGGGGCGCAGCCGATTCCGGCGGTGGCGATCACCAGCGGCGAGCCATCGTCATCGATGACCAGGTCGCCATACGGATTCGATAGCTCCACCACGTCGCCGAGTTTCAGGCCATGGTGGATCACCGGGGAGAATTCGCCGTTCACATCCAGTTTGACCGTGACGGTGCGGCGGTCGGTTCGCTCGATGTCGCCGCTCAAGGTGTACTGGCGGACCTGGCGCAGGCCGTCGGCCATCGGCATGCGGACCGAAACGAATTGGCCCGGCTTGGCGACGGTGGCAGGGGTCCGGTCAGCTGGCTCGAAGCTGAAGCAGACCGAATCAACGCCGGTTTCGATGCGCTCGACAAGCTTCCACGGGGTGTAGATCTCGGCGTTGGCCTGCTGCGCGTACAAGCCTTTCTCGATCTTGACCAGCGCGTGGGCCATCAGCCAGTAGACCTCGGTCCAGGCCTCGGCGATCTGCGGAGTCAGCGCCTCGCCCAGGTCTTCGGCGATGGCGTCGAAGAGGTGCTTGTAGACGATGGGGTACTGCTCCTCGGCGACACCGAGGGAAGCGTGCTTGTGGGCTACGCGCGCGAGCATGGTTTCCGGAGTGGTGCCCGGGTACTTGACAAAGTAGGTTGCGAAGACTGCGATGGATCCCGCCAAGGCCTGCTGCTGGGTGCCGTTCTTCTGGTTCGAACGGGAGAAGATTCCGTCGAGCAGTTCCGGGTGAGCGGTGAACAGGCGGTTGTAGAAGTTCGGGGTAATGCTGGAAATGCGCTCTGCGATGATTGGCAACGTGGCTTCAACGACCGGGAAGGACTTCGTGGACAGCATCGGGTCTCCTTGGAGTAGGCGATAACTTGTATTCCAGATACAAGATTTATGATTCATTTCTACGCCTAGTAGAAAAGGATTGCAAATCCACCGGCCGGTATTCGTAACAGAAATCGGCGATGCGACCCCCGGGGGCCGCAGGGGAATCAGGAAAGGGCGCGCACCGTCGGGAAGGGGAGCCCCGTGAAGGGCATCGCGGATGATGCCGGGCAGATGTCATGGATGGTCAGCGGGTCCAGTGAAGCGTAGAAAGCTTCGCGGGCCTGCCGGAAGACTGCCCGCAAGCGGCAGTTGCCCGAAAGCGGGCAGTTGGATTGCGCGTCATGATCGGAGCAATCCACAATATCGGTGCGCTTGTCCAACTTGCGCAGCAGTGAGCCGAGGGAAAAATCCAGTGCTCCATCGCTCAGCTGCGCGCCGCCATTGCGGCCGCGGGTGACCTGCAGGATTCCCAGCGTGCGCAGTTCCAGGACGGCTTTGGCAACGTGGTTGTAGGGAACCCCCACGGACTCGGCGATCTGGCGGCTGGTCAGTTGCCCGGTGCCGGGCGTTGCAAGGACCATGACGGTTCGCAAGCATACGTCGGTGAAGGCACTGAGTTTCATGATTCCTACTTTACGTGGGAAAAGCATTCCGGGGTCAGCATAGTGACTATGCCGACCCCGGAATTACCAACTGCGGTCTAGAGCGCGTTGGCCCAAATGGCTTCAGCCGACTCTGCCGCTGGCTCGTCGAAGATCCATTCGCCGCCTGGCTCTGCAGGCATGGTGTACGGCTGCACGATGGCCAACGCCGCACCGACACGGTGCTCGGCCACAATGTGGATGGCGTCCTGGTCGTTTTCCTGGAGCAGCACATCCGAGGCGACGGCGATCGCCTGGAAGTGGGTGCCCTGCTGGTTCAGCACCTGCATCAGGTCCGCAACCATGGCTTCGGTGTCGATGTCGGCTTCCGGATCCTCAGGATCATCCGTTGGCGGAACAGCGATCAAGCGCAGCTCCGGCTCGTCTTCCTCTTCCTTCGGCTCCAGCGCGATCGCAAAAGGCAGGAACACGCCCTGCTCTTCGAGCTGTTCGCGGGCCACGCCCAGGGCGGTGCCCAAGACCTTGTTCAGCGCGTCCTTGACGCCCTCATCCAGTTCTTCGAGGTTCATGTCTTCCCTTTGCTAGTTGGTGACGTTCTTTTCACGCACGATAGCCAGAACGGCATCGCGGATGGGCTCAATGATTTCTGCGGTCCGGCCTTCGCCGTTGAAACGCAGGAATGGTTCGGTGTTCGATGGGCGCAGATTGATCCACCAGCTGCCATCGGCCGCTGAAATGGTCGTGCCGTCCATGGTGATCACTTCTACTGGCTGGTCTTGGAAATGCGACACGACCCGGGCAGTGGCACCTGCCTTGTCCTCGACCTCTGAATTGATTTCACCGGTGGCAGCGTAGGGTTCGTATTCGGCACCCAGCTCGGAGAGCGGCAGTTCCTGCTCGCCCAAGGCGGCCAGCACATGCATGGCAGCGAGCATGCCGGTATCGGCATTGTAGAAGTCGCGGAAGTAGTAGTGGGCGGAATGCTCGCCGCCGAAGACCGCGCCCTGCGAAGCCATTTCAGCCTTGATGAAGGAGTGGCCTACGCGGGTCATCACCGGAACGCCTCCGGACTTGGCGACGAATTCAGGCACCGCCTTGGAAGTGATCAAGTTGTGGATGATCACCGGGGACTCTTCGCCAGCTGCCTGCACACGGGCGATTTCGCGCACCGCGACCAGTGCGGTGATAGCCGAAGGGGACAGCGGCAGCCCGCGCTCGTCGATCACGAAGCAGCGGTCGGCATCGCCGTCGAAAGCCAGGCCGAGATCGGCCCCGTGCTCCAGTACTGCGGATTGCAGGTCCTTGAGGTTTTCCGGTTCCAGCGGATTGGCCGGGTGGTTGGGGAAAGTGCCATCCAGCTCGAAATACAGCGGAACAATTTCGAGCGGCAGCTCAGCGAGCACCGTACCCCCAAGAACTGCGGGGGTAGTCATGCCGCCCATGCCGTTTCCGGCATCCACCACGATCTTCAGCGGACGAATGCCCGACAAGTCCACCAATTCTCGCAGGTAAGCTGCATAGTCGGCCAGCACGTCGCGCTCGCTGATGCTGCCCTGCGGGGCGTCACCGGAGACCGGCAGTCCCTCGTCAAGGTACTGCTGGGCCAGGTCGCGAATGTCGAAAAGACCGGTAGCCGAAGAAATCGGGCGGGCGCCAGACTTGGACATCTTAATGCCGTTGTACTGGGCGGGATTGTGGCTGGCGGTGAAGACAACACCGGCGGCATTGAGCTTGCCCGATGCGAAGTACAGCTCATCGGTGGAGATCAATCCGAGCATGATCACGTTGGCGCCGCGGTAGGTGGCGCCACGAGCGAAGGCTTGGGCGAATTCTGCGGAAGACGGGCGCATGTCACCGCCAACCAGTACTTCCTTGCCGGACAGGGACAGGACGTCGACAAAGGCCGCGCCGATGGCTTCAATTGCTTCGGCATCCAGGTTCTCGCCGACTACGCCGCGTACGTCGTAGGCCTTAAAGCTCTGATTAAGATCAATTTCTTCACTCACGCCTTTCAGCCTACCGGTTTGACTGATTCAAATCATTGAGAACTAGGCGATTGCGGATGGGAAATGCCTAACATTTCAGCTATTTTCCCCTGTCGGCACCGCAGCTTGTGAGAGCTCATCCACAATTAGCGGACGCCACGGGCTAAATCGTGGGCAGGAACTGAAATACTGGAGGCATGGATGGCTCAACGCAAGTGGATCTGAAAACGCTGGCACTGCAGAAACTGCGCGCACTGGTGCAAAACCCGGACGCGCAGTTCCATGATGGCCAGTATGAAGCGATCAGCGCACTGGTGGCCGAGCGGCGCCGTGCACTGGTCGTCCAGCGTACCGGCTGGGGCAAGTCCGCCGTGTACTTCATCGCTTCCCTGCTGCTGCGAGAACAGGGCTACGGGCCAACACTGATCGTTTCCCCGCTGCTGGCATTGATGCGCGACCAGGTTGCGGCCGCGGAGCGTGCTGGAGTCCGCGCTGCGGCCATCAATTCGGCCAATGTGCTCGAATGGCGTGAAATCCTCGAAAAGCTGCAACGCAATGAGCTCGATGTGCTGCTGGTGTCCCCGGAGCGTTTGAACAATCCATCCTTCCGCGAGCAGCAGCTGCCGATGCTGATGCAGCGCTTGGGCCTGCTGGTCATCGACGAGGCGCACTGCATTTCGGACTGGGGCCACGATTTCCGCCCGGATTACCGCCGCATCCGGGACCTGATCGCCCGATTGCCTCAGGGCCTCCCGGTTTTGGCGACCACTGCAACAGCGAACAGCCGAGTAGTCCAGGACGTTGCCGAACAGCTGGCCGGCGGCACCGAGGAGGTCTTCACGCTGCGCGGCACCCTGGCTCGCGACTCGCTGCGCCTAGGTGTCCTGCGTCTGGCTTCGCCGCGCATGCAGTTAGCCTGGTTGCTCAGCCACATCGAGGACTTCAAGGGCTCGGGCATTATCTACACCCTGACGGTTT
Organism: Glutamicibacter sp. NPDC087661; assembly: GCF_044743275.1. Lineage (NCBI taxonomy): Bacteria > Bacillati > Actinomycetota > Actinomycetes > Micrococcales > Micrococcaceae > Glutamicibacter > Glutamicibacter sp. NPDC087661. Next base: position 430,631 of record NZ_JBIUWE010000003.1, read on the forward strand.
CTGCGGCCGAGGATATTGCTCGCCTGCTCAAGGATGCCGGGCACGAAGTTGCTGCCTACACCGGGCGCACCGATTTGGAAGAACGCGAACGCCTTGAACAAGCGTTGAAGAATAACGAAGTGAAAGCGCTGATCGCCACGAGCGCCTTGGGCATGGGCTTTGACAAGCCAGACCTCGGTTTCGTCTTGCACATAGGTGCCCCCAGCTCGCCCGTGGCCTACTACCAGCAGGTGGGCCGTGCCGGGCGTGGGAGCATCAACGCAGATGTCCTGCTGCTGCCCGGGCCCGACGACTCGGAAATTTGGGAATACTTCGCCACCAGCTCCATGCCGGACCAGGTGCGCGCCACCCAGGTGCTCGAGGCCTTGGCCAAGACCGACGGTGCGATGAGTGTCCCGGCGCTGGAAAGCGCCGTGAACCTTCGCCGCTCGCCACTTGAGCTGTTGCTGAAGGTGCTGGCCGTGGATGGTGCGGTGGAGCGTGTTGCCGGCGGCTGGATGCGCACCGACATGCCATGGACCTATGATGCCGATCGGTACAAGCGAGTGGCGCAGAGCCGAATCCATGAACAAAACCTCATGGTCAGTTACGAGAACACTCGCGGATGCCGCATGCAGTTTCTGACCGACGCCTTGGATGATCCCCAGTCTGCTCCCTGCGGCCGGTGCGACAACTGCGCTGGCGTTTGGTTTGACGACCATATTCCTGACGATTCGAAGGACAGCGCGCAGGCGGCACTTGGACGGGTGGGAGTTCCTATTGAACCGCGCAAGCTGTACCCTTCGGGACTGGACCGGCTGGGGTACACGCTCAAGGGCAAAATCGCTATTGACGAGCAGGTGGCCACGGGCCGGGCGCTGGCTCGCCTGACCGACCTGGGGTGGGGCAACCGATTGCGCCAGCTCTTTGCCGACCCCACCGATTCCCCTATCGACAAGGCGATGTTCGATGCGTGCATCAAGGTGCTTGCCGAATGGAATTGGGAGGAACGTCCAGTGGGCGTTGTAGCCATGCCATCGAATAAGCGTCCCCAGCTGATCACCTCCCTTGCTCAGGGCCTAGCTGAGGTGGGACGGTTGCGCTACCTGGGGCAGCTCGAATATCGCGGTGCTGGACCACAGAATGGCCCGGGCGGGAATTCCGCTTTCCGTGTGGCTGCGGTTGCCGATGCTTTTGAACTTCCAACGCAGCTCGAACAGCTCATTGCCGACGCTCCAGGGCCGGTGCTGCTAGTTGATGATCTGGTTGATTCCCGGTGGTCCATGGCGATGGCTGGGCGGGCCCTGCGCATCGCCGGCGCACCGGGTGTCATGCCTTTCACTTTGGGCGTAGCCGGGTAATCGCACAGTTAAACAAAGTAGTCTGGAAGTATGGAATTTCTCATCTGGCTCGTTGTCCTCATCGCAGTGATTGCCCTGGGCTACTTCGGTCTGCAAGCGCTGCGCAAGAAGAACACTGCGCAAATCGCGCAGGCGATTTCCCGTGAAGCAGCGCAGGCGGCAAACGCGAGGCTGGATGATGCTTCACGCAATTCGGTGTACCGCAATCTGGCCAAGGGCGACATCATGGGCGCGGTCAAGGATTTCCGCGCTGCTACTGGCGACTCGGTCAAGGATTGCGTGATTGCAGTACGCAGCCTCGACAAGTACCCGCAGACAGCCCCTGCCAAGGAATTGCCGAATGATGATGCCGAGATCAAGGCTTTGAGCGACAAACTCGAAGCTCAAGTTGAGCGCGAAGATCGTGAAGCGGCCGCCACTGCCGCAGAGGATGCCACACCAGCACCTGCCGATGACACTTGGGTTGTACCCCAGGAATGGAGCGAGCAGTTCAGTTCCCTTCAGGAACCAAGTGCTACGCACTTCAAGATGGCGTTCGAACTTGATGGCGAGAACCGCGAATTTTCCAGCGAACAACTGCCGGCAAATGAATACGACCAGCTATTCTCCATGCTGCGGGATTCCAATTTTGAAGAAGCGGCAAAGATCCTGCACGGCTATACGGATCTGCCGGTCGAAGACCTGGAACGCATGATCGCGACGTCTCCCATGTCTGGCGCGAGCGCCAACGGCAATATTGCAGACTTCCGCTTTGAAGGCCAGGGCCCGGATGGTCCAGTGCATTTCGATGCTGCCGAACTTCCAGAAGCTGACCGCGAAGCGCTCTTCGACGCAATCGCCGATACCGATCTGGACCGGATGTCAGAAATCATTGTTCGCCACACCTCGTTGCCAGAGGATATCGTGCAGAACATGCTGCGGACCTTCGTTAAGCGCGACGACCAGTAGCGGAGAAACTGCAGTCCTGGAGTTTTGAAAATCCCCCGGATTCACCGAAAAATCGGTGAATCCGGGGGATTTTCCGTATTCGGAACGTTCTCGTCGAAAAAGTGCCATATGAACGAAAAACCCCCTACCTGAGTAGGGGGTTCTTGGCGGACACGGGGGGATTTGAACCCCCGGTCGAGTTTTAGCCCGACCCTTCATTAGCAGTGAAGTCCATTCGGCCGCTCTGGCACGTGTCCATCCGCTGTTTCCAGCAGAATCTAGCCTACCCGAAGATGGGCGCGTGTTCCAAAACGAGAGAGCTAACGCACCTGTCGCCACAGGAATTCGTAGCTGGTCGCCAGCATTTTGGCGGTTGACTCGTTATCCGTTGACCCGGCATGGCCACCGCCCTGTGGCTCGTGGTACCGCACATTGGCAATGCCCAGATCCATCATTTTGGCTGCCATGATGCGTGCCTGCGAAGGGCCGACACGGTCATCAGAAGTCGTGGTCCAAATCAACGAGGCCGGATAGTCATTGGCTGGATGAGGCTGGTCGGTGAGTCGATGCACGGGGGAGAAAGTCCGCAGGAAGTCCCAGTCCCCGGGAACCTGCGGGTCGCCATACTCGGCAATCCAGGAATGGCCGGCTGCCAACTGGGTGTAGCGCTGCATGTCCAATAGCGGGACGCCGCAGGAAATTGCTCCGAACAAGCGCGGATAACCGGAGATCATATTGCCCATGAGCAACCCTCCGTTAGAACGCCCTGTAGCAGCCAAATGCGCGCGGGAGGTAACACGGCGAGCTACGAGGTCCTGGGCGATGGCTGCGAAATCTTCATAGGCACGATGGCGCTTTTCACGCAGGGCAGCACGATGCCAATCTGGCCCGTACTCCCCTCCACCGCGAATGTTGGTCATGACGTATACCGGCTTGCGTCCGTCATCGGTACGGCGCGATAACCAACCGGTGCCCATGGCCGCTGCATAACCAGGAGTCATGCTGTGCTGGAAACCGCCGTAGCCGTCCATCAGCACCGGGTTCTTCCCATCGTGGACCAGATCAGATGCCGCGACTTGGAAATAGGGAACCCTGGTACCGTCCGCAGAGGAGGCAAAATGCTGGGTGACTTCAAAACCGCCGGCATCAAAACGATCCGGCGATTTCTTCACGACCTTTGCTGCCGAACCAACTGTGCCGCGCAACAAGGTAGTAGGGGTAATGAATCCGGTGATGGTCATCCAATAGTCATCGCCATGCTCCGGGTCCTCATCATCAACGGCTCCCACCGAGACGCTGAGCATTGGATCCTTCAGCGGCATGTCCGACTGGCTGAAATCATCTGCCAGATCAATGATGCGCACTTGCGAAGCCACATCACACAATACGGTGAGCAGCAGATAATTGGCGGTAAAGCTCAGTGATTCCAGCGCAGTGTGCGCATCCGGGACGAAGAGAACCTTCTCGATGCTGCCGGACTCGAGGAATCTATCCAGCCGGGCGATAGCCAATGAACCCGCAGCGATCTTCTGGCCCTGGTGTTCCCAATTGGTTTGGGGAGCAAAGAGGACCCACTGCCGGTGCAGGCTGACCTGCACATCGGTTGGAACATCGATCAGATGGTGTTCCCCGTCGATGAGGACACCGGCAGTGGAATTGTAGAAGTCGATGGCATCAGTGGTGACCACGCGTTCGAATCCCGGAGTCGAATCGAAGTAGCCGAAGGCTGCGACATGTTCTCTATCGACTTGGAAGAGAATTGGCGCTTCTTCGATCTCCATGCCGCGGCTGAGCCTTCTCAAGGTATTCGCGTAGGTCGAACGGGTTGTGAACTGCTCGCTGCTGGCGGAACCGACAAGCAACGTATCGTGGTCAATCCACGAGGCTTGGGTCTTCGCAACGGGAAGGTCGAAACCGCCGGCAACGAAGCTCTTGGAGGCCAGATCGAATTCGCGAATGCGCACCTGGTCGCCGCCGTCAGGACTCAAGCGAAGCAGCGCCCGCTGGTAGGCGCCACCGGCCGTTGGACGCAGGAGTGCTGAACCAGCGAAATGCCATTCGTGGCCTTCCAGCTGCGCATGCAGGTCAAGATCCAATAGGATTTCCCACTGCGGGTCGTCGCTGAGGTAGGAATTCCAAGTGGTGCGACGCCAAAGTCCAAGACGATGGGCGGAATCGCGCCAGAAGTTGTAGTAGTGATCGCCACGCTTGGTCACCATGGGAATGCGGTCTTGGGCATCCAGGACCGTTTTGATCCGCTCCGCAGTGGCATGGAACGAGTCGTCGTACAGCTCGGACTCGGTACGCTGGGTCTGATCCCGCACCCATTCGAGTGCCGTTTCGTCGTGAATTCCTTCAAGCCAGGAATACGGATCAGCGCTTGCAACCTCAGAATCATGCTCAGTCATGGCCATAGTCTATGCGTCTGGCCCATGCCCTGTTCCAAAGGTAATAACCTAGAGGAGTGAACAGCGAGAAAGCAACACCAAAGAACGAGTTCAGCCTGGCCCTTGTCGGGGCAGGCCCACGCGGCACGAGCGTGGTTGAAAGACTCGCTAACTTGGCGTTGAAACTCCCGGCCCAAGGCACCGTCCTGAAAGTTACGGTCTTTGATCCCTTCCCTCCGGGCTCCGGCCACGTGTGGAACCCGAAACAGTCGGAGCATTTCCTGATGAACACCCCTTCATCATTTCCGACAGTGGCCCCCGAACGGTTGGGCGATGAACCGGGGTTGAGCTTTCGCCAGTTCGTCGCACTGCGCGGCGATGGACGCAAGCTCACCGATGAGCATGCCAAGCTGATCGGGCAAATTGAACCCGGCTCCTATCCGTCACGCGCAATCTATGGCGAGTACCTCGAGCACGTGTATGAGCGCAGCGCAGCGATATTTGCCACCCACGAGAATTTCAGCATCGAACATGTAGCCGCAGAAGTCGTTGCGGTCCGCCCCGTCGGCAACGCCTATCAGATCGATTTCCGCAGTAACCTGGAGGGTGCCGAAACCCGTCAGCTGGCCGCTGACGCTGTGGTGCTGGCCTTGGGCCACCAGCCGGCAGAACTGAACCCATGGCAGAAGCAGCTCAAGGAAGCTGCCTCCCAAGCCGGGGCCACCTACCTGCCACCGAATGTTCCAGCGGACCTCGACTACTCCCAGTTCAAGGAGGGCCAGCCTGCGTTGATCCGCGGGTTGGGCTTGAATTTCTTTGACGGCATGGCCGAGCTGACGGCAGGCCGCGGCGGGATTTTCCGTGAGGCCAGCACCGAGCCGGGGCATCGCCTGCAGTACATCGGCTCAGGCCGGGAGCCGGCACTGATCGTAGCTTCGCGCCGAGGTACCCCCTACTGGGGCAAGCCAGTAGTGGAGCAGTTCATTCCTGATGAAATTGAACTACGCTACTTCGACGCTCCGGAACTCATCGGGCGCCTTGCCGAAGCACGCGCCACCAACCCTGCCTCCTCCTTGGTGTTCTCACGCCAAATTTGGCCCAAACTGCACCGGGACATCTTGTTCGCCTACTACAGCACCTGCGCTCGCGCGCATGGTGCCCCGGAAGGTCTCGATGAGCGAGAATTCGTTGATCAGCTCGAAGCGATCCTCTCTGCGGAGCACCATGAAGGAAGCCAAGTGTGGCTTAGCGAACTGCGCAAGTTCGTCGGGCAGTTCCCGCAATTGCAGTGGCTCGATGTGCCAAAGCTGGCAAGGCCATTTGAAGAACTCGGGTTCAGCTCCGATGAGCAATACCAGCAGGCAGTACGCGACTACCTCGTGGGCAATGCCCGGCACAGCACCGGCGGGCTAGAAGACCCGTTGTCATGCGCCATCATGACGATGAATGCCGGACGCATGCTGGTCAAGGAGCTGATTGCTTCCGGCGTGATCGACGAGCAGTCGCGCATTGAAGAAATCCAAGCGCACTTCGAGCCACTGGTCGAAGGACTGTCCTCAGGCCCGCCGCTGGAACGCATTGAACAGCTGCTGGCGCTTTCGCGCGCCGGGATAGTAACCTTCCTTGGTCCGGACCCGGAGTTCGGCTTCGACGAGGTTTCCGAGCAATTCACCGCATCCTCGCCCTGGGTAGATGCGGAGGTGCACACTGCGAAGACCATGTGCGAAGCGATGATGCCCAGTAACCGCGTGCTGCAAAATAACGCGGCGCTGATAAAGCAGCTCTTGGGAGATCACGTAGCGCGCGTGCACACTTGGAAGAACACGGAAGGCGAAAGCCTGCCTGGATCCGGTTTCGACGTGGTCGGTGAACCATACCGTCTGGTCAACAGCGATGGGCTGGCGCACCGCGGGCTATTCGTGCTGGGATTGCAATTGTCATCAGCGCAGTGGGGGACCGCTATTGCCGCGCAAGCGGGCGACCTGCGCCACCCCGCGGCCCGAACCTTGCAAGACGCAGCCAACGTAGTGAACGAAGTGGCTCGCCTGGCGGGGCTGATCGCCAACGAAAGATTAAGCGCGGAGCAGCACTAAGCAGTTTGGCGGGCTGATCCATGGATCAGCCCGCCAAACTCGAAAAGCGCGGATGGTATGGGATTTGAACCCATGAGACGGGGTTGCCGCCTACTGGTTTTCAAGACCAGCTCCTTCGGCCGCTCGGACAACCATCCAACCCGAAAAAGTATACGGCATGAACCCCTGTTGAAAGGAATTGAAGGCTATGAACGACGTTATGAACGCCTATATCTACAACCGTGCCGGTGGGCCAGAAGTCCTTGAACTGGTCCAACGGCCAATGCCGGTCCCCGCAGCTGGGGAAGTGCTGGTCAAGGTCGAGGCCTTCGGACTGAACCGCGCGGATGTGCAGCAGCGCAAGGGAGTGTATCCGCCACCTCCCGGAGCCAGCGATATCCCCGGGCTGGAAGTCTCGGGCAGCATCGTGGAGATCGGCGATGGCGTCAGCGGATGGAAACCCGGAGCGCGAGTTGCCGCCCTGCTCGCTGCTGGCGGGTATGCGCAGTACGTCAATGTTCCGGCAGAACTGCTCATCGAAATCCCTGGAACGGTTTCGAGCATCGAAGCCGCCGGGTTGCCGGAAGTCGCCGCCACCGTGGTCTCCAACCTCTTCATCGAAGGCGGACTGGGCCAAGACCAGACGCTGTTGATCCATGGCGGAGCCGGCGGCATCGGCTCCATGGCCATACAGCTCGCCAAGGCCGCTGGCGCCCGCGTCATCGTCACCGCCTCCTCGGCAGAGAAATTGGACTACTGCCGTGCCCTCGGCGCCGACGAGGGGATCAACTACCGGGAAGAGGACTTTTCTGCATGCGTCAAGGAACTGACCGACGCCAGGGGCGTGGATCTGATCCTGGATGTCGTGGGCGCCAAATACCTGGGGGAGAACGTCAAGGCGCTCGCCGTCGGCGGACGGATGGTAGTCATCGGACTGCAAGGCGGAGCCAAGGGAGAACTGAACTTGGGCCTGCTGATGAGCAAGCGGGCGCGGATCATCGGCACAACTTTGCGTTCCCGCCCGCTGCATGAGAAGGCGGAGATCGTTCGCCAGACCATCACCCGCGTGATGCCGCTGCTGGAACAGGGGAAACTGGCACTGAACGTCACCAAGGCCTTTGCATTCCCGGAGCTGGCCGCTGCCCACGAATACTTCGATTCCGGTGAACATACGGGAAAAGTTGTCATAGAGGTTTAAAGCAGCGGGAAACCAGTTGTAAGGTGACTCAGTAGTCATTAATGCGTGACTAGCCTAATAACCGCTGGTCGCGCACATCACTTGCACTGTTCCTAGGAGGTTGCTCGATTTGAGTACCCAAAATACCTTGCCACCAGCGGGTGTCGATCCTGAGGTTGCCGAACGCGAAGAAAAGCGTTGGACCCCCGCCAAGATCGCCATCTGGGTTGCCATCGCGCTGGTTGGCGGAATCGCATGGTCGATTCTCGCCTTCTCGCGCGGGGAAACCATCAATGCCATCTGGTTCGTCTTCGCCGCTGTTGCGACCTACCTGATTGCCTACCGCTTCTATTCGAAGTTCATCGAGCGCAAGATCGCCAAACCCGATGATTTCCGGGCCACCCCGGCCGAATCGGTAAATAACGGCCGTGACTTCGTTCCCACCGATCGCCGCGTGCTCTTCGGCCACCACTTCGCCGCCATCGCAGGCGCCGGTCCGCTGGTTGGACCGATCCTCGCAGCGCAGATGGGCTATTTGCCTGGCACCATCTGGATTATCGTGGGCGTGGTGCTGGCCGGAGCGGTCCAGGACTATCTCGTCATGTTCTTCTCCATGCGCCGTGGCGGACGCTCGCTGGGCCAGATGGCCCGCGAAGAGCTGGGCCTGATCGGCGGCACCGCTGCCCTGATCGCCACCCTGGCTATCATGATCATCATTACCGCCATCTTGGCGCTGGTGGTCGTCAATGCACTGGGCGAATCCGCGTGGGGTGTCTACTCGGTGGGCCTGACCATCCCTATCGCCTTGTTCATGGGCATCTACCTGCGGTTCATCCGCCCGGGCAAGGTCCTGGAAATCTCCATCATCGGCTTCGTGCTGCTGATGTTCGCGATCATTTCCGGCCGCTGGATTGCCGAGTCTGCGTGGGGTGCCGAGTTCTTCCACCTGGATCGCACCACCATCGCCTGGGCCATCATCATCTACGGCATCATCGCCGCGGTGCTCCCGGTATGGCTGCTGCTGGCTCCTCGCGACTATCTGTCGACGTTCATGAAGATCGGCGTCATCGGCCTGCTGGCCGTGGCGATCATCGTCGTCCGCCCGGAAATCGATGTTCCGGCCTTCTCCGAGTTCGCTGGCCGTGCCGATGGCCCGGTCGTTGCCGGGCACATCTTCCCATTCCTGTTCGTGACCATTGCCTGCGGTGCGCTGTCGGGCTTCCACGCACTGATCGCCTCGGGCACCACGCCGAAGCTGGTCGAGAAGGAAAAGCAAACCCGCTTCCTGGGCTACGGCGGCATGCTCATGGAATCCATGGTGGCCATCATGGCGCTGGTTGCAGCGATTTCCATCGACCGCGGCATCTACTTCGCGATGAACTCTTCGGCCGCCGCTACCGGTGGCACGGTGGAAACCGCGGCGGCATTCGTGAACTCGCTGGGTTTGGCCGGCGTTAGCCTGGATCCAAACCAGCTGACCGAACTTGCCAATAACGTGGGCGAGAGCTCGGTTGTCTCGCGTACCGGTGGCGCTCCGACCCTGGCTGTGGGCATTGCGCACATCATGCACCAGTGGTTCGGCGGCACCGCGATGATGGGCTTCTGGTACCACTTCGCGATCATGTTCGAAGCACTGTTCATCCTGACCGCGGTTGACGCCGGTACCCGTGTTGCACGCTTCATGCTGCAGGACACCATCGGCAACTTCTTCCCGAAGTTCAAGGACACCTCGTGGCGTCCGGGCGTGTGGCTGTGCACGTTGATCATGGTTGCCGGCTGGGGCTACATCCTGATCCTCGGCGTGACAGATCCACTGGGCGGCATCAACACCTTCTTCCCGCTGTTCGGCATCGCCAATCAGCTGCTGGCTGCGATAGCGCTGGCCGTGGTGATGACCATCATCGCCAAGCAGAACAACTTCAAGTACCTGTGGGTCGTGGCTCTGCCGCTGGCCTTCACCGTGGTGATCACCTTCGTCGCGAGCTGGCAGAAGATCTTCTCCGCAGATACCAAGGTGGGCTACTTCGCCAACCACAACGCCTACAAGGAAGCTCTGGCCAATGGCGAGACTTCCCTCGGCTCGGCGGGCAGCGTCGAAGCCATGGAGGCCGTGGTCCGCAACACCGGTGTCCAGGGCTGGCTGTCCGTGGTCTTCCTGGTACTGACCGCCATCGTGCTGGTTTCGGCGGTTGTCGCAACCGCCAAGGCCAAGCAGAGCGGTGGTGGCAACAGCACCGAGGATCCTGCCGTGCCATCGAAGATGTACGCACCCGCCGGCTTGATCTCGTCGCCTGCCGAAAAGGAACTTGAAAAGGCTTGGAAGCAAATCCCTGCCGAAGCCCAAGTCCAGCGAGGCGGCCACTAGCCATGGCGACGCTTTTGGAACGCCTGGGGCAAGCCAAGAAGTTTGTCGACGGGGTGCTCGGGGCCGACAAGTACCAGCACTACCTGGAACACCACGAACGCAATCATCCTGGCGCCAAGCCAATGACCGAGCGCGAATTCTGGAAGGACTACACCGACTGGCAGGAAAAGAATCCTGAAGGGCGTTGCTGCTGAACGCGACTGGTACCGGCCGTGAGAACCATTGGCGAAAGCGGATGGGGCTCGCGGCCGGTTTCGTTTTATGTCGACCCCGCTGCCGGGAACACTGCGGTGATCCCGGTAGGCTAGAACCAGTAATTCATCGGAAACCACCGGCAGAGAAGTGTAATGGCGTTCTTTTCACGACTGCGCGCTGAGCGTGCTGCTGCTCGCGAACTTGGCGAGGGCGTCTGGCGTCGCGCCCATGACCGTTTCCAGCGGTCATTGGACCGGGTCTTCCAGGTGGTAGAGGGCATCAACGATGACCAGGTTTACAACCAGCTGGTCCGAGAAGCCAATGAGATGGCTGTGCTGTTGCCGACCGTGCGCCAGCTTTGCTGTGCGGCGCATCGGATCACCCCGAGCAATGACGACACGATCCCGCAGCTGACCTCTGCGGCGCATCGTTCGCTGACTAAGGCCGCCAACGATTTGGCGACGACCGCACAGGTCGTAGCGATGATGCGCATGCAGGCCGAAGCCGGCAAGCCGATCGATATCGAAGCCGTGCGCCATCGTGCCATGCTGGTGAAAGAAGACGTCAGCCGGGCCGTGCAATTGCTCGCTTCCAGCGAATAATTGGGTTTTCCCGATCGCTCGCGTGGTGTTCCACCGCGCAGGGCGCATCAGTGGACTAAATTAGTTGCATGACCCAAACAATTCCTGAACTGAAGTTCCTTGACGGAAACACCATCGACCAGCTTGGCTACGGCGTCTGGAAGGTCGCCGACGAGGACGCGGAAGCAGTCGTTGGCCAGGCCATCGACGCCGGCTACCGCCACATCGACACCGCACGCATCTATGGCAACGAAGCTGGCGTCGGCCGCGCAGTTGCAGCCAGCACCGTGCCACGCGAAGACCTCTTCATCACCACCAAGGTCTGGAACTCGGACCAGGGTTTCGAGAAGACCCTCGCCGCAGCGGATGCCTCGCTGGAACGGCTCGGCCTGGAATACGTCGACCTGTACCTGATCCACTGGCTGCAGCCCAAGCGCGGCACCTACGTGGATACGTGGAAGGCACTGATCCAGCTGCAGAAGGACGGCAAGGCCAAGTCCATCGGCGTTTGCAACTTCACCAAGGAAGCACTGGAAGAGCTCTACACCGAAACCGGCGTCCGCCCGGTGATCAACCAGGTCGAAACCCATCCGTACTTCCCGCAGGGCGAGCTGCGCGCCTACGAGGCCGAGCACGGCATCCTGCACCAGTCCTGGTCCCCGCTGGGCCACGGCGGCGAACTGCTCAGCGACCCAGTGCTGGTGGGGATCGCCAAGAAGCATGAAGCATCGGTGGCGCAGGTAGTCATCGCGTGGCATCTGGCGGTAGGCAACGTGGTCATCCCGAAGTCGACCACCGAATCGCGCATCGTCGAGAACTTCGAATCGCTGAACGTGAAGCTGGACGAAGAAGATCTGGCTGCCATCGCTACCCTGGACCGCGGAGCGGAAGGCCGTATCTCGGCTGACCCGGCAACCGCCGACTTCGAGTAAAGAACCTAGGCAGAACAGAAGGCTGCCGGTTTCTTCCGAAACCGGGAGCCTTCTGCCGCAACTGCCTTGTGCCTGGCCTCTAGCAGTCCAGTACGGTTGGTCCAGCGAACAGCGTATCGACGCCTTCGGCGTACAGAACCGAGTCAGGAGCTCGATCAGCGAGAGTGGCGAAACCGGCGGCACGCAGCAGGCCATCGTCGAATTCAACGAGTTGTGCAGGTTGCAGCGGCCACGGTTCATGGTGGTTCCGGCAGTGCAAGGTGCGCCCAAGATGCCGCTGGTGGAACGCCCACTGTGCCGATAGCGCGATGGCGGTCTGCGAACCCGGGGTAATTGGATCGGCACTGGCAGAAGCTTCTACCGGACGCACGACGATGCGGGAACGTGCGCTCGGATTTCCGATGCGCCGTGTTGCATAGCTGATCGTGCCGGCCTTCTTCAGGATCTTCATGGACGACCACTGGTACTTCAACCCGAAGACTGCCCGCGCCATGAGCACAGGTAGCAGGCGTGATGCTTCAAGGTTCAGGAATACCACTGCGCGGCGTCCTTGATTGTCAACGGAATAGAGGCGCACATTGATCTCCGGGAAGTCACCCAACCACGGAATCGCAGGACCGGAGAAGAACGCACTGCGCGACATCTGGAAAGCGACGAGGCCCACCCAAGCGCTGCCGTCGACAATATCTGGCCGGCATCCTTCGGGCATGTACGGCGCCACCTCATCCGGGCTAACCCGCCAATGCAGGAACGCTACTTCGCTCCACCGTTGGCGCATGATCGCGTTGCCGCCTAGCGATGGCGGTTCAGGGGAGTACTGCAAGGATTGCATCAGTTTGGAATTCCTTGGAAATTGCTGTCGAAGGCTTATACCGCTATTGCCGGTCGCGAACCGGGATCGATGATCTGCTGATCGCGGAGTGAAGAATCGTTTGCCGGCTCTGGCCTAATTGAATATCCAAAAGCGCCGTTGGGCAAGATGCGGGATAAGAATGGACTGCGTGGGAATCGAAGACCCCGGGACCAGTCATGAAAATCCATTGAAAATTGCGAAAACGAGTCCCCTGCCGGATTTGAACCGGCGACCGGCTCTTTACGAGAAAGACGAAAGCGATAATTGAGTGTTCCGCAAGGTGCTATTTGGCCTAGATATAAGGCTATTTAGGTTGTGGGGGCACGGCATCTCAGAATTTACCCGGCAGTGTGTGCATACATTTGCACACGCATTAGCCAGCACGTCATAGGACCGTTCGTACGCTAGCGCGTAGCGTCTTTTGAAGTTGCTCTCCTATCCTGTCCAGTGCTCTATGTAGACTCACCGTAAAACCGTTTGAAGAAAGTGCAGGCATGAAAGAAACAATATTCGCCCTAGTCTTTATGGCAGCGTGCGCGGTCGCTTTCTTCATCCCTGAACCATGGTGGATTTCGTTCCCGGCTGGCGTCATAGCCTTAGCCATAGGCGGTACCCTCCTAGTTCGGGCGTTGAAGGTGAAGCGCGCATGAAAAAGACACCGTTGATGATTTTCGCACTTGCCCTGGCTGTTGCGTTCCTGCCTATGCCGTGGTGGCTACGTCTCCCGTCTAGCCTAGTTATCATGGCCGCCGCAATCATGCTTGTAGTCAATGACAGAAGGACGGAATAGCCAGTGAAGAAAATGCTTGCCGCTGCTGTGGTGACCACTCTCGCTCTTGCTGGTTGCTCTGCGGGTAATCAATCGGCAGATGCCACGCCAAGCGCCACAGCAACGCACAGCGCGTCCACTAGTGCCGAACCTGCTGCGCTATCTGAAGCTGATATTGCAAAAGCAAAGCAAAGCGCTATAGATTCAGGTCGGCCCGAAAATGCATGGGATAAAAATTGCATTGCTTGGCAGTGGCCCGAAGCTAAAACCAAAGGGCAAGCATGGGCTAATGAGCTTGGCAAAGAGTGGCTGAAATACCGAGGTGTCGATTGTCCAGACGCTATTGTCGTTCCTTTTTACGACATCACTTCATTTGAGCCGGGAAAGAATGGCGAACTGGTAGTGAACTATTCAGGGGATCCTCAATGGGATGGTGAAGGTCTAATGGCGGCTCAGGAAATCATGGCAGACCTCTCGAAATTAGATTTGGACCCGAAAATGGTTGTAGTCAGGTACGAGCAGAACGGGCTCGAAATGACCTCAGGCCAGCAATAGATTTAAACGAAAAATCGCCCCCATCGTTGGCGGGGGCGATTTCATGTTAGTTGCGAATGATGTTTTGGATCCTTTGTATCTGGGCGACAAACTGCGTAGAGGAATTCCCGCCGCGCGGGTATGGATTCGGGTAGGCCTTGCCAACCGTCTTGTTAGTGGCGTTAACGGCTCATAGGTAATCCTGAAGGCCGTTTCGGAGTGCCGCCCAGGTCATGCTGCCCGCGTTCCGTCAATGTTTTCGAGGGTTCCGTGGATGAAAGATGCAAAGTCATTGGCGCTAGCCCCTTGCTAACGACGGTCTTTGACATTCTCCAGCGACGCGTGGAGCCATTGGGCTATACCCCGATCAATCAACATCAAAAATTCATGGGTTGAAGTCCGAGGTGTGGCAGTAGAACAAGGAAGCGTCAAAACCGATGCTTCTAGGTCATCCGTTGAGATGGACTTGGATGTAGTCGATGCCCTTATATGCTGGAAGATTAGCCAGATTGAAGAACGCGATGTCTTCACGATGCCTACCCGCCAACCTTTGAATCCCTTCCTACGTGGCAGAGCTCTTCGCAAAGCTACGCGTGGCGGCGGGCGCGCCCGCTCCCACATTGCACGGACTGAGGTATGAACACGCGGCCCTCATGGCGCAAGCTGGCGTTGATGTGATGATCATTCCAAAGCGACTGGGGCATTCGAATATTGTGGTCACGAGTAGCTTTTACGGCCATTTCATGTCGAATGCCTCGCGCAATGCGGCGTCTAAGGTGTCGCAACGGATGGATGCTAAGAACGATGATGTGCACACATTGCACACACAAGACGGTTTTTGGGCGCAAAAAACGCCCCTGCCAAAATCAATAATGATTCTGACAAGGGCGTTAGGCCGAGCCCCCTGCCGGATTTGAACCGGCGACCTGCTCTTTACGAGGGAGCTGCTCTACCCCTGAGCTAAGGAGGCCTGTACCTGCAAACAGGCACCACGTCACTTTATCCGAGGAATTGTCTGAACGTCAAAACGGCGACGACATCATCAAGCCCAATCAGCACCGGGTGCCGGCTTCGGGGACTTTGCCGTCAATCAGGTACTCATCCACCGCTTTGGTAATGCATTCATTGGAGCGTCCATATGCGGTGTGGCCATGGCCTTCATAGGTCAGCAGGGTCGCGTTGTCCAGCTGCTGCGCCAATGCCTCAGACCATGCGTAGGGGGTAGCTGGATCGCCGACGGTGCCAATGACGAGGATCTCATTCGAGCCTTCCGCGTCGAGGACTTCAGGCTTGCCAGTGGCGTCGTGGTCCCAGGCCTCGCAGGTGATGCCGCCATAGGCGAGATACTTGCCCAAGGTCGGGGCCGCACGCATCAACTCTGTTGCTTCGGCCTGCATCGCTTCTGGACTGGCGTCCATTGGACGGTCCAGGCAATTGATGGCGGTGAAAGCATCGGTGGAATTCGATGCATACGTGCCGTCGCCCTCGCGGTCCGCCGAGAGATCCGCGAAGCCGAGGATCATATCCACATCCGCGTCGTTGACGGCAGCGTTCATCGCATCGGTCAAAATGGGCCAGCTGGAATCGTCATACAGCGGCAAGATGAAGCCGTTGATGAAGTCGATGATCGGCACTGCACGCCCGTCGCTGGCGGTCATTGGTTCGTTCTCCACCTGCGCAAAGAACTGCTGCAGCTGCACCTTGGCCTCTTCAACGGTTCCAGTGAACGGGCACTCACCGCTTTCAAGGCAATTGGCGAGCCACGCGTCGATCTCCTTCTCGAAGCCAACGGCCTGGGCCAAGGTGAGGTCCGAAGCTGTGCTGGTTGGATCCATGGCGCCATCGAGTACGAAGCGACCCACATTCCGGGGGAACAAATCAGCGTAGGTTGCTCCGAGGAAAGTTCCATAGGAGAAACCGAGGTAGTCCAGCTGTGCATCACCGAGCACAGCACGGATCACGTCCATGTCCTTCGCTGCCGAAACGGTATCGACGTGGCCTAGGAGATCGCCGGTATTGGACGCGCAGTCAGCTGCGTAGTCCTCGGTATCCTCGACAATTTCGTCCTGGTCTTCAGGAACCCAAGCCCGCAGGTTTTCCTGGCGTCCCTCATCGGTCTCGGCACCGCTTTGGCAGGTGACCGGGGAGCTTTCTCCCACGCCTCGCGGATCGAACCCGATGACGTTGTAGGCGCGCTGCAGGTCAGCGCTGAACATGCCTGGTACCGAGGACGCCACCAGATCCAGGCCGGATCCGCCTGGGCCGCCGGGGTTTACCAGCAAATTGCCTGTCGCCCCGTCCACGGCGCGGCGGTTCAACGCCAGATCAATGCTCTCGCCTTCGGGATCGGCATAGTCCATCGGAACCTCTATGGTGGCGCATTCGATGATGCTGCCGCATTCTTCCCAATCGAGGTCTTGGCTGTAGAAGGATTCCAATCCTTCCGGTGTACTGGCGTTGGGCGCGGACTGCGACGCATCCGATGCGCCGGACTGCGAATCCGCTGTAGTGGAAGAGCAGCCGGCCAGGGTCAAAGCCAGAGCGGTCCCCACTGCGGCCAAGCGCATCATCGGTGAGCGTGCAGGCACTTTTAGTGTCTCCTTGTGATGGGTTAACGGCGTCCCGGCTGAGGCAGCAAACGGGTCATGAGTGCTTCCAGGGCCATGAGCTGGTTGACGTTGGCAGCCAAGCGGCTGCGCGTTTCATTGATGGCATCAAGCTGGGCCAAGGACTTCTCGCTGGACTGTTCCGCGGCGAAACGTTCGAGCTGCTCGCGCAGGTGCTCGTTGATCAGCTCAATTCCGGTTTTCAGCTGGATGCTCAAAACATCGCGGAAGAATGTGGTCAGGTCTGTCAGGGTACGGTCCAAGGCATCGAAAGCCGCACGCCGAGCGAATCGCTTGGCATCATCCTCCAGCGCCTTGAACTGTCCACGCAATCCAGCGGGGATGTTCTCCTCTGGACCCAAGCCGTTGGCGTGGCGCAGCTGGGCAATCTTGTTCTGCAGATCGGTGCCGGTAATGTTCTCGGCACGCTCGCTGGCCAGTTTGGAAATTTCTGCGGCAGCGGCCATCGCCTGCGGCAAGGTGGTGGTGCGCAACGGCAAGGTAACGACTTTTTCACGCTGGATGCGTGCTTGCTCGTCACGGGCCAGCAAACGGGCTACGCCAATGTGGGACTGCGAGACACGGGCAGCGAACAGCGCCTGTTCCGGTTCCAGCCCGTCACGGCGCACCAGAAGATCCGCAACATCCTGGGTGGACGGCACGGAGAGATTTACCGCGCGGCACCGTGAACGAATGGTCACCAGAACATCTGCAGGAGACGGGGCGCTCAGGATCCAGACCATCTTGGCGGGCGGTTCTTCAATGGCCTTGAGCAGCACGTTGGTGCTGCGCTCGGACATGCGGTCGGCATCTTCGATGATGATGATGCGCCAGCGGCCGGTGCCAGCACTTTCCTGTGCACGGGTAATCAGATGGCGGACGTCAGCAATCTGGTACTCGAATTTGTCGGTGGATACGAAGGACACATCCGGGTGCTCCGAATTCATGACCATTTTGCAGTTGGCGCACTGCCCGCAGCCGGCCGGGGCCTGGGTGCACTGCAAAGCTGCCGCGAAAGCCCGCGCCGCGGTGGTACGGCCCGAACCCGGGGGACCGGTGACCAGCCAGGCATGGGTCGGGTTGCCGCGATCAACCTCAGCGGTCAACGTGGCAATGACACGTTCCTGCCCGGCAAGTTCTGCGAAGACTGGCCGGGTCACAGCAAGCCTGCCAAATGCTGCGCAACCGACTGGTGCAGCTGCTCCACGCTGGCGGTGGCATCCAGGACCAGATAGCGCTGCGGATCACGGGCCGCCAAGTCGAGGAAGGCGTTGCGGATGCGTTCATGGAAATCATCCGGCTCGGATTCCAAGCGATCCGAATCCTCCACGCCGCCGCTGGCCGCAATGCGCCGGGCACGTCCTTGCGCGGCGGAGATATCAAGAATGATGGTGGCATCCGGCTTCAGTCCGCCGGTTGCGAAGTCGTTGATCGATGCGACGGCATCAAAGCCGAGGGCACGGCCCATGCCCTGGTAAGCCAGCGAGGAATCAACGAATCGGTCGCAGATGATGTGGGTTCCGGCATCCAGCGCGGGGGAGATGACCTGCTGGACATGGGCGGCACGCGCCGCCGAGTAAATCAGGGCCTCGGTACGGGCATCGATCTCGCCGTGGCCGTGTTCGAGCACCAAGGAACGCAGCTCTTCGCTGATCTGGGTTCCGCCTGGCTCACGGGTAGTGGTGACCTTGGCGCCACGGGACTCCAGCCACTGCTGGGCCAGGGCGACCTGCGTGGACTTCCCAGCGCCGTCACCGCCTTCAAAAACGATGAACAAGCCACGGGTTGGGGTACTCGATTCGATACTCACCCCACTAGCCTATCCAAGGACATTTAAAGATGTGCGTTGCAACGGCAGGATGTGCAACGAAAATGCACCCAGTGTGGTGGATCAGTCAGATGAAATGTAGTGAAATCCACCGGCTGGCAGCGTCAAAGGAAGCGTAGAGTTTTTTCCATGAACCCCCGCACCGCAGAATCAGGCGCCAATCCGGCCTGGGATCCGAAAACTTTGCTCGTTGCCGGTGGGCGTCCGGCCCATGGGTACGATGCTCCAGTCAACCACCCGGTGACCTTCACCTCGACCTACCACTCCAAAGGCCAGGCGGTGCCGGGTGAACGCGTATATGCGCGCTTCTCCAATCCGACCTGGGATCCGTTTGAAGAAGTACTGGGCCAGCTCGAAGCGGCAACGCTGCCTGCCCTGGTGTTCTCCTCGGGCATGGCAGCTATTGCCGCCGCACTGAGCATCGTGCCAGAGGCCGGCGTGCTGGTGATGCCGCAGCATTCCTATAACGGTTCGCTGGCGTTGAGCGCAGAGCTGCAAGAGGCGGGACGGCTGCGCATTCGCCCGGTGGATATTGCCAACACCGAAGAAGTGCTCGCTGCCTTGGAGGGGGCCGATGTGCTCTGGGTGGAATCGCCAACCAATCCGATGCTGGAAGTTGCCGACCTGCCGACCCTGCTGGCTGCCGCCAAAGCGAAGAACGTCGTGAGCATCGTGGATAACACCTTTGCCACCCCACTGCTCCAGCAGCCGCTGGTCCACGGTGCCGACCTTGTAGTGCACTCGGTGACCAAGTACCTGTCGGGCCACTCGGACGTGATCATGGGCGCGCTGGTCACCAGCGACGAGCAGCTCCACAGCCGCCTGCATGGGTACCGGACCTTGCATGGCGCGATCGCCGGCCCGATGGATACCTTCCTCGCATTACGCGGGGTGCGCACCATGGCCGTGCGCCTTCAGCGTTCGCAGTCAAACAGCCAGGTGCTGGCAGAACGCCTCGCGGCACATCCCAAGGTGCAGGCCGTACGCTACCCGGGACTGCCCAACGATCCGGGCCACGCACGCGCTGCGGAACTCATGGGCGGGTTCGGGTCGGTGATCGCCTTTGAAGCGGGAAGCACCGCCGAAGAAGCAGACCGGGTACTGGAAGCCTTCCAGCTCATCACCGGCGCTACCTCGCTTGGAGGCGTGGAGTCCCTGGCCGAGCGTCGGGCCCGCCACGCTTCGGAGCCGGCCAGCGTCCCGGCCAGCCTGATCCGACTGTCAGTAGGCATTGAAGAGGTGGAAGACCTCTGGGCCGATCTGCAGCAAGCGCTGGACCGGCTTTGATGCCCGCGGGCGCTGATTTCCGCGCGTGGCACAGCGCCCATCATTTGCGCCAAAAAGGTAGAGTACAAGCATGAACATGTTGCGCATGGCCCAAATAATCGAGTACTACATGATGATCGCTTTGAGCATTGTCATCGTTGCGCTCGCCGTCTGGGCTTTGGTTGATTGCCTGCGCCATGGCGCAGATCGTTTCGCCCAGGAAGGCAAGCGCACCAAGGGGTTCTGGCTTGGACTGACCGTCGCCAGCACCGCCGTGGCACTGCTTGGCATCTTCAGCCAGGGCGGAATCGGCTTCCTGCAGCTGATCGGCGCCTGCATCGCCTGCGTGTACCTCGCGGACGTCAAGCCTGCCGTCAGCGGCAAGGGCGGCGGCTGGTACAACTACTAGGCGTGCCAAGGCACCAAGTTTTCCCGAAGACCTGCATCCGCATCTTGGCGGACTGCAGGTCTTCGCACTTTAATCACGGGCCTTAACTTTCGCACGAGCCGGCTTGCGCATTGGTTAGGATGGATTACATGAGCCACACTTTGATTTTGCTTCGCCACGGACAGAGCGAATGGAACGAAAAGAACCTGTTCACCGGTTGGTACGACGTATCGCTGACCGAGAAGGGCCGTGCTGAAGCTGCCCGCGGCGGCCAGCTGCTGACCGAAGCTGGCTACAAGCCGGAGGTGCTTCACACCTCCTTGCTGACCCGCGCCATTGTTACCGCGAACCTGGCCCTGGAAGCCGCTGGCCGTTCGTGGATCCCGGTGAACCGCGACTGGCGCCTGAACGAGCGCCACTATGGTGCGCTGCAGGGCAAGGACAAGGCGCAGACCTTGGCCGAGTTCGGTGAAGAGCAGTTCATGGAATGGCGTCGCAGCTACGACACCCCGCCACCAGCACTGGATGATTCCTCGGAGTTCAGCCAGATCAACGACGAGCGCTATGCGGCGTTGGGCGACTCCGCCCCACGCACCGAGTGCCTCAAGGACGTGCTGGATCGCATGCTTCCCTACTGGGAGAACAACATCAAGGCCGACCTGTCGGCAGGCAAGACCGTCATGGTCACCGCCCACGGCAACTCGCTGCGTGCGCTGGTCAAGCACCTGGATGGCATCAGCGATGAAGACATTGCTGGCCTGAACATCCCAACCGGCATCCCGCTGGTCTATGAGCTGGATGACAACTTCCAGCCAATCACCAAGGGCGGAACCTACCTGGATCCAGCAGCCGCTGCGGACGCCATCAAGGCCGTTGCCAACCAAGGCCGCAAGTAGGATACGCTTTTCGGCGGCATCGAGGCTGCTGGCTACTCGCCAGTAGTTCGCGATGCCGCCGTCCGCTTGTTAACGCCGAGGTAACGCCAAGCATCCGGCTGTGAGCGAAACAACTGCGCACGATTGTATTTTTGGCATTAGTATGCTGTAATCTCCTATTTCGAATAGGCTCAATGGCTCACGTTAGGAATGCAATTCGTGGCAACTGATTACGATGAAGTCCGCCCAGACGTTGCTGAGGCACGTAAGGCTTCTCTGGATGCGGTGAAGTCCGCAAACGCACCGGACGCCAAGTCGGTGGTGCGCGAGCTCGACGAGACCGACCACACCGATGGCATGGATCTGCCAGGTGCGGATCTATCCAACGAGGAATTGACCGTTACGGTCATTCCGCAGAAAGACGACGAGTTCATTTGCGGCTCGTGCTTCTTGATTCGCCACCGTTCGCAGCTGGTGCGCGAAGAGGGCAATGTAGGCTTCTGCGTCGAGTGCGAAGGCTAGAAGCCCGCTAGACGCTGGCGCCACTTGCGCGCCAACAACCTGCGAGGGCAGTCCACCGATCGGTGGACTGCCCTCTGCTGGTTTAACGGGCTGGATTCCCCGGATGGGACCGGACTCCAACGGCGGTCCCTGGGCTGCCCAGCGCTGCGTCGTGCGTCCGCTGGCATCCTGCCGGGGCAATGGCTGGATGTGCGCTCACCGGGAGCGCGTGGAGCTGCATGGCCGGACGAGGCGCAGCACTGCCATGCCAACGGGGCCGCGGGCCACCGCACGGTACCCAGTTCGCGCCGCGATGCGAAAGGCTCCCCGGACCCCGGACACCCAGTTTCAGTGCTGAATGAGCTGGAGAGCAAAAATGGCGCCTGCCATCCGGTGGTACCGGATGGCAGGCGCCAGGGCGCAGCCTTATAGCTTAGGTCCGCGGACCTAGATCTCGGTGGGGTCCCATTCGCCGGTCACCAGATAGGTGACCTTGCGAGCTACGGACACACCATGATCGCCGAAGCGCTCAAGGTAGCGGCTGGTCAGCGATACGTCCACGGTGGTGGGTGCATTGGCATCCCAGTCGTCGGCCGCGACCAGGGTGAAGACGCTGGAGTGCAAGCGATCCAGCTGGTGGTTCAGCTCGATAATTTCGGTAGCGATCTGCAGATCGCGGGTGTCGAGCAAACGCGCAACGGCCTTGGCGATGTCAATATCGATCTTTGCCATCTGGGCAAAGGTGTCGGAAATCCTGGCTGGGATTGCCGGGTTGGGGAAGCGCAGGCGGGCCAGCTGCGCCAAGTGGCGTGCCAAGTCGCCCATGCGCTCCAGCGAAGCACTCATGCGCAGCGAACCGACGATCATGCGCAGATCGCTGGCTACCGGTCCCTGCAAAGCCAAGGTATCGATAGCGCGCTCATCGAGCTGGTTCTGCAGGAAGTCGATCTTCGCGTCCGCTGCGATGACTTCCTGGGCCAGGTCGACGTCGACGTTGGCTAGCGAATCCCAAGCTCGATCCATTGCGGTTGCGACCTGGTTGGCCATCTCAATGAGTTCTTCGCCAATTTGCTGCAGGTCTGCTTGAAATACCTTACGCACAGCAGTTCCTTTCGAGTGTCGGTATCCATGCCGGATGGTGGACTGCCGTGGCAGCCAACCGCCCCGAAACAGTTTTGTGGCATGGTGGAGGGTCTTGCTCCAGCTTGTCAGCGGGTGATTAACGAATATGCCACGAAAGGTGAACGTTTGGTGAACAGCGCGCCGAAATCGACTAAATCACGTCATTTAGGGCCGGTGCCACCCAAAGGTGAAGCTAGTCTAAAGATGTGAACGAAGTGATCTCGACTCTTATAGCCGGCGTCCTCGGCCTGGCTCTGGGGATCGTTGGCGTCATCGCCTTCCGGCTTTCCCAGAACCGCTCCTCGAAGCTGCCGCAGGTCGACGAACCCGTGCTCCCCGAGGGAGCCGCCGCCGTCCTGTCGGTCATTGGACGCGCCTTCGTGATCCTTGATGACGTCGACGGGGTGGTCCGGGCCAACCCCGCTTCCTACGCCTACGGACTGGTGCGAGGACACACGCTCGTCCACAACGAACTGCTCTCGCTGGTGCGGCAGGTTCGCGCCGACGGCGTGATTGCCGAAAGCCAGTACGAGCTGCAACGCTCCACGCTGGGTGCCGGGCAGCTGATTGTCCATGTGCGCGTGGCACCGCTGGGCGACGAGTACATTCTCCTGCTGGCCGACGACCGTACCGAAATCACCCGTACCGAAGCGATGCGCAACGACTTCGTGGCCAACGTTTCCCACGAGCTGAAGACTCCGGTCGGCGCGATCGGCCTGCTGGCCGAGGCCATTACCGAGGCTGCCGATGACCCCAAGGCGGTACGCCGCTTCTCCACCCGGATGGACAAGGAATCGCGGCGCCTGGCCGCCCTGGTCCAGGACATTATCGAGCTCTCCCGCCTGCAGGCATCCGATGCCATCGTGCAGGGCCAGGAAGTGAATATCGACAGCGTCGTGGCCGAGGCAGTTGACCGCAGCCACCTGATTGCCGAGGAAAAGGGTATCGCCATTACCGTAGGCGGACATCTCGAGGAGCCGATCCTGGGCGATGCGGACCTGCTGATGACTGCGATCCGCAACCTGATCGATAATGCCATCCGCTACTCCCCGGAGAACACCACGGTAGGCGTGGGCATCCGGCAGCGTGATGGCTATGCGCAGATCTCGGTCACCGACCAGGGACCCGGGATTTCGGCCGAAGAGCAGGAACGCGTTTTCGAGCGCTTCTACCGCGTGGACTCCGCACGTTCGAGGCAGACCGGGGGCACGGGCCTGGGGCTGAGCATCGTCAAGCACGTGCTGGCCAACCACGGCGGCGAAGTGTCGCTGTGGTCGCAGCCGGGCCACGGATCCACATTTACCCTAAGACTTCCCCTAGCGGACGAAGAACCGGCGACCAGCAATGTGCTTGCCGGCCAGACGATGAAGGAACGAACGATCGAGACGAATGCGTCCGATCGTGAAGGAGGACGCCGATGACCCGCATATTGATCGTTGAGGACGAGGAATCGCTCTCTGACCCGCTGTCCTACCTGCTGGAACGCGAAGGTTTCGAAGTCCGGATCGCCGACGACGGCCTGAAGGCCGTGACCGAGTTCGAACGCCATGGCGCAGACCTGGTGCTGCTGGATCTGATGCTCCCGGGCCAGCCCGGAACCGAGGTGATCCGCCAGATCCGCCTGAACAGCCAGGTCCCGGTCATCATGCTCACCGCAAAGGACTCGGAGATCGATAAGGTCGTCGGCCTGGAGCTCGGCGCCGACGACTACGTCACCAAGCCGTACTCCTCCCGCGAATTGCTGGCCCGCATCCGTGCTGTGCTGCGCCGCCAGGGCGAAGGCGAAGAACTGATCAGCAATGTGGTCACCGCCGGTCCGGTGCGAATGGACGTGGAACGCCACGTGGTCTCGGTCGACAACACCGAGGTATCCATGCCGCTGAAGGAATTCGAGCTGCTGGAAATGCTGTTGCGCAACGCCGGTCGAGTGCTCACCCGAGGCCAGCTGATTGACCGCGTCTGGGGCAGCGACTACGTGGGGGACACCAAGACTTTGGATGTGCACGTCAAGCGCCTGCGCTCCAAGATCGAGGTCGACCCGGCGGTGCCCGAACGCCTGGTGACCGTGCGCGGGCTGGGCTACAAGTTCGTGGTCTAAAGCCAAAGAGCCCGGATACGCCAAGAGCCTCGGACAGAATCTTTCGATTCTGCCCGAGGCTCTTGTTTTGTCTTGCGCGAAGCTTAGTGGCCCGAAGTGGAGTGGGTCTCTTCTGGAATCAGGTGCTCGGTAACCGACTGGTCAGCACCGCCTGGTACGAAGTCGCGGTATTCAGCCAGGGTGCCATCGACAACTGGAACGCTGAATTCCACGTTCTCACCGGCAACGGTGAAGACCGAGTCGGCGTGTTCGCCAGCTGCAATGCCCATGTTCTTGATGATCTGCTGGTTCTTGTCTTCTTCAAGCTTGATGGTGCCGTCTGCAGGAACCTGGATGGAGACAGGTGCTGCGTTGTCAGCCTTGACCGACAGGGTCAGCGCGGAATCGCCGGCGTTGACTACGGAGCCGATCAGGCGGGCTTCAGTGTCGTCGCTGTTGGTGACGAACATCAGGTTGCGGACCTTTGCGTCTGCGACATCGACGTTGACGCCATCGCTGGCGGCGTAGTCGGTGTTGGTGGCCTGCTCGTTGATGGCGCCACAGCTGGTGACACCGAATGCCAGGGCAGCCACAGCGAGGGACGCGGCAATGCGACGTCCAGCGGTCATGCGTGCGGTGATCACGACACTAACTCCTCGGTGAGAAAAATGAGTTGCTTCGGTTCGTGGTCTGCTTAATCGAATGCATCTAGGGCAGGCGCAATCGAAAATTGGACCACGATTACCTCTAAGCCTAGCTGTTTTTCACGCAAAGACGCGATTTAGCGACGTGCAACACACGCATTTCGACAAGTTGTAGACAACCGATGCGGGGAAGGGGGTTGGGGCGCAGTCGACTGCCCTACCTTCTTCATAGCATGTTTCTCTTGCAAGTGGAAGAGGCATTTCCGCGTGAATTCGCGGTTATATGGGGCACAGTCGCAGGATCCGGAATAGCAAACATGGTAGACTAGGGCGTGGGAAAGGGGTTTATCCACATGGTTTTTGAGGTTGGCGAGACTGTTGTCTACCCGCACCACGGTGCCGCGATGATCGAAGAGATCAAGATGCGCAAGATCAAGGGCGAAGAGAAAATGTATCTCAAGCTCAAGGTGGCTCAGGGCGACCTGACCATCGAGGTTCCTGCTGAGAACGTTGATCTTGTTGGCGTACGTGACGTGGTAGGTCAGGAAGGCTTGGACCATGTGTTCGATGTCCTTCGTGCTGAATTTACCGAAGAGCCGACCAACTGGTCGCGCCGCTACAAGGCAAATGTCGAGAAGCTCGCTTCCGGCGATGTCATCAAGGTTGCAGAAGTAGTTCGCGACTTGTGGCGCCGAGAAAATGACCGTGGTCTGTCGGCAGGCGAAAAGCGCATGCTGGCAAAAGCTCGCCAGGTATTGATCAGTGAATTGGCCTTGGCCAAGGATCTGGACGAGGCCAAGGCAGAAGGCCTCTTGGACGAGGTTCTGGCTTCGGCCTAGCCCCGTTCCGGTAACGCATCGCCGTGAAACGCTCCCAAGCGTTTCACGGCTTTTGGCGTTAAAGCGGCCAAGGCCGAACCGCGCGGCACGATAAGCTGGGCGCTGTGAAGCAAAGCGAAGTGCATAACTCAAGCCTGATCCTCGTGGCTGCTGGAATGGGAACCCGCCTCGGCGCTGGCCTTCCCAAGGCGATGGTCCAGGTGGCCGGAAAATCCCTGGCTGAACATGCCGTGGACCGGGCGCTGGGAATTCCGCAGATCACCGAAATCATCGTGGTTACCCCGCCGCAGGACGAACGCCTGGCCGCGGCCATGGCGCAGTACGGGGACAAGGTGCGCACCGTGCCCGGTGGCGCCAGCCGCGCCGCGTCGGTCCGTGCCGGCTTGGCTGTAGCCAGTTCCGCCGCCACCAACATTCTGGTCCATGACGCCGCCCGTGCTTTTGCCCCGGCGAAGCTGCATGAACAAGTGCTTGGCGCTCTGGCCGACGAGCAGTGCAACGCCGTCATCCCGGCGCTGAACGTCACCGACACCATCTGCGTGGTGGAGCTCGATGCCGCCGGCGAGCACGAAATCATCAAGGAAACCCCGGCACGTTCCATCCTGCGCGCGGTGCAAACCCCGCAGGGCTTTGACGCGCAGCTGTTGCGCGATGCCCACGCCCAACTGGATGGCTGCACCGAGGCAGAACTGGAGAAGGTTACCGACGACGCGTCGATCGTGCGGGCTTTCGGAGCCGAAGTCCATGTGGTGCCGGGATCGCAGCAAGCCATGAAGGTCACCTATCCCGGAGATCTCGACGCGGCAGGCAAGCTCGCGGCGAACCAGCCCGCGGCCACCCCAAGCGCAAAGGAAGAAACCATGATCCTGCCACGAGTCGGCAACGGCATCGATGTTCACGCGGTCAGCGAAGACCCGACTCGCGAAATGTGGCTGGCAGGACTGCACTTCCCGGAAGACACCGGGCTTTCGGGCCACTCCGATGGCGACGCGGTAGCGCACGCGGCCTGCGATGCGCTGTTCTCCGCGGCGGGCATTGGCGATCTGGGCACGCACTTCGGGGTGGACCGACCGGAATTCGCCGGGGCCAGCGGTGTGAGCCTGATTGCAGAAGCCGCCCGCCTGGTGCGGGAGGCGGGATTCGAAATCGGCAACGTCGCGGTGCAGTTCGTTGGCCGCCGCCCGCGCTTTGCCGCGCGCCGCGAAGAAGCCAGCAAAGTGCTGAGCGAGGCTATCGGCGCCCCAGTCAGCGTCATTGCGACCACCAGCGACGGGCTGGGCTACGAGGGGGAAGGCAAGGGCGTGACAGCCTATGCCACCGCACTGGTCTACCCGGTATCGGGCTAGGCCCCTTGGCGCAACCGCGGGGCTTCGATCATCGAGAGTGTCACAAGTGAAGTACAAAGGGTGCATCCATCGGATAACCTTAAAGGCGTGAGCCTGCGATTCTATGACACCAAAACAGCATCCGTACGCGACTTCCAGCCATTGGCGGAAGGCGAAGTCAAGCTGTACTACTGTGGCGCCACCGTGCAGGGCATGCCGCACGTGGGCCACGTCCGCAGCGCCATTGTCTTCGACCTGTTGGTGCGCTGGCTCGAATACCGCGGCTTTGCCGTCACCACCGTCCGCAACGTGACCGACATCGATGACAAGATCCTGGAGAAGTCGGCGAAATCCTTCGCCGAGGACTTCGAGGCGGATGCCCATTACAAGCCGCGCGAAGAATGGTTCGCCCTGGCGTACCGCTTCGAGCAGGAATTCGCACGGGCTTACGAGGCTCTGGGTGTCCAACGCCCGACTTACGAGCCCCGCGCGACCGGCCACATCACCGAAATGCATGAGCTGATTGCACAGCTGATCGAACGCGGCCATGCCTACCCGGCGGCCGACAGCTCCGGAGATGTCTATTTCGACGTGCGCTCCTATGAGCAGTACGGCGCACTGACCCGCCAGAAGATCGAAGATATGCAGGACGCGCCGGATTCGGATCCGCGCGGCAAGAAGGATCCACGCGACTTCGCGCTGTGGAAGGGCTACAAGGGCACCGATCCGTTGACCGCTTCCTGGCCAAGCCCCTGGGGACGCGGCCGCCCGGGCTGGCACCTTGAGTGCTCGGCGATGGCTGGCAAGTACCTGGGCAGCGAATTCGACATCCATGGCGGCGGACTGGATCTGCGCTTCCCGCACCACGAGAACGAAATGGCCCAGTCCAACGCGGCTGGCCACGGCTTTGCAAACTTCTGGATGCACAACGGCATGGTCACCTATGAGGGTGAGAAGATGTCCAAGTCCATTGGGAACACCATTTCCCCGGAAGAAATGCTCGCGCTGGCCGACGCCCGCGTGGTGCGCTACTTCCTGGGCCAGGCGCAGTACCGTTCGATGCTCGACTACCGCCCGGACTCGCTGACCGAAGCGGGGGCAGCGGTCGAACGCATCGACACCTTCATCTCCAACGCGCGCTACCGCCTGGGTGCCGTCGCCGAGTCGATCGTGGCCACCGGGGTTCCGGAAGCTTTCGGCACCGCGATGGATGATGACCTGAACGTTCCAATGGCGCTGGCCGCGCTGCATGAAACCGTGCGGCTGGGCAATGCATCCTTGGATAGCCGTGACGACGCTGCCACTGCCAAGGCCTTGGGCCAGGTCTTGGCCATGACCCAGGTATTGGGCCTGGATGATGCCGGCAGCAATGAAAGCTCGAAATCTTCTGCAGAGCACGCAGCCCTGGATCAGCTGATCCAGGCCCAGTTGGCTGAACGCGCCGAAGCACGCGCTGCCAAGGACTGGGCACGCTCCGACGCCATCCGCGATGCGCTGGCATCCGCTGGCATTACCGTGGCGGACTCGGCCGATGGCGCTCGCTGGACTCTGGACAACTAGTCGCGAACACGCGCGGCACCAACGAACTCAAAACTAAAGGACATGAACCAATGAACAAAAAGGGCCCAACCAAGGGTAGTGGTGGCAAGGGACGTCGTTCCCTCGAGGGCAAGGGCCCGACCCCCAAAGCGGAGGACCGCCCGTACCACAAGGCTTACCGTGCCAAGCAGCTCTCTGAGCGCTCGGCCGCCAAGCGCAGCACCGGCCGTCGAACCGACCGCATCAAGGTCAACGCCGAGTTCGTCACCGGCCGCAACTCCGTCGTTGAGGCGCTGCGCGCCGGCATCCCTGCCAAGGCGCTGCACGTTGCCATCCGCATCGACGTCGATGACCGCGTCCGCGAATCCCTGAAGCTGGCTGCCGAGCTGGGCATCCCGCTGATGGAAGCATCCAAGCCCGAGCTCGACCGCATGACCGATGACGCGATCCACCAGGGCATGGCCCTGCAGATCCCGCCATACGAATACAAGGATGCAGTCCAGCTGGCTACCAAGGCCATCAAGGACTTCGACAAGGGATACACCCGGACCCAGCCGCTGTTCCTGGCACTGGATGGCATCACCGACCCGCGTAACCTGGGTGCGATTGTCCGTTCGGCCTCGGCCTTCGGCGCAGACGGCGTGATCATTCCAGAGCGCCGCAGCGTCGGCATGACCGCTTCGGCATGGAAGACCAGCGCCGGTGCAGCTGTACGCGTACCAGTAGCCAAGTGCAGCAACCTGACCAGCGCACTGAAAGAAATCAAGGCTGCTGGCATTTTCGTGATCGGCCTCGACGCCGGTGGCGACATGGAGCTTCCGAACTTCGAATTGGCTACCGGCCCGCTGTGCATCGTGGTTGGTTCCGAAGGCAAGGGCCTGTCCCGGCTGGTCCGCGAAAACTGCGACGCCATCGTTTCGATTCCAATCGACTCGGCAATGGAATCGCTGAATGCTTCGATGGCTGTTGGCATCTCGCTCTACGAGGTATCGCGTTTGCGCGCTGGACAGTCCAAGTAGTCTCCAAGCACCGTGAAGGGGCCATAACTTTGCCAAGGCAAGTTATGGCCCCTTTTCATTGGGGTGACCTGCTTCATAACAACAATTTTCCGTTGTTTTTAGCCGATATTCACCTTGGACCGCAGGGAATCCGCATGATTCCGGGGATTCTGCGCAGGAAAGCATGGAAACTGGCCGATTTTGCGTCGTGGCTGAACCCGTGTAGAGTTTTATCTCGCGCCGCTGATCCGGACAGCCTGAAAGGGCGAAACGGAAACGGCGGGGTGAACAAGACTGAAACGTCGAGTTGACAACAGTCAACTTGGTGGTAGGCTTGTAAAGTTGCTCCGGAGCGAAGCAGTCATCGATGGATTGATGGTTGTGGTGTCGAGAGTGTTTGTTGTTTGAGAACTCAATAGTGTGCCAAGTTTGTTGATACCGAATATTTTTATTTGGTGAATACATAACATTTGCTTGAGGCATTGCA